>JACJOC010000013.1 GCA_014695345.1 Cyanobacteria bacterium FACHB-471
TTCTCTCAAAGCAAAGCACGACTATGATGACCAAATTTGGTTTTGTCGAATTCGCTCCCTGGTTTGTAAGCTTTGTCCCATCAGCAATTAAGAAAGATTTGTCAGGCAGTCAGCTTAGAGACTCCTGGAGTAGTTCAAAAGACTACTCGGGTAAGTTTGAACACAGTAGATTAACTTTCCAATATTCTAAAAATTCTAATCACATTCCTCTTGTCTAAATTTTGGCATGAACGGGAAAGAGTGTGATTAGCTTGGAAGGGCGATCGCGGCGGTGAAATCTTTGCTGTAGGGACTCGTGAAACTGTGGCTTCGAGACTTTTCGTACCTTTGCAGGACGTTGTCGCAACCGCAGAAAACAGTTTGGCTTGCACTTGAACCTGATTGCTGGCTTACTCAACTATGAATTGATATATAACTCTTGATTCATGCAGGAGCCGTTTGTCTCCACAAATTATTTGCGACACAACCCCCACGGCTGTTGCATCTTCCGCTTGCTCTCCCATGTAGCTTTTTTACATCAAATGCCTCAAAAGCTTACGTTTCTGTTGCTAAAGTGCTGAGAAATAATCATAAAAATTGCCCCTGAACCTTAAAACCGTCCTGCTGCAGGTGCAAATCAAAAACCCCCCAATAGGTAGAATTTCCTTCGATAAATGTGTAGTAAGATACACCGTAGTCCTAAAGTCGTGTGACCTAAGGATGTGTGAAGTTTTATGAGTGGCGGTAGTGAGGTCTAATTGCTGTCTCTTCACACTCAAAAGAGCAACCTTGAAGAAGGAGAACGACATGCTAAATTCAGCTTTGATCGGTCTTTCTGCTTGTAGTCTATTGCTTGTAGCTAGTTTATCTGTCCGAGCAGAAGCCCCACAGGTTGAGCCACAGTTGCTCATGCAAGCGGGTCATCCCTTAAGCAACTACGCTGCAACAGATGCAGCACCTGTGCTACGGCGTGGTGAAACAGGACAGCCTGTTGCTGATGTCCAGCGCTTCCTGAAACAGACTGGACTTTATAATGGAGCTATTGACGGCATCTTTGGTAGTGAAACAGATGCAGGTGTTGAGCAGTTTCAAAAGCAGGCAAACCTTCCAGCAGATGGAATTGTCGGCTTTCAGATCTGGAAAGCAATGATTAATTTGTAGTTTCGCTCTGCGAGACAAGAAAAAATTGCTGACGCGTAGTAACGATATTTTGCCACAACAAGTATACACAGCCAACCCGCTGCACCAGACTCAAGTCCCAGAGCAATACTGGGGTCGAGAGCGTATGTGCAGAGTGAGAAAGCGCACCGAGCGCATTGTAGATCCATCGCGACAGAGGTGTCACCCGCGATCGCGCCGCTATCGTCGAACTGCCACAACAGCGCGCTTTAAAAGGATTAGAGCACTAATTGGTGCAGCGACTCTGGTGATACTGGCAGTTGCTTACAAGCTAACTTTTCAAGACGTGACACCCCACGTTCAAAGCGACAGTAGTCACTCCGTTTCCTCGGTTCCAATTCCTGACCTCAGAGCAGAAGCTCATGAACTGTTTGCCCATGCTGATAGTGTTGGAGCGATCGCCATAGGTGTCGCTGAAGGAACTCGAACCATAGAGGGTGAGCAAACTGAAAGTTGGAGCAGCCATATTGATTCAGGCAATGGAGTAATCAATCAAGGCACCTTTGCCTGGCAGATGGAAGCAGCATCACCAGAGGCAGCCGACCAAGCCGCAATTCACCACATCCAGAACGAAGTCATCCCTCACATTCTTCAAGATGCTCAACGAGAAGGCATAACGTTAGAGCCTGAAATCCTGGTACAAGCAGTCGATCTATGGAACCAGGCACCCCAAGCCGGAGCTGACTTTGTAGAAAACTTCAAGCAATGTCAGCGAGGCAGTCAGCTAGAGGAGGCACTGTTGTGTGCTCGGATTTACTCCTATTATGACCCTGTGACTGGAGAACTCGAAGCGCCTGGATTTGACAACGACATCGCGTGGCTAGAGCAGGATCAAAGACGGCGACTTAACACGATTCAGCAGGTATTACGCTTCAACCAGTAAAATGGACAACTTATGGAGGGTAGCCGAGATTTACATCAAAGGCACCGTATCCTCTATGGAACTGCTTTCAGTAGAAACTTGAATGTCTAAACCAGGTCGAAATGCAGCGATCGCAATCTTAGTAGTCATTGGTGTGATTACAGCTTCTCCAGTCATCACTGCATTAAATCCAACTGGAATCACATCTTTGTACAATGTTACTTTTGAAGATGATGCCATCTTGCTGCTAGTCAGGCATCGTCAGGTCATGCTGGGGGTACTCGGTGCTGCCTTAGTTTACGGAGCATTCCTTCATCATTTGCGAATGATGGTTATTACTGCTGCTGTAGTCAGCAAACTTGCTTTCATTGGACTATGTATCACTACACCAGAATTAACGCAGGGAATTCAACGGATCATTTACTTTGATGCAGTGTCGATAGTTCTCTTGATCATTGCTGGTGTTATCTTTTGGCGAAACCCTTCAGTGTGAGACAAACTTCTAACCAATTTGCGCGGCTAAGTACTCACCTCAATCCTACGGTGCTGCGTGAATTGAAAACTATTGTCCATGTGATCTCTTCTTGTGAATGACTATGTGACTGATAGAACTGTCTAGTGGTTAAGTTGACAGTATCGACAGAACCCCTAATTGGCTTCTTTGATAGGCTCATTTGCTTTGAGCTGAGATGCGATAAAAGGAATGCGAGGAGCCAGGAAAAAACCAACCATGCTAGCAAAGAGAATTGGCGTGAGCGTGCTGAAGCCTGTCAACTTCGAAAGCAGTAGCGTTGTACTGATTGGAGTACGAGTGACTGTTACATTGAGAGACGCCATGAGACAAATCATGGCTAGAGCGGCGTTAGATTCAGGATAAACAACAGCGATCGCCTTTCCTAAACAAGCTCCCGTGAAAAATAGGGGAATAATAATTCCGCCCCGCCAGCCTCCGGTAACTGTAATGCAAATTGCCAGTATTTTGGCTGCTGCTAATTGTAAAAGAAATGTCGTGGTAAAGGTTCCTTCGACAATTTCTTCGAGTTGGTATTCACCAAAATAGCGAGTTAACGGAAACCCCATTGCTAGGATGCCAAGCCCTAACCCTGCCAGAGTAGTGCGTAAGTAGATAGGACCACGCAGCCTCTCAAATAAGTACTCACATTTGCGAAACACAATGATAAAGAACCAGCCTACGACTGCTCCCACAATTCCATACAGCATTGCTTGAGCAAAATCGTCGATGTTGTCAATGTTGTATTGAGGAAAGTGCCAGATTGGACCGATGCCAAGCTGAGTGATGGCTGCAAAGATTGTATAGCTGGCACAACTGGCAACGATTGCAGGCAAAATTGCTTCGTAATACTCGACAACATGATGATGATGCAGGATTTCTAAGGCAAAAAACGTTCCGCCTAAGGGCGCACCAAATAAGACCGTGAAGCCAGATGCCATACCCGCAATACTGAGGCTTCTAAGTGCCTCTCCTTTAAGCTGAAATCGGTCGGCGAGCCATGTCCCAACCGAACCTGTCACCTGCACCATCGGTGATTCTGGCCCTGCGCTTCCGCCGCTGGCAATGCTGATCAGTGAAGATAAAATCATGGAAGGATTTTCGCGGGTTGCCAGTCGTCCTTTGTTCAGGTGAATGTTGTCAATGATGAGTCCAATTTCACCTGGGTTTCCTAATCGAGCAATCACCAAGCCAATCAGCAAGCCCGCTAGTGGCATTACAAACAACAGAGACAGCCCATTGATTGGGGCAAGGAATTGAATCATTCCCGATAAAATAATCCAATAGATAGAGGCAAATAAGCCGCAAATGATACCAAGGCTTGCCCATAACAATACCGATCGAGTGAAAACCAGCGGATTTTGTTTCATCACCTATTCTTGGTTTATGTTGCTAAACCTACAAAACTAATCAATAGGATACTGTCAACTTAACCAGAAAAGGCTATACAGAAACGCAAGGAAGCCTAGAACTACGGCAGGCGATCGCACAAACATCAAACAATTGGAATTGAAACATGCGATCGCTTCTTTGCGAGCCATGCCGACTTTTTCAATTGGACAGCACCCAAAGGAGGATCGACCGCCTTTCCAAGTTTGAAGCGAGCAGGGGATGTGGAAGAGTTTTGCGTCGATTTAGTTAATCAGCAAGGAGTTCTACTTTTACCCAATCTCTATTTTGATTATGGGAGGCAAAACTTTCGAATTGGATTAGGACCTAGAAATTTGCCAGATTGCATTGAGAAATTAGATGATTACTTGGCGACAAACTAATTTGATGCAAGTCTGCGGATAAAAGCGATCGCCAAAAATGGTAGAGGGGATTTGCTTGATGATACGCTCTATCAAGATGGCTCTTGCCCAAACCCTCATTCCTATTTTGGTTCTATGTTGACTATTGCAATGCCCAAAGGTGGGCTGTTGGGAGACAGCGTTCGGTTGTTGAAAGAAGTGGGATTGGATTTTAGCATTCTGCTAGATTCCTCCAATCGCCAGCTAGAGGTCTGGGATGCCAGCCACACGGCTAAAGCGCTGCTAGTACGAAACTATGACGTACCCGTCTATGTGGAATATGGTCAGGCGCAGTTGGGAATTGTAGGCTATGACATTTTGCGTGAAAAGCAGCCTCAAGTGGCCCATCTGGCAGATTTAAGATTTGGGCTGTGCCGGATGTCGGTTGCGGTAAATGCTGCCAGTTCCTATCGTTCGGCGTTGGATCTACCGCCCCACAGTCGGGTCGCGTCTAAGTTTGTCCGCTGTGCCTACGAATATTTTCAAAGCCTGGACTTGCCCGTAGAAATTGTGCCACTTTATGGCTCGGTCGAGCTGGGTCCAATTACCGGAATGTCAGAGGCGATCGTTGATTTGGTTGCAACTGGGCGAACGCTGAAGGAGAATAACCTGACTGAAATCGATCGCCTATTTGACAGTACAGCCCGTCTGATTGCCCATCCCCTCAGCTATCGGCTCAATCAGGATGGCTTACAGGAGCGAATCGAGCAGATTAGAGCTGCCACGCTGGCTCCAGCTTAGCCAGTCTGAGAAGAAGCGCGCGTCCCTGTAAGGGCGTAGATTTTGGCTGAGTCAGTAGAACGCCAGTATCAAATAAAAAGTCTCCTGCGTTACAGTTGGGATGCGTGGCTTTGAGCAACGCGGTTGACGTTCAGGGGTTGGCATGACCAGCACAACAACAGAGGCTCGGGGCAGACGAATTCAAGAAACAGACTGGCGGCTATTGCTGCGGCTAGTTCCCTATGCGTTGCAAAATAAGCGGCTGTTGGCGCTCGCCCTCACCTTCCTCGTACCACTTTCCTTAGCAGAAGCCGTTCAGCCCATTCTGGTGGGGCAGGCGATTTCTCTGCTGCGCGAAGAACCTGTGACCTGGTTTCTAGAAGGGCGATCGCTCTCTCAGGGACTTAACATTCTGGTCGTTTTGCTGATGCTGACGATCGCCGTTCGGTTAACGTTAGACGGCGTGCAGGGCTACCTGATCCAGAAGGTGGGACAGCGGATCACAGCAGCGATTCGAGATGACTTGTTTTATCACGTCACCTCCCTTGCAGCCCGATTTTTTGACCGCACCCCCGTAGGTCGCCTGATTACACGCCTCACCAGTGACGTAGATGCGCTAGGAGATGTGTTTTCGACTGGGGCGGTCGGCATCATCAGCGATCTGTTCTCGATGCTGGTGATCAGCGTCATCATGTTTACCTTGCAGTGGCAGCTTGCCCTGATGCTGGTGTTGATGCTGATCCCAGTGACAGGTTTGATGATTTTCTTTCAGCATCAGTTTCGTGTTGCCAACTACAAAGCGCGAGAAGAACTATCTGCGCTCAACTCTACCCTGCAAGAAAACATTGTCGGCATTGGGGTGGTTCAGCTTTTTCGGCGAGAGCAGTTTAACTCCGAACTGTTTCGCACCGTCAACCAACGCTACATCACCGAAGTTGACAAAACTATTTTCTATGACTCTGCCGTCTCAGCCACACTAGAGTGGATTGCGCTGGTGGCGATCGGGGGAGTGCTCTGGCTGGGCGGCTTACTCGTCCTGCAAGACAACCTATCTCTGGGCGCTCTAGCAACCTTCATCTTGTTTGCCCAACGCCTATTTAACCCGCTGCGTCAGTTTGCCGAACGGTTTACCGCTATCCAGGCAGGCTTCACTGCCCTAGAGCGAGTGAGCGACATCCTCAACGAACCGATCGAAATTCGTGATCCCGAAACCCCTACCCTTTCCACTGACTCATCCCCTCGCTCCCCTCGCACCAAAATCGCTCCCGAAGACCTTTCCCTTCGTCCCTCATCCCTGATCCTTCCTCCTTCTTCGACCGTTCCTGGTGAAATCTGCTTTAACCACGTTTGGTTTGGCTACAAGCCAGATGAATATGTCTTGCGAGACTTAGACTTCGCCATTCGTCCTGGTGAAAAAGTAGCGCTGGTCGGACCAACAGGAGCAGGAAAAAGCTCAATCATTCGCCTGCTTTGCCGTCTCTATGAAATCAATCGAGGACAAATTTTACTCGACAATGTTGATGTGCGAGACATGCCTCAGGGAGAGTTGCGTCGCCGCATGGCTGTGATTTTGCAGGATGGTTTTCTATTTGCGGGTGATGTTAAGGGCAACATTGCTTTGGGAGAAACCTACTCGATCGAGCAAATCAAAGCCGCAGCGGAGCAGACTAACGTCGCCAGCTTCATCGAGCAACTACCTGAGGGGTACGATACGTTGCTGCGGGAGCGGGGTACAAACCTGTCGGGCGGACAAAAGCAGCTTTTAGCATTTGCGCGGGCGGCAATCCGTAATCCTCCCATCCTGGTGTTAGACGAAGCGACAGCTAACCTGGATGTAGGGACAGAAGCGATGATTCAGCAGGCTTTAGATAAACTGTTGATTGGGCGAACTGCAATCATTATTGCTCACCGCCTCTCAACGATTCGCAAGGTCGATCGCATCTTAGTTCTGAAGCAAGGGCGACTGGTGGAATCGGGCAGCCATGAAGAATTGCTGGAACAAGGCGGACTCTATGCCAGCCTGTATCGCCTGCAAATGTTGGAGACTTAGGTTCTCTTTAAGAGTTAGCTTTTCGCGCAAAGCGCGAAAAGCTAACTCTAGGCACACTCCAGAAGACGTTGGAATTGGGGATGAGGAGGCTTAAATGAATTTACAAATAGAAGGCGATCGCCTCAAAATAAACCTAACCTTTCTAGAAAAACTGTTAGCGCTCCAGTTTAACTACGCCTTTGAGATTCCTCTTGCTCACATCGAGCAAGTTTCCACTGAGAAACCCTCTTCTCGGTTGCAGTATAGAATGCCTGGAACTGCAATTCCTGGTTTATTTGCAGCAGGCACCTATTACAGCGATCGCGGCAAAGAGTTTTGGTATGTGACGGGCGATCGCCACTACCTCGTCCTCGATCTCAAAGATGAGTTTTACCAAAGGGTCGTTCTATCCTTAGATCAAAACGAAACTTGGGCAGAACGCTTAGCTGGAACACGGGTTTGAGCCATCTCGATTGTCCAAAGGTTACTAATGAAACAATGTTTTAGGGTATTCAGTGAAATAATCGTCCTATACCAAATCTGTCTGTAGAGTAGCGGCATCGGTAGGGGCGGAGCATTCGGTCACAGTCCCTACCCCTAAAGCACAATTCTTTTGCCGAATGCTTCGCCTGTACACCAAATATTGCTTTTTTACAAAACGGATTCCGTACTACAGAAATATTTGGGAAAACCAGCACTATGTTGGTGAATCTGCCCTATTCCTAGCAAGGTAGAGCGCAAAGATGAGTATCACTAGAATATTCAACAGTTCTCAGTTTCTTCAACCAGCAGATGGGGAACCGATCCGCTCAGTGATCACAGAATCTCAGGATGCGGTTGTGGTTGCCTGGTACGTTAAACCAGGACAGGAGATTTCTCCACACCTTCATCCTAACGGGCAGGATACCTGGACTATTTTAGAGGGAAGCGGCAAATATTATCTGGACAAGGCGGGAACGATGAAGGCGATCGCCGCTGGAGATGTTGTTGTTGCTCCAGTGGGCTGCGTACATGGTGTATTCAACGATGGAGATAAGCCACTCGTTTTCATTTCTGTAGTGTCACCTGGTGATGCGGGATACCAACCGATTTTGATAGAAACGACTGTCACGCTACATCTTTGAACACTCATTTTCCAGATTAGGGAAGCTAGAAGAGTGCTGAATGAGATATGAAAGGGCTAATTCAGTATTTCTATAAGATCAAGTCAAATAAAGCTATTCTTTGGTGCTACTTGATTTGGTATGTTGCCATTGTTTATTTCTACTTTGATCCCTCACCTAAGATCTGGATTAACGCAATTGGCATCAGCGCTGTGATTGGAACGGCTCTATTGTTAAGCGTCTCATCTGGAAAGCCGAGTCATGGTAAATGGGATTACTGGCAAACGTTCAGGCTCTATCTGATGCCGTTTTGCGTTTCAAGTTTTTCAGCGTTAATTAAAGATCAAGGATTTATCATTATCTTCTCGTCAAGAATAGGAGAAAACCTAGTTGCGGCACTGTGCTGTGGGTTATTTCTGCTGGTCGTGTCAGCAATCAAACTGATCAAACATAAAGTTATCTTCTAATTCTTAACCGTTAACCAGGCTCGCAAAGTTTCTGCGACTGTCCAGGCTTGGGCAATGCAGCCTTTCGCAGTCATGGGAGCATCACCATCAAAAATTTCGCTGAGGTTTCCTAAACCACGTGTGGTGAGGTGGTTTGCCATCGGTTCCAGGAGTTTTTGCGCCTGTGTAGGATCATTGTAAACTCGCAGATGCGCTAGGGCAAAGGCACCGAGTAGCCAACCCCAAACGGTTCCCTGGTGGTAAACGCAATCGCGTTCGGCTCCATTCCCAACGTAGCATCCTGCATAGTCAGGATGATCAGGAGAGAGCGATCGCAACCCATGAGAAGTGAGCAGCTTTTGCCCACAGACATCCACCACTCGCTGCTGCTGAAATGGTGTGAGTGGGCTTTGAGGTAACGATACGGCAAAGATCTGATTCGGTCGCAGAGAGTCATCATCTCCATCGGGTGTATCGATTACGTCGTAGCAGTAGCCCGTTGCTTCATTCCAGAAGCGAGAGAATTTGGCTAAGGTGCGATCGGCGATCGCCTCATACTCCTGATGCGGTTTACCAATCTGCCGCGCAAACTTTGCCATAGTACGAAGAGCGTTATACCACAACGCATTAATCTCAATCGGTTTGCCAATCCGAGGAGTAATCACCTGATCGCCAACCTTGGCATCCATCCAGGTTAGCTGCACGCCTGCTGTTCCGGCATAGAGCAAGCCGTCTGCCGCATCCAGGTGAATGTTGTAACGAGTGCCGCGACAGTGCCAATCGATTACGTCTGCCAACACAGGAAACAGGTCGCGCAACAGGTCATTATCTTCCGTTGCACCGTAATATTGGCGAATGGCTTCAAAGTACCAGAGCGTCGCGTCAACTGCGTTGTATTCGGGGGTTTCTCGGGCATCAGGAAAGCGATTGGGCAACATTCCCTGATCGACATACTGGGCAAAGGTGTGAAGAATCGATCGGGCGATTTCTGGACGACCTGTAGACAGCGTCAGTCCGGATAGACTAATCATCGTGTCGCGTCCCCAGTCGCCAAACCAGTGATAGCCAGCAATAATAGTTCTGCCTACAGGATCGTTAGATGAAGGGCGAGAGTGTTCTGCATACGCTTCGCGATCAACAATAAATTGATCGGCAGCTAACACCAGTCGATGAATCCAGGCTGGAGTTTTCTCAGCATGAATCGGACGGCTGATTTCAAACAGTTGAATTAACTTTTGCTCATGAGCGGTTCTTGATTTAAGAGCGCTCTCACCCTCTAAACTGGGTTGCGGCTCAGTGCTGGCAACGATTGTGACAGATGCGCCTGGATCGAGAGTGACGGTAAAGGTTGCAGAATGGAGATGGTCCTCTCGATCGCTCAATCCGCGATCGCGTTCCGCCGCTAAATCAAAGTTGTAATACCACTCATGAGCCGGAGTGACGCTGGCAGAATTGCTGAGTAAATAGACTGGAGTTGCACCCGGAAAGGCAGTAATTTGGATACCTTGGGCGGTCGCCTCAATGCCCATTTGCCAGCTATTGCCTTGAGTACTGCCATGATAGTCGCGGTAGTTCACAAATGCCTGAAGTGTGAGTTGTAACGGTTGCGTGGCGCGGTTCAGCGTGTATTGCACATAGGTGGTATTGCTTCCGGGCTGCATCCAGACTCGCTTTTCAAGTTGGACATCGCTAAAGGCAAACTGCCAAACGGGAGTCGTCCCATCTAGAAAAAATCGCTCGATGTGATAATATCCCACCGGACTGACCGCACCGCCTACCCAACGATTCGTAAAAAGCGAATAAGACTGTTCGTTGTAGTAAACAGTCTCATCCAGTTTGGTGACGAGTAGGGTACGTCCTAATGGCGGATTCAATGCCGCCATGAGTAAGCCATGATATCGGCGGGTCAACAGTCCTGCAACTGTACCAGAGGCATATCCGCCAATACCGTTGGTGACTAGCCATTCTCGCGATTCGGCTGTTGGCAGCGTACCGCAAATTTCTCGCCCAAATTCAATATTCATGTGTAAAAGTCTTATTGCTCCACAATTCGGATCAAGTGACCATCAGGATCGCGCACTAAAAAGCCTTCGCGAAATCCTAGCTGATCATCCGGCAACCGAATTACACCTGATGAGACGAAATCATAGCCACCCGATCGCACTCGCTGTGCCGTTGCATCTACATCTTCAACTACCAATGTAGTTTGCCAGCCTATCAGGTCATTTGCCTGAGCATCATTCGGTAGCGATCGCCCAGTCGAAGGCGTGAGATATTCCAAAAATTCAACGCCCATTCCCGAAGGTGCCCACAGTCCAGTAATTTGCAAATGTGCCCCAAATACCTGATTGAGATGGGCTTGTTCTGTACCGTAGTTCTCACTTTCGCCTGCAACTGTTAGTCCTAGCAGATCACGGTAGAATGCGAGACTGGCTGGTGTGTTAGAGATGGCGATCGCCGTATGGTCAATTCCTAAAAACAACTCATTACCAGATTCTTGCCAGCGAGGATTGCCCTTGCCCTCTGGATAGTAAATAATTTCTAAATTGTGTCCTTCTGGATCGCGAAAATAAAACGCCTCAATCCCTGCGGCGGCTGGAATGTAATCGGGTAGCTGTTGTGGGGCGGTAGAAACGTGCTGAATGTTGTGTTGTCGCAGATGTTGATATGCTTCATTCATATCGCTCACGACAATTGCAATGTGTTGAAACCAATGGTCGTTGCTGCGTGAGTCGGCTGGAATCGGTCGCCCCTCAGGGGTGAGATAGTCCGTCAGTTCAATTACCTCATCGCCTAGCTGTAACTGCACCACTCGCATTCGCACCCCAAATATACCTTGCAGTTGTTCATACTCACTGCCCCATACTTCCACATCTGAAATTTTGCGGAAGGGTAAGACTTCGGTGTAAAACTCCAGGATGCTCTCCATGTCTGATACTGTCATTCCTACACTGGCTACCGCTTGAACCGTTGACTCTGCGACAGTCGCTTGAGTGAGGATAATTGGGGCTGATGAAGTTTGACGTGGCTGATTTTGGGAAATGGCGCGATTAGGAACAGTTAGGGCGATCGCCCCCGCCACCCCAAAAGAGAGAAAAGTTCGCTTGAGTACCTTACCGAATCCTGGCATTATTCTGATTTTTGAAGGAACACAATTGTTTAGGCTTTTATTTCACCCGATCTTTTAAGTGATCTGCGACTCGCAGCGCATTCGCGATAATCGTCAATGTGGGATTCACGCCAGAATTTGAGGGAAAGAAACTGCCATCTACCACATAGAGATTGTCTACATCATGGGTGCGACAGTTAAGGTCAAGCACTGAGGTGGTTGGATCTTCGCCCAGACGACAGGTACCGCACTGATGTCCCACTGCCTGTAAGGGAATGCTGTTACGTGGATAAATGCCCATTGGAATGATAAAAGGCTGCATCGAGTGATCATTGGTTTCCAATACTTTGATCCAGCGCTGCACCAAGCGATCGTGCGCTTTTGTATTGTTGGGTTTGTACTCTAAACAGACCTTGTCACCCATTACCCGAACCCGATTGTCTGAATCAGGTAAATCTTCGGACTGTAGCCACCAACCCGTTGAATGGCTGGCAATTTGTTCAAGCCCGAAGCCTGGAACCAGTTTAACAAGCGGTGTTAATACAGCAGGTGTTTCAGCCGGAATCATGTCTCCCAGCACATTGCCCGTATTTTGGACTTGCCCCATTGGATAAGGAAAATCTGGTTCGCCCCAGTAGAAGTCGTTAATGGCGATCGTCTTTTGATAGACGGCGGGGTTTGGCTTGGAACTAAGCGCCAGAATTGCCGTTGCCAAATGCTTCATAAAGTTGCGTCCTACCTGATCTGAGCGATTTGCCAAACCATTGGGATGCTGATCATTGGCAGAACGCAACAGTAAAAGCGCAGAGTTAATTGCGCCACAGGAAACTACGACTATATCACTGGTGAAAAGCTGTGATTTTCCCTCAATTTCTGCTTCCACACCAGTCACTTCTCGTCCCGACGCACTGGTGTGCAGTTGCACCACTTTGGCTTGGGTTACTAGAGTGACATTGCTGTGCTGTTGAGCCGGGCGCACTGCATTCACATCAGCATCGGCTTTAGCGTGAACTAGGCAGGGAAAGCCATCACAGGTATTGCAGCGAATGCAGGGACTAAAGTCTGGATTTGTTTCATCCAGCTTGATTCCTAATGGCAAATGAAAGGGATGCAAGCCCTGATGCCGAAAACCATCGTTGATATCTTGCATCCGAGGCTCATGGCTCACGGGAGGATGGGGATAGCCCTCACTCATGGGTGGTTCAATCGGGTCTTCACCCTGCAACCCATGTACGTTGTAGAGCTTTTCTGCTTCCGTGTAATAGGACTCGAAGTCCTGATATTTTAAGGGCCAGGCAGAGGAAAACCCCTCATGGTGAGTGACTGTATCAAAGTCTCGTTCTCGCATTCGCAGGAGTGCCGCACCGTAAACCTTGGTGTTACCGCCAACCCAATACCCTACACCTGGACGAAAGGATTTGCCCTCAAGGTTGTACCACTTTTCATCAGTGTGGTATCGCTCTTTTTGATAAACCTCTTTGGCACTCCAGTTAGCTTTTTCGCGCGGTAAGAAGCTCCCACGCTCCAAAATCAAAATCTTCTTTCCGGTAGGGGCAAGCTGATGGACGAGTGTGCCGCCTCCTGCACCTGTACCGATAATGATGAAGTCGTAGTGAGTGTTGGGGATCATAGAAGCTACTTTTAGAGATGAGGAATTAAAAGATGTAGGTTGGGTTAAGGAACAAGACTCAACGTGTAGAATTTCGCTAATGTGTGGATTCTGTGGATGTTGGGTTATGCTTTGGTTCACCCAACCTACGGTTTGGGGAGTGAGAGGCGATCGCTCAAGTCAACCTCACCCTCCTGGTTGTAGTTGCAGCGAAAAATACAGCGTTTGTGGGTATGGTGATTGAGTTTGGCGCACTTGACGGCCCGTTGCCCAAACACAGACAGATATAATTCACTAGCAGAAAACATGCCAATTAATGGAGCAAAAATATATAGCGGAAATGCTGTCCAAACCTGGGCAGGAAAAGCAGAGGCAAAACTACGGGCGGGGTTCATGCCAAACCCGGAGAGTGGGGCTTCTAGAAAGACGTAGAGCATTACCAAGCATCCTGCAAAGATGCCTGTATAACGACTGAGCTTTTTGTGATTGCTGGTGAGTAAGACCGTGAGCATCATAATGAAGGCAATCACAAATTCACCTAACAGGGCAGCAATCCAGCCCATTGCTCCGGGTATGGTGACGATGTAGTTGATAGGTGGTTGCGTAAATTCATTTCTGAAGGCTAAGGCGACCAGGTAAACCCCCAGCAATCCACCCAAGCATTGAAATAGAACGTAGAAAGCCGTATCCTGTCGTTTTACTTTGCCCAGTCGGTAAAAGGTGAGTGTGACGGCGGGGTTCATGTGTGCGCCAGATTGTTTACCCCAGGGAGAATAAACTAGGGCGATAGCCGTCGTTCCCATTGCCACACCGATCAGGAATCGACGCAAATCAGCATTGGCGATCGCTTGATGAATCGGTGAGTTGGGATGCTCAAAGATGACTGTAAACACTCCCGCAGAAATCATAAACAGCCCTAGCAGTGCCGCTTCCATTAAGTATTCGGGCCAATGCTGTTTAAGTGTGTTCACTTTAACCTCCTTGTGCCCGGTGTTCGGCATTCTGCAGGATCATGGCAGCCACTAATCCTGTCCATCCAGTTTGGTGACTGGCTCCTAACCCTGAACCGTTGTCACCGTGAAAATATTCGTGAAACAGAATGTAATTGCGCCAATGCGGATCGGATTGAAAAGTTTCTAAGTCGCTATAGAGCGGACGGCGACCCGACTCATTTTGCTCAAACAGGGCAACTAAACGGTGAGAAAGGGCGATCGCCACTTCCCGCAGCGTCATTTCCCGCCCTGAACCTGTCGGACATTCCACCTTAAACGCATCACCAAAGTAGCTGTGAAACTGCCAGAGCGCTTCGATAATCAGATAATTGACTGGAAACCAGATTGGGCCGCGCCAGTTGGAGTTGCCGCCAAACAAACCAGTTGTTGATTCAGCTGGTTCATAGTGGACGTAGTAGCTCTCACCAGAACATTCCAGCACATAGGGATGTTCCTGATGATATTTGGAAATCGCCCGAATGCCGTGAGGACTGAAAAACTCACTTTCATCTAACATTCGCTGCAAGATTCGCCGTAGTTTTGCGCCGTACACAATCGACAATAATCGTCTGGCTCCCGTACCAGGAGTTTCCATGCAGGCAACATTGTCTTTCAGATCTGGGCGATTCTGAATGAACCACTGCATCCGCTTTTTGAAACCTGGAAATTGCTCTAATGTTTCTAACTCCAGAACGGTCACGGCATAGAGGGGAATTAACCCCACCATCGATCGCACCTTGAGCGGCAACTGCTGTCCATGCGGCAATTGCAGCGCGTCGTAGTAGAACCCGTCTTCGTCATTCCATAAAGCAATATTGGCATCTCCAATGCCATCGATCGCGTCAGCAATATAGAGAAAGTGTTCAAAAAATTTACTAGCAATGTCTTCGTAAGAATTATCTTCCTTTGCCAGTTCTAGGGCGATCGCCAGCATATTCAAGCAATACATTCCCATCCAACTGGTGCCGTCTGCTTGATTGAGATAGCCGCCCGTAGGCAGTTCTTTGCTGCGATCGAATACTCCAATGTTATCCAGTCCCAAGAAACCACCCTGAAAGACATTTTTGCCTGCCACATCTTTGCGATTGACCCACCAGGTAAAGTTGAGCAGCAGTTTGTGAAAGACTCGCTGGAGAAACTGGCGATCTTTGCGTCCATAAAACTTTTGCTCAATCTGATACACCCGCAACGCTGCCCACGCTTGCACAGGCGGATTCACGTCACTAAATGCCCATTCGTAGGCGGGTAACTGACCGTTGGGCTGCATGTACCATTCGCGAGTCAGGCGATCGAGTTGCATCTTGGCAAAATCGGGATCAATCACCACTAGCGGGATCAGGTGAAATGCCAGATCCCAGGCAGCAAACCAGGGATATTCCCATTTGTCAGGCATCGAGAGAATGTCTTCGCTGAACAAATGGCTCCACTCACGATTGCGTCCTGCTTTGCGTTCAGGTGGGGGTTGTGGCTGCCCAGAATCGCCATTGAGCCAGTCTTGCACCACATAGTGATAGTACTGTTTGCTCCACAGTAAGCCTGCAAATGCCTGTCGCTGGATATTGCGTTCATCCTCTGACATGGGGAATGGATTAATCCGCTGATAAAACCCATCGGCTTCCTGTTTGCGCGTATCGAAAAGATAAGTGAATTCTGCCCCAAACGGCTCAGCAACCGTCGCGACATCACTCAGGCGTAGACGAATTGTCTTTGTTTCTCCCGGTGCAATCGATAGCTGATAGTGAGCCGCAAACTTGGTGCCAATGCGATCGCTATTCACGGCATCCTGCTGCCCCTGAAGCACATAATCATTGATGCCGTCTTTCACATAAGGTGATTTATTGGGCACCCCAAACAGCCGGTTGTAGTTCGTTTCATTATCCGTAAAAAGCAAGTCTGAACCGCTTTCACAGTAAAGCCAACGAGTTCCCAAGGTTGGATGAGCCGCTTCAACCACGCTGAATTCTTTCTCGTCTACCACTTTGATGAACGGTTTTTCACTCTCTGAATCCCAGTCCCAGGTGTTGCGAAACCATAGCGTGGGTAGGAGATGTAAGGTGTGGGCTTCTGAGCCACGATTGGCGATCGCCACCTGAATCAAAACATCTTCAGGTGAGGCTTTGGCATATTCTACAAACACATCAAAGTAGCGATTTTCAGCAAAGATTCCGGTATCCAGCAGCTCAAATTCTGGCTCGGTTTTGCTTCTATTGCGGTTTCCTTCCACCAGTTGAGCGTAGGGAAATGCCTGCTGCGGATACTTATACAGACACTTCATGTAGGAATGAGTAGGCGTATTATCAAGGTAAAAGTAATACTCTTTGACATCCTCACCGTGATTTCCTTCACTGCCCGTCAAGCCAAATAGACGCTCTTTTAGGATGGGATCATTACCGTTCCAGAGGGCGATCGCAAAACATAATCGCTGCCGACTGTCTGAGATGCCCGCAATGCCGTCTTCGCCCCAGCGATAAGTGCGCGATCGCGACTGCTCATGTGAAAAGTAATCCCAGGCTGAGCCATAGGGACTGTAATCTTCTCGCACAGTTCCCCACTGCCGCTCACTAAGGTAAGGGCCCCAGCGTTTCCAGTAGGCAGTTCGTTCCCGATCTTCTTGCAATCGAACTTCTTCTGGAGTCATGACTACTGCTCCTGATAGTTCCATAACAACCCACCGTCCACAAAGAAAGTGGTGCCCGTCACATAATCTGATTCTGCTGATGCTAGAAACGTGACGATCGAGGCGACATCTCCTGGTTTGCCCAATCGCCCCAACGGAATGTTGCTCAGCAGTGCGCCTAATTTCTCTGGATCGTTTAATAGTTTGGTGTTAATGGGTGTCTCGATCGCTCCTGGAGCCACATTGTTAATCGTGATCCCGAAGGGAGCCAGCTCAACCGCAAGGTTGCGAGTGAGCATTTTTAAGCCGCCCTTGCTGGCGCAGTAAGCCGCAAAGTGAGGAAAGGGCAATTCTTCGTGAACCGAGCTAATGTTGATCACTTTGCCCGGTTGCTTTGCCTCCATCACATGTTTGGCGAAAGACTGCGTGGCAAAGAATACGCCCTTCAAATTCACATTCATTACGGCATCGTAATCTGCCTCGGTCACATTCCAAAAGTCTGCATTCTTCTCAATCCCGGCATTGTTGACTAAGATGTCTAACTTACCAAAGTGAGCGATGCTATCTGCGATCATGCGCTGCACATCAGTAACCATACCCGTATCGGCTTGAACGGTGAAGCCATCAACCATATGACATTCACCACCCGCTGCTTTTACCTTTGAAAGGGTTTCCTCTGCCCCTTCAGGATGGGAGCGATAGTTGATCACAACGCTTGCTCCCTCTTGAGCGAGACGAATGGCGATCGCCTGTCCAATTCCTTGGCTGCTACCCGTAACCAGTGCAACTTTGCCTTCCAGTTTCATACTTACTCCAAGTGATGCTGTTAATTCGATCAAGAATGAACGGATGAGTTAAAACTTTTTGAAATGCTTTCATGAAGCATTAAGCAAAGCTCAAAGAATTTGAATCCTATGATTTGCTTAAATGCAACGTAAGTTAGAGAAGTTAAAGGTTCATTTGTGAAATATTGAATGGCTTACGTCTATTACGAATACTTCAAACGCTCTACAGACGTTGATGGAAAGCTTTTTACTTCAGGAATAGAACGACCCTATCACACTCAAACTTAAATTACATCAAAGTTAACCTAAAAAAATGACATTCATGATACTTTCGTCGTTTCTAGCAGGGTTGCAATCATCTTGCTTGCTGATCGTAATTCTCCCCTGAGCAGCTTACAAAGTTAATCGCTAAATGTCACTTATAGCTGAGCCTGTTTCTGATCATTAAAGCCATCAGTTTTGACCTACTCTTAAAGATAGGTTGCTTCTCAACTTTTGGTCAGGTCTAAGTTATAGAATTACGATAACGGTGTGTTTTGGGGTCTTTGACCCCAAGCTCGATTTGGCAAATTCTTCAAGTTTTAAACAAAAAGTGAACAGTGCTGATGACTGCGGTGGATATTGCTCAAACCATTCAACTAATTATTGCTCCAGTCGTATTAATTACAGCCTGTATGTTGTTTCAAAATGGAGCTTTGGCACGATACGCCAGCGTTGGTCAGGGCATCCGTGCGCTATCCCACGAACGGTTTGAGTTGGTGCGCTCTGAGAAAACCGGAAACACGTTCACCTTAGAACGACTTCAAGCGATCGATCGCCAGCTTCCTATCCTGATTCACCGTCATCGATTGATTCAACGGTCAGCGTTGTTAGCTTACAGTGCAACCACCATTTTTATCTTCACTATGTTTGTAATTGCCCTATCTGTCGTACTGAAGGCAGGAGCAATTGGAACTATCGCATTGATATTGTTTCTGATTGGCACAGGCGTTTTGCTAGTAGGCATATTCCTCATGGGGCTAGAAATTCGGATGTCTCATCGGGCAATCTGCTATGAAGTTCATCAAATCACCTTGTTAGGAGAATGAGTCTCTTTCATAGGCGAACCTTTAATTAGGCAAGCATCTACTTCTAGATTTTCGTCAAAACTAATCAGAGCAAGGTGACTAGGATTTTCTAGCAACGCTTTAGAAACTAGAAAAGCGGCGATCGTCCAGGTCTGATATTTCCTGGCTTCCTTGCCAATCAGTTTCCCCGTTCTGCCGTCATAGTATTCGGGCCATTGATCAGGCAATAGGCGTTTCTCAGCAATTTCTAATGCTTTATGAGCTAGATCGTCTCTGCCCATCTTTAACATTGCGGCAGTTAGAAACCAGAGTAAAACGGGCCAACTGCCGCCATTATGATATGACCAGGGAATGTTCTTAGGATCGCAGCCCGTTATGATTTTCCAATCCCGACCTTCTACTGCCGGAAAGCAAATTTTTAGCGGCATGTATCCAATCAAATCTTGCCAGCGTTGTTCAATCAAATTCACGATTGCCTGAGATTGTTGCCCCGTGGCAAGTGAAACAATCACAGACATTAAGTTACCTAGGCCAAAGAAGCGAAAGTCAATTTGCCCTGGGCCAAGATTCCCTGCCAAATAGCCGCTGGTGCCAGAGAGCCATTCAATCAGCCAGGAAGGAATGGTATCTGGGTAAACATTGAATCGATTCACAGCCATATCACCAAATTCTTCACCTTTATAGCGGTAAATCTCGTTTAAGCGCTGAAGGTCAATCCAGTAATATTTCCGTACATGATAGGTGAGATGACTGAGGCGAGTCTCGGCTGCCTCTAGATAAGTCTTGCCTGTAGCGTCTGGTAACAGCAGTTCACGGGCTGTCCGCAAGGCGGCATAAAAGAGTGCCTGAATTTCTAACGGATGCCCATACACCCCCATACGCCGGTCAATCATGAATGATCCGTCGGGCACCAGTAGCGTAGGGAATAGGTCAAATCGAGCTTCCAGACAAAGCTGCAATATCATTTGAATGCCCTGCTGAAAGTCGGCACGGTGAGCCAGGGCTAAATCACCTGTCGCTTTGACATAAGCCCGCAGGAGAATTAACCACCAAAAGCAGGAATCAATGGGGGCAACTCTGGCGATCGCCTGCTCCCCAAAGTCAGCCACCAAATATTCTTTCCCTGCCTGCACTTCCACTTTAAAGCTGGCAGGGTGCAGTCCTTGTCCGGGCTGAAAGCAATCTAGTCGCCGTTCACGGCTCTGAAGCCCCAACACTGCTACTAAAAAGTTACGAACGATGTCTGGCTTGCCTTGCATGAGGAAAACTAGGGCAGACGAGACAAAATCACGCACAAAGCACTGATCATAATTCAGTGCCTCCGCTTCGGGATCGCGAGCGGCTACTGTGCCAATCGGCTCACCCTGATAATAAAGAATGGCGGCTTCAAGTGCTGTTTGAGCCTCATCAATCATCTGTCTGTACATTGCGTGCAGTTTGTCTTACCTTGCTTTCCACTCACTCAAACTTGACGGGTGTGCCTGATGTCAAAATGCGATCGCCTTCTCTCAAATCGGCGTGAAATTAAAGAAAACATCCTTACCTCTATACAAACTCAGGAGCCTTCAAATGGATGGTCATGGCGTATGTGACCTTATCCTATCAAGCCTTCATGATGCGGGTTGTAGTTGTCAACGGAAAACCAACATTTATCCAACATTTATCCAACGTGTATCCAACATTTACACCTGTTGGGGTTGTGCATGGCTCAATCCAAGCTATTTAAGCCTGCTTAACACTACTAACTTTCAAACTTAGCAACTCCAAACTTAGCGTTGACTTTGACCAGGGTAAGCAGCATGAATTTCGTAAGGGCATGGCATTGCCATGCCCTTACAGAGGGAATTGAGATCCGTGAATCATACTCGCATTCAGCAACGCCTAAACTTCATCGTCAAACCTCTTGAATGACATGAGTTTAAAGGAATAAAAGTCCGATTACATATTGGGACACGAAGGCATATCGTCTCCAATCAGCAATCTGGCTAGGCTAGGCAACGCTTCACCGTAAGTGGGATGAATGTGAACAGACTGCTCTAACAGTCGCCAGGTAGCTTTAGCCTCCATCAAGGACAGGAAGACGTGGACGAGTTCAGCCGCCTCATATCCCACCAGCGTTGCACCCAAAATTTGGTCGGTATCCTGATCAACGACCATTTGATAAAAGCCGAGGTCATGTCCCCACTCAATTGCTCGCGCAATGTGAGCCATTGGTAAGGTGACACAGCGCGCATTAATGCCTTGGTGCTGAGCCTGTTCTAACGTCATGCCGACGCGCCCAACCTGCGGCTCAGTGTAGACTGCATACCCCAAAACGCGATCGCTACGGGTGCGCCGTTCTCCACACAAAATTGCCTTTAAGCGGCGATAGTCTTCCCAGGAAACGTGCGTGAAAGCAGGCTGTCTTGCTGCATCTCCGATCGCATAAACCCCAGGGCTGGAGGTTTGAAACTGATCGTCAATTTTGACAAAACCTTGTGAGTCTAACTCCAGATCGGCCGCCGCTGCATTCAAAGTACTGGTGTTGGGCTTGCGTCCAATTACGACGAGCAAGGCTTCTCCTTGCAGTGTTTCACCGTTATCCAGCGTTAATGTAAATATGCCATCCGCATGAGTTACCTTTTCGGTATTGACATTGAAATGAAGTGAGATGCCGTCCTGCCGGAATGCTTCTGCTAGCGTGTCGCTGACCTCGGCTTCCTCTTGAGCCAGGAGGCGATCGCCCCTCACAATCAGATGCGTCTCACTGCCCAGACGCGCCAACCCTTGCCCTAGCTCCAGACCAATGTAGCCCCCGCCAACCACTAGCAGGCGAGGCGGTAATTCCTGTAAGTCAAAGAAGTTGCGATTGGTGAGAAAAGGAGTGTCCGCCAAACCCGGAATATTGGGAATCAACGACGATGTGCCAGTGTTGATGACCATAAGAGGTGCCTCAACGGTGACATCTCCTGCTGTAACGGTGTGATAATCAGTAAACGAGGCTTCAGCACAAACAACTTGAACCCCCGCACTTTCCAGCCGTCGTTTTGTTCCCTGATTAAACTGATGACGAATTCCTCGAACTCGCTCCATTACAGCCGGAAAATCAACCTCAACCTGAGCATGAACGCCTAGCTTTTTGGCTAAACGGGCGCGACCGGCGTTATGAGCTGCTGCTAAGAATGCTTTAGAGGGGGTGCAGCCATAGTTAATGCAGCTTCCACCTAATGCATCCCGCTCAAATAAGACAACTTTGCGTCCTTCCTTAGCAAAGTCAGCCGCGAGGGGAACTCCACCCTGTCCACTGCCAATCACAATCAAATCTGCGGTTTCCATAATTTTCTAACTCATATCAACGATGGGCAACCGCGATCGCTCTAACATTTGCCTGACGGTCAAATAGAAATCGCGGTTTAAGTAGGATTTTAAGCAGCAATCCCAAAGATTCCAACTCTAAGGAAAAGGAACTTCCTGTTGACGCTCTTTTCTGAGAACTCTCAGGGCTAACTCAGGCAACTCTCAGTTTTGCCGTGCATCCTAACGGTTAGTCCGATCGCCCAAGCAATAGATCATTCCAAAAATTCTAACAAAGAGAGGTTTCTAGCATGAAGCTCAAGTCAATGAAGCGTCATTCAATAGCCTCAATTGAGATAAGGCGTAGGTTGAGTGGAGCGGAGCGTAACCCAACAAAACCCAAGCTACCGTTGGGTTACGCATTCGCTTCACCCAACCTACAGTTCTTACTTCGCCTATCTGATGGTCATCCAGAGTGTTTGCAGTACAATTCCAATGAGCTGGAATGAGTCGCATCAATGCGATTGCTACCATTGAAAATTTAGACATTGATCTCCTTGATAAGTCAGAATCCCTTTCTCACCTTCAGCGATCGCGTCGTACAAACTTCCTACTTTCAAGGTTATGGTTCTCCCTGATTCCAACTCAAAAACAACATATCGTGGAGTAGAGGAATAGCCTCCCCGTGTATCCCCCAATTCTCTCGCACTAGAATATTTTGCGGCGACTCGTGCGGGGGAAGACAATACAGGTTGCTGTTGCAGTTTCAGTTGCTTCCGTATCTCCAGGAAGATGGAAATAGCCGCGAGAACGAAGAAACCGACAACTAATAATGTATCCATTGATTCTCCTTGAAGCTCCTACTGCATCATTTGCTCATTCATGACGGTACTCTAAACCTTAGGTGCGTAAGGTAGGATGACAGTAAAAGTTGTTCCAACATCAAGCTCACTAGTGACCTCAATTTGTCCTTGATGCAGTTCCACACACCGTTTGGCGATCGCTAACCCCAAGCCTGTTCCTTGAAGCAGTTGAGCGTTAGATGCTCGAAAGAAGGATTCAAACAGTTGGGCTTGTTCTGGCTGGGGAATACCAATGCCCTGGTCTTGCACCTGAAACACAACCGTTTGTTGGTCTAGCACATAGGTGTAGTCAAGATGAACTCTTCCACCTGCAGGTGAATACTTAATGGCATTATTCAGTAGATTGGAGAGGATCAGACGGAGGAGCGTTTTATCCATCCAGGTTCCTGGCGCATCATCTGAGTGTGTGAATATGATCTCATGGGAATCAGAGAGATTGAGGAAGCATTCTTCTAGTAGATCCTGGCATAACGGCTCTAGATCGATTGGAGCAGGATTGAAGGGTAAACGCTCTGCTTCAACTCGCCCCATGATTAACACATCTTCCATCAGTTGATTCATCTGTTGGACGGAGTCTCTAATTCGCTGTATGTAGCCTCTCATTCTGTTGTCAAACATCTCTCCCCCTCGTAGCTCTAGCAATTCGGACGCTGTCCGAATCACAGCTAGGGGGTTGCGAAACTCATGCGAGACGGTTGAAATGAATTGAGATTTGAGTTGATTCAACTCTTGTTCTGTTTCTAATGCTTTTTGCAATAACTCACTTTGACGGTAAGCACTCATGTCCCAAAACACCACAACGACTCCACCGATTCCCTCTAGCTGACGATATAGAGGAGAGGCACTATCACCAATGGGGATGCGATCGCCATTCCGGTTTATCAGAGCCGTGAATTCTTTTAGGAAAGCAACTTCCTGAGTTTGTAGAACTTGCGTTACAGGATGCTCAACCGGCAGATCGGTCACTTCATCTACAAGACGCAACACCTCCGTTATGTCCTTGCCAGATGCCTCAGCTTCTCGCCAACCCGTCAAGCCCTCTGCCGCCGGATTCATGAAGGTGATTAATCCCTGTTCATCTGTTGCGATGACTGCATCATTCATGGAGTGCAGCAGCGTTGCCAGGTAAGACCGATTGGTTCGCAGTTCCTTTTCAACCTGATGCTTAAACAGCGCTAACTCAACCGCAACGCGCAGTTCTCCTGAGTTGAAGGGCTTAACAATGTAGCCCAAGGGAAGAGTGTTTTTTGCTCGCTGTAACGTGTTTTCATCGGCATAAGCAGTTAAAAACACAATGGGGATATCGTGTTGGCTACAAATTTGGCTAGCCGCAGTGATACCATCCATCTCCCCCTTTAACATCACATCCATCAGCACCAAGTCGGGTTCAGTCCGGTTCACTTTGTCGATCGCCGTCGCACCAGAGGAGGCTGTGCCAACGACGGTGTAACCGAGCTGCATTAGCTGACTAGCAATCGTGCGGGCAACGATAACCTCATCTTCAACCACTAAAATTTTGGCTTCCATTAGAATATCCTACTGGAGACAGACTGCAAGTTTCTCTCGATCATAGAGAAACCTGTTCTTCAAGACTGGCAGTGATATCCTACTTCAATTGGGATTCAAAAGCGCTGCCTGCGGAAACTTAATTCTAAAGGTTGTTCCGTGGTCTCGTTCAATAGTCAGATTACCCTCCAGCTGTTCGACAACCAGGTCATGGACGAGCGAAAGTCCCAAAGATTGGCTATATTTCCAGTCCACAGTTTCTGGTAAACCGACGCCATTGTCTCGAATGGTTAACTCAATCTGCTGGTGTGAAGGTGACGGCAGATAAATCTGAATTTCGCCAGTGCGATCGCCCGGAAATGCATACTTTAGAGCATTCGAGATCAATTCATTCACAATTAACCCACAAGGAATTGCCTGATCAATATTGAGCAAAACGCTGGCAATGTCCATGTGAAGGTTGATGTGACTAGGACTGAGTTGGTATGAGGTAATCAGGTTACTTGCCAGACTGGGAATATAGTCTGATAAGTCAACCTCACCAAAATCAGACGAAGCATATAGCTTCTTATGGATCAGTGACATTGACTCAATTCGATGCTGGCTTTCGCGCAGAATGTTAGTCGCTGCGGTATCCGTCACGCTTTGAGCCTGGAGCTGCAGCAGTCCAGAAATAATTTGTAAGTTGTTTTTGACGCGATGGTGAATTTCTTTAAGCAGCACTTCCCGTTCACTCAAGCTGTATCGGAGTTGTTCTTCAGCCCGACGGCGATCGCTCACTTCTTGCTGCAAGGCGTAATTATTTGCTTCTAGCGTTTGAGAATAGATTTCTAACTGTTCATACAGTCGGGCATTTTCCAAGGCGATCGCCGCTTGTGCGGTCAAAACCTGCAAGATAACTGCCCGATCCAGGGTAAACGCATCGGTGGTGAGATTATTTTCTAGATATAGAATTCCGATCAGCTTGCCGTGTCCTTGAATAGGTGTACACAAAACGGATTTGGGCTGTCGAGACTGGATATAACGATCGCCAGCAAAGCGCATTTCTCGAATCGCATCTTCTAGAATAATGGTTTTCTGTTTTCGGATCACATACTGAATCAGTGAAATCGGTAGTTGGTCCGTGTCTTCTAGGGATGTGGATGAGTGAACAACGACCTCGACTGGATCAACGGTTCCAGTTGCTTCAATGCGGAAGTGCTGATTGGTTTGCAGCAAGAGCGTTCCGGCTTGCGCTCCAGCATTTTGCAGTACCAGAGTCATGAGTTGCTCTAGCAGTTTTTCCAGATTGAGTTCTCCAGAAAGCACCCGAGACGCTTTGACCACAGTTGCTAAATCCAGCGTCTCAGCATGGCTGCTGTTTGTCGTAGTCAAGGAAACATTTAGATTAACGCCTGTCGATGCGCTCCGTTGTTGCAACAAATTGGGATAGCGTGCTTCTAGCGCGTCTACTTTAGCCATTGCTCCCCACCTTAGGTAGCAATACTGCGCTTCTTGCAGATAAGCTCTAGCCAGGATTTCCTTGCCCCGCTCCAGATAAAACAGAGCTGTCCGTTCATAGGCTAATGCTTGCTCGTGGATATAACCGTGTTCTTTCGCAAGATCCACTGCACGATCATAGTTAGCGATCGCTTCTGCATCTTCTCCTAACACTTGATATCGCTCTGCTTCGATCAAATGCCATCGGTGCAGATTATTTGTCGGCGCGTGGTATGCCCAAAGCTGCATTTTCTCCTGATTCTTGGTTATCCGTTGCAGAATAGCTGACTGCACTTCCGGGCTGGCAGTGGGGTATTGCATCAACCGCGCCAGAGAATCATAGAAGTAAAAAATTGGAAAGACTGCGTTAGAGCGTCCACCCTCAGGATAGCGGTTTGCCTGATTAGCATTTTCTACAGCCCTGTC
Organism: Cyanobacteria bacterium FACHB-471; assembly: GCA_014695345.1. Classification (GTDB taxonomy): domain Bacteria; phylum Cyanobacteriota; class Cyanobacteriia; order Elainellales; family Elainellaceae; genus JAAUTN01. The sequence goes on from JACJOC010000013.1 coordinate 26,346, forward strand.
TGCATCCTGAAAATAGCAGCTCAGCAACAGTTTATTGAAGTATAGATAGAACAATCCCTTATGGTGGTTTGCCTGCTGCAATAGCGGTAATTCTTGGGACTCATTATAGGCTTCACCTACCAACAGGGTTGGATTGGGGGTAGATTGTGTCAAGTTTGCGATCGTTTGCTGGTAAACCTGAAGTGCATTGGTATTCGTTGATTCTTTGAGCTGCGTTAGTGCTTCAACATAATCTGTGATCTTGTGTTGTACCTCTGCTAATGGCATTCCCACAAAGAAGCAGTGATCGCAGTGATGCAAAATGCTGTAACCCGCAAATTCAATGTCGCCTGACTCAATCCCTAACTGATAAGCCTCTTGTAACGGCTGAATGGTTTCTCTAAGATGAACTTTGCAAAATCGAACCGAGCAGTTTGCCATGAATAAGGTCTTACATCGAAGCAGAGAATTGGGAAACTGCTCCAACAGGCGAAGCCCCAATTCAACAAACTGATAGCTTTGGTCCAGGTCTAAAACCACGCAGTTCAAGATGTTGGCATAGGCTGCATACGCAAATGCCGACAGCTCATGGTTGCCATACTCAATAGACAAATTCACCATCTTGAGGATGAGCAGAGGAAAGAGCGGCGGCGCAGCTTGATAGGAAGGGGCAAGCAGATGAGTCAAAATCCGGAGACTCTGAATGGCGATCGCATCGGTCATAGGCGGCAAATCAATGAGGGTCTGAATTCGCCGATCAGCCAGCATTGCAGCCGTTTCACCAAATGCAGCTTCAATCTCCGCACTAGTGGGTGATACGGGCAAAATTACCCCAAACTCCTCTAAGGTCTTGAGTCCGATTTGCAGCGCAGCTAAAAACTGCATTTGAGAACCATATGCCTGAATCTGCACCTCGTAGATCTTGACCTTATCGGGTAGACTTCGAGCGTGTGTCAGCACAATGGCTGTAAATTGCTCGGTCTGCTCCAGATCGCCATTCAGATAAGCTGCCTCAGCCGCCAGAGTGTAGAGTGCTAGCGTCAGGTAATACTCGGTGTGCCAGGAATCTTGCGGTAACAGGTCTAGGGCAGTTTTGAGATACTGCATAGTTGCGCTATGGGCAGCCGAGGCTTTGGCTTTCTGGGCTGCAATCAGGTTCAACCGCACCAGTTCTTGTCGCGCTGCCGATGGGATAAGTTCTACCCCAATATTCAGTTGATTCACAATATCAAAAATGTGCTGTTCTCGTTGTTCTGGTGGGGTGTGTTGCAAGATTTTCTGTCCGATCTGCCAATGAATCGCAGGTCGTTCTGCCACGGAGTTAAGGGAATAGGCTGCTTGCTGAATCCGGTCGTGGGCAAACTTGTACTCCATTCGCAACGCATCACCTGGTTTAGGAATGCCTAACTCAATTCGCTTATAGCTATCGTTAAGCGGAATGATCAAACCGATGTTGACCGCTTCTTTGAGCAGTGCGATTGCCTGCACTGCATCAGCTTCTTGAAGAACACTCACCGACTGTAAAACAAATGTCAATGTTTGCAGATCGAACCGATTACCAATACAGGCCGCATATCGCAATCCATCCTGGTTGTTTTGCTGTAAACGTTGAATTTTAATCACAAGCAATTCCACTACATTGTCGGTGATATTGCGTTGTTGAATCTCGGCGATCGCCCATTTCCACTGGTTATTCTGATAATCAAACGTGAGTAGCTGTTCGACATACAGCGCCCGCAAAAACTCATTGATGAAGAAAGGATTGCCATTAGTTTTGGTCAGCACCAGATCTGCCAGAGGTGCAACCTCCTCCATAGAACGATTTAGGGTGTCCACTAATAAGTGTTGGATATCCAACTTTTGTAGGGATGAGAGGGCGATCGCCTGAATGGGGATTCCTGCACTTTGCATCTCTGCGATCGCTTGAGTTAAAGGATGAGTAGCATTCACTTCATTGTCTCGATAGGCTCCAATTAAGAACAGAAAAGGAACCTTTGTCGTCATCAACACCTGGATCAATTGCAGCGATGCGGCATCAACCCACTGCAAATCGTCTAGAAAGACAACGAGCGGGTGACTAGGTTGAGCCAAGACCTGAATAAACTGCTGCAATACCCGATTGAAGCGATTTCGGGTTTCTGTGGGCGGCAGTTCTGGTACAGGGGGTTGTGGACCTAAAACCAGTGCCAGTTCAGGAATCACATCCACCATCACCTGAGTGTTGGGTTCTAGCGCGGATAAGAGTTGCGATCGCCAATCATTCAATTGAGTTTCCGGCTCGGTCAACAACTGCTCTACCCACCCAGAAAACGCATTGACGAATGCAGAATAGGGAATATTACGCTGATATTGATCAAACTTTCCGGTAATAACATATCCCCGCTGCTGGGTAATCGGCTTGTAGATTTCCTGCACTAACGATGTTTTACCAATACCGGAGTAACCGGAGATGAGCATGAGTTCGCTTTGAGGAGAGACAATGTTCGAGGCTAGATTCCCCCATTCCTTATCCTTTATTTCCTCCCCCTTCCTATTCCCTGCTCCTACCACCCGCTCAAATGCCGCTAACAATGCCTCAACTTCTTGATTTCTACCATACAGTTTTTGAGGAATCTGAAAGGTTTCTGAACTGTCGTATCGCGCCAAAGGGAAGGCTGCAACTTCTTGTGTAGTTTGCAACTGAGTCAGACAGGTTTCAAGATCAGATTGAATGCCCCGACAGCTTTGATAGCGGTCTTCTGCGGTTTTTGCTAGCAGTTTCATCACGATCGCAGAGACGGGTTGGGGAATCGTGGAGAGGCGATCGCTCGGCGAAACAGGATTTTTGGCTAAGTGACAGTGAACTAATTCCAGCGCATCATTGGCAGTAAAGGGAAGTTGCTGGGTCAGCAGTTCATATAGCGTCATGCCGAGAGAGTAAAAGTCAGTGCGGTAGTCAATCGATCGATTCATCCGCCCAGTCTGCTCTGGAGACATATAGGCAAGAGTACCTTCTAAGATATCCGGGTTACGGAGCGTAGGGGTTTCTCGGGTAATTCGACTGGCAATGCCAAAATCAATCAGCTTAAGCTGCCCAGTCGTCGGATTCCAGACAATATTAGAGGGGTTAATGTCTTTGTGAATGACCTGCTGCTGGTGTACTTGCCCTAAAATCTCAGTGATCTGAATTCCTAGAGTAAGCGCTTCTGTAAGAGTAAGCGCCCGCTGAGTCAGCCAGTAGGCTAAAGATTCTCCAGCAAAATCTTCTAGAAACATCACCAGGGTATTTTGATAAGTTTCAATGCCATAGACCTGGATTACCCCTTCCAGATTTAGCGATCGGGTAATTTCGTGCTCTTGTCGATACCGCGTCAACTCATCGGGGGTGGGATAGTCAGGCTTTAGCGCTTTAAACACCAGCGGCTGCAAATCTAGCTCCCGCACCCCTCGATACACTAGCGAATTCGCGCTTTCATAAATCTTTGAGCCAATGAAATAGCCAGGAAGGGATAGCATGATTGATTCGCCTCAAGCAACTGCTATGCTCCTTCAATTAAATCACTCCTGGATATAGCGCTATAACGTTTCTCCAAAAAGGGCTACAGATGGAAGGACACCCCGCTCTGCGGGGTGTCCTTCCATCTGTAGCCCTTTATTAGCATTGGTATTACACGCATCCTTTAGGACACGGTTTTGGATGAGGGATCACGGGAATCCTAAAGCTGCTGACTTCCCCTTCCTCCCATGAAGATTCCTCAACTCCGCAGCAGTAAAGCACTACCTTTGCAGATCGTTCTAGTTGTTCCCTTTGTTCTGCAAATTTTCGGAACGGTTAGCTTGGTCGGCTACCTGTCTCTCAAAAATGGGCAAAGAGCTGTGAACAATCTGGCAGAACAGGTGATCGATCGCACCAGCAATGTAGTGGATGAACACTTACAGTCTTACCTTTCTATCCCGCAAACGCTGAATCAGATTAACGCAGACGCCATTAAGAGAGGAATTCTGGATGTGCGCGAGCAGGAAGCCGTTGGCGAGTATTTCTGGGATCAAATGCAGGCGTATGACCTGTCTTACATTGGCATAGGTCTAACCACAGGGGAAGGGATTGGAACCGCTCGGTACGATGGCAGAACCATCACCATTGATGATTGGGTGGCTAGACAGTCGAATAACACCATCAACTACGCCACTGACCGCCAGGGACGCCGAACCCGAGTGAATTATCGCTGGACTTGGAACAGTTTTAGCGAAGCTTGGTACACCGAACCGATTGCTGCTGGTAAACCCATCTGGAAGATTTATGCTGCAAATTTGCCCAACGGGCCCTACATTGCGGCCTCTGCCAGTCGCCCCATCTACGATTCGCAAAATCGCCTTTTAGGAATGATTGCCTCTGATATTCATCTACTCAAACTCAACGATTTTCTAAATAGATTAGAAGTTAGCCAATCTGGGCAAGTCTTCCTGATGGAGCGAGATGGCACACTGATTGCTAGCTCTGGCACAGAAAGACCTTTTACCCTGGTCAACCGAAAAATTCATCGACTGCGGGCGATTGATAGTTCCAATCCAATTATCCAAACTGTTGTTCAACACCTCCAAACTTCTAGTGGGTTACAGTCAATCACCCAACATACTGACTTTCGGCTTGAGATTCAGGGGCAACAGCACTTTGTCAGCGTTGTGCCCTGGCGTGATGAGTATGGTTTGGATTGGCTATTGGTCATCAGTGTGCCGGAAAACACATTTATGGCTCAAATTGATGCCAACACGCACATTACGATCGCCCTTTGTTTGGGTGCATTAGTGCTTGCTTTGATTATGAGCGTATTGACCTCACGTTGGATTGTGCAACCGATTCTTCACCTCAGCCACGCTAGTGAGTCAGTAGCAGACGGCAATCTAGAACAGACGGTAGAAAAAAGCAGAATTCGCGAACTCGATGCATTGTCCAATTCCTTTAACCACATGGCAAACCAGCTGTATCAATCGTTTGCCGCACTGGAGCAAAGCAAGGCGGAATTGGAAGATCGGGTGGAAGAGCGCACGGCTGAACTCAAAAATACGCTGATAAAATTGCAGCACACCCAGATTCAAATGATTCAAAGCGAAAAAATGTCGAGTCTGGGGCAACTGGTTGCTGGAGTAGCGCATGAGATTAACAATCCAGTCAATTTCATTCACGGCAATCTCGACCCAGTGCAGGAATACATTGAAGATTTATTGAGAATTGTGCAGCTATATCAGCAGTACTATCCCAACTCTGTCACTGAAATTCAAACGACTGTTGAAGAGATCGACCTGGAGTTTTTGCAAGAAGATTTGCCAAAGATATTGAATTCTATGAAATTAGGAACCGGGCGCATTCGACAAATTGTGTTGTCTTTACGAAACTTCTCGCGAATGGATGAATCTGAATTTAAGGCAGTTGATATTCACGAAGGCATTGACAGCACCTTACTGATTTTGCAGCATCGCTTTAAAGCTAAGTCTGAACATTCAAGGATTGAATTAATAAAAAACTACGGATCACTTCCTCTGGTGGAATGTTTCGCTGGGCAGCTTAACCAGGTGTTTATGAATGTTTTGGTGAATGCTCTAGATGCATTAGAAGAAAGTATTCAACGTACTCATGAGGAAGTGAAGAGCCAGCCAAGCGAAATTACAATCCGTACATCTGTTTTAAGTGAGGAATGGGTAGAAGTGGCGATCGCCGACAACGGATCAGGGATGCCCGAAGCCGTTCGGCAGCGTATTTTTGACCCCTTCTTTACCACCAAACCTTTTGGCAAAGGCACGGGCATGGGCATGTCTATTAGCTATCAAATTGTTACAGAGAAACACGGTGGCAAATTGGAATGCTACTCCACTCCAGGGCAGGGAACTGAATTTGTCATTCAGATTCCTCTGCAGCAAAAAGTTTTGATCTAATCTAACGGATATGCTAGTTGAGCGATCGAATCTGTTAGCTTCAAGGGCAAAAAACGTAATCTCTAGACCATCTTATATAGAGGATCTTATACCTTAGCTTCACATAGCCTTATCGGCATTTTATGATTTTCCAATGAATTGCTGTGATTCAATTAAAAAACAGGGAATTCTACTGAGGGATGGCACTTAACTGCACTCATTCAGGAAAACTATAATGTCACCAGCGACACAAACAAAGACGAATTCTCATTCTTTAGACTCTGCGATCGCTCCCCGTTCAGTTCGTTTACTTCTAGCCTTATGGTTTCTAGGGGGCAAGGACGTTAATCAGGGAAAGGTTAGCGATCGGTTGAAAGTAGGCGGAAAGAAGAGTCCAGACTGTGATGAGCTTTATGCTCGTTTGGAGCGGGAAGAAGCGATTGAAGTTGCGAAGAAAAAGGTTTCTATTACAAACAAAGGAATTGAATTACTGGGTCAAGGTTTGCAAAGTTCTGATCTTGCTATAGAAGGGACAATTGTGGGTTCCTGGATGGCAAAAGCTTTGCTGAAGTGGATTCAACAATCGGATGTAAGTGTGAATGGCGCTGCAACTAATGGTAAAGTTGCCCATTCTGAAATTACTTCTCAAGAAGAATTTAAGCAGCTTGCATTAGAAACCTACGATCACCTCAATCGTGACTACAACTTAGATAATTTGGTTCCTATCTATCGCATTCGTCGAGAAATTGGCGCTCAAGTTTCTCGCTCTCAGTTCAATGAATGGATGTTAGATCTGCAAGCTAATGACATTCTTCAACTGATTGGTGGAGAAATGCCAAGTCTTACCCCTGATATTGCCGAAGATTCGATCGAAACCAAACTCGGTGGAGTTCGCTACTACGTAAAGAAACTGTAAGACTCTAAATCTTCAGCCCATACCGTACAAACCTGTAAATTTTGCTCTTTGTGACGCGATCATGAATTCTGCTGCCTCATCATTCTCCCCAATCGACCAGATTAACACCGTCCTCCGAAATCATAACCCTTTCGCTCAGGCTCCCATTCTCAGAGCTAATCACGTTTGGGGAAAAGGATTTCCTGATGTTGAATCTCTCAATGCTCATGCCTCTGACGCAGTCTTTAGAGCCTTAGATGAGATTCGTGCTGAACTTTATTCAGCAACCTCTATCCTGATTACTGCTCAGGATGGAACGGGTAAGACCCATATCATTAGCCGCATTCGCCGTCGTCTTCAGAAGCAGGGCGGAGCTCTGTTCGTTTATGCCAATAAGTTCGATGACCTCAACCGAGTGAAGCAAGGGTTTCAGCAAATCTTGGCTGATAGCTTAAGCAACATTGGTAGGCAGGAAATAACACAATGGCAGGAATTAGCAACAGAAATGGCTAACGATGCCATCAGAACAGCTAACCTACAAGCTCAATTCTTGCCTGTTGAACATTTAGTCAAAAAGTTTGAGGATGCAGACGAAGAACAAGCCAGGAAATGGATCGGTCAACTCACTAAAGCGTTTCGTAAGGCAAAGAATGTTAAAGATCCAGATATTGTTCGAGCTATCTTTTGGACTTTATCAGAAGAGCAGTCTTCCTATGCAGTGAATTGGTTAGGTGGGAAAGAGTTAGCTCAATACAAAGCAAATGAGCTAGGTTTACCGAACCAAAACCAATCTTTTGACGCAGTTCTGCATATCCTGTCTCTAATCAGCAACTACAACGAACTGGTTATTTGCTTTGATGAACTAGATCTACCAGATTGTAATGACGCTGGTTTATATAAATCCCAGGTTATTTCTGGCTTAGTGAAGGAGTTGTATGAGAACCTGCATCGGGGCGTTATTCTAACAGTAATGATGCCAGGTGTTTGGAATGAAAAAGTTAAGCAACTTCCACCCGGAGTCTGGAGTAGAGTTACAGCTTATGGAGATCCGCATGATTTGAGTTATATGGACGGTGACTCAGTTATTGAGCTAGTTACCCGTTTTCTCAAAGAATTCTATGACGAAAAAGGACTGACACCTCCTCATGCAATGTATCCGTTTGATGAGGATCAATTAAGAGCGCTTGGCAGAGAACGCCTAACCGCCAGGCGTGTTCTTTCATGGTGCAAAGATAACTGCAAACCTCCAGTTATTGATGAAGGTGAATCACCATCTGGTGATGACCCAGTTATACCGGTTGAAGATCCAGTTGAGACAGCATTCAAAAACGAGATGGAGGAAGATCTCAGCAAGGATTTAGATGATAATGCCTTGATCTCGAATGCACTTTTCTTCAGTCTTCAAATGCTGGTGGGTCAAACAGTTGAGAAAGTCACTATTGAGGAGGTTACAACTGGAGTCAAGAAGCGTGGTGGTAGAGATCCATATCTTAACTTCAAGATTCTAGGTAAGGAGGAAGGAAGAGAGGTCAGTATTGGTGTAGCGGTTCTGCAATATGACGGTGGAGGAGGGCTAGGAGCAGGGTTCAGAAGGTTAGTTGATGAGGAGAAGGTTTTTGGATTGACTCGCGGTTGTTTAGTACGCTCTCAGAGTAAACCAATCAACCACTACTTCAGAAAAACTTATCTTAATCCTTTGATCTATGAAAAGGGCGGAGAGTTTGTTGACTTGAAAGAGGAGGAGATAAGACCTTTGATTGCAATTCGATCTGTGCATCAAAAGCGGGAAGTAGACTACAAACTAAGTGAGGAGCAAATCTTCAATTTTATAGCTGAGAAGGGAGCTGAAAATTTGTTAGGAATTCATAACCCTCTCCTCAAAGAAATTCTGAGTGATCCATCGCATCAAGTACCTGTACTTGAAGATGAACCAGAAGCACAAGCTCAAGAATATACAGAGAAGGGTGATTCTGATGAGCTTGAGCCATCTGAAGAAATTGAATTAGCCGGATTAGCTGTTAATGGTTGAGCCAGTTCTTATCGATAAAGTGTTGTATCTACCCGCTCCAGATGCTGAAGGTTTAGCTAAGGGGTGGGTAGTTGCAGCCGTTCCTAAAGTTTCAATCCAAGAGGGATGGTCTTTTCTTGTCTGTCCTAGTGATACTTCTATTAATCCACTCCCGATTGAAAGACAGTATCATCCCAACTTTCTATCTACTGCCAAATCTGCATTAATTCAGTTAAAAGATTCAACAGTAAAGGTCAATTTTTGGGCAAAGTGCGAGTTTTGTACACTACTTTACGAAGTTGAGCAGTTGAATGTTCTTTCCCAACTAACTAACTGGACACCAATAGCTCTAAAAACTGCGTTAGAGCAACGGCAGCATCTTTTTCTGACCTGTTTAAGAATCTATCATCTGCCTGAACCAATTGAAGTATCGACGGATTCTCTTAATCCAACAAAAACTGGAAAATTTGTAAGTTTGTCTTCATTAGGACTACCTGAACATATTTCTATCCCAATGAAGGTGAACACTTCGTTACCTGTAATAAGTGATGTTGTTTTTAACCAACGTAAGCTACAACTAGCAGAACGCAAGCTACCTCTTTATCCTCAATTAGAGAAATTGCATGATTTAGTTGCTCAAATGGCTACAACTGATTCAAAGGCTAAACAGCTTGAACAAGATATCAAGGTGTTTTTGGGTTGGTCTACTTATGAAAGAACATCTCAAGCTGATCCTGATACATCTTGGATTAAGTTAATTGCTGCTGTAGGAAATTCAAGCGATGGAGATTTGTTTGAAAAATTAGTGCGAAGAAGTTTTATGAAATTGGGCTTTAAAAACTCTAACTTGAATCCTCAAGCAAGTCTTGACCCTAACAGTTGTGGAGGAGCAGGAGGTTTAGACTTTTACTGCGAAGAACCCTATCCAGTAGTTGGAGAGTGTAAGGCAACAAAAACTGATGTTGTTCCTGATAGTACACCAGCACAATTGGTCAAGCTAGGACTTAAACATCTCCAGAAGCAATATGAAAACTGTATCAAGGTCATCATGGCTGCTGGCGCATTGAACTCGCATGCTCAAAAAACTGCTATTGGAAATAAAATGAATGTAATTCGCCCCGAAACACTACAAAGGCTAGTCGAATTAAAAGCAAAATACGATGGCTCTGTTAATTTATTGGATTTAAAGTCCTACTTGGAAGCAGATCCATTTGGAGAGGATGCGGATGTAAAGTTAAATGATTTCGTCAATCAAGTTTTGAGAGATATTCGGGTGCGATCACATATCATTAAAGCTATTGAACAACTTACTGAAACTGAGCCAGATAGAAAACAGTTTGAAGTTGTAGAAATTCGCACCCAATACAATGCTTCCTTTGCAAGACTCGATGGTGGTGTTTTAGATAACCAGACAGTTCATGAAATACTCATAGAACTGTCATCACCTTTGACTGGGTATTTAGGACGACTTAAAACAACTAGTCTGCAAAGCGATCGCTTCTACTTCCTCCGTCACATGCCTGAAATAGTAGAGCAGTAAGTCATCACAGAATGAATAAAGATAAGCATATCCGCTTGGTGGGTTAAGGAAACGCCTATCCTTTAATCGTTTTGATTTTCTGGAAACCCAAATTGATCCGGCAGTTCGTTTGACGTAATTTGCAGAACATCAAGTAATTTCTTGTATTGAGCAGGCGTAAGCCTCGGTACTGCTCGACCTGCTTCCCAGTTTCTTACTGTCGTTTCCGTTACACCTAGCGCATCTGCCAACTGTTTTTGAGTCAGAAATCGTTGAACTCTGAGTCTCATTAATGGCGATCGATCGGATTTGCTAGTCATTTACGCAAGCTGGTTGACGGTTAGCGTAACTTGATTTACGCTTTATAGACATCGAATAAAGGCAGTATCTCCCAATCTGGTTACAGTTTGGGGCAAGAAATTGCCTTTTCATCAGTTTGTCATCAAACGAAGTCTTTCAGACAACCATTCTGCCAGTCGGGTGACTGTTTGTTCTGCTTGCTTTTGAGCAGTCCAGTCAGACTGTGGCTTTGCCATGCCTATTTTCCCTTACTGCGACGCAATAGCGCGATCGCCTCCATTTCCCATGCCATCCTATCGAGATTCCTTGCATCCCTGGTGCATCGTCCGCTCCTTTCCCAATGCTCATACCCTGATTGTTGCTCGTTTTCGCCGTCGCAGTGACGCAGAAGCTCAGTTGAAAACCTTACAGCGTTTGATACCGACAGCTAGCTTTTGCGTGGTGTTTGATGCAGGACAGCATTCTGACTCAGAGCAATTACAGGACAAACAGGATGAGCCGAAATGAGTAATCAAAATCCAGGTTGCTGTCCTGAATTCGCAAAAGATTGCAGTGTGATTCAATGTGAAACAGGGTTAATGGTGGCAAGCAACTTCATGCGGCGTGATTCGATTTTCTACAAGCTGTTCCAACAATCGCCAACCCTGTTGTTTGAACTGTTGCCTGACCCACCCGCCAATGCCGAAGCTTATCGGTTCGACTCGGTAGCGGTGAAAGAACCCCGGTTTGAAATCGATGGAGTCTTCTTACCACCAGAAGACGAAGCCGCAGGAACAGTCTACTTCTGTGAAGTGCAGTTTCAAAAAGATGAACGGCTTTATGAACGTATCTTTGCTGAGTCCTCTCTATATTTCTATCGGAACGGCGACCGCTACGGCGACTGGCAGGTTGTAGTCATCTACCCCTCCCGCAGTGTTGAACAAAGTAGGTTGCACCCACATCGAACCTTCCTCAACGGAGATCAAGTTCATCGAGTATATCTGGATGAATTAGGTGAGATTCGCTCCTTGCCTCTGTGGGTTGCCGTGATGGTTCTGACCACAATAGAAGAAGACAAAGCGCCAGAAGAAGCCCGTTATTTATTGAGCCGCACCCCTGCCGAATCAGCCTCACCAGGTAGTCGTGCGATAATTGAAATGGTGATAACCATCATGGCGTATCAATTTGAGCAGTTGAGCCGCAAGGAGATAGAGTCGATGCTAGACATCTCGCTCAAGGAAACACGGGTTTATCGGGAGATTAAGGAAGAAGGTCGCGAAGAAGGTCGCGAAGCAATGGCTCATGCTATGTCTCGACTGTTGACAAAGCGATTAGGAGAACTTCCTCAAACTGTGAATTCTTCTGTGATGAATTTGTCCCTGCCAGTGTTGCAAGAGTTGAGTGAGGCACTGCTGGATTTTGCGAGTTTGGACGATTTGCAGGCTTGGTTAGCAGAACAGGGCTAGCGATCGCCTCTCATTCCCAAGCGATCGCTCCACGCCTAACGATTGGTTCGTTTCTAACTGGTGCAGGTTTCAATTAGCTGATCAATCCCATTAACCGTGAGAATAGGGGCATTCAACTGCTGGGAAAGGTCTTCTAGCCTCATATCATCCAGGAAGCGAGAGTCGTCATGCTTGAGCATCAGAGATGGCAGCAAAATTCCTTGCCCCAAATCTTTGCCCGACAAGGCACGAAGTAAGTCTTGCCCGGTCAATAGCCCCGTAACCGTAATTTCCTGCCCCCAATATTGGCTGTTTAGCGCCACCATTTCAACTTCTAGCCCTTTTACCTGATTTAACCGTTGAAGAATGGGCTGAAAAGCTTGCTCAACTGCATTGCCAACCACCCAGGTAAAGCGACGAGCAGGTGAAACGCTTATAGGCAAATGCTTTGCCGCAGACTGAAACTCTTTGAGAAATTGGCGAATCGAACCTACCCCATTGCCAATTTGCGGGTAATCTTCATAATGCGACTCAGGCGGTAAGTCTTGCCCACCGATGAGGAACCATTCGTCTGCAAGCCAAGCAAAGGTGGAGCCTAGCTGATGCTGAAATTTGGACTGCAATGCCTGCACCTGGGCGATTACTTCTCGTGCCTTGGCAGGCGTGACGGGCACCAGTTCATCTTCGACAGGGCGGAAGCGAGTTAAACCCACGGGGACAACCGCAACGGAGGCAACAGCAGGAATGTCTCCCTGATGAAACTTCACCAGGTCAAGTAGCGATCGCTCCAAATGTTCACCATCATTGATCCCCGGACACACGACAACCTGAGCGTGAATTTGCAGCTCATGCTGCTGAAACCAGCGTAGATGATCAAGAATTTGTCCAGCGCGAGGGTTCTTTAGTAGACGAATGCGGATCTCTGGCTCGGTGGCGTGAACCGAGACGTAAAGCGGAGAAAGCCGCATTTGAGCAATGCGGCTCCATTCTCGCTGGGTCAGGTTGGTCAGGGTCAGGTAGCTGCCGTAAAGAAAACTGAGGCGATAGTCGTCATCTTTAAGGTAAAGGGTTTGCCGCATTCCAGGTGGCTGCTGGTCAATGAAGCAAAAGGGACAACGGTTGTTGCACTGAATCAGTCCGTCAAACAGCGCAGTTTCAAACTCCAACCCCAGGTCGTCGTCATACTCTTTTTCGATTTCGACCTGATGGCTCTGTCCTTTTGCGTCTAAGACTTCCAGTTCTAGAACCTCGTCCGCGCAAAAAAACTGATAGTCAATTAGGTCGCGCAAGGGTTGCCCGTTAATCGAGACGAGGCGATCGCCTGCCTCAAAGCCGATTTCTGCTGCGATCGAGTCGGGCAGCACATTAGTAATTAGGGCAGGACGAATAGAACAGTCGCTCATGGGATTAGGCTGGGGAATTAGGCTGAATCAGTCAGCTTTTCGACAAAAACTTGGTAAGACTTGTGGGTTATTTTGATCTTGTCACGAAAAATCGTGAGGAAGGCATCGATCCCGGCTTTGGGGTTGTGCTGAGTATTTTGGTCAAAGGAAAAGCCATAATCGTCAAACACGATCAGCCCTCCTGCTTTCACCAATCTCCAGCCTAGCAGGGCATCCTCCAAAACATCACTGGCGATGTGGGAACCGTCAATGTAAAGCAGGTCGTAAGTGCTGAGAGGAAGCGATCGCAGCTTTTCTTGAGACTGCCCAATCTGCTTTTGTACCTTTTGCGGTGCGCCAGTTTTAGCAATGTTAGCGTCAAATCTAGACTCAAGAGACTGCACATAATCGGCATCAAAGCGACTATGTTCGGCACTTCCCTGAAACGTATCAATGCAGGTAACTTGAGCTGACCCGTGAGTCAAGATGTGGTCGAGCAGCCAACAGGTTGAGCGACCTTCCCAACTGCCAATTTCCAAAACTTGCAGATTTCGTCCGGCGAGCGGCAGTAGGTGCTGCTCCCAAACCAGAATGTTATTGCTGAACCAATCCTGGGTAAATTGGTAGCCCCTAGACTGTACCTGAAGCTGATAGCGGGTTCTCGAAAGCTGATACTTTGCCTGGGTTAAATGAGGGTCTGCCTCACAAGCCTGTTGGAATAGCTCTAGCGCCTGCTGAAGCTGCTCCTGGTCAAGCAAAACCATTCCAGCATTAAAGCAAATTCGCGCTAGATTAGCTTTAGAAAAATCAGGCTGAAGGGCGATCGCCTGCTGAAAACATTCAATCGCCTGATCTAATTCTTTCTGCTGGTGAAGAGCGGTTCCCAAATTGTTGTAGGCTCTGGCGAGTGCGTTCTTGTGTTCTGCGGAGATCGCCTCTTTCATTTCACTACTTTGCTGATAAAAGGCGATCGCTTCGACCCACTTTTCTTGTGCTAAATATTCAGCAACTATGGGTTGCCAATTAATGAATTCAGTTGGGATGAAGCGCTGGTCTAATTGATAGAGCTTTTTGAATAGATAAAGCGTTTTTTCAGATTCTAGTTGAGTGGCGATCGCATGTAATTTGTTTTCCTCTGGTGTCCAATCAAGCTGATAGTCTTCTGGTGGCGTTTGGAATTTTCTAAGCTGGCGATCGAAGCTATTGCCAGGATAACGGACATACTCAACCGTTTCTAGATCGGCTCTAAAGACCTTGAAAAACTTGCCAATCCAATCTAGATAAGCCGTATCTTCCCGTCCCCGAATTTGCTTGTAAACTGCCGCTTCAGGAAAGCCTTCTACAAACTCGTGACAGTCTCGGCGCAGGCAAAGATTAATCAACAAACTATTGTCAATTGCAGCCCTCCAATGCGGATGAAGCTGTTCTTGAATCTTGGCTTTTGTCTTAACCACAGCAACCTGATTGGTAGGCATAACTTCAGGTTGAATTGGAATTTCCTGACTCAATGCTTTGTAGCAAACATAGATATGTTCTTTAAGAAACAGATCATCTCCGTCGCAGAAAAACAAAATTTCTCCAGTCGAAATTCTCACACCTGTATTTCTGGCTGGACCTGCTCCTAAACTTTTAGAATGACGGGTGACTTTATAAATGGATTTGTAGCTAGATTTTTGCTGAATAAAATCGTTGACAGCTTCTTCCGTATTATCCGAAGAAGCGTCATTCACAACTACAATTTCGGCACTAACGGCGGCAGCATTATTATAATTTTGACGAAAGAAATCAAGACTAGATTCGATACTTTCTAGTGTTTTTTGAATAAACCTTTCACAGTTATAAACAGGGACAACAACCGCCAGAGAGTTGATCATTGGAGATAGCCCCTTTCACAAGAATGTTTGAAGAATCCTTCAAAGGAATAAAGGCTATCTGATTCTATCTAGTTTTTCTTAAAACTAATACCGATTTGATTTGCAGATGTTGCAGATTTGCGTAAGGGCGCATCGCAACGCGCCCTTACAGGGGTATTGCCACTGCCTCACTCAATTAGCTCACCAATGTTAAAGTCTATTCTTGTCCAGCTTTTGAGCCTTCTCAGGTTGCCAAGCAGCAGTAATGGAATTTGCCAGTGATGCACCATGAGAAATGGCAGCGGATCATTAACTTCAAAAATTGCTTCTTTGCCGCGCCAAACGTTTTTGAACCAGGTTTGTAATTGTTTGAAAGAACGAATTTCGTTCAGTCGCCAAAGTTCATGATAGAGCCAGTGGGTTGGTTTACTGTCTGGAAGCGGCTGCAACGGTTCAGCAGCAGGCTGATTAAGATAGGCATCCGCTACGCCAGGATGGTTGTAAAACATGGTGATGGCAGAGTGAGTTCGCGGATTGCACTCAATTGGATATACGGTTCCATCTGCTGCCTGAATAATGTCAAATGAGGCTTGACCTGTGCCGCCAATGCTTTCCAGAAAGCGATTAATCCACTCACTAATTTCGGGTTTGTCTACATTCTCGTAATTCACTTGAAACGCAGAGGATTTACAGCAGCAGTAGAGCGTTGATTTGCCATCGCGCACGGTGCTATGCGTGCAGTATTCTTGCCCAGGAATAAACTCCTGCATAATCCAGGGTTTCTTTTCGCTGATTGGCAAACTGTTGACGAAGGCGGCCGTTGCTTCAGGCGTGTTACAAGGAAGTTTGGTCAGGTCTAAACGCCGGATTGCGTCATAGGGAATGCTTTTGAGAATGTACTGATGTTTTTCCTGAGAAAAGTCGAAGTTTAGAACCTGTTCTGGAGCAGTAATTTTAAAGGATTTGGGGGCGGTGAGTGAGAGCGATCGCGCTTTCTCAGCAAAGGCAAACTTATCATCCAGCATTCGGACGATGTCCCGTTCAAAGTGAAACACCTCGCAGTAGCCAGATAGCGGATGCTGCTCCATTCCCTCGGGGTAAATGACGGCAAAAATTGCAACGGGAATAAACAGATCAATATTTTCAGCTTTGGCGATCGCCTGCAACGTCTTTGTGTAACCTTCCAAATCCTGGTTTGGATCAGGAACCGTATAGAACTTTGCAACCGTGTTAGAAAACCGATTGCCATTCAGCCAAAACTTTTCAGTATCAATCAAAATGACCCGATGCCCAGCCCCATGGAAGGAACGCGCTAATTGCAGCGTTTTCGTCATCCTGGCACCCGCAATTAAGATGTTTTTGGGCTGCGCTGCGAGTGTATTGAATGGGCGAAAAGGTTGACGTAACCAATTCCACAGCAGTGCTAGAGACACTACCGTGAGGTTAAAAGGAAAGGCAACCGCCAGCAGTGCCAGCGTTCCGAGATTTTGAAATACCGCAAAGAGGAGTTTTGGTCGGTGTGGCGATCGCTCTCTAGAGGACACTGAAGGAATGTCTGCTACCGTTTCTTGTAAAAGAGTTTCCATTCGATTAATTTGGCTAATTTGTGTTGGCAGACGATAGAGCTACAGGGGCGAACGGTTGTTCGCCCTACCCAGATTCACACTCGGCGAATTAGGGTTAGTCCGTCTCGCAGCGGCAATAAGACCTGTTCTGTACGGGAGTCTGCGGCAACAAACTGATTGAATTGAGCGATCGCCTGACCATTCGTTGACCGTTCTGCTTCTGGTGAGTAAACCTGCCCTTGAAACAGGGTGTTATCGACGCAGATGTAGCCATTCTCAGCTAGCAAATTGCTATCCAACAGCTTTTGGTAGTACTGAATGTATTCCTGTTTATCCGCATCGATAAACACGAAGTCGAACGGAGGTTCGTGCTTCGTCAGTTTTTCGAGTGTCTCTAGAGCAGCTCCTAGCTCAATCTGGATTTTGCTGCCGTGGGGCGATCGCTGAAATAGCGATTGGGCAAACTCAGCTGTATAGGGGTCGACCTCACAGGCAACTAAATACCCGTCCGCAGGCAAAGCCTCTGCCATTGCTAGCGCTGAATATCCTGTAAACATGCCAATATCCAGAATGCGACGAGCACCTGTCATGTGAACAAACAGTTTGAGCGTCTGTCCTTCAACATGTCCAGAGAGCATTTCCTGCTCTAGTGGACGTACCGTTTCACCCTGATCAAATCGGCTTTGCCACGCTTCACGGTGTGTTCTTTCAGCGATTTCGGTGAGTTCTGGTGACTCGGGTGTGGTGGATTGCTCCAGATAGGGATCTAATCCCGCCATCAACAGCAATGCCTTTTGTAGATGCATTGCCAGATCGTCCGATACATCCGGCGTCTGAGCTAACAGGGCTACCGCTGCTTCCAAATGTTCAACTGCAATACCCAAGGGTGTAACAGGGCGGGGTGCATTCGGGGTACTTGCAGCCATATAGCGAATTGAGTCAGGAGTTACGCTGAAAGTCATGCTTTACCTCCAACTAAGGTGGGTTTTTCGACGGTCTGACTGGCGCCCGTGTCACTCACATAGGCATCTACTCCTGCACCAGCACGGGGATAGTCTGCACAGAGCTGCTTGTGCTGATGTAAAGCTGCGTCTAGCTCTTGGCGAGTCAGGTCATTCACAAAATGACAAACCCCAATTGGACAAGGCATTGCAGCTCGCAGCAAACCGTCCCGTGTTGCAGTAATAGATTGGGTTGCCTGCCAGAGTAAGTCACCATTCAGCATGGGATGGTCAAGCGCTAGCCCTAAGCGGCTCATCAGTCCCAGGATGCGATCGCGCTCTTCAGTCGTGATATATCCTCGCTTAGCAGCGATCGTAGCGGATAGCGCCATGTCGATATTGACTGCGTGACCATGCAGCAAAGGTGGTTCAGGAGCCAGCTCTAGCGTCGGACTCCAGGTATGTCCGTAGGCAATCACCCGGTCGAGCATCAACTCATGCAAATTAGAAGCTTCTAACTCCAGCATGGTTTTGATCGACTCATAATTTACTTTGTGTCCAATCTTCTGTAAGTCAGCGTCTTCAGTGAAATAGCCAAAATGATTGTGCAGCAACGTTTCACCATAGCGATCGAGCAAATCAAACACTTCAGCATTAGAAACGATTGCAATTTTCAACAGTTCTGCCATGCCGTTACGAATCTGGTCAACAGGCAGCGTTTGCAGGAATGAGAAATCCAGAAAGACCTTCTGGGGAGCATGGTAAGCACCGAGGCGGTTCTTTAGTTTGCCGTGATTTACCGCAACTTTAATCGCAATGCCTGCATCAATCAGCGCAATCAACGTGGTTGGAATCCGAATGTAATTAGTGCTGCGACGATAGGCAGCACAGGCAAAGCCCGTGACGTCTTGAACCAGTCCGCCACCGATCACTAAAACGGGTTCTTTGCGCACTAGATTGAAGCGGGAGAATGCATCAATGATGGTTTGAAAAGTCGTGATCGTCTTGTCAGGCTCTTCGATCGCGACTGGGAAGATGGTCAAATCAATGCCGTAATGCTGGAAATATTGTTGTAGATAAGAACCGTAAAGACGGTAAACGTTGTGATCAACGACTGCAAGGCATCGTCCCAGACGAGTGTAGTGGTCAGCTAAGTCAGATTTGCGAAGATCAAAAATGCTGTCCACAATCTGAAAATTGAGTTCAATTTTTTCGTATCCTTCGACTTGAAAACCGGTTGCAGTGGAAGAAAGCTGTGCCTGTATATTGCTCATGATGATTCCGTAAGAGTGATGAAAGGGTGAGTTGTAACAGGGAAGACAAGGAAACTCAAGCCCGAGTTGAGCAAGCGGCTACCCCTCAGGGCAGCAGTTGCTCTAGTCATCAACGTTTAACTTTAAGAGAATGGGCGAGGTGTACAGTCCGCGTTCTGCAAATCTCTCAGACTACTAAATCTGGTCATACCAACTCTCAGGCAGCGCAGACCTATTGATTAATCTGCGCTAGCCAAGGAGCAGGGTTATCCTGTCTGAGGTTTGTGTCAGCTAGACAATATTGCTAAGTAAAATTGGGCATGGAAAAACCTCATACGATAGCAGGTTGGTCAAATTCGCACATCCTGTATCTATGGATTGAGTAAAAATCTTTTAATTGGAGCTTACGCTTCTACAAGCCAATCTGTTGCGGAAAAATGCGAACAGATGAAAACTCGAATGCGAATAGATTTGGCAAACTCCCAATAAATGACGAGTCCGAAAATACCTTTGATCTGAAGCATTAGGGAGTAACACCATCAACTAAGAGTAGGGTAGTCAGTGGCTACAGGCAGAGAACACTGTCAAGAGGTGTAGAGCGGCTACGTCAAAAGATAGAGAAGTATATCCTGGCGGATACATATGAAGTAAGGCAGCCGCAAGTTTGCAGTATTGACTGGACTTTGAAGAGGCAGTTTAATCGGTGATTGTGGCTGTAAGGGGGTATCGGTGAATGGCTTAAGCTCACCCCTTAACCGAGTTTGCCAAAGATGCCTTCCCTGACCTACAAAATGTGGCGATCGGGAGAAGACGGGCTCCTCAAGCAGCTATTGTCTAGCAAGTTTAAGGAACCCCATAACATGCCACAACAACACCTACCAACGTTGTATGGGCAAACTGGACATACTAATGTTGATTCGCTACAAAACCATCATGAAGGGGCGATCGCCCGTTAGCGATCGCCCCTTCATGATTGACCCACTTTACTGGGCTGACATCGATACAGAAGCCGACTGGACTTATGCTGAATGGTTGGTCAACGGCAACACACTACTGACTCACCAACCGCAAACTGAAACAGCAATTTAGAGCCTCTCAACACTGCTTCTCAAACAAATGTTCTAGAGAATTGCGGACAAGGAGATTTTTCAAAAAGTCGCGAGCGTATTCCAGTTCATAGTGCCTGGGTCTGCCCTGAAAGATAATCTGATACTTGTGGCTGTACTCACCATCGCCGTGACCAGAAATTAGTTTTTGACGAAAAGCTGCGTCAGCAAGGTGGCGCACCTCATCTCTAAGGTCAGCTTTAGTGCTACTCATCACTTACGTCTCCAAAAAAAATTTTTATCAATTGCAATATTAACTGGGATATTAGTACCACCCAAGAAGTCAAAGAAGCAATCTGAAGAAGGTTTTAGTTCTTAAACATCCTGCCTGTGCGTCTTACACCACTCTTAAGGTTATAGAAAATCGGCTACGTAACTTCATCTTCCAAAAGTTGTGTTCCTTGATACAGAATATGACCCTTAATCAGCAACAGCTTGAACAGAACCTCCGATAGAAGCAGCTAAGGTTAGAACGAGGTACTGTTAGGATGGAAAAATTCGACCTAAATGCAACATCTCACTTAGGATAGATAATTTACGTCTAAAGTAAGTTGCTTTTTGGTCGAACTTTTGTGTTGGTCGAGTGATTAAGGCGTTTGATTTGGAGAGACAAATGGTTTTACAAGAAAGTGAGCAAACATTTCGGGTAAATGCTCGAAAAACAGATGCCTTTGACATTTATAACTTGAGGCACTACGAAGGACCTAACTTCTACCTCAACACGTCGGCGCTAGTTTTTGACTTTGCTTTAACGGGCTACAACGAACCTCTGCCCCTAGCTAATTATGTCTCAGCCATTGGTGATTACTATCCGCATCTAAAAGATAGACATTGCGAATCCTATGCTCAACTGTTTGCTTGGACCGTAGCTGAGGTCAGCAACCTGGATATGGGCTTACATCTCGATCGCTGGAGTGTAACTCCTCAATCTAACTCTGTCGATAAGATCGCGGTGCAAGCAATCCATCAACGCACTAGTCGGGAAGTTGCCTACTGCGTCTGGGACTGGTTTGAAGCAATTAGCCAAGATCAAACCTTTAACCTTACAGACCAAATTGAGGTGTTGCAGGGTGCCTTTCGTCATTCAGTCTATGGTGGCCCTACAGTGTATGCACTGTTACGTACCGCTTACGAAAGAGAAATTCCCACGTTTTATTTGTGGGATGAGGGGTTGATGCAGTATGGCTATGGCAGTAAACAGGTTCGCGGTATTGCCACCACTTTTGACTGTGATAGTCATATTGACTCAGATTTTACGACTAACAAAGAAGATTGCAAACGTTTCCTAAGCACGTTGGGTTTCCCTGTTCCTAAGGGAGAAGTTGTATTTTCTCGTCAAGAGGCTTTGATTGTGGCAAAGCGCATCGGTTATCCCGTTGCGGTCAAACCTGTAGTTGGGCACAAGGGCATTGGCGTAACAGCAGCCGTGCAGAATGGGGATGAGTTAGAGATTGCGTTTGAGCGGGCAGTAGAGGCGATCGCCGAGAATGAACCTGTTCGCGTCATTGTCGAAGAAAGCATTTCGGGTGCCGATTTCCGCCTTCTGTGCGTTAATGGCAGATTTGTTGCAGCAACCGAACGCCGTCCAGCCTCCGTGACTGGAGACGGAGATTCCACTATTTTTGAATTGATCCAGCGCGAAAACCGCACTGCGGCTCGAATTGATACTCCCACCTCTCCTCTAGGCAAGATCAAGCTTGATGAATCGCTGGAAAACTACCTGGAAGAGCAAGGGCTATCTTTAGACAGTGTGCTTGAGGAAGACCGTACCGTTTATCTTCGTAAGGTTGCCAACCTCTCAGCAGGCGGTTTAAGCATTGATGCAACTCCTTCCATTCATCCTGACAATATAATCCTGGCGCAAGACGTTGCCCAACACTTTCGCTTGACCTGCTTAGGAATCGATTTGATTACTCGGGATCTATCAAAATCCTGGAAGCAAGGCGGACTAAGCATCATCGAAATCAATGCAGCTCCAGGCATTTATATGCACCTTAAACCTGCGATCGGAGAGAGAGTCGATGTGACTTCTCACATTCTGCACACCTTCTTTGAATCAGGTGCCGCTGCCCGAGTCCCCATCATTAGCTTTAACCGAGTCTCAGTCCAGGAACTTCAAGAAGTCATTGACCACATTCTGTTGCAGCGTCCAGACTGGGTGGTTGGCGCAGTTTGCCGAGATACCGTTTTTGTAAACCGGGCTGAGAAACCGTTGAACTCGGAGTACAACGTCAACGTCCAAAACCTGCTGCGGAATCCCAGGTTAGATTTGCTGATTGTGGAATATCGGGAAGACGTTTTGGAGCGAGAGGGAATGTTTTATTTCGGCAGCAATCTTGTCGTGTTAGACAATCCAACAGAACATGAAATGATGCTCTCCCGCGATGTGTTTGAGGATTCAACTGTTGTGATTCGACGCGGAGACAATATTTCGATTTCCCGCAAGGGCTTGATGGAGCAGTATCAGCTTGGCTCCGCAGAACCCTTTTCTCGTGCTTACCTCAAGGAATTTGCAACGGTTCTCTAACCATAAAAATACAAGGTGGTGCGACAAACTTACAGCAACTTCCATTTGCATAAACCACAAATCTCTGTAGGGGCGGTTCGCGAACCGCCCCTACGCTATGGCTTTCCCATTGAGAGATTAAATGTTGAAATAGCTTCAAAGGCTGCAATTCTCTAACAGCATGGGTTCCGCTCTGCTTCACCCATCCTACAAAACCCTACTGACAACTATCTCCGCGTAGGTTGGGTGGAGCACAGCGGAACCCAACAGTAGAGGCACAATTGACACGAATTAGCACTCTTTGTCCATGCTACGTTTGCCGCAAAATTAAAGACTCTCCACGCGATTTCACCTTAAAGCTGAAGGGTTGAGTGAGTCTGCTCGATGGCTGCTACGCTGACGATTAATTACCTCTGGCAAAATCACCCCAACCTGGTTATTAAAGATCTCCATATCTTTCTGATCTTTCTCCTCAAAACTGGACTTGAGGTAATCGGGCACGTCTGGCCAGTCTGCCGCACTGTATTCTGGGAAGTTGCCTGGTCTGCGTTTGTTAACCAGTTGAGTTACGCCCAACAACTCACCATCTGCCCCCAAAACAGGCATACACAACAAACTGCAAGTACGGTAACGAGTTTTCTGATCGGTTTTTCGGGCCATCTCAGAGTCAGGGTGATTGTACAGGTCGAAGGGAATATTCAGGGCTTGTCCAGTTTGAGCAACTTTTCCGACAAAGCCCTCGCCTATTGGAACTCGGGTTTCTAACCAGGCTCCGTTGCTTTGACGGATGCTAGTCCACAGTTCATTGGTTCGATGATCGATCAGCCAGAGCGTACTGCGATCGGCGTGAGTTAAATTCTTGGCTGCCTGCATCACCTTTTGAATTAACTCCTCAGGATTGCCGCTGCTTTGGTTGACGAAGCTAATGGCTTGATAGAGCGGATCAAGCGCCCGCTGCTGTTCTTGAATTGTCAAAATTTCCTGATGGAAAGATCGACATGCCTGAAGGATCGGCAGAACTGGCTCAAGACAAATCTTTAAGTAGTCTGAATCAGATTTTGAAAATCCTCTTGGATCAATTTTTTCTTCTAACGGTAGTCCGGGTATGGAAAGCTGCAATTTGTTGAACGCTCGAATAATTGCAATTACTTTTCCGCGTTGATCTATCACTGGAAAGAGCAGCAGGTTGAGGAGACCGTTTACTTTATCTGGACTCACTCCTTTGTAAATCAACACATCGTTAAACTTCTGCGGATTGTGGCTTGCCTGAGTTGCTCTTGTTTCTAGAATTTTGTGAGCAATTCCTAGAGTGGCTGAAATCCGAATTTCGCTTGCATCGCCTCCTATATCTAGATTGAGTGACCAAAATTCTGTTTCTTCTGCATCTAATAAAAAGATAGTTGTGAATTCGGCTTTTAGCAGTTTGCTGAGCGATTGGCTGACAAAACTCAGGACGTGATAAAGCACGTTGTGTAGTGCCTCGTCATCCCGGTCAGCAACAGCACTGCTCAACACGGACAGTGCGTTGTAAATTGCCTCTTTGGGTTTAACCTGTCCTAGCTGCTTGAGGGTTTCGTGGGTTTTGACAAACTGAAGCATAACTCCTACCCGTTCATTAAACACCTGCATTGCCTGCTGATCGTTGCGGTCAAAGCCAGTCTTAAAGTAATCGGGAACGGTGGGCCAATCGTCTTTGCTGTATTCAGGATGATTTCCTGGTTTGCGTTTGTTGACGAGTTGAGTTACACCCAAAAGCTCACCTTCTGGGCTAATCACGGGCATACACAGCAAACTACAGGTGCGGTAACGTGTCTGTTCGTCTGTTTTTTTAGCGTTTTCAGCGCTGGGGTGATCATACAGGTCAAAGGGAATGATCATCGGTTCGCGGGTGAGGGCAACATATCCTGCAAACCCTACACCGATCGCACACCGCACTTCGCCCCGCCCTGGAATTTCTGTCCATAGATCGCCCTGGTCATGGTCAACTAACCATAGGGTGCTGCGGTCAGCATTCATCAACTTTTTGGCGGTGTTCATTACCCGTTGCAAGATTGCTTTTGTATCCAGGTTGATCTGGTCGAGCGATCGCGTTGCCTCTGCCAGTGCAGCAGTTGCCTGAAGCTTTCTGACTGCCTTGTAGCAAGACTGACAGCTTTCCAAAATTCGCCGGATGGGTAACAAGCATTTTGCCAGTCGTTCTAGATCCAGCTTGGTAAAGCCCGTTGGCTTAATCGCTTCGTTGCTATTGGGCAGCTTTTCTGCCTGCAATTTATTTAGAAATTGGATAACGGCAACCACTTCTTTGGTTTCGCTTAGAATTGGCAGTGCCAAGATGTTCTCAGTTTTATAACCATACTTCTGGTCAAATTCCTTCACCAAAACGGCACGGGGATCTTCATACACATTGGCAGGAATATGAATTACCTTTTTCGCCTGAGCGACCTGTCCGGCAATTCCTTCGCCCACGCGCACTCGGATGTCGAGAAAATCTCCGGCTTCGTTTTCAGCCACGAGTGACCACAGTTCTGTTTTCTCGTCGTTGAGCAGAAAAATGCTGGCTCGGTCTGCACTAACCAAATCACCCACCTGTGAAGTGACATCGCGCAGCACCTCGTATAAGGTTTGAGCCGACTTTTGTTCTTCTGCACCGTTGTCTACGCGAGACAGGATTTCGATTTGAGAGAGTAGCAGCTTTCTTTCAAGTTCAGCTAATGTTTTGCGAAATATAGCATCACTCGGTTCAATTTCAGACTGAATTTTCTTAAGCGCCTGATCCAACCAAGTCTGGTTAAATGCAGCGGCATAAATGGGGTTGTGAACTTTGATCTGATCTTGCTGTTTGCTCACTAACCCCAGCAGTCGGAGTTCCTTTTGCTCTGGTGAGTCGTCTGCGGCGATCGCCCCCTGTTCCAAGATCTTTTGATAGGTTTGCAACAGTTTAGTGCTGCGCTGCTTTCGCATGGTGAGGCGATCGCGAATTGCCCGCATCGGTTCAAGCGTTGGTAGATTTTCCCATGGGTCAATCAGCTTTTGATGTACCAACTGTTCAAACCACTCTGTCTCAGCACCGACGGCCGGAGCGTCTTCAGCATCCGCAATCAATTGACAGAGTGTTTGAGTCAGAGCGGGTTGCCCTCCCGTCCACTCCAACACTTTAGCCAGCAGCAGCTTATAGTTCTGAGATTTTTGTTTAAACCTCTGGGAGATCGGTAGCTTACTTTTAATCTGATCCTGCTGATGTAGAGTGGAGGGGGTACTTAAAGTCATGATGCAACTCGGTGGGAGAAAGCTGCCTCGCTCACAGCGCACGCCTTCTCAGAGGTTGGTAATTGTAATACGTTTACATTTAGTAGAGCAGTCTTAAAGACAACGTCTTCAGAAGATTTTGGGTCGTCGTGGATCTGTTTGCACAGCCCAAATCAAATTTTGGATACATCTGTCTGAGGCAATTTCCATGTTTTGCCATCTGGAAATTGCTCTGCTAGCCAGACTGTAAACATCACCCGTTCTTTTGTAGGCAAGTCTTCTAAAGCGCTAAAGACTCGTGCTGTAAAGGTGTCATTGCTGAAGAATTCTAAAGCAAGCTCATACACTTTTTGGAGCAGAATGGTGAGGTGTCGTTCCTGCCACACGACTAGATGTGCCGCAATTAACGGATCAACCTTCAAAAGCTGCCGTACCAGATCGCGGGAGTCAGACTGAGGAAAGTTTTCCTGCTGAATGACCTTAGTTACATCTTTCTCAAACAGCTCAGCGTGTCTAGTGCCAAAGAAATAGTCAACTTCTGCATATACTGCCTGAAGCAGCAGCAAGGTAGCTTTGACAAACGTAGAATTGGCTGCATCTGCTGTATTCCAGGGCAAGGAAGCATCGTCGATGAGTTCATCTAAGTGAACCTTTTCCCAAATGCTGTGACTTTTGGACCCCTTGAGCAGTAAGCAAGTTTTGCCTAAGTTGTCGGTCAAGTTCCACCAAATGAAGCTGACTTCCTTAGACTGACTTTTGGGAAACACATTTAGCAGACGAAACGTCTGATCTTGATGATGCAGGATCGGTATCCGCTTATTTCGGGTGGGGTCCCAGGCGCTAGCGATTTGAATGTCGGGTTTGCGAACTGGAGATGACACCGTCACTTGTAGCTCTTGGCGCATGACGTTACTCTTAAACTTCTCCCTTACAGGATTAGGAGGGTAGATGGAGCGGAGGGGCAGACGTTGATAAAAATCTTGAGCGTCTTTCGGGCGCAAAATTTATAGATGCTAACTGATTATTGATGCTAATCGAGTTTTGTGATCAAGTTTATCGCTAAATCCGTTTCCCAGGAATCCATCCGTCGGGTGTCTAGGAGAGGAGTTTTTTCATGCGATCGGGCTAATGACATAAGTGCCCTGATCGGAACGTAGAGTTAACATTTCAACACGAAGCGCTGGGAGAATAGGCAGATTTTCTTCTGAGTCCATAACAGAAGGGCATTGCTGATGTGATGTATGAATTTCGTAGGGACATGGCATTGCCATCTCCTTACAGAGGGGATTGAGTTCCGTGAATCACACCCATGTTCAGCAACGCTGACAGGAGTTCCTGACACGGTTACAGCAACTTCTGACATGGTTGCAACAACTTCTGACATGGTTACAGTAACTTTTGTTGTGATCGCCCGTTTAGCCCAATGCACCCGACGCAGAGCAGATGAGCAGGGTAGCAGGATGGCGCAGTCGAGCAAGCCTCTCTAGGTCTTGTTTCATTATTGGAAGCGATCGCCATCAGTGGCTCCAGAGACGCTTGAATAGACTTAGATATCATCTTCTGACTATGAACTCAGACACAGAATTTGCCAGGTTATGGAGAACAGATGTATCTGGCGTTGAGCTGTTCAGTGCCCGACTGTTTCACCATACTTTTTCCAAGCACATGCATGAAGAGTACACGATCGGCATGAATGAAGGGGGGCAGGGGCAGTTTTTGTATCGGGGAGAAACCCATCGCGCCTATCCAACCAGTTTTAACTTGATCAATCCAGGCGAGGTACACACCGGGCAAGCCGAATCTAAGGCAGGCTGGACGTTTCGCAATATCTATATTAGTGTGCCGTTAGTTGAACAGATCCAGGCTCAACTGGAGTGGCAGGGAAAAGGATTGCCCCATTTCACTCAACCTGTCATTCGGGATCAATCATTGCGGTTCTGTTTTCACACCTTATTTCAAGCGTTGGCTGAGCCCGCCTCTCACCTAGAGCAACAATCTCATTTGCTTGAGACTTTCTCACAGCTATTTGTAAGACATGGTACGCCGCTGTATTCCTGGCGATCGCCCAAACCAGAAACAAAAGCGACTGCAATCATTCGAGATTACTTGGAGTCTCACTATGCTGAAAACATCTCCATTGAGACGCTGACGCAGCTAACCGGACTGAGTCCCTACTATCTAATTCGCAGTTTTCGACAGCAGGTTGGCTTACCACCCCATAGCTATCAACGACACTGGCAACTAGTGCAGGCAAAGCGATCGCTACAAACATCTAAACCGCTGTCCCAAATTGCGGTGGAACACGGGTTTTACGACCAGAGCCACCTGAATCGCGCCTTCAAACGTGCCTTTGGAATTACTCCAGGTCAATACCAGAAGGGCAATTCTATCCAATACGGGTGAATTCGAGCGTCTGTATCTTGGGAAGACTACTGGTCATTCATCCTAACGATGCACACTACCTTACTAAAAGATTTCTCTGTTTCTGCGGCGATCGCAGGTTTTGTCACCGTGTTGGTTGGGTTTACTAGCTCTGCCGTGATTGTGTTTCAGGCGGCTCAAGCGTTTGATGCATCCCCGGCAGAAATCGGCTCATGGATGGGGGCACTGGGGTTGGGCATGGGATTAACGTGCATTGTGCTGTCTCTGCGCTATCGAGTGCCAGTCGTGACAGCCTGGTCTACACCAGGTGCAGCCATGCTAATCACCACAGCAACCGGAGTGCCGATGGAAGAAGCGATCGGGGCATTCTTGATCTCAGCAGTATTGATTACGCTTTGTGGATTTAGTGGTTGGTTTGAACGAGCAATTAACCGAATTCCAATGTCGATCGCAGCAGGAATGTTGGCTGGTGTGCTGTTGCGGTTTGGGCTAGATGTCTTCATCTCAATGCAGACGCAGTTTGTGATGACCTTCTCAATGTTTTGCATCTACTTAATCATGCGTCGATTCTCACCCCGCTATGCCGTGGTGACTGCACTGATTTTAGGAATTCTGATCGCAGGTTCTCAGGGGCTGTTGCAAATTGACACCCTACGCCTGCAACTGGCAGAACCCGTGCTGACGACGCCCCGCTTCTCACTTAGCGCACTCATTGGCGTAGCCTTGCCCCTGTTTGTGGTCACCATGGCTTCTCAAAACGTGCCTGGGGTCGCGGTGATTCGAGCTTCTGGTTACACCGTGCCCATCTCTCCTTTAATTGGTTGGACGGGTGCTACAACATTAGTTTTGGCACCCTTTGGTGCGTTTGCATTAAATCTTGCTGCCATTACTGCTGCCATTTGCATGGGGCGAGAAGCACATGAAGATCCAGCAAGACGCTATGTTGCAGCCATTGCGTCCGGAGTCTTTTACCTGATCATAGGCTTGTTTGGCGGCACAGTGGGTTCCATATTTGCAGCATTTCCTCAAGAACTGGTGCTGGCGATCGCCGGACTCGCTCTATTAGGCACAATTGGCAATGGACTGCTGACCGCGCTGATTCAGGAAAAAGAACGAGAACCCGCATTGATCACGTTTTTGGTGACAGCATCCGGAATCACTTTATTTGGCGTCGGTTCAGCCTTTTGGGGATTGGTTGCAGGTGGACTGGCGATCGCGATCTCACAAGTGAAAAGGTGAAACAAACCTTGGAATTGGTATAACAATCCGTGACTGATGACCAATAACTATTGACAAAATTGTTTATGTTACTCATTCATGAGTTAATCTAGTCACAATAGAAAGTTATTCAAGTGCTTTTCTTTGCAGTTACCTGATGACTCTCGATTAAAAGTCCTGCCTTGTCAGTGTTATCTCAACCAGACTCGCTGCAACAGTGACTTTCTGCTTAGAATTGCTACTCAACTCAACTTACTTAAGGACAATTCTCATGAACAAGCCTCAGAAAACTGGTCAAACCAATGATCCCACTCTCGTTAAGTTACTCGAAGCTGACTCAGATTTAGCTGCACAAGCGGCTGCCCTAGCTAGCCAACTGGAAGCTTTAAAGGAGAAGCGTCAAAGCCTGCAAACCGTGATTGGGCTATTCAGTTCAACGGGTAGCACTGCAGATTTGTTAGATAAAACCCTTGAGACTGATGATGAGATTGAATCTACTGACTCATCAGAAGCATCTCCTGAGCCTGAAGATACTTCTGACGAGCCTGAAGTGAAATCACCCACCAAAGCGAAGTCTAGAAAACCTGCGGGCAAGGGTAGTAAGTCCTTAGAAGAGGAGCAACCCGAAAAAACCACTGGACGAGACACCGCTTGGCGGCGCTACATGCGGAAGGAGTTTATCAAAACCTCACTTCCTGAAGCGGTTGCTCATATCCTGCATCAGGAACCCGACAAAGTGTTTGAAGTACCCAGTATTGTAGATGCTCTGTTTATCGAGGCAACTCCTAAAGATGCCCGCAATGATGCTCGCAATCGCGTTTCTAATGTGCTTTCGATTGGGTTGAAGAACAACAAATGGTATCGGGGTAAGAAAGGACAATACAGTCTCTCTAAAGAGTCCGCCAAAGCGAGTGTGGCATCATAGTAAACATGTGATTCCCTAACTCCTCTGATAGAGCTTGGTTTAGCCAACTCCAAGAAAGACAAGCGATAAAGCGATAGTTTTTTCAGGTGACTGATTGGCACTAGCCCATTAGCCCTTGATGCGGGTTGATAACGGGGGGGCTAACCATCTCTTAATTTGTGCTGCCAAGTATCAAATATATAAATGTTTGTAATAAAACTAGGGTTAGCTAAGAGTTTTAAGTACCTCTCCCTAGTTAAAACAGCATTTTGAAGAAGCACTAAGTCAGGGTAAGAAATAGGGGTTGTTTCTTCTAGCGATCGCATACAATGAGGAGTCAGCAAACTAGAATCTAAGTTTTGCTGGTGCCGCTTCGCGCTCAGCCCATAAGAGTAACGACCTATGACCGCAGATGAATTGACCCAGTGTCTCAACATGGCCAGAATGCTCAATTTGGTCACTGCCACTCGTCGAATTAATGGCGTACTGTATGTTTACCGGCTCAATGGGCATTACACTACCTGGGAAAGCTTTGTCTCAGAGTATCCCCTAGAGCGTCTCCAAGCCATGATCAATAGAAGCCGATAACTGCTGCGTCATTTTTGACGTTTCAATCACCTAAAAGTAATTACCCCAATTGAAGGTTAGCGCCGTTTTGGTTAGAGTTCTATGGGGTTAATTTTTGTTTGCTGGCTATTTCTAATTTATGCTGTGCTTCCTGGCATAGTCAGCAGTTTTATCATTAGCCTACTTGCTGGAGTGGCAGCAGCTATTTTTTACAAGTCTTCTAGGTCCTTTCTACCAACCTTTGCTCGAGTCTTTGTTGGAGGGGTGGTTACCTCTGCGGTCACCGGAGCAGGAGGAATAGCATTTGTTTTCTTTAAGGCCTACATCCTTGACGATCTTGCTTTTCGAGGACAGGGAATGGGCTATGCGCTGCTACTGGTGCCCGTCTTAGCAGTTGTCGGAGCTGTGTTGGGCGGTATTGGGACCGCACTGTTCAAACAACTTTTCTCTAACTAGAGATTAAGGATAAATTTAGAAACCTAAGTGAAAAAAGAGAAGGGCTTTTGCCCTTCTCTTTTTTCACTTAGGTTTCTAAGGTTGTGACTGCTTTCTCAAGCTGTGATTTTAGTATCTGCTAGAGGAAAAGCTGCCACGATTGCCGCCGCCACCGAATGAGCTTTTGTTGTTTTCGCGAGGCTTAGCTTTGTTAACTTTGATGTCGCGACCCATCCACTCAGCGCCGTCAAGCGCATCAATAGCAGCTTGCTCTTCAGCATCGGTACCCATTTCAATGAAACCAAAGCCGCGCATCCGACCTGTTTCACGGTCAGTGGGAAGCTGAACTCGCTTGACTGAACCGTATTCTGCGAATACAGAGGTCATGTCTGCCTCAGTAACTTCGTAAGACAGATTGCCTACATAGATTGACATAGATTTTCTCCAAAATCAGAGGTGTGTAGAGATTGAGATTTCGGAGAGAAGCCTGTCAGAACCAAACGTGAAAAACTCGTCAAGACTAAAAACAAACGCTGCAACCGATACTTAATTCTCAATCACCAACATAACACAAGAATTCTCGACTCTGTGCAGCATCTTCATGACTCTAAACAAATCAGTCAAAAGAATGTTCGCTCAGACGTGATTCAGACTTAAATGTTTCAGACTTAAATGTTTTAGATTGCAGGCTGTAGTAAACCACTTCTGTCGCTGCATACTCTATGTTTTTCTCGTACTTCATACCCAGCTTTTGCATGACGCAACGAGAGGCGACATTTTCTGGACTTGTGACGGCAACGATTTGCTGGAGCTTAAGCGTGTCAAACCCCCAGCGCAAAACGGTGCTGGCTGCTTCAGTTGCTAATCCCTGCCTCCAATAAAATGGATTAATAGCATAGGTTAGCTCGACTTCCGATGTATCCCCTAAATAATGCAGACCACAGTGCCCCACCAATTGCTGGTTTTGCTTGTAAACGAGCGCCCACACACCAAATCCGTGCTTCTGCCAATGGTCTAGCCGTCTATGTAAGATCTGAGCGGTCTGCTCAAAGGTGAGTGAACCTGTTGGAGACAAAGCTCTAGCAACCCCTGGATGGCTGTAAATCTCCTGATAAAGCTGATTTAAGTCAGCTGGGAAGAAATGCCTGAAAATAAGACGAGGAGATTTGAGCATGAGTGGAGGAGTGGAGCGTAAACAAATTAAGGAATTTTCCCGTCAAGCTTCTGATAAGACGGTAAAAGAGTGGTGGCGATCGCCATCCTCCCACCCAAAAATATTAACGACGAAACCTAGAGTTATGAAATCCCGCTGGTCAAAGTTTAGTGTATTGCCCGCTATCGTACTGGCTGCAAGTGTTATTGCTGCTCCCGCAGAGGCAGCCGTGCTTCAGTTTTGGCGATTTGATGCAAATGCAAATCGTTTGGTCTTTCTAACGGACGTTAGTGTGCAACCCAGAGTGCAATTGCTTAATAACCCAACCCGGCTCGTCGTAGATTTACCCGGAATTATCTTTAGTCGGACGACCGTAAGGCAACCTTCTCGAAATCCGATTCAAGAGATCAGAGTCGGACGATTTGAGGAGCAGACCACTCGCATTGTGGTCGAGCTTAGCCCCGGCTACACCTTAGATCCAGATGAGGTGCAGGTGCGGGGAGCGACCGCAGCACAATGGAGCATTGACTTACCCACCCCTCGACGATTTTGATAGTAGGGTTGCGATCGCGGGCAGTCTCCTACTCCTCTCATTATGCAAGTCCTGCTGCCGCTCGCTGGTCAGAAATCCACTGATGAGCCGCTGCAAAATCATCGGTCGTGATTTGAATAGAACTGGGATCGGTATGCCCTTGAGCCCGATATCGGCGGATTGCTTCTAGAGCAGCTTGATTACCCAAAAGTGCTAGGTCAGCGCCATTCCAGCCTTCGGTTTGGGTAGCCCAGTTTGCTAAATCTACATCTGCCAAAGGACGTTTTCGGTTATGAACCTGGAGAATCGCTAGACGGCTTGCCTGGTCGGGCAAGTCTACTTTTAGCTGTACGTCCAGTCTGCCGGCCCGTAAGAGAGCAGGGTCAAGGGTTTCAGGACGATTGGTGGCTCCGATTAACAACACATCGGCACATTCTTGTAAGCCGTCTAGCTCGGTGAGTAACTGCCCTACAACGCGATCGCTCACTCCTGAATCGCCTGAAAAGCTGCCCCGTGCAGGTGCCAGCGTATCAATTTCATCCACAAACACAACACAGGGAGAAGCCTGTCGCGCTTTGGTGAACACTTCTCGCACGGCCTGCTCAGACGCGCCTACCCATTTGCTCAACAGTTCTGGCCCATTCACCGCAATAAAGTTTGCTCTGGCTTGGGAGGCAACCGCCTTTGCCAAGAGGGTTTTGCCTGTACCGGGAGGACCCCAGAGGAGAATTCCGCGCGGCGTTTTGGCTCCGGTTTGTTGATACAGTTCGGGATAAAGTAAGGCTCCTTCGACGGACTCCTGAAGAATTTGC
This sequence comes from Cyanobacteria bacterium FACHB-471, assembly GCA_014695345.1. Taxonomy (GTDB): domain Bacteria; phylum Cyanobacteriota; class Cyanobacteriia; order Elainellales; family Elainellaceae; genus JAAUTN01. The sequence continues at coordinate 60,215 of JACJOC010000013.1, forward strand.
TTGACGTTTTCTAAACCGCCAATGCTATCCCAAGAAACTTGAGGAGACTCAATTTCAACCGATCGCAGCACAGCAGGTTTAATTTCTTTAATAGCCTGGAGAAAATCTGCCTGAGTAATTGTCATCGTGCGCGGAACGGGTGCTTTAAGTGAAGGGATCAGTCGCCGCAGGGCAGTGTAAGCAGCTTTTTGACACAGCGCTTTTAGGTCTGCGCCAACCATACCGACTGATAGGTCAGCGATCGCCCCCAAATCAACAGATCGCTCCAGTGGCATCGCTTCTGTAAGAATGGTGAGGATTTCTAGTCGCCCATCGCGATCGGGAATGCGGAACTGCACTTCTCGGTCAAACCGACCCGGACGACGCAAAGCCGGATCGAGGTGGTCAGGACGGTTCGTGGCTGCTAGAACGATCACGCCTTTGGTTCTGGCAAATCCGTCCATCAAGCTCAGCAATTGAGCGACTACTCGTTTCTCAACATCGCCTTCCACCTTGGAACGATCGGGCGCGATGCTGTCAATTTCATCGATGAATATAATGCACGGAGCAGAGCGAGCTGCCTTCTCAAACAGTTGGCGTAGACGGGCTTCGGCTTCTCCATAATATTTACCCATCACCTCTGGCCCGACGATGGCAATGTAGTTAACCTCCAACTCTTCAGCCAGGGCACGGGCAGAAAGGGTCTTCCCTGTACCAGGTGGCCCGACTAAAAGAACTCCTCGCGTCGGTTCTAAACCTAGCATTGTCAGCAGTTCAGAACGCTTTAGTGGAATTTCGACCAGTTCTCTTAATTCTCGAAAAACCTCTGACAGTCCACCCACGCCTTGTAGAGAACTATCTGATGGTGGGGTGACGATAAGGCGATCAGTGGTTGTACTTGCGGATGGATTAGCAGTACTGGAAGGCGATCGCTCTGTCGAGCTGGTTCGAGGGCGATCGCTCTCGGCTGTACGACCCGCACAACTAGACGCATCCGAAGAGGTACTGCGACGAGTTTTTACTTCCGTTTGAAACCCTTCATTTCTGCCTTCGATTTCCCGCACAAAGTAGAGAAGATCTTCAAATCCTTGATCGATCAGGTCTTCAAATTCTTTAAACAGATCGCTCATCGTCGTTACCACAGTCCAGTGTTTTCAGTATAGTCACCCGCTTCGGGAGTGTGGGCTGTGCTTCAGGAGGAGATATTTTGGGCGTAATTTGAGCGTTACAGTTTGCAATAAAAGCAATAATCCTAATTTTAAAACTTAGGGCTACAGATGGAAGGGCACCCTGCGGCGTGGGGTGCCCTTCCATCTGTAGCCTCTTTTTAGAGAAAATTATAGTAATAACCAAATCTATTCGACGGGTTCCTGAATTTCAACGGAGGGATTGATCAGGTCAAAGCGCTCAAGCAGCAAAACCAAACCGACCGATACCAGTGCCCCTAGACCAATACCAATTGCTAACAGAGAAAGGTAGAGCCGCTTCAAGCTTTTGCGGGTAGCCGTAGCATCTTCGCGCCGCCGCTGGACCAGATCTGGCTCTTCTTGATCTCTTTCCTGTGGGGTGAGTGGTGTACTTCCTTCTGGTGTCAGATCTGTCCGTATTAGTTCTTGTTGCTCACTTTCCTGGGGTGCGAGATCTGGCAAATGTCTCCCATTCTTAGAATAGGAGCTTTGATCGGGACTAGAAGGGTCAAACGGATGATCGTTCATGCTTGATATTTTGCTCAACCTTTAATCCAGTTGCATCAATCTAACGGTTGGTCTGAATAACTCTCCTGCGTGAATGGTGGTGAGGCTTCGTCGCACCACCATTCACGCTTCAAAAGATAGATTCATGCAAGAAGCTGAATAAAGGGCAAAAAGTAAGCCCCAGCCAGTCCGAAGACTGCTGGGGAACCATCAGGGTGCATCTATTAATTTCAGTATACCCCCATGAGGGGTGAAACCCCTCACCCCGCAAAAAAATATTTTTGGGAATTTGAAATTGAGGTTGGGGGTTAGGGCTAGAAGGTGCGTGACCATTCCTGAAACCAACGCTCGACAACGACTTTGGTCTGGGTGAAGAATTCGACAGCGTGATGACCTTGACCGTGCAAGTCGCCAAAGAAACTTTCTTTCCAGCCGCTGAAGGGGAAAAACGCCATTGGGGCCGCTACGCCGATGTTGATGCCGATGTTCCCGGCTTCCACTTCGTAACGAAATTTGCGGGCGGCAGCACCGCTGCTGGTAAACAGACAGGCCATATTGCCATATTGCCCCCGGTTAACCAGGGCGATCGCTTCTTCAATGGTGTCTAAGTGAATTAAGCCCAACACCGGTCCAAAAATTTCGGTTTGAGCGATTTCTCCAGTTGGCTGCACATCTTGTAAAATCGTCGGTCGCACAAAATGTCCCTGCTCATAGCCTGGAATCTGAGGGCTACGTCCGTCTACTAGAACTTTTGCTCCTTCTTCTGCACCCCGTTGAATGAGTTTTTCAATACGCGCTTTGCTTTCAGCCGAAATCACGGTGCCCATCTCGACTCCAGGGTCGAGTCCGTAGCCGACTACGCGAGATTCAGCGGCAGTGGCGATCGCTTCGGTGAAACTATGCCGCGCCTCTCCGACCGTGATAGCAACCGAGGCGGCAAGGCAGCGCTGTCCGGCACAGCCGAAGGCACTATCTGCCATGATGCGAGTGGTCGTGTCGAGATTGGCATCGGGCAACACAATGACCGGATTTTTTGCACCACCCTGACACTGGGCACGTTTGCCATTGGCGGCAGCACGGCTATAAACATAACGGGCTACAGGGCTTGACCCGACGAAACTCACAGCTCGAATGGCGGGATGATCCAAAATTGCATCGACTACATCCTTCGCCCCATTCACCAAATTCAACACACCGGGAGGTAAATCTAACTGATCGATCAGTTCAAATATTTTTCGCATTGTCAAAGGCACTTTCTCGGAAGGCTTGACGATGCAAGTGTTGCCGCAGGCGATCGCATAGGGCATAAACCAGAAAGGAATCATGCCCGGGAAGTTAAACGGACAGATGATTGCCGTCACACCGAGCGGCTGACGAATCATGATTTCATCCACACCTCTGGCGATGTCTTCTGAGTTGTAGCCCTGCATCAAAATTGGAATACCGCAGGCAACCTCAACATTCTCAACCGCCCGGCGCATTTCGCCGCGCGACTCTGCCAGTGTTTTGCCGCACTCTTGAGTAATGGTTTGGGCTAAGTCGTCAAAGTGCGTTTCTAGAAGTTCTCGTAACCGAAACAAATATCGCACTCGTTCGTTAGCGGGTACTCGCCGCCATTCCACAAATGCAGCAGATGCAGCCTCAACAGCCCGCTCAACTTCTCCAGCTACAGACAAAGGAACCCTGGCAAGCTGCTCAAGTGTGGCAGGATTGGTGACTTCCAGAAGATCAGTGGTATCTGGAACAACCCATTGACCGTTAATATAATTTGCCAGGTCGTTTGTACTCATGCAGCAACATTCCTCAAGCGTCTGGTAATGCACAGTGTGGCTCAGATGACGCTGTTTTGGGCCACTGTTTTAGATATTATCGTTATTTGTCATTGGTCACAGGTCATTCGTTGTTTGTCATGAATGCGGAGTAAGCCATATCATGGAGACAGATCGCGAACTGCCCCTACACGGGTTTGTGGTTTATAGAAGTGAAAATTGCTGTAAGGATTTCTGAGAGGGGTTTTATACCGATTTGATTTGAAAAGAATGCAGGTGCCCGCAGGGGCGAATGGCTATTCGCCCTTACAAGGAGTTGATGTGTCGTGAAACCTATTTAAATCGGTATTACATCAATAGGGGCAAAACCTTCGTCCCCCCCTATCAAAGTGTCCTTAGAGTATTGTCAGATCAGCGATCGCTCCTTTTCTGAGGAATAGTTTCAAGCATCCTGATCTGTAGAAGTTTCGTCTGCATCTCTGTACAAATCGACTCTTAAATCTCGTCCTTCTTGATACATTTCGGGTGCAACTCCAGGGTTTCCCAAGATTTCTTGAGGGTCGCCTTCATACCCACCTTTAGATACTAAGTCCATTACGTCATAAGTTTTGGAGGTATCAGTGGGGCGATCGCCAGTTTCACCTGGCTTTTGAGCTGCATTCTGCTTGTTCTCATCAGGCTTGGAAGATTGATTCGTTGGGCGATCGGTCATGGCTATTCAGACTCCAAGTTTTGAATCTTTTCCTATCCTTTAGCAATCTTTGCAAAGTAGCATCCTACTTTGGGACAGGTTGTTGCTTGAGGTAGCGGGGTTGAGGAAGGGTAATGCAGTAGCGCACTGAGAGCATTCTCAAGCTTAATGTCACCATAAACCCCAAGAAAGTTGCCGTGGCAGTTGGAATATCGAGACTGACCGCCAATAAAAATGTCCAGGAACCTATAAAGGCACAAGTTGCATATAAGGAAGTTGAAGTCCTGAAGATCATTGGAATTTGAGCTAATAGGACATCTCGCAACACTCCACCAAACACACCTGTAATTACGCCAATAATGGATGCCACCAGGTAAGGCATTCGAAAGGTGAGCGCGTAAGATGTTCCTGAGATACTAAACAGAGCTAAACCCATTGCATCGACAATCGTAAATAACCTTCCAGTCACAGGTTGGTGAGGAATTGAAATTCGCGGCGAATATAGAAAGATGATAGCCATCAGCAAAACAATCAGCGGATATTCCTGATGCTCTACCCAAAACAAAGGTCGTCGATTTAACAATAGATCTCGCAGCGTTCCACCCCCAAATGCATTGACGAATGCCACGATGTAGATACCCACGAAATCTAGCTGTTTAGTCTGAGCAGCCAGCATTCCAGATAGAGATGCTGTAATCACAGCCCCAACTTCAATCACATATCCAAAGAATGCAAGTCGCTGTAAGTGATAGGCGATCGCCGTATCACGAGGCAAAGCTGACGTGAGCAAAACATCAAACCAATAACTGTCAGGGGGATGGAAAAACATAGTGGCAGGATTGCGATTAGCATAGAAAGCATAACCGAACACACCACCTACCCCGATGAAAACGAGCAGAATTCACCACGTTGCCATCATTTGCTCTGACTATGAGAGGTCAAAACAGTTTTATGTAGAGACTTTGGGGTTTGAAGTGATTGCGGAAACATTTCGTGCAGAAAGAAACTCTTACAAGTTAGATTTGAGAGTCGGTGAACACGATCAGATTGAGTTGTTTTCTTTCCCCAATCCGCCCGATCGCCCCAGTCGCCCTGAAGCTTGTGGGCTGAGGCATCTGGCATTTGTGGTGGAAGATATTGAAAAATCGGTTGCGGAACTTCAGTCAAAAGGGGTTGCTGTGGAAGGTACTGTCAACTTAACTTTGGATAAGAGATAAAATACAGAATTCCGTCTTGCCTGTCTGTTCTGTCTATGTATTCTCGTCACCGCTTTCCTGCCGAAATCATCAGCTATTGCGTCTGGCTCTATTACACCTTTCCGCTCAGCTATCGG
>JACJOC010000014.1 GCA_014695345.1 Cyanobacteria bacterium FACHB-471
TCTCATCTGCGTAAATTGCAGAAGTTGCCATCGCGCATTCAGAAGTATTTTGAGCATCCATTTATTGCTTATGCTTCGAACAAGATGCAATCTCAATGATTGCCGGGTTAATAGCTGGAGCTGGACTTCATATTTGCTTGTGTATAACGAGTCCCTCCCTGCGGGCGGATGCCGCATTTTGGGACGTGGCGCGATCGGTGAAATCTCAACTCTCTCACAAATTGACATTGCCCAGCAGTTAGTTGAGGAGAGTCAACTTCGACAACCTACAATGGCAAATCTTACCGATGCCACTGCCTTGGCTGAAGCAGGGCGATCGCAATATTCTTGTCAACCGAGTGTTACAAATCTCGGTCGCATTGATTTGGTCCAACAATACGGCAACATTCGGATTGAGCACTTCATGCACCTGTCGTTATGCCAAATGTGACCGAGCGGGTTGTTGGAGTCACGACCTTAGACGATTGCCTCGCCCTGACGATTTCATCGACACCCCTGATGAATGTGGATCGGGTCCAGAGCGATCGGGCTGCAACTGCTTTTTTATTGGAAGGAGTGAAGCGTTTAGAGCTTGCAGTCGTACAGAAAGTTGTATCCGAAGTTACCTGATGCAGGTTTTCATATTCGTTGTAACAACGGATGCTTATGGAGGAGATGGGCGGAGTGTGATGCAAAGCTGTTTCTTTTGTGGAGTAATCGCATCACGTTGCCGTCAGCCCTGACGAAAAAGAACATAGGAGAGATACGCCACGAATTTGAAAGCCGCGCCATCTGTCGTGAAAACGTACACTTTGCAACTCAGCTAACTATATTAGGACGTGCCAGGTGCAGCGTGGTTATTAGCCTGTGTTTTTGACAACTGGCTGTCCTGTTTCAATCACTGTTTCAATAATGTTGGCAGCTTGTTGTACTTTACCAGAGTTCTGAATCGCAGATTGTAAACGCAATGCCTGAACCTTATAGGAGTCCTGAGTCAACACCTTGTAAATTACTGATTGCAAGCTAGCAGCAGTTAAGCGAGTAATAGGTAGTAACTCTCCCACCCCCGCCCAAACAATCCGAGCAGCAACTCCAAGCTGATCATGTGAAATTGGAATTGCGACCATAGGCACTCCATAAGTGAGCGACTCTAGAACTGTGTTTAAGCCTGCATGAGTGATTGTGAGAGCAGCTCTTGTAAGCACCTCCAACTGCGGTGCGTAGCTCACAACAAGAGGATCTCCCGCTAGGGTTGACATTGCTTCCAGTGGCATTCCACCTCCCAGCGAAATCACCAACTGCACATCTAATCCGACACAAGCAGCAGCGATCGCCTCAAATACTGATAGGAGACGATTTTGAATTGTTCCCATCGAAGCATAGATTAGGGGCTGCCCAGTTAACTGCTCCCAAGGAAAGGGCGTGATATTTCTTCCAATCGCACTATGGTAGGGACCAGTGAAATGAAAGTGTGGTGGTAAGTTTCTGCGAGGAAACTCAAACTCAGATGGCTGCTGGCTAAGTTGAGCCAGTTTGGAATATATATCATTTGGGTGGGTATGGGGAGGTAAATTCCACCTTTGCCGATACTCAGCCGTTAACTGTCTAATTGGCTTTGTTAATCGATTCACTAATGTATAACCAACTCGGTTCCGTAACTTTGCGCGCCAATTTGTCTGGTATTGCCAGGTTGTGAAGATTGGTGGAATGCCAATCTCTCGATTTAAGGGCAGCGCATTACATAAGCTAACAAAGGGAAGATTTAGAAAGTCAGCAACCGTTCCTCCAGCCGGAGAACATTGATCGACTAATAATGCTTCGATTCCTTCAGATTGAATTATGTCTGGAGCATCCCGAAGGATGATTCGCACATCTTCAGTAGTTTTAAGACTGTGCTTCAAAGAAGCGATTCCACTGAGTTTACCTCTTTGAGCCAAAATTTCTGCTTCCGATCCACTGGGGCGTTCATCTTTGCCAATAGGACTAAAACCAAAGTTGGCAGCTAAGACTTTGTCCTGAATATCTACAATGTTCAAGAAGGTTACACGATGACCACGTTGCTGAAGCTCATATCCTAAGGGAAAACAAGCTGTAAGATGGCTTCCTGTGGGGCAAATTATACCGAAATGAGTCATAAGATCCCCAAAATGAATAGTAGAACATGAACTCAGATAAGGCCAACTATTAATAGACTGAGCTGATGTACGTATGGAGGAAATGGGCGGAGCGTGATGCAAAGCTGTTTCTTTTGTGGAGTAATCGCATCACGTTGCCGTAAGCCCTGACGAGAAAGAACTTAGGAGAGATACGCCACGAATTTGAAAGCCCCACCATCTGTCGTGAAAACGTACATTAGGACATTACCTCTGCCTCCGGAAGACACGCGCGCAGCTTCTCAAGCAGTTCAGGAGGGATCTTGGCGGGACGCATGGTCTGGGCGTTGATGCACACCATTTCGATCTTTGCGGAGACTGCGGTAGCACCCGATTTGTGGAAGTGAGCCTCTTGGAGTAGAACCAGTCCAGCCCGACCAAGCGAGAGCGGACCGGTGCAGACAACAAGTTGATCGTCTAGGCGCGCTGGTGCCTTGAGATCTCCACGTGCAGGACGATGAAGCCGACCTGCTGCTCTTCAGAGAGCCGCCGTTGCTCAAAGCCCAGCTCGCTCAGCTACTCGCTGCGGCCGCGCTCCATGTAGCGCAGGTAGTTCGCGTAGTAGACGACACCACCGGCGTCCGTGTCTTCGAAATCAACCTTAAGGCGATGGCGAGAGATCTTGTCTTCCATGGTGCTCATCATTAGGGTGGATCGTTTGTTCGTATTTGAAAGCTAACGGCTCTGGTCAGCGGGTGCTGATGCCTTTAATGATGCTTGTCCTCTTGCCCATCAGCAGTTTGCACAACATTTCTGGTGGAGCAACTAGAGTAATTGGAAGAACTTATTGAATAACCTACGATTGGTTATTCAACCGTTGATTTGTTTCAACTGGCTTAAACGATGGTTGGAGGTTTTTCCGATTGCGTCATTAGAAGCTGGATTTAAGCAATTGATGCACCAGATGAATCAGTTTGTCTGCCCACTGGTGCATTGGCTCAACTTGTAACTGATGTTTTCGTCTGTTTAAAGTGATCAAAGAGGGGTAAGAAGTAATCAAGCTCTAAAGCTTTTATACGGTGAGTATTACTTATCAAAGCATAGTAAGTGGGTCGTTTCGGTACTGAGGCGAACTTCTTCGAATAACTTCCGACCCTTCGTCCGAAGAAATTCTAAACTACCCGAAGCAAGAGGGAAAGGATTTGCGACACAAACAGTGCAAACCGCTCTGGAAGACGCTCAAGAGTTAGGATATCGAGTTGCTATCCTGCAAGCATCTGCGATGGGACCTGTGTATCAACGAATGGGCTTTCAAGAATGCTTCTCCATCAAAATTTATCCATGGCAACCGCTCTCCACTTCCACCTTCTGAAGTGATTCTTTTTCGCAGTGCTGCAACCTCGATTTGCAGGAGCATCAATACCTAGCCGTACTGCACAATTTTTTCTGCAACTGCATAATTTTAGCCTTTAAAGCTTGAGAACTTTGTGAGGTATCGCTTACAACCTCGCAAAGCTGACACGGCAAAGGAAAAGGATGAACAACCTAAATCAGTGCGTCCGGGAAAACACAGAAGCAATTCAGGCTAACCCTCTAAGTAAGTCATTAGGAGAAAACGTATGAGCCCTACAGCGACTCAGCAAAAAGCAATTTTGTGATCGTTCTACTGCTTGACTTACAACAACTTCAACTTAATAAGAGGGTAAACGATGTGCGGCAATTTTGGGTTTTTAGGTAAACGAGTTCTTGAAGACGGACAAGAGCTTCTACCAGCGCGAGTTGTGGAAGCTTTTAATCAAATGGGGCGTAAAACTGAGATTCGAGGCGAACAAGCTGGAGGTGGATTGACTTTAGCACGTGACAGAAATAACCAGATTACGTTTGTTGGTGAAAAAGTCTTGAATCGGAAGCGGAATAATCTTACACAATCTTTGGAAGACGCTTTTGAACTTGTCAGGCACGAAGCTACTTCTAAAGGCACAAAGCCGCTAGAGTCAGTCGTAATGGGAGTATGGCATTATCGCTACGGAACCAGCAGTCCTCCTGCCATTCTTGAGACTCACTGGCATGAGTGGATGCCAGCTAGAAACGCAATCGTTTGGCAGATTAAAGACGGCAAATGGATTCGCAGCATAAAAAATGTCAATCACCGCATTACTCATAACGGAGATTTTGATACTTTTCAAATCTTTGGCAAACAAATTGACAACGCAAACCTAGGTTTGTGGCTCGAAAGAGTATTACACACCCCTAATTTTACGACTGGAGATTCCCCAAAAATCTCTGGGCTGATGGATTTGTTGGTCACTCAGGGGATGTGGGATGCCTCATTGAGACTAGCTTACCAACTTGAGGTTGCTGGATCAATTGAGGCAGCTTTTGGTGGGCGAAAACCTGCTAAACACGCGCCCAACACTGCTCCTTCCCAACAGGAACTAAGTCGCTGGGCTGAGATTTATGAGGAGATCTGGCAAAAACACAATGATGCAGAGCTTCTACCTCACAAAGAATCTTTGAGTCATCTTGAGGCTCAGCTTTTAAAGGCTAGCAAAGATATCTTACCCAGCCAGCGTTCCAAGGAGGAGCAGACTGCTTTTGTAAGAGCGGCAATTGATGCGTTTCTACACAATGATCTGTACCGGGCGACGCGGATATTTATGTCACGGGCTGAAGGCAGCTTCGGTCTGGTTACAGTCTCGACTCTTAGTGAGGAGAGCTTAGTGCTGAGTTCTCAAGGACAGCCGATGACGGTCGGGTTCAATTTGCCGGAAGCTTACATGGTTTATGCTTCAGAACCTGCTGCTGTGAATTCGGTGTTGGTGGGAATGCCAAACTCCTACCGTTTAGATTTAGCTCAAGAAGCTGGAGAAGTAGCCTTAGTGGGCACAAACAGCGTCACGGTCTATTCGATGGCAGAGGGTCGCGAACTGCTCGAGTCAGAGCTAGAAAAGCGATCGATGCCGATGCAGAACAATCCATATATTCAGCTTCCTAAAGTTGAAACTCAAGATCCGGTTGCAAGCGACATTCAAGAAATTCCGCAGGTGCTTAAAGCGATCGAGGCAACCTGGCTCAATCCGAGATCTTGTAACTCTCAAAGTGCAGAGCACTTGTTAAGTCTCCTTATTGAAAAAGTTAAGCGCTTTGATGAAAAGCAAGAAAAAATGCTCAGAACAGGACTAGCAAACGAACTGGAGCAATCACAAATTGTTGATTTCTTGATTACTGGCATCGAGAATAGCTTGTGGGTCGGTGAAAGATTCGCTCAGGACTTAAAAACACTTTTTCCAAAATTGAATGTCAAGACGCTGTCTGCAAATCGGGTATTAAGACAACTACAGTACGACCTTCAAAATCTCAACTTGGGTAAAGACTCGATCGTGCTGATGATCAGTCAGTCTGGTCAAACCTTTCCAACCCTGCACGCGACTCATGTCTTTGATAATCTCTACCGAGCAGGAGCCATTAGCGGGCTATTTATTTTAACAGGTGAGCTAAACAGCCGGATGGGATTCGCGATCGCTCAATCTTACATTAAAGGGGCTGCTTTTAGCCGCAGAATTTTTACCAATGGCAGCGGGCAAAGAACGGCTGAGCCTGCTACCTTGACTGCCGCCGCCGCTCATCAAACGCTCACAGAGCTTTTGCTTTATCTTGCTCACGGAGCCAGACAAGTGTTTCCTGACTCAAGCCCTTTAGGGATGACACTTACAGAAGAAAGCTTAGCAATCCTTGAGACCATTAAGGCAGATTTTCTCGATCGCAGCGTTGCTTTGATCACTGGAACTACTGCTAGGGGAATGAGGCTCAAGTCTCCAGAAAATCGAAAGCTGATTCGTACGGGTCGCAAGTGGGCACTTCATGTCACTGAAGTTCCGCTTGCTTGGGCAATTCATGCTGTGTATGTACTGGTCGTGCTTGGATGGACAATTCCATTTGGGTATATCATTCCAATCACTCAAACGATCTTGCTCTTGATTTTGCTGGGACTTTTCTTCCCTCACGATCTGATTTCACGAATACTAACACTGCTCCATCCAGTTCTCACCCTAGCCGACATTGGAATTGCTATTTTTGGTCCTTGGCTATGGACGCTGGGAATTCGTTATCTTCAGCGCAGACAACTTTTAGCCCGCACAGGCAAGAGAGTTTTGGTGATCGGAGATGTGCCTTGGGTGCATCAACTCCTAGAATCCTACGTCAGCAAACTTTTTTCTCTCAGCTACGGAGTTGCCTCTTTGGATATCCACGGCGCTAATCCGCAGGATCACATGCTGCACCAATTTGGGCATCGAGTGACCAGAGGTACTTTGGTACTTCTGGGCGTACCTGACGGACGTCGCAGTCAGATACAACGATGTGATGAAGATGCTGCGATCATGACAGGTAAACAATCCGATGGAGTCAGAAACACTGGCACAGGCCCAGAGGTGGTCGCGCTTGGGCATAATCCAGCGATCGCTCGTAAAGGCTTTAGTGACGCGATTATCTTAAGAAGTAGAACAAACGCTCTGATCAAAGAAACAGTTCCACTGGATCAACAAGCTGTGATCGAGGCATTAACCGAAGCGCGCTTCAGCTCATTTGAACGCTTGTTAGCTAGCTACGTGCTTTTTTGGGCGCTTGCCAAACAGGTTGCTTCATTTCCCTTACTCAAGTATCAGCATTGGAAGTCACAGAGCAGAACCAGAGTCGCAACCACTGCTGCACCGGTGTCAGGAATGAACTTAGGGGACTGCCTGTCCAACCAAGCTACGAAACAGGGTTCTGTTACAAAAACTATCGGGAATGAGTAACTCATTCTGGACTCAATTAAGCAACAAGTCCAAAAAATCGAGACATGAACTCCAGTAGAAATTATCTGTCTGTCTCCGTGGCTTCATTAACAACACTTTAATGATTTGCATCCGTCCACTGCCAGGATGTCAAACTAAACTGTATGAGAACTCCTTGAGGAATGCCGTTGCGCTTGAGCAATTCCTCAAGTTGAGTAATTTCGCCGTTGGGCAGTATGGCAAGATTTTCAGCTTGAATTATGAGGGACCGGTTATCGGTAAAGAAACAAGAAAAAGGAGCAATTCTAGTGTTATTAAGATCCGTAAAAGGACGATGAATCAGGGGCGCTACACATCCTACATCGTCTTGTCCAACCTCTTCCAACGCTTGCTCCACTTCTTGCCTCAACTCTACGGATTGACTTAGCAAATCATCCAAATCCGACAGGGCAAGGGAACCAACAGGTCGTTCTGCGATTCCTTCGGAATTGCGCTTTGCGCTAATCGCATTTGACGAAAAATGGCTTGCGATCGCCCTTGACGAGAAATAGCTAAAAGTAGCCATTCCAGCCAGAAAAATGAGGATTAGTTTCTCTCTTTTCATCTTTCTTCTAAATCTGTTGGAATGTTTTCTAATTCGAGTGACTGCAACAAATTTATCCAAGCGGATTCGATTGTTGTATTGCTTAGATTGTTGCGATGAAGCTGAGCCAACATAGTGATTGCGTCATACCAAATGCCATTCGTTAAATAGAGATTTACTCGCTCCTGGGGAGACGCATGAGCAAGTTGATATGCCAGATCTGGCTCAAGGGGAATTCGTTCGATGCCGCCTTGCACATACATGGGTGCCTCTGTTCCACAATTCAACTTGAAGTACCATTGATAAACCCTACCGATTTCTAAAGGGGCGATCGTAGAGGGAAGGGAAATGCTGATAATGCCTGGGATCTGTTCAAATGCAGGCAAGTCGGCTGATGTGATTCGGTAAACATCTTGACCTGTATCATCCTGCAAAATGAATTCTGCGGATAGGTCGGCAGTCTGCGAGTAGGGAACATAAAACCAGAACGTTGGATATTCAACCGTTGTACTGCCTCCGACATAGGTTTCAGGCAGAGTCTCCGTTGGAACTTGGGTCATAGGAACCAGTGCCGTTAATTCGGTTGAGGGGGCCGGGCAATCTCCGCGTCGTGCACCGCCGCTTCTTCGTCCTGGAACCTGTCCTCTCACTTGTTTGGTTTGAAGTGAGTCTAATGCAACAGAGTTAGCTTGGGCATGAGGAAGTATGATGTCGATCGCCATGCTTCCTATTAGCAAAACACCTGTCCATACTAAGATGTGTTGTGAAGAACTGAATCGAGCCGAAACCTTTGTCATATTGTCTAAAACCACGCTACTTGTGCAAAATCATATCGTTCAAAGTTGCCCTGATGAAGAGGTAGAGCCCTTTTTCGATCGACGAATCAAATAAATGATCACAATGCTGTTATATAAAATCAGAGCTAACAGCGACGGAATAAATGGCAGCCATCTGCCCCTCAGTAGACCCAAAAAACACAGTCCGTATAGGAAAAATATGGTAACTGTCATGTATATGGCGGTGTGAATCAGCGATCGCCTCACATTCTTCCACTGCCATTGCCAGGATACTAAAATGCCTCCCACCAGTGCCCACGTCCACACCCAACTCAACGTTTGCCATCGCGACAAAACCTTTAAGATAGGACGCTGATCTAACACCGCACTTAGCAGTTGACTAATCATATGGGCTTGAACAAACACACCCGGTAGTGCAACATTAGAATTTGTCGGAGTAAACCAATAGTCTTCTCCTCCTTGTGCTGTAACCCCTACTAAAACAATTTTGTCTTTGATATATTCAGGATTAATTTGATGATTTAAGAGTTGCTGGAGTGTGACGCGGGCAGCAATTTCCTTCGTAGAACGGTAGTTCAGCAAAATTTCGCTTCCACCTGACTCTGATCGTGGATAATTGCCACGATTTGATCGCAAAACTTTAATCACCTGATCCCCCAACTGTAAATCACCGTTGGCAGTAAATTGAGTGGTTATCTGTTGATGATGCAAATATTCAGCAGCAATTTGAACACTAAAGGCGCGCTCAACATTGCAACGAGAGACTTGAGTTCGCAATAATGGCAGCATCCCTAGAAGATGACGGCGGAGTATGCCGTCACTATCCTCTCTAAAATCACTAAAACCCACTCGATCTGGCGGCACTTCTGGAGGTGGATTAATACTGGGAATCGTTGGATCATCAAAATCTTCTGCTTTACAGACGGTAATAAGTCCCGGAGTGTGCCCCAAGCGAGCCGCTAATTCTGCTTGATTAGGATCTACAGGAAAGTCGCGGTAGATATCTAATCCAATCACACGAGGTTGATGTTGCTCTAGAACACCTAATAGCCGGGTGAGGGATTGATCAGACAGCGATGTCTCAACGGGTTGATTGAATGATTGAGTTGATTGCGATCGCCGCTCTAACAGTTCTCCGTTTTGTTGCTGTGCCTCAATATCGGCATCCGTGACTTCAACAATCAACAGACGCGGATCAGATCCTTCATCCGGTCGCTGTTGTAGCATTTGATCATAAACGTTCAGCTCCCAAACTTGCATCCAGCTTAAGGGACGAATACCTGTAACTCCAACGGTTACAACTAAACTGACCAATACCACAAACCATCTGTTGCGAATTTGGCGAATCAGATGCCATCGATTTTGGGTGGAATTAGAAGTAACTTCATTGCGGCGATCACGAATAGTATCTGTAACTCGTGGAGTACTAGCAAGCAGAATCTGATTAGCACGAATCTCTGTACCGGGATATTCAAGAGTTTGAAGATGTTTATTCGTTACACCGTTGACCAATTCCTGCCAAGTTGGTGGAATTCCCGCTGAGTTCTGACAAATGATCGGAAGCCAAGTTGCACAAGGAAATTGGTCTTCTATGCCTTGCAGCCGCTCTCTTGCTTCTCGCATGGAGAGATAAAGTGACTTACCCCCTGCAAATGCTGATAATAAATGCTTCAAAAACTCCTGAGCAACGCGATCGGGCACGGGTTCTCGCATCACAATCATTTGGGGTAGATGCAAGGGTTCTAATGCTTGAGCTAATCCCAATCCATCACAAGAGTTAAAAATAGCGAGTTGTAAGCCTTTGGCAATCGCCTGCCTCAATCCATACTTCAGTTCCTCCAGATTTAATGTTTCCTGTGGATTGATATAAATTAATCCGCGATCGCCCTCCGTCCTACTGTGTCCAGCAAAAAACAAAATGTCCCATGCCTGATCCCAAAGCTGCTGATTAATCTGCTGTCGTGGCGGCTCTACTAAAAATGTTACCGTCGCATCGGGTAGTGCTTGTAGAAATTGACGATCAGCCTGCACATTGATATTCTGACTGTTTCCTAAAATCGCCAGAATTTTTACCTTGCGATCGACTGCTGTCAGTGGCTCTACCTCAATTCGTTCAGACACGGGTGCACTCAATGCCACTTCGGTTTTTGAATAGCGCTCAATGAAGCTCCACAAATGCCAGGGCAATCGACGTAACTGTGAATCTTGAGTCCGAATCAACACTCGAATCGAATCATTCAAGCTCAAAACTTCCCGCAGCCGTTGATCTAGATAGCGAAATGAACTTGACTCTAGCCAGCGGGTCATCTGGTGCTGTATTTTTGTTGCTGATTGCTGACAGTCCTCCAGGTAATTCACGGAGCCGCCATAGATAATCTCTTGTGGCTGAATGCGGCTATTAATGCTTGAATGTCCAGTACTCAAACTGCGATAGAGCTGTTGCCATTGAAATAGGTGTAGAGCTAATTCTGGATTGGGCGGCAACGTTCCAAGCAGCTCAATTGACGGGCGATCGCGCTCACTGCCAATCTCCAGCATGACTTGAAAGCCCTGCTGAAAATCACCATCAAACTTGAGAACTACTAGCTTTCTATCGGTAGGCACAACACTTGCTCATTCCTTTACATGACATCAGATACAAAACGTTTCCACCACACTAATATCATTCAGCGTGATTTCAATGCTAAACCGTTCACCTGATGCACCCCGAAACTTCAATTGCAGCATATCCGTTTGACGGGATTGTGCCTGCATCACTGCTATTCCCTGCTCATCCAGCACCTTAACTTCCAAATCTTCTGGCAGATAGGGAGCCGAACCCATTGGACAGAGCTTCACCCAAATATCGACTTG
Source organism: Cyanobacteria bacterium FACHB-471 (assembly GCA_014695345.1). Lineage (GTDB taxonomy): Bacteria > Cyanobacteriota > Cyanobacteriia > Elainellales > Elainellaceae > JAAUTN01. The sequence goes on from JACJOC010000014.1 coordinate 11,081, forward strand.
ACATAAGTGATTTGGCATTAACCCTACCAGCAGCGCCACTTTATGGCTATCTAACTGCGGTGCCAGTTCAAGCAGCTTACCGCGTGTCGTTAAGCCAGCTTGCCCCGAATGACTAGATAATTCCAGGCTCCTGAAGCTGAGTATCGGTTGCGGTTCAAATAATTCCTCTATCGCCTGCCAACCGCCTGTAAATACTCCCTGCATCCACTGACCCAAGTTAACCCACTCCTTGATCGGCTCAGGCTGTTTTTGTAGTTTGAAATAGTCCAGCAGTGTGACGATCGCCTGCAACTGACTAAGCGGCAATTCTTCGGTGTCTACACTTGGCACAAAGCCTAGCAAAGTTGCGGTTTGCAGATCTGCATCGAGTCGAACAGCCATATAGCCAATCCGATTAGACCAAACTTCGGGTGGAACACGGCAAACCGTGGCTCCTGGTAACACGGGACGGCATTCTAATTTGCCCTGCCCTGGAATTTCCAAATCGGCAACATCAGCTAGAGCTTGAATAGTTGGGTTCCAGCTATCACTTGCTTGTAGGTTAGTTGCAATGCCCAACCAACCCAAATAGGAGCAAACTGCATCGACCGCCAGGGTATTGAGATAGACCTGTTTCGCCTTTTGAGGGTCAGAATGCTGTTGGTAAAACTGCTGGGCTGTATAGTGCCCCTTGAGCGTGAGTGGAACAGGCAGCGTTAGATCTTGCTCGGTAGAACTGGTCATACTTGAGTCTCTTAAGGCTACGATAAATAAGTCTTTAATTTCGGCGCAAACCGAGTCAGACAACGTTGGTAGAAGCTACTCAGCGTTGGAATTGCAATATTGAGCTCGGCAGACAAATCCTGCCAGGAATATCCTTCTAGCCTCCTCAAAGCAAGATATCGAAAACTGGCGGTTGGATGGTTAGCAACACAGGCTTGTTCAAACAGTCCTTCTGGGTCTTCCTCTAAACACTCCTTTACCTCCTGTGAGAGATGGGGAATCAGCTGAGGATTGAGTTCATATGGGTTACTTTCGTCTAAGCTCTCCAACGTTAGACGCTTAACCGTTCTAGCATCCATGCCCTCATAGACAGTTGGTAAAAATTCACGACTCGCTATGATAAAAAACCGTTGATTTAGCAGAAAATTGACCCATTGCAACACTTCACCCTTTTGAGGGTTGTAGGAATCAATGCGTTCACAGATAAATGAAAACAGATGTTGTAGTGCTTCTACATAAATTTCCTCATATAGCATTTGAAACTGACCTCGCCGGGGACGAGAGAGCTTGCCCGAACGCTGTAACACACCAATTAGCTCGGTTAAAACCCGTTGTCTAGCTGAGCTACCTGGAGAGCGGTGTTGAGCTGCGATCGCAAGCTGTCTCAAGCGATCGTCTAGTTGGGGCTGTTCTAAACGTTCGTCCGGTTGATTCATCGGTTCCTAAACAGAGTTTGTGACGGCAGACCATCTTGAGGCTATCCACCTCTATAAAGTTCTCAAAAATTCAGCGGTATTTATATGCACTCTTCCCTCAAAATTCAATTTCTTTAGAATAAACTTTGTTGGAGATAAGGTTTTTGAGGTTGGAAATTGTTTTGTAGCGCGGCAGAGCATTGCTACAAAACAGTTTCCGATAAAGTCTAATACTGCAAGGTTACTTGGCTTATATCTGCCCTAAATGAACCGAATTTAGTATCTGTGCGTAAAAATAGAGCCAATTTTTTGAGACCTGTATAGAGGTAAACAAATGGTTCTTGCAGGAGTGTTTTAATGATGACCTTTGAGGAAGCATTAGCGATCGTCACGCCAGCCCTATCCCCCCAATCGCTCAGCGAGCTGCAACTTAGTGTTTTTCGAGGAGCCTGGAATAAGGAGTCTTACCAAAAGATTTCGCTGAAATTGAATCACGAGTACAGCTACATTAAGGATGTAGGTGCAGAATTATGGCAACTGCTGTCGCGGAAATTAGGAATTCAAGTAACAAAACTAAATTTGCAAAGTGTTCTGATGCAGTATGCTCAGCAAGGGCAAATGCAGGAGCAATCTGCATCATCGCAGTACAGCTGCGTAGACTGGGGAGAAGCTCCTGATGTTTCCCAGTTTTGTGGACGACGGGCGCAGTTGACTGTGTTGGAGCAGTGGATAGTACAAGACCGTTGCAGATTAGTGGCGATCGCTGGAATAGGTGGCATCGGCAAAACCATGTTAGCGACCCAGCTAACCCAGCAGCTTGTGGATAGCGATCAGTTTGAGGTTGTAGTATGGCGATCGCTACGGCAGGCAACACCTCTGATCGATTTCCTGAGTGAGTTGTTGCAAGCGGTTGCACCTGAACAATCCTATCCACTTCGACTGGATGCAATGATACGTCAGTTGCTAGAACAGTTGCGCCGTCAACGCTGTCTGCTAATTCTAGACAATGTTGAAGCAGTTTTGAGTGGCAGTGAATTGATAGGAACTTACAGACTGGGTTATGAAGACTACGGTTGGTTGTTTCAGCAGTTAGGAGAAGGACGACATCAAAGTAGCATCTTGCTAACGGGTCGTGAAACACCGACGGAGATTGCAATTCAAGAAAGTCCAACAGCAGCCGTTCGGTTACTGCAACTAGAGCCACTATCGATTGAGGAAGGAAGAGCAATATTAGCGGCGAAGGGGTTATCTGTACAAACGGAACAGGTGCAGAAATTGGTTGAGCGCTACCAGGGCAACCCATTAGCGCTAAAGCTGGCAGCAACAGCAATTCAGAGTTTTTATGATGACAATGTTGCAGCCTTTTTAGTTGAGGAGAGTCAGTTGTTTAAAGATATGCATGATTTGTTGTTTCACCAGTTTGACCACCTGAGTTTGTTGGAACAACAGTTAATGCACTGGTTGGCAATTCATCGGGAAGCGGCGATCGCAGAACAGCGACAGTCCAATTTACTATCCTCCGTTCCTCAAACGCACTTGCAGCATACACTAATAGAATCTCCAGTGTTAAGCAGTTGGGATAATGTTAACAACACTCAGCAGTTTGCAGTGATGAAATATATCAACAAACAGTTGAATGAACAGGTTTGCCAGAAGGTAAATTAGTTGTGGCTTAGCTTAGTAAATGGCTCGCCTAGAAACCGTGTCAGAACCCCATCACCGCCGAAAGGAAGAAACGCACTTAGAAGCCTGTTTGAACTTGAGCTTAAATGCATTGCGAGATGATGACACAGAAGTATGGCAGAACTTTGTTTGGCTGGGGGTCTTGCCAGATGATGCGATTGTAGCCGCGCCAATGGCTGCCACTCTCTAGGGCATGGAGGAAGCAAAAGCTGATGACCAGCTAGCACTCCCCTGCAATAATGTGCTGATGATGGCTATTATTCATGCTCATCTCGCTTGGCATCTGGGACAAACCGCCATTTTTGCTGCTGATGTGGCACTCGCTTGGCGGTTAGCGGAAGATCTCTTTGAAGATCATCCATCGCAAGCGATCGCTTTGCAATGCGGCTATGCCCTGATTGTGTCCACCTTAAACAGCCTAAGTACTGATTTACCGCCCCCTTCACCAGGTGCACTGCTCCAAAAATATGTGCGGGTTCCTCAACAAGGACTGGCTTATGCTTTGCAAAGCTCGAACCCAGAAACTAAAGCAATTTTACTTACGGAGATCAGCGATCATCTACCACAAAATCTAAAAGAAGAAGCACTGCAAGAAGCTCTCGTAGCCACCAAGGCTATTCAGTATGAGAACGACCGTCTCAAGGCTCTAAAGATCTTAGCGCCCAAGCTGCCACCTGATTTGTTACCAGAAGCACTCGCCATTGCTATGGATATTCGGTTTGAGCGCGATCGCGGCGAGCGTGCTTCAGCTTTGATTGCCCTAGCGTCCGAGATGTCAAAGATGCAAACGGGCAAACTTTTTCCCCTTTGGCAAAAAATACTCCACTCGTTATCTTTCCAATCTCGTCGGGACTTTCTGCCTGATATATTGGCGCTAAATTCGGTTATCTAATGCCTTGGGAGATCGGGCAGCAGTGGCGGAAGTTTTGATTGCGATCCAGGATGTAGGACGGTGGTGTCCGTGATACCGATAAGTTTCGCCCATGCGACCCTCTTCATCGCTTCAATGCCGCTCAATGTTCTTCTGGCATTATTAAACGACTTAAATCCCATTATCGGTTTTACGGTTCGTTTAATATGACGGTGATCCTTTGAACAGGATGATTTGGGGCAAGAAATGCCGCCACTTGAACAAAGGGGAAGGAGACATGGGAGGAGAAGGCAAAGTTTAGGGCTGTGTATGCCGGATTTCCAGCCGCTCTCAATGCGTTGGTGGTGGCAAAAGAGGTTTTTGCAGAGCTGAAGCGAACAGATTAAACTGAATGAACACATCTGTTCTTTGCAGGAGTTGCGATTGAGCAAAAACAACGCACCCAGGCTTTAAGTTTTGACTCCTAGAAGAGGTGGTTTATGACAGTACAACATTCATTTTCTGAGCATTCTGATATCTCTAAATCACCCGATCAGACACTAAGCGCGATCGTTACCGTGCGCCCTGACGTTGAAACGCTAACTCGTCAGCGCCTGCCCTATTTCGTAGGGATCTCTAAAAGCACGGCTGGTGCAAAGGGAGTTTCAATGAACCTCGTGATCATTCCTGCGGGTGGAACTGCTGAACCACATTTTCACCGCGACTATGAAACTGCAATTTATCTCATCAAAGGGCGTGTAGAGACTCGTTACGGTGAAGGACTCAAACAATCAGTGATTAACGAAGCGGGAGATTTCATCTTTATTCCTCCAGGTGTTCCACATCAGCCTTACAACTTGAGTGACACCGAACCCGCTCACGCGCTTGTTGCTCGAAATGACCCAAACGAGCAAGAGAACGTTGTTCTCTACGATCCAACTTCCAAAGGATAAAGGCAAACCATACTGCAAATTTTTGCGATCGCTCTAGTGCCAACAGGTTTGGGCTGTCGATCGAACTGAGTAAGATGACAATGAGAGACAGCACGCAATTTTATGATCAGGATTGGGGAACAAGACATCCACTGACAGGAAATCTTCCTCAATTGGGTGAACTCAGGCAACGGTTTGATCATACAACTCCGGTGTTATCCAGTCGGCAAATGGGCTGGAACGGGATTTCAGTTGAGCAGTATCACCATCTTTCAAGTTCGTTTGAAGTTGAATTTCCTGCCCCATCAGATCATTGGCTCGTCTTACCCTTAGAGACACCTGTCTCTGTAACTCAAAAGTCTGACGATCGCTTGCATGAATCCGTCATTCAGAAGGGCGACAGCATCCTTGTTCCTGCTGGACAACCGAAGTACTGGTGTCGGCGCGAAGGCATCTGCTGTGCGATGCACATTCACTTGAGACCAGAGATGATTAGGCAAACCGCTGAAGCCTCTGAAATGGATACAAAGCGAATCGATCTCATGGAGTGTTTCGGTAGGCAAGATTTACAGCTTCATCAGATCGCCATGCTGCTTTTAGCGGAGTTGAAATCAGGCGGCATGATGGGTCAATTGTATGTCGAATCATTATCTCAGGTGTTAGCAATTCATCTGCTACGACACTATTCTCAGTCTGCACTAATCATCAAGTCTGAGAATAGAAGTTTAACTCACTCTCAATTGCAGCAAGCGATCGACTATATTCACACCCACCTCAATCGAGATTTGTCACTGGCTGAGCTGGCAGGTGTGATCAATATTAGTCCTACTTACTTTGCGAGTTTGTTCAAACAAGCTATGGGAATATCGCCGCACCAGTACGTGATCCAACAGCGAGTGGAACGGGCAAAGGTGATGTTAAAGAGAACAGATTTGGCGATCGCAGACATTGCCTTACGAGTGGGCTTTTCTAACCAAAGCCACTTAACACGACACTTTAAACGCCTAACTGGAATAACACCCAAGCAGGTGCGCTAAAACCATAAGAATGTGACAAAACATTGTAAGAATCTGCAAGAAACCGAGTATTAGAACTGGCTACACTCTAGACCAGTAGGAAAAGAACTTAGACACAATGAGAAAGCAACTGATTAATCCACCACAACTTTATGATGGGAGACTACACGGAATGTCCATCACCTAGAAGATAGCAAGATTGTTGATCGTAGGAGTCTGGGTGATTTGTCTCTGCATTGCAGCAGCTACGCAACGAAGATGTTGCATCACTAACAAATGAAAACACTACTCCTTCCGAGCGATCTACGATCGTTAGACACTATTTCTCGTCCTCAATCATCTATATGTCAAATCAACCTGCACCAGAAATTGAGCTGCTGCACGCAGCTTACGCCGCCTTCAATGCGCGAGACATCGATGCCGCCCTTGCCCTCATGAGTGCCGACGTGGTTTGGCCGCGTGCCTTTAAAGGCGGTTTTGTTCGTGGACCAGAGGAAATCCGTGTCTACTGGACGGAGCAATGGAGCGAGATCGATGGGCATGTGGAGCCAGTGGCTTTTCACCCAGAGGATGGCGGGCGCATCTTGGTCGAGGTGCATCAGGTTGTGCGCGACCTGGCTGGAATGATCCTTGCCGATGAGCGTGTGGGACATCGTTTCACTTTTGAGCATAGGCTGATTCAAAGCATGGAGATTTGTTCGCTTCCATAGTTCACGCCGTCCAAGTTTCGGTAGCTCAAGGAATATCGACAGTACCACCGGACATTGAGCAAGATAATTTCGGGTAGATAATGTCACCCCTTAAAGGGAGTAGGAATAGACATTATCCCAAAGTAGACTCCATCCTGATTAACCGATAAGACTCGTCGCCAGTTCTCAATACTGCTATCAGCAATGAGAGCTTGCTCACCATCAATCCCAGCGTTATTTACTAGAATACCCAGGCAACCATAGTCCTGCATGGTTTTAGCAATCAGCGCTTCTACCGAGCTAGGGTCACTGACATCAATTGGAATAAACTGACTGTTTGGCAGTGCAGCCGCGATCGCCTCTCCAGCTTGCTGTTGAATATCAGCAATGACAACCTGTGCACCTTCTTTAGCAAAGCGCTCTGCACAAGCTCGACCCAGTCCAGAGGCAGCTCCGGTAACGACTGCCACTTTTCTATTGAGTAAAGAAGTTACAAATTACTCTAACCCTTTCAATGTTGAATCAACAGCCAACATCGTTCGAGTGGGGGGCAAGCAGGACACAAGACAATAACGGGCAAGAGTGCGACGAGCGCAGCACCGAGTTAGCGGTTCAGGCGCCTGTGCTGCGTCTTTGTTGGTCTCACCCTCGCGCTCGATGAAGGCAATGCTCATGCCAAGCGACCCACTAGTGTTGTAGGATTGCGCCACTCATAGGTAAATTCGCCAAATCTTTTGCTCATTCACACTTTGAGTATGACAAGTAGGGGCACTCACGATCGCACCGTCATTGCCGCACCGCCGCCGCGTCGAGTTGGTTCTGCCGCTGCCGTCATGGTGCGATCGGGTCGAATCACAATTCCCGTTGCCGCACCGATTTCCGGTACAGGCTCGAGGACGTGACCCAAGGCGGAAAGCGCCTGACCCAGTTCAGTTGCTTCAAAACCGCTATCGACCTGCGTCACACCGCCATTGCGCTGGGAAATGCGTGGAGCCGCGATCGCCTGATCGATCGGCAGTTTGAAATCGATTAGATGCGTGGCAATCCCCAAAACGGTCGTGATGATCGTGGAGCCGCCCGGAGACCCAAAGGCAATGACAGTGCCATCCGGGGCAAAAGCGATCGTCGGTGCCATACTGCTGCGTGGGCGCTTTTGGGGTTCGGGCGCATTGGGATGAGGGCTCGTCGGGTCGAAGTCGGTGAGCTCATTGTTGAGGATGAAGCCGTAGCCCGGAACGACGATGCCGCTGCCACCTGTCGCCTCGATCGTCAGCGTGTAAGAAACCACATTGCCGAGTTGATCGGCAACAGTCAAATGGGTAGTCGATAAGCCTTCATGGTCACTAATCTGGGCAGCGGGGATCGCGCTCAAGCTAGGACTGGGATCGGATTGGAACGGCAGCGGATTCCCGGCGGTCGCTTTGGCATCACGACCTCCTGTCATCGCTCGATCGCCCACTTCTGTCCGTCGCAGGTCGGCATATTCGCGGCTGAGCAATCCAGCAATCGGAGCATCTACAAACTCCGGATCGCCCAAGAAAGCAGCGCGATCGGCAAAAGCAATCCGTTCTGCTTCGATCAGCTTATTGAGCGCTTGCGGACGATCGAGGCTGGCGAGGTCAAAGCCTTCCAGGAGCTTTAAGGCTTGTCCACCCGTGATGCTGCCGCTGCTCGGTAAACCCATGCCGTAAAGCTGATAGCCGCGATAGTCAATCGCAACTGGGGTTCGCACGTGCAAATCGTAATCGTCCAAATCAGCCATCGTCATGTTTCCCGGCAAAACCGCAAACGGCGGATTTTCGACGGTTGGTGGATGCTGCACGGTTTGAACGATCGCCTCGCCAATTTCACCGCGATAAAATACGTTCGGATTCTGGGCAACAAGCCGATAGGTTTTAGCCAGGTCGGGATTTTTAGAAATCGAGCCAACAGCGGGCGGCGCACCAGCAGGCAAATACAGATCGCGAGTCGAGCTGAAGGCTGCAAATCGAGCTTGATTCTCTTGAATCTGGCTGGCAAACGTGGCGTCCACGGAAAAGCCTTCTTCTGCCAGGGCGATCGCTGGGGCGAGTGCCTGCGCGAGTGAAACGGTGCCGTAGCGGTTCAGCGCTTCTGTCCAGGTCAGCAGCGTTCCCGGTACGCCAACCGCCAGTCCGCTGCTAATACGATTGGGCGAAAACGGCAGCAGCTCTCCAGTGGCGGGATCGTTGAACATCTCGACACTGGTGGAAGCTGGAGCCTGTTCACGTCCATCGATCGTAATTACCTGATCGTCGGTTTTGCGGTAAATCACCATGAACCCACCGCCGCCAATTCCGGCTGAGAACGGTTCCACAACGCCCAAAGTAGCAGCGGCAGCAACCGCCGCATCGATCGCATTGCCGCCTGCTTTTAAGATATCAATGCCAATCTGCGTGGCGCGAGCATCAACCGTGGCAACAGCACCTCCTGACCCGATCGCAACGCTAGCAGATTGTGCCAGCACGAGCGGGCGGTTGATCAATACCCCTAAGGCAACACACAGCCCGATCGCTGCTAGAACTAGTCGATTTCGCATTACTTACTACATCCTCAAAATGGTGACATCGACGCAGCACAAGATTGAACCAAAAGGAGTACCCTAGTTTGGTGAGTCACTTGGTATGAATGTGTAAAAATCTGAGACACACGATTTTGTATCTCTACACTCAATCAGTAATGAAACGATGAGATGACTATCTTGACTGTTCTGCGCGCTAAGAAGATAAAAACGCTTGGATTTCGGGCGATCGCAACAAAACCCAGCTTGCAATCAGTTGGATTACAAACGGAATCAAT
>JACJOC010000015.1 GCA_014695345.1 Cyanobacteria bacterium FACHB-471
ACTCCTCAGCTAGATCCTCTCTGGTGCGATGATGGTTTGGTTCTAGAAGGCGCAGGTAACGATTTCTGGCGATCGCCCAGCTTCACGATCGAGATGGAGACAGGAACAGGCAAAACCTACGTCTACCTCAGAACCATCTATGAGCTACGCAAAACCTATGGCTTCAGCAAGTTCATTATTGTCGTTCCCAGCGTTGCTATTTACGAAGGAGTAATCAAATCCTTCCAGATCATGCAAAGCCACTTCCGATCGGTCTACAACAACGAAGTGGTCAATCTGGTTCCCTATGATGGAGCGCAAATCAGCAGGGTGCGATCGTTTGCGACATCTAGCTTTGCTGAAATTATGGTGATGACTGATGCTGCATTCAACAAAATCACCAACAACTTATATAAGCCGAGTGAGAAGTTACCGGGGGAATTGCTTCCTTACCAGTACATCCAGGAAACCCGCCCAATCGTCATCCTAGATGAACCTCAGAGTATTGATACAACTGAGAAAGCGAAATCTGCGATTCGGACTCTGCATCCACTCTTCACGTTGCGGTACAGTGCAACACATCGTTTCAGTCCCAACTTAGTTTACCGCCTCACTCCAGTTGAAGCATACCGTCAGAATCTAGTGAAGAAGATTCAAGTTGTTGGCTTAACAGAGCTAGATAACCTCAATCAATCCCCACTAGCTCTAGAATCTGTAGCACAAAATCCTTTTGTTGCTAAAGTCAAAACTCTAGTTCTAGAGCGAGGGACGGCTAAAGAAACAACAGTGACACTTAAGCAGGGGGATAACCTTTACAACAAAACCCACCGTGAAGAGCATCTAAGTGGCTATATCGTTGAAGAAATCAACGTGACAAAGGGCAGCGAGTTCCTGCAATTTGAAAATGGGTTGCGGATCTCTCTAAGAGGAGCCTGTCCGTCTCGTCCTGAAATCTTCCGTGCCCAGATCGAGGAAACGATCAAGCAGCATATGAAGACCCAGGAAGCCCTGCATTCCCAGGGAATTAAGGTGTTATCTCTATTCTTCATCGATCGCGTCGCTAACTACGCCTCCGAGACTGGATTCATTCGCACTGCCTTTGATGAAGCTTTCAATCGAATTAAACGGCAGCATCCTCTGTTTGAAGACCTTGAAGCCACAGAAGTGCGCGAAGGCTACTTTGCTAAAAACAGAACTCGCACTGGGGATGAAGAGGCGATCGACACATCTAGCCGTAATCAAGCAGAGCGAGAGGCAGAAAAGGCAGCATTCAACTTGATTATGAGGGATAAAGAGCAATTGTTATCTTTCAATGGTTCCAGAGCCTCTGTATCGTTTATCTTTGCTCACTCTGCCCTGAAGGAAGGTTGGGATAATCCCAATGTGTTCCAGATTTGTACTTTGAATCAAACAACCTCTGACATTAAGAAACGGCAGGAGATTGGACGTGGATTACGTCTTTGTGTGAATCAAGACGGGGAGCGTGTATTTGATGAAGATGTTAATGTGTTGACAGTAGTTGCAAATGAGAGTTATGAAACGTATGCGGCTACCTTGCAACAAGAGTATTTAGAAACTGGTGAAGAATCACCTCCAAAGCCCAAGCGTCCTAAAGAGGCACATACAGAGCGTAACGACTCACTGTTCAACAGCGCGGAATTTCAAGAATTCTGGTCTAAGCTTTGCCAGCAAACCTCCTATAACGTTCAGATTGACACAGAAGCTGTCATTGAGGAATGTGTAACACTGCTAAATGGTGCAATGTTCCCTGAACCAAAAATAATTTTGACGAGGGGACGGTTTGTGCTAACGGAATTTACAGTTTCGCTAGATTCTGTTCAAGGTAATAAAGCAAAAGTTTCAGTTGAAGTTCGAGATTCAGACGGTAATACAGAACAGAGCGGAAGATTGTTTAGTATTCCTCCCCTTTACACAATAAAGGCACGAGATAACTTAGCTAAAGTTTGTAAGGATGAGCGGTTGAGAGATTATACGGTTTTGGAAGTTATCGAAGATGGAGATAACTCATGCATTCAATTCACTAACCATGAAGAACTGACTAAATATCGACAAATTCACTTCTGCACTGAGAAGGGTCAAAAACCTGATGAACAAGCAGTTCGGACGTTGAGTGATACTTATCCTATCTTCAATTTAATCGATCGCACTGCCAAGGAGACAACCCTAACTCGTCCAACCATTAACCGGATCTTCCAGGGAATGCGCGATGATAAAAAATCAGCATTATTTAAAAACCCAGAAGGTTTTGCAGGAGTATTCATTTCAACCATTAAAGAAGCTGTTGCTGAACATATTGTGCGTAGATTAGAGTTTACGGTTTCCTCTAACAGAGCTTCTCATGAGGTAGAAAAACTATTTCCGCCACAAAAGGCATTCCCCCAGAAGGAGCTAATCGCTGCTGGAGAACAAGGACTTTATGACAAGGTGCAAATTGATTCTGGTGTAGAGGAGCGGTTTGTTGAGCATCGCCTCAAGACTGACTCTGATAAGGTAATTGGTTACTTTAAGTTCCCGCCAGCTTTTAAAGTTTCCCTGCCTAAAATTGTTGGAAACTATAACCCAGACTGGGGAATTTTGAGACAGAGCGAGGATGGCAAGCAGGTTCTACAACTGGTTAGAGAAACAAAGAGTGCTAGGGGGTCCCGAAATCTTGATCAACTACCTTCTCCTCGAGAGAGGTGGAAAATCGAGTGTGCAGAGAAGCACTTCAAAGTAATTGGCATTGACTACCGTCCCACAAGCGATGAGGATTCTTCTTGGTGGACTAGCAAGGATAACCCTGTTCAAAATTCACTGCTAGCGTAATAGGGGTGTAATCAGGATACGTGTGATTTAGTGCCATGCGATCGCTGAAATACTTGAGTAGGAAGGAACCTAGCAAAAAATATCGAAACTTGCCCGTAAATAATAGCTGGGTTACTGACAAAACTTACGGCAGAATCGGCTTCCCAGGTTACTCTAACGCAATCCCTTGTAGCATTTGCCTTTTGGCATTAAAAACCCCGCTTAATAGCGGGGCAGAGCGTAATTAGGTTGAGCCAAACATAACACTAATCAAGCAGGTAGAATGAGCGCTATGCAGAGCAGAAGGACCTCTGGAAATTCTTCAGAGAGGGGCGCTCTGTTGATAACTCCGAGTGTATTGCAACCACAACTGGTTAGTCAGAAGGTTTAACCAGTATAGAAAGAATATTACGGGGTCTTTTGTTACGACAATTTCAAGTACATGCCTTTTAGCTTGGAACAAAATTTGCCCAACAATGTCTTCACTGGAGGTTTCAGCCGGAGCCAAAAGGAGTATCTGACGAATCGTGCAGGGGGCTATTTTTCGGGTTGATGAAGGGAACGGAGGCTGGCTGGGTGACGAACTGACCCACCAACATTCCTTGCGAGCAATTGCACGATTGTTCGTAACAGTCTGAAGGAACGGTAGGAGCAGATGCTGGGAGGCAGCATCTATTAGAACCAAGATATCTACAGAATCTAGGCTAACTTCTGGAGTCACCTCAGTCACAATTGCGCCTTCTTGCTCAAAGCCTTCTGCAAGAGCCGTCCCTAAGGGGCTACCCATGTTCATGATTGCAACCCGTTTACCTCTAAGCGACAGTGCCGTTCCGATTAATTGGTCGAGTAGTGTATATTTCCCTCCAAGATAGGCTTGTGGATTGAGGAAATGATGCCCCCAATGATAAGCAAAATTGACAATCCATCGTCCTGGGGAGGCTTCAGCCTGTCTAGCCTGATGCAAAAAATCGGTCTCTTTGGCTAGCCCAAAACCGTGCAAGATGACTGACAGAATCTCTCGTAAAGCTTGAACGACCCCAACACTTGTGCCGAGAGCTATCCAGCTGTGAGTCATTAATGTCGCTGCTGACGCGAGAATTAGCGTGCCGGAAAGCATAACAAGGCTCTCAGGCAATCCATGTCTCCACTGAGACTTGCGCCAAATCTCCTCACTGGTTATTACGTAGGTATGCTCGTGGGGGTCAAGTTTGTAGGCGTCATGATGCCAACGATGAAACCACTTGTACAGAAGCGAACATCTGTGACAAGCAAGATGCCATAGATCACGCATCAATTCCACCCAAATCGCCGAAAGTAGGGACGAAGAAATTAGTCCAAAAAATTGGAAAAACAGAGTTTGCATTGCGTTTTCCTAAGAGTCGTAAAATTCGCAAATGCTGTTTTGACGCCTACTCCGAAGTGAATCAGCACCAATAACAAGTGGGCTGATTTAGAATAGATAAGGCGCGAAGATAGATTCCGCAAAAATCTAATCTTCTGTCTAGCAGGCATTTGCCTGGTCAATAGAAGGGTAGGGATCAAGCTGAAGGCAAGTTCCTACCCTTCTTGTTTTTAGGTTAGCACCGAAAGGCATAACCGGTGTTCAGGGAAAATCAGCTGATTTGATTAAATAGGGACAACTTCTTCAAGCGTAACTTTTCTAAAAAGAATTCAACAGAAGAGGCTAAAGTCCTTGTAAAACAAAGGCTTTAGGCAGTAAAACCATGAGAGGGCTTGTAACTTTTTTGGTACACGGCGATGAAAAATTCGCGACCTCATGAACACCCTTTCGCTTTTTTGCTGCTCTCGCATAAACAAGTAAAAGCTCTTTTACTGATTTTTTAAGTACCTGACAGCTTATAAGAATGTTTTTACTTAAGCAGTGTTTTAGAAGGTTAAAGAAAAAATGGGCAGATTTCGTGTTGTAATATACATAGTTATTGCTTTTTGCTGTTCACCGATTATGCAGAAATACTAAAATTCCAACCTTAAATAAGCCTCAACTTGACAGTTTAGTTGTCTAGCGATAGTGCGATAGCTATACAACTCGTGTCTAAACACTAAGATCAAAGTTGTAATAAAACTTAACAAAAGAGCTTTATCCTGATGAGTTCAAACCAACCATCGCCACCTCGTAGACGTGGACGCCCAAGAAGATCAGATAGATCACAGCAACAAAATACTTCCTCAGGAGAAGCCTTAGAGAGAGAAAAAGCTCGTACAGAGCGAATCTGTCGAGATTTACTAGAGGGATATACCGACGGTTTCGAGCTAGATAAAGAAAGAGATAAAGCAGCTAAATACTCAGAGAGTAGTGCTGCTAAGCAATGGGGAATCAATCGTGGCAAGATGGCTAGGCTCATCGAAGCGCTCTATCCAAATAGCAAAGAAAAGAGAAATTCAAAAAGTTCGAATCAGGAATCTATAGCTACGCCACAACTTGTTCCTCTTTCCTTATCTGAACTGGTAGAAATTTTAGGAAATTTGGCACAAAGAAATTCTCCAGAAAAACCTTTAACTCGAGAAGACAGCTTGCGACTTGTTCAAAAATTTGTTGAATTAGATCCTGAAGAGAAAGCAAAGTTGAGGCTCAGCTCTAAAAATTATAATGCTGTTATACAACAAGGCATTAGGATTATTGAACTGGATGATCATGGTGATTATTTAGAGGAGGTTCTAAAGTTTTACGATTCTTTATTTGAACAGCCAAGAAATCTTCCAGTCGCAAAAGTATCTGAACAAGACGAGATAAAAACAATTATAAGAAGTGTACTCAAAGAATATCAAATCAATGCAAATGATGAAACAGTTTCAAACTATCTCGGGATGGTTAATTCTATTAGACTAAGGATAGAAACTGAGTCGGGAATGAATAATATTAAAACTGACAAAGATAGACTAACTAATCAATTCGTTAAATCTTTGACTCAGTCAGTAGTTGAAAATGCGATTTTAACCAGTAATTTGCCTATATTTATAGGATATTTTGATATCAAAAAAGTTGATCCTCTTCCATTATTCCTGAGAAACAAGAATCAGGATAAGGAGCTATTAAACCCTTTCTTTGATTCATTAAGAGAGTCAATGAATATAGTTGAAAACCAACATGCTCATACAATACGAATGAATTTTTATGTAAAAATATCCGATCAATTTAGAGAAGAATACAAAATTTTGTTTCCTGAAGAGCAGGATATTGAGAATTCTGAGGTATTTAAGTTCTATATTGAAAGTTCAGGAACAGGTGGTAAAATCACTCATCTTGCAAGACTTGTTAGTCTCTCTTTGTTAAAGGATATTCCATGTTTAGCAAGATACTTTCCAGTTGCTCATGACATTTTATTGGTTTCTCCAGGGGTTTTAAGAGCAAATAATTCTAGTCCACTTTTGTATCATACACTGACAACATTATGCGAAAAGAAGTATATAGAGACAGCCCTCAAAGAGGAAAAATCTTATACTTCAGTTTGCTCTAATCAACAAGCTTTTTATGGAAACTATTGCGGTTTTGATTTACTTGAATGTGCAGTAAATTCAACCTTGATTGCTAGATTGAGAGCTATTAAGAAAACTGGGGTAAAGCCAATAGAATATCTTACTCAGCTTTGCCATCGAAATGAAAGACTGGATCAATTTAAGAAAGCTTTGTCTTATCTTAAGTCCTACCCTTTTTCGCTCCTTGCTATGCAGAGCCATTTAGAGAAAACCATCTTTCATGAAGTGTTAGCTTCTAATCCTAATCAACTAATCTCAATTCTAGATACCGAAATAGAATCGAATAGTTTTCAGAAATGGAGTGAAATTACTCATGAGGCATATTTAGAGCTTATCGATGCTTATTTAACAGAAGGTTTGTACAAAAGTGCAGGCAAACTCATTGAAAGAATAAAAAGCTTCATAGAAGATGAAAGAAACTTCGAAGCTATCGGTAGCACCATTCGCACTAAGTTTGAAATTTGCCTTGCAAGATACTTTTCTATCGTTGTAGGTGTAGATGAATTTAATAATCCAGATCGAGGACACTTTACAGAGCCGTTAGTCCTAGTTAAGAAGGCACTTAGCCATCTTGATAATGCAGAAAGGATTTTGGAGGAGCGACAGAAGAAGTATGAAGTAATTAACGAACGAGCACAATCTAGCTTTTCTCCATTTTTCAGTCTACGTGCTCAAATATCCTTTCACAGAGCAAAATTACATTTGTTCTACTCAATTGCTGATGATCAGTCTCTTAAAGCTGAAGAAAGTAATTTACCAGGCCATCTTAATTCAATTTTTTTATTAGAAAAAGCCAGAATTTTCTCAGGAATAGATGGTGATACAGAATTCTATTCTTATTATTCTGCCTATCAAGCCATTGCTTATATTGTTGCTGCCTTCCTACTAGAAGAAAATACTTCTCAGTTTTCGAGAGAAAACTGCCTGAGCTGGGCATATAGGTTGATTGAGCATGCAGTTGTTTGCTACTCAGATATGGGCAATGATTGTTACCAAAAAATCAAGGAGAAGAGCGGAATTGGTTCTGGGGAATCTAATAAAGAAGATATGGGAGTTCGCCCTTATGGAGGTTATGAAATTCAAAACATTCCGTCTATTAGAGAAATTCCCAAGAGCAGTGAGCCTCAGCCCTTCTATTTCAGAAACTTAAAGAGATCACCTAATCAGAATTTTATTTACTTAGATATGGAAGCTCTTTCTGTAGAAGCAAATGATCTAAGGATTTTCAAATCAACTCAATTAACCGACGTTTATCTCTTTGGAACCTATGCATGTGTTATTTTATTCGCAAGGGGACTGCATATTCTATGTACGGCTAATACTCCTGAAAACTTTTTTACTGAAATTGAATTAGCAAGTAGATTGTTCACTTATGCTTGGGCCAGTGCTGAAGACGGTTGTGTATCCATGCCTTCTGACAAGTCTAATAGCAGCTATAGATTGGAAAGAAGATTTTTTCTAGGTAATACTAATAGATCCGAATCTAGGGCTTATAACGAATATTGGGAAGAATACTACAACAGGTTTTCACCTCTATATCAACAGGAGATTGCTTCTATCAGGGACATTTATCCTCACAGAGTTACCGAAATAGCAGACTTTGGGAAAATATTTGCTGCAGTATGTAAGCTATTATTACTTCACTGTAATATGTCTACGGAAGACCTTTGGGACTGTCCTAAGCGTGATGAGCTTGAGACGGATATAACTGCACTCCTGGAGCAACTACACAGTGCCTCTTCAAAACCAATAGATGAACCTGACTATCGTTGTGGGCAGCACAAATTTAACGAACACTTCTATCGTTCCTTTAATCGCATTAAAAGATACCTTATAGGTGAAACAACAGGCAAACTGAACGAGTTTATTTCAAATCCTGAAAGACTTGGTATAAGCCAACTAATGTCTATTCGAGACGAGCTAGTGAAAATAATTTTCAGATATTTGTTTGAGCAAAGTGGTAGAGATATTTGATTTTGCGATCGTCACTTTGATCAGAGTTGAGCATCTCTGTCGTTTTTTCACTTTATCTACAGAGTAAGGACAAATAGTAGCAGGCTTGCCAATACGATCCCTTGCTATTTCCATTGAATGACCGACACTTGATTTAGCATGCTTTTGTATAGCACCAAGGTGGGTGACTGCTCCGCTGAGTTTAACTACACCCCTAATTGCCCCTAGTTGCAGCGCCCTTTCAACTACCCCAAGTAACCCTGAAGCCCCTCCTCAAGCTACATCAAACCCGGTATCAACCTGCTTCAGCTTCTCATCTACCGCTGCCTGGTCTACCCCCAGGTAAGCTTGAAGCTGCGACAGAGACTTGTGACCGCTCACTCGCTTCAGTTCGTGCAGTCCCCATCCTCTCTCATGCAGGTGAGTCAGTCGAGATCGCCTAAAGCTGTGCAAGCTCACCCCTTCAAAACCCAGCAGTTTAGCCGCTAACTTGACGTGCTTCTCTACTGCCCTGGCTGTGATGTGTCCAGACTTGGAGCCAGACGGAAAGAGATAGCCTGCTGCTGGCTTAATTCGCTTCAGTACCTTTTGCAACGGCTCTGACATAACTACTTTGCGCGTCTCATTGGTTTTCGTGTTGGGAACCGGAAAAACGACATAGCCATTTCTCAGATGCTCAACCCGCAGGTTCACCACCTCGCCAATCCTGCCAGCAGTTAAGTAGCAGATTTGGACAATCGCCCGGTAAGGGTCATCCAGTTCACCAAACAAATCTTGCAGTTCATCCGGTTCTAAAATTGCAGCGCTGCCGGATCGATTCGTCTTCCCGTCACGCGGCATAACTCATCTCAGAAAAGTCTCCTCCCCATTCTATTCGTATTCCGGCTGGATTACGAACGAACTCATTGCGTTTGGCGGCAGCTTTGCTGAACTTAGCCAGAGAATAAAGCCCTATTGCTCAAAATGCTCTCTTATTGAGAATGCAAAGTCTTCAACGTTTACACAGTGAGACTGGTGAGACTTAGGCTAAGAGTTTTTAAAGAGACAATGGGTAGATAACCTAACCTGAATGTCTCGACCGGAGTACCGATAGAGTGGAAGGCGAAGATTGAGGCGATCGTCACTAAGACCGGGCGCAACTCATCCCAAGTACTACACGAGGCGATCGCCCTCTACTTGGGAGAGAATGACGCTTCGACTGTTGGAGTGGTGCTTCAAGGCATTTTGAGCAGACTTGAGGCGCTGGAACAACAGCAGTCGTATTGATGAGACAGCCTAACGTTGTAATGCCAGTATTAGCGGGTGTATCAACGATTAGCTTGGAATGATTGGAATTTACGAAAAGTGCGGCAGGCTTGCCCCTTGAGCAAATAGATGAGCAAAGCACTATCCAACAGAAGTTCAAATATTTGGAATTGGTTGCCGAAGTGGTTTGGGTCCCAATAGCTGACTGGACTATAAAACCGAACTGTCCAGTTCAAGGGGAAGAACAACAACGGTCCATCATCATGATGGGTCAGGATATCAATGGCACTGTGGAATAGACATGCCATAAAGAACCAGAACCACCAACGCCTTCCAGACTCAATATTCCTTCTTGATCGCCATATAGCACTTACTCCCAACAGCAGCATGACAGGTGAATGTAGCGAATTATGGCAGGCGATCCAGAAGGGATCGTGGAAATAGAGATCATCGAACATCAAACGAGTTGTCTCTGCCATCGTTAAGCCTTGAAGGAGATGGTAGTAGACCAACCCACCGATCGAAAGCAGCCATAGGGGCAGATCAGGTACCACAGAACCCAGTAAGAATGCTCTTTTGACGATCGGAACTCGTGGTAAAGCCTTATCGAGTGCCGCTGTCATGATGAAGTGAGAGGGTGTATTCATGGGAGCAGTTCAACGATGACAGTAGTCTAATTTTCATGCACAACTTACATGGTTCTGAGATTGACGTTATTGGCGACATCGCTAGCTGCTTGCAATGCTTCCTTTGCTGGCTTTTCCTCACATTCAATCTAGGTTTTCAAAGATTGTCACTTTTTCATAGAAATTCTGACAATCATCAACGGCACGAGAATTTATTCTCCTCCAGAGTAATAGAAGAGGGTTATACTCTTTCCTTAGAGATTTGAATTTTTGAATTGGCGAAAATATAGATTTTTGCCTTGTTAGCATTTCACAAATAGACATTGCCAGCAATGCGGAGTACAGTCCCTTTAAGGAATGGAGGAAAGACTGTGCTAGTAACCGTCGCAGGCTTCAAGGGAGGGGTAGGCAAAACTACAACTGCCGTTCATTTGTCCTGCTACTTCTCCAAGAAGGGCAGCACACTGCTAGTAGATGGCGATCCAAATCGCTCAGCGACAGGCTGGAGCAAGCGAGGTGAACTGCCCTTCAAGGTTGTGGATTTGATGGCGGCGGCAGCCCATAGCCGCAACTTTGAACACGTCGTCATTGACACCGCAGCTCGACCAGACAAATCGGAGTTGGAAGCGCTGGTGGATGGCTGCGATCTATTGGTTCTACCAACGTCCCCTGATGCCCTAAGTCTTGATGCCATGCTCCAGACCGTTGATCTTCTGCAATCGCTAGGAGGCGATCGCTATAAAGTCCTCCTAACTATGGTTCGCCCAAAACCCGTAAAAACCGCACAGCAGGCAAGGGAGGCATTAACTGACTCCGAAATTCCTTTATTCAAAAAGGACATTCGGCAGTTCATAGCTTATGAAAAAGCGTCCTTATTAGGAGTGCCTGTCTATGAAGTGAAGGGTGATCGGAACGCTCGACTGGGTTGGGCAGACTATCAGGCTGTTGGACGGGAGATATTGCCATGAGCAATGCAGATGCTTTCAAGCGACTGGTGAAGAATCGTCAGCAGCAGACGGAGCAACTTACCGAGGCAGAGCCACCCCCTGAAAAGGTAAGCACCCCAATAGAGCAACCGACTATAGAACCATCGCCTCAACCTCCGGTTGAGCAGCAACCACAAAAGAGGGGCAGAGGTAGACCAGCGACAGGCAAGCGTAGTGATGATGCTTGGCTAGGACGAACCTATTACGTCAAACGTGAAACCGATCTGGACGTTGAAGACGAATTGCTCAACCTAAAACGGCAGGGGATCGAGATAGATAAGTCTGAATTGGTGGATTCTCTACTTGCTGCCTGGGTGGAGTGGCGACATGGCAAAGATTCGGAAATTTTGCTTGGTGAAATTTCGCCAAGGCGAAAAGGCAAAGAATAACCCCTGAGAATGTAGATTCTCAGGGGTTAGGAAAGCACTGACGACAGCGAGCGCTAACACGGAGAACGTTTGTGATGATTTTATGAACATGTCGGTGAAATCGCTGTTTGTCTATTTCACCCCCCGGTTTCGCTGGGCACTCTAGGGAAGATTTGTGTAACCCCATGCTCTAGGAACTTATATGGATTTCGCTGATCAAATCAAAGCTCTTGCAGCAAAAACCCAAGGAATACTAAGTAATATTCGGACAGAGGAGGCTACAAAGCAGTATTTAGTGATTCCTTTTATTCAAGCTCTTGGATATGACGTTTTCGACCCTAAAGAAGTTGTCCCAGAGTTTGACGCAAACGTAGGAGCTGCAAGAAAATACAAGCTTGATTACGCCATATTCAAGGATGGCAATCCCATCATCTTAATTGAATGCAAAAACAAGGAGGAGAAGTTTGCTGATAAGTGCCATGCTTACAGCCAGCTTTTCCATTACTTTGCAGCGACGGATGCTCGAATTGGAGTTTTAACCAATGGAGTAATTTACCAATTTTATGCGGACTTAGAAAAAGCTCACAAAATGGACGAAAAGCCATTTCTTGAGATTGATATGTTAAATCTCAAAGAGGCGTTAGTTGATGAGCTTAAGAAGGTTACAAAGTCTGCTTTTGACATTGACAAAATGGTGACAGCCGCTACTGAGCTGAAGTACGTAGGCGGCATACTAGGGATACTGACAGAGCAATTAACTGCTCCCTCAGAAGATTTTACTAAAGTGTTTTATAGTCAGCTTTGCCCAGGCAAAGTATTTAGTCCTACTGCGAAACATCAATTTGCTGACTACATGAAAAGAGCATTGAGGCAATTTGTAAGAGAACAAATTAGTAATTTGCTTGATGCCTCAGGTTTTACAGGTGGCACTCCGGTACAGCCTCATACGCAATCTTCGGATTCATCTAGCAGCACTGATGATTCTAGTGAATCTAAGCCAGCTAACAAAATCGTGACTACTGATGAGGAACTGGAAGGGTTCTATATCGTAAAATCCATTCTTCGAGAAGTTGTTGATCCTAGCCGAATTATTCACCGCGATGTTCAGAGCTACTTTGGGATTTTGCTTGACGACAACAAGCTTAAACCTATTTGTAGGCTTCACTTCAATACCCCTAGCAACAAACGTATTGGGCTTTTTGAGCATGGTGGCGAGGAAAAGCAGGAAGAAAAATTTAATGTGGAGAAGATAGATGATATTTACAAATATGCTTCACAGCTCAAGGCAACTGTAGAACACTACGAGAGAGCTAAAGCTTAACGTGAGAAGCGATCACTCTCACTCGACGAACTAAGCCGTTTTGGAGCATGGCTTTGGGGTGTAGTTAAACTCAGCGAAGCATTCACCCACTCCGCTGAATTTAACTACACCTCTGTTTCAGTAACATTGCCGAAAATGAACATTGAGCGATCGCGTGTAGCACGGTCTAAAGCCTTGGTCTGTCGAGAATGAGGATAAGTAACATTGCCGAAAACGGGTCATTTTCGGCAAAGATACCACTGATAATTATCGTCGCTCGGTAAAGGCAGTGTTCTGTTGCATCCCAATGCAGTTTTTCTGAGCAGAGGCTATTTCTCCCTCGATTCGTTTACCCTACTCTAGTTTTTTTAATCTCTTCAGCAGCTTTACGAATGCCCTGAGCGATCGCCGTGAATGCCTCGTCTTCATTACTCCATTGCGTCACAGATTTTGCACCTGCACCGTGGGCAATAGGCAATGCTTGAAGTTTGCCAAAGGGCGCACTTTGCCAGTCGCAGGGTTTGAGCAAGATGGGGATGACCCGGGCTTCGCCATTGTGATGGCGCTCCAATGCCCGTTGCATTTCCCTGTCATAGCAGTAGTCGGATGCCATAAAGTTGGCGCTGATCAGCAGCAAGATGATATCAGCGGTGTTGAGGTTACTGTCAATCGCCTGTGCCCACTCAGTTCCGGCAGAGATGTCGCGATCGTGCCAGGTGCTAATGATGCCCTGGCGTTTGAGTAGCGCGAGGTGGGTAGCGAGGGTGTCTCGCAACGCTTCATCTTTGTGGGCGTAGGAGAAAAAGAGTTTCATGGAATGGGATATTTGAGTGAGAGTGTAGTTGTAAAACTTGCAGCTAGCTTGAATAGCAAGAATAATGCCATGAGCCGTTGTACCTGACTCTGTGGGAACTGAGGTTAAGAGTTGTGGAAGAGACGGAACGATTCGATCTTTAGATTTTTCTACAATGCTGCCTAATGCCTCTGCGGACCTCCAACGCACCTCAGGGTCAGAATCTTCCAGGAGTTTGAGTAACCCTGGAATGGCTTCTGAGGAGTTCAGTGTGCCTAATGCCTCTGCGGACCTCCGGCGCACACCAGGGTCAGAATCTTCCAGGAGTTTGAGTAACCCTGGAATGGCTTCTGAGGAACCCAGCTTGATTAATGCCTCTACGGACCTCCAACGTACACTAGGGTCAGAATCTTCCAGGAGTTTGAGTAACCCTGGAATGGCTTCTGAGGAACCCAGCTTGATTAATGCCTCTGCGGACCTCCAACGCACACTAGGGTCAGAATCTTCCAGGAGTTTGATTAACCCTGGAATGGCTTCTGAGGAACCCAGCTTGATTAATGCCTCTGCGGACCTCCGGCGCACCTCAGGGTCAGAATCTTCCAGGAGTTTGATTAACCCTGGAATGGCTTCTGAGGAACCCAGCTTGATTAATGCCTCTGCGGACCTCCAACGCACACCAGGGTCAGAATCTTCCAGGAGTTTGATTAACCCTGGAATGGCTTCTGAGGAACCTAGCTTGATTAATACCTCTGAGGAACTCCAACGCACCTCAGAGTCAGAATCTTCCAGGAGTTTGAGTAACCCTGGAATGGCTTCTGAGGAGTTCAGTGTGCCTAATACCTCTGCGGACCTCCGGCGCACCTCAGGGTCAGAATCTTCCAGGAGTTTGAGTAACCTTGGAATGGCTTCTGAGGAGTTCAGTGTGCCTAATACCTCTGCGGACCTCCAGCGCACCTCAGGGTCAGAATCTTCCAGGAGTTTGATTAACCCTGGAATGGCTTCTGAAGAACCCAGCTTGATTAATGCCTCTGCGGACCTCCAGCGCACCTCAGGGTCAGAATCTTCCAGGAGTTTGATTAACCCTGGAATGGCTTCTGAGGAGTTCAGTGTGCCTAATACCTCTGCGGACCTCCAACGCACCTTAGGGTCAGAATCTTCCAGGAGTTTGAGTAACCCTGGAATGGCTTCTGAAGAACCCAGCTTGATTAATGCCTCTGCGGAACTCCAACGTACATCAGGGTCAGAATCTTTCAGGAGTTTGAGTAACCCTGGAATGGCTTCTGAGGAGTTCAGTGTGCCTAATACCTCTGCGGACCTCCAACGCACCTCAGGGTCAGAATCTTCCAGGAGTTTGAGTAACCCTGGAATGGCTTCTGAAGAACCTAGCTTGATTAATGCCTCTGAGGAACTCCAACGTACATCAGGGTGAGAATCTTTCAGGAGTTTGAGTAACCCTGGAATGGCTTCTGAAGAACCCAGCTTGATTAATGCCTCTACGGACATCCAGCGCACACCAGGGTTTGAATCTTCCAGGAGTTTGAGTAACCCTGGAATGGCTTCTGAAGAACCCAGCTTGATTAATGCCTCTGCGGATCGCCGACGCACAACAGGGTCAGAATCTTCCAGGAGTTTGAGTAACCCTGGAATGGCTTCTGAAGAACCCAGCTTGATTAATGCCTCTACGGATCGCCGACGCACAACAGGGTCAGAATCTTCCAGGAGTTTGAGTAACCCTGGAATGGCTTCTGAGGAACCCAGCTTGATTAATGCCTCTACGGATCGCCGACGCACAACAGGGTGAGAATCTTCTGTGTTCATTTTTAATTGAGTAGGATTCTGAGTTCCTGACAACTCACTTTCGCTTTTGGCGTGGTCAACTAAGTTCTGATCAGTTTCCCCAATGGCTTGCAAAACATCTTCCACACTGCGCTGCACAAAAGATTGAGGATGTTGGCGCAGCTTCCTCAATTTAGGGAGCGAGTATTCTGAGCGAAGCCGCATCAGAATTTTGGCAGCACTGCGGCGCACATCCGCATAAAGGTCTTCCATTGCAATCAGCAATCCATCGATCGCCTCTTCAGATCTCAACGCGCCTAACGCAAGAACGGCATGTTGGCGAACCTGAAAATCTTTGTCTTTGAGTCGTTTTAATAGGTCTGAGACGATCGCACTGGGTCTCATTTTGGCGTAAAGCTGAAGTTTTAACCACTCTGGTATTTCTTGTTGATCTGCTAGCTTAAAGGCATCTACTAGCCCAACCATCGTCTCCTGAAATTGTGGTTTCACCTCTCCTGCCAACCGTGCTCCCAACATCACATCCACATCCAACGCCAGTTTAATGACTCGCTCTGCTAACGCTCCATCGTCTACCAACGCCAGCATCAACGCTACTGGCTCTGTCCATTTGAGGTAATTGAGATACTGCTGCTGTAGCGATAGATCTGACATCTGCCCGACTCGTGTGAGCAGATATTCAGCTGCATAATATTCTTGAATCAGTTGGTGCCGAAACTCAATCTGTTCTCCATTGGTCTGAATCAGGTGATGCCGCAACAGGTCATCTAAACACTTGCGGGCTGCGCCTTCAGGTTGCGCTTCTTTTGACTTCAGGCGTTCGACAAAGACTTGGTGGACTTCATCTTTAGAAATGGCAACTCGCAGTTCAACATCGAGAATCGGACGATTGCGATTTGCATCCAACGTAGAGAGAGGACGACTGTGCATCATGGCAAATGCCAGAGCTTGCAACAGAACTGACCACCAACGGCGATCGCTCTCCGCAATGACATCGTGCTTCAGACGATGCTCATAGCTTTTAGTAAAAGTGCGAAACACTCCACCCAAATTAGTCGGAATCTGTCCAGTTTGCTTAAACAAGCTGCACAACATCCACAGCAGCAGGGGCGTTTGCCCAAATTCCCGCAGCCGCTCGCCCAACTGCCGCAGCATCGGTTCTGCTTTGTCTTCTAGATGCGCTCGCACAAAGCTTTGCATTTGAGCCATTGTGAGGGGCTGCATTTCTAGCTTCTTTTCAACACCAAAATCCCCTCCCAGATTGAGATCTCGTGTTGTGAAGATGATCGGCACCTGAGGATAATTACGCTGTAACTTAGCAACATCGTGTCGCGCCGCTTCAGAAGGCAACTCGTTTAGCCCGTCTACCAATAGCAACAGACGGTTGTGGAACAGCAAATTCTCGATGACGGTCCGATCGAGATTGAGACCGTGTCGTCTAAAAAAGTTACGGATGAGATCGAGGATCGACGTTTGCCAGAGACGAAGTTCCACCAACACTGGAATCAGCCTTGGTTCATCCTGGGAAGCAGGGCTAGAGGGAAGCGCTTCCTCCAACAATAGCCGTGCCAGTGCTGTCGATTTACCCGAACCCGGACGACCGATCAGCAATACATGATCGCTGGCGTATTTACGAATTCCTTCTAAAACAGGCAACCGTTCAACCTGCTCTTGAACATCTGGGCGATTTGAGGGGACACTTTCTGCCGCTGATACTGCTTCCTTCTGAACGGTCTGAACCATCAAGCTAAAGTCAAAGGAAGCATCCCAGGATGGGGGCTGACGTTTTAAGGTTTCTTTGCCTTCTACATCATGCAACGTATAGAGTAACCACCACTGCTGATAGTGATGGCAGATCGATTGCAGATAGGGCTGAAAGTCGAGCGTGTCGCTTTCGTTGGAAGTCGCGTCCGCCATGCAGAGTAAATAAGCTGGCAAGTAAGAGAAACTTCACTCTATGCTAGGCGATCCCCTCTGGAGCGCATGTGATTTGCGTACAGTATGGGTGCTTCACTTGAGAAATCTCGTATAGCCAATTCAGGTTACTAAAGGGTGTATGAACCCAAACAAACATGGATTGCTGATAACCTTTGCCAAAAAGAGGCATTTTCGGCAACGTTTTGTCCAAACCTAAGCTTGCCTTAAAGCCTTTGCAGCCGCCTCCAGTATTAGGCGTGCTCGCTCCCGAGCAGCTTTCTCTACCTGTTGCAGGCTATCGTCAGTTGAAGGATTTACTATGACTTCAATTTCTACCAGCTCTCCAGAAAGTTCAGGGTTTGGATTATCAATGTTTGCACCAAGGCTGACTCTAATGCTGCCGTCCTGGACAGGTACATACTTTGTGACGGTAAAACCTTCACCATGAGCGTGGACAAATTCCATACAGCTTCCTCATTGGGTTGTTCCTGAAATTCTGCCAAAGGTTCTTATGGATTTAGAGGCAGCAGCCATCAAAGGCTTTGACGGCTGCTGTTAAATCACGTAATTCAGAAACGGTATAGCTTAAGGCAAGCAAATAGCCTCTAAATTGCTTTACTAATTGTGCCTTAGAACTTTCACTGAAGCGGCGATCGCTAGGAGACTCGAAATTGGCTCAGACTTGTTTCAGTAATTTTCAATCAGCGATCGCGCTATCACGAGTCTTCGCTTGCGGGGTCTAGAGGACCTGCATGAAAGCCAGTTATAGCTATGCCTTCAATAGCAACATTGGGACCGTAGACAATAGGGTGCAATCTTTCAAGAGAGCTGTAGACAAAAACATTTCTATTGGAATGAGGTAGTCCGTAAACCGCCATAGAGTCTCCAGTTCTAAGGTAGTCTTCTGCTGCGACGCGTGGCATACATGTAGCCATCAAATTGCTTCCAACACCGCTGTAACGGTCAGCGACAAAGAAAACGGCATCAATCAGTGCTCGCAAAAATGCTATGGGTCCGGCTTTCTTCTTAGCGCAACGGCGGATATGCCGCCAGATAGCATGTTTTTCGTCTTGTCGAAGAGTTTGTCCTGCACCAGCAATAGAAAATCCTTCCGAGCTTTGCCCCCATCCATTTATACGCATGAGAAACTCATCGGAGGGCTGAGCAAGCCATTCTCCGTTCTCATCTAGAGCGTTTGAAATTGTGCAAAGCAATGGCTGCAAGCCGTCGTCCTCAGGAAGCCTGCACCAGCCTATGCCCACAAATGCATGCCGCAAAAAATGTTCTGGACATCTCTTTCTCCTAAGGTTTCTAAATTCTTGAGTGGATTGGGCTCGAACACGTTCGCAGGCTACTCCTAAATCCTGAATTGGTCCGTTTGCCAAAGTTTGGGCTAGCCATATATCGGTTCTCTTTCCAGAAATTTCAGCTAAGCCGGTATAGCAAAATGACATTCGCCCACCAACTAAAGTGGACTTGTTACTTTCGTCATCAACAACGACACCCGAATTCGATCCACCGAGCATTGTCAAGCGGCGATCGGAAACTTGGTAAATGTATTCTCCTGATGTGCATGTGAGGATAAAAGTCATTGGTGGAGCTTTCTATATTGGGTAAAAATTTGCTCAAGTGTATTCTCACTTCTCAGCTACTTGTGTGACAGCGATCGCTCCCTCAACAGCTCAAAGCACTCGCCTCAAACTTCCAAAATGTCGCGATCGCACCCTGGACCCCAAGTAGTACGAAGTCCACATCCAATCCAAACTTGAGTCCGAGTTAAACTCAGTGGAGCAGCCATTCATCCCGCTGCCACACAAAGACATGCAGAGTGATTTTTCTCCCCTCCCAATCTCTGACAGGAGCTTACACCAATGGGCAGAATGCCTTTTGGAGAAGCCCAAAGTTCTGCAAGATATAGTTCTTATTCCGGTTCCTCAATCCCTATTGTCTCTTCCCTATGAGGCGCGCCGACGATCGCCCACTGTGCAAAAGACATTGAATGAGTGGGAGAGACAGATTCGAGAAGACGATTTATGTTTTGGGCTTGAAGAACGCTGTTGGATTCCACGAGTTGAAATTTATATTCCCAATACCCCTCACGGGCAGCAGCTCATCCAAATTGCAACGGAGATCGGCAAGATTCCTCTTCTAGCAGGTATCGTGCCGAAAAATCAAGAACAGGCCTATTGGCTTAAAACGCTCCACTACTTTTACCAAGCGAGAGGAATTCTCTTTGCTTACAAGCTGCTCAGAGGAATTCCAAACCCAAGCAGCACAAAAGGCGTATTTCAACAGTATTTTTCAACGTCTATTATCCGCAACCTCAAACTCGTTAACGAAGTCGATATTGCCGAATATCAGCTTATTAGCGCAGGTGAGCCCTATCTTAAAAGCTGGATGGCTGGCAGGCAACAACCCCATCCATTTCAGGATCCGCTTCAACTTTTCCTGGAAATTGAAAAGCAAGCGTTTTTACAGGGGTGGGAACTGGGACCCAACAATGCTGGCGATTGGGTCTCGATTGAAGACCAGAAAGACCTGCTTTCTGTCCGTGTTTTCTTGCTTCAACAATTCCAGTGGACTGAATTCAAACGTATTGAGAAACGTGGAACTTATAAGGAGCAGGAGCGGAGATATTTAAAATTTCTCCAGAAAAACGGCTGGTACGGTCGTTTTATCCTCGCTCTTCGTTCTCACGGCGAACCTAACCTCGAAGCTCTGCGCTTTCACAACGGACCTAAGCTCGAAGAGCCTTGGAAGCAATACGTTGAAGCTTTAAGGGATAGCAAGATCGCCTACATTGATGATTTTTACTGGCGTAAAGGGTTGCCCTATAAACGCAAAGAAAACACGGTAGAACCTAAGCCTATTCCCTGCTCATCAATACCGCCTGATCAATGTAACTGTCCTTTTCGCAGCTTGGGGACCGATCTCTCGGCTTCAAATTGCCTCAAGTTGTTACAGGAAGCAACGAAAAAAACAGCAGAGCGCGCTCGAGTAAAGGGGAGCCTCAATTCACTTGGCTATCTACTCTGGGTTTGGGCTTAATATTCCTTAATCGATTCCTGAAAGCGGATTTTTTCAAGTTTGACTCTGCTTAGCTGTAAATACAGATAGCAATTTCTTTGAGCAATTAAGTCAAAACAAGTAATCGATTCAAATTCCTAAGAATGGGAATTTGACAGGCTTTTATGCTCAAAAAAATCAGCCTTTTGCTATTAGTTGTGCAAACCCACTTCCCAATGGCGATGCACAATTTTTGACGACTTAACCACTTGTGAATTAAGGAAGACTTTCAATGATTAAAGGCAATTCCAATCGATTTCAAATTATCAAAGTAGTTGCTGAGGAACCAGAGTTTGGATATATTGTCGCTTATGCCAGAGTATCGAGTCGGGAACAGGCACTAAACACTCACGCACTCGAGCAACAACTTGAGCGGCTGAAAGTCGCTGGAGCAACGCTAATTATTTATGAGATTCAGAAGGGGAAGAAGGATGATCGTCCTGGGCTCTTGTATACGATGAGTTTGGTCCGGGAAAAGAAGATCTCTGAAGTGATCGTTACACGGTTGGATCGATTAGGTCGAACTGTTCCTTTAATCCGCAAAAATATTGCCGTTTTTCAAGAGACCGAAGTCAACTTACGAGTTCTTGATCAGCTAATTGATCTAAAAACCTCGCAGGGGATGTTCATGATCAATCTACTCGCAAGTTTGGCGGAAATGGAGGTAGACCAGTTATCAGAACGGGTGCGGCACGGAAAACAGCACAGCCGGAACCAAAACGCTGCCTGTGCATGCGTTCCGTTTGGTTATCGAGTTGAGGGTATCGCCTATCAACTCGATCAGGTTCCTTTTCTTTGCCTGCTTGACCAGCGCCCAGAAAATTACCAGGAATTATCGGAAGAAAGCGACATCACGAAACTACCAGGTATAACAGTTGCCCAGTTGGCTCGCGATTGTATTGATATCTTTCTCACAACGAAAGGCTTGAGTAAAGCAGTCAGAGTGATCAGCCAGAAATATGGAATTGGACGATGCCATTCTAAGAAAAATGGAAACGACAAAATCTTTCATTGGACCCCTGCTGGACTGAAGCGATGGCTGCTTAACGCGGTTTTGCAAGGACATACGGTTTATAACCAACGCAGGATAACGCCAACAGGGCAGCGCAAGCAGAACAGCCCTGAGGACTGGGACATTCGGCTTAATACCCATACGAGCGATCGCCTATTAACAGAGCAGGAGGCAGAAGAAATTAAGCAGATAATCGAGTTCAATGCCTCTCATTTGGGAGCTGCTCTACTTAACTATGATCCTTCAAACGTAGATACCTACAGTCCCTACGCCTACCTTCGTAATTTGGTTTACTGTGCTGAATGCCAGTCAAAGGCAATGAGCAAAAGCCGAGAAAGTACTGACCGCAAGAGAAGGTACTCCTACTATGCCTGCCGCCACGTTCGCAAGGGCTGTAACAATTTGAAGGGAACCAGAAAGGAGTTGATTGAGACTGCGATCATTAGTCACTTACTTCAACAGTCTGTTGCACTTCAATCCACCGACCTTAATACAACCCCTCAATCTACTGGTTCGGTGCCTACTAAATCAGAGAAGCTTCAGAAGCTAGAAGCTCGGTTGTCAAAGCTTGAGGAAATTACTGATACCGACCCAGAGTTAGAAGGGCTAAAGCAAAAAACTCGCCAACAGATTCAGGAAGAACTAAATCCCTTTTCAGCTAGAGCTTTAGAAAGCCGCAGCGTCAAGGAAATTATCCAGGCTGGCAACAATCTTGTGATTTGGCACACTTTGTCTGCTGATG
Organism: Cyanobacteria bacterium FACHB-471; assembly: GCA_014695345.1. Classification (GTDB taxonomy): domain Bacteria; phylum Cyanobacteriota; class Cyanobacteriia; order Elainellales; family Elainellaceae; genus JAAUTN01. The sequence goes on from JACJOC010000015.1 coordinate 22,082, forward strand.
ACAGGGTACTGATCTATCCCAGGCTGATCGATCATGTCACGATTCGAAATGGCTCTGTGGAATCGGTTGTTCTTAAGGATTAGAACGATCCAGGCAACTCTGAAAACTACTTCAGGGAAATAGGGTAATCCTATGTTTTTGTATCCGTCTCTTCCCAATCTACCCATCAGTTTTACTGCTGCTATTCTCAACTCTTAGGAGATCCATCATGAGTTTTCAAGATGTTTTTAGCTTGAACCAGCTAAGGTGCGAAATTGCCATGCAGCAATCACTCAAGCAGTGGCAAGGACCCAAGATTTACGGGGCAAAGTGCCCGTTTTGCGGTTCAATAAAGTATATGAAATACAGCCTGGACAAGGGTAGACAGCGTTACCGTTGTCAGCAATGCAGGCGTCGATTTACGGAACGTACTCAGTTTGAGTGCATTTGTCAAATTCCTGGAAAAACGGTCAGATGCCACGAATGTCCTGGCTTTCAAACATTTGTTGGAATTATGCAGCAACACACAGATAAATTGCGAGGGTTGAACTTGCAGCAGTTACAGAAACTAAAGGAATGCTTGAAAACATCAGAAAACCCCGATCATTAGATGGGGTCATGAGAGCAAAGCTGTCATGAAGGAAACAAGGCCCTGACCACCATGTTAGGGCTTATTGTTTTAGTTAGGGTTAAATGGCGAATGCCTTAAGTCAATGAACACAGCAAGACTTACATACTATTAGTAGTCCCAAAAGTTTTTGTGAGATGGAAGATACCGTTTTATTAGCCAGTCTACTTTTCAACTGAGTCATGTACTACTGGTCGTCCTCATGGTCTGACTTGACTGGTGGTATGGCTTGACCGAGTTCCAAAGAGTGGCTCAGATAGAGTTAGGTAGACCGATCGCAATGGAAGAAATTCATCTAGCGGCACGACATCTAGCCGGTTTTAGTGTCATTAACTATCCTCATGAGTAAATGACTGAAATAAGCATTTACTCCTAGAAGTAGTCCTTACGAGGTGTTGAAGAATGCCCATTGAGCAGATCAGTATTCACCAGAATTAAATTGCCATAGCCGATAGAGCAACAGAGGCAGCTCAGATTGGGTCAGCTGTGCCCAGCGCTTACCTTGGAAGTTATCGGCAGTAAACTGCTGAACCTGGGCAACAGTCCAGCCTAGATGCTTGATTTGATGCCTAATGCCGACTGTCATGTCGCTCAGGTCATGGCTCTCGAAAGCGGGCTCAAGTTGGGAGGAATCCCTTTTCGCTGTTCGAGGAGGGGAGACGTTTGGAGGGACGGTAGTCTCGCTCAGGAGTAATTCTGCCTGTGGAAAACTCTCATTCCCCCTCCCTGGACCCTCCCCTTTCCGATCCAAAGGAAGTTTTGAAGGAGGTTGGTCAGACGCTAGCGCTTCACCCTTCATATAGGGGATAGTGTGTAATTCCTCTGCAGGAGCGGCTTTCGGAGCTTGAGTAGAGGGTTCAGAGGGGAGAGCCAAAGTCGTTGAAGCTGGCTCAGTGGGCGCAATTACATGCTCTTGGGGTTGCCATAACTCTTTGTACTTCTGGAGGGTGCTGAAGCTGCACTTAGCGAGCTGGGCGATCGCTTTCATGCGGGCGGTTGTGCCGTCGGGTAGTTCGCCTCGCGCTTCGAGTTCTAAGAGGGCGGCTTTGATCCGGCTCTGTGCGTCTTCTGCCCGCTGGCGGTTGAAGCAGACGATGTTGTTGCCTCCTTGTGGCGCTCGCCCTCGTTTTGGACTCGTGCCGAGTGCCCAGTAGTGATTTTCAGCGGCGCTTGCCCAGTCTTCGGCTCGTTTGCGGATCTCATGCTGATGTCGGCACCATTGGTTGTAGCCAGGGCAGTGAGTAGCTATCTCTTCGACGTAGAGGGCAAGTGCTTCTCCGGTTAAGCTGGCAAACACAACCCCGTAGCAGGCGATCGCTTTCAGCAGCTGGTTGGTCTGCCCGTAGGCAGTCCAGCCTTGTTCCATTTCGCTTTGCAGGTCTTGTTTCCAGGAGTCGATTTTGTTGGAGCGGGAGGCTCGACGGGTGTGATGTGCTTTGCGGGCACGGACGAGCGCTTTTCCCAGTTCCTCCATGTCCTGTCCGGCAGCAGCGGTATCCCAGGCTCCAAAGAACTGCTCCAGGTTGCCTCGGATGGGTTGAAGATCGTCATTCAGGAGGGTTGAACCGGAGCCGGGTTGCAGGGGCAGCCGATGCGCGTTGTATTCGACTGTCTTTCCGGCTTTTCCGTAACTTTTGACGTTGGGGAAGACTTCTAACTGTCCAGGGTAGAGGAAAAGTTTTTGGGTTGAGAGGCACTGCTTGAGTGCGACTGCTAGAGCAAAGGTGGGGACGGATGCGGGCAGGGGAATGTAGAGGTGTAAGCCACCACTCCAGCTGGAGCGAATCAGAATTGTGCGATAGATACCAATAGTTTCTAGGGTGGCTCGGATGGTGGATAGGATACCGGGGGTGTGACTCGGGTGGTATTGCCCATCTTTGTCCAGGTCAATTAGGGCGTAGGAGGTGGTGGTCCCAAAGCGAACGCCGACGAGTTGAGCTGCGTCTTGCCACAAGTTCAAGAGAGTGCGGGGACGCAGCGGATATCGAGTTAAGGTTCGCCAGGCTGCTTTTTCGGTGGCATCGATTGGGCTGTCGGCGACGATGGACTGCCAGCGGTAGGGGAAGGTTTCGCAGAGCCGTTTGCCTAAGGGGTCTGCTGGAAAGGGTTCAGGTAAGTTGTGTTTAGCAGGTTTTTGAGCTGCTGTTTTACTTAGGCTTTGCCTTGATTTGGAGATTTGAGACGAAGGGGAATTCAGCATAAGGTTTCCTATCCCTGTGGGTGTGCAGGGACAGAGAGCGCTGTACTGACCGATCGAGTTAGCGTAGGTGGCTAGTTCGATGAAGCAATTTTTGGCATACAAAAGCTCTCCGTCCCGAATTTACAAGGGATAGAGAGCCATACGTCGTTCTATTAGGGGTGATAAAAAGTTATCGAAAAAGTCTTGTCAGCTTTGACAAGATCACCCTAATATAGACGCATGATGAGGTAAGAGATCTAACGACTGCGGCCAAGCAATCTAAGTTAAAATCTCCTCTATCCCAAAATGATTCAAAAAATCAGCCTTCAAGACCCCTTCTGTTTCCCGCAGTTGGGGTTTTTGGCTTCTAGGGTTGCCTAGAACATGACGCTTACCTCTCTTGCAGAACTCAAACGCTTTAACCGCACTTCAGACCTTCAATGATTGATCTTGCGGTTTGCAGAGTAGTTTACCTGATCTAGCCAGCGATCGCTCGATTGTCCGACATAAAGCTAGAGAAATGAGCGTCACCGTCGTAAGCAGCGGAGTATCACCCTTATATAGCAATAGCCGTTTGCATAATACAAAGTGAGTGAGTGATAGACGATAGCTTTAGTCTTGCGCTTTAAGAATCTGGTCAACAGTCAGATTCAGACGAGGAAAGGCTTCAGAGCGTACAGTTTCGTCGTTGGAGAAGTAGCCAAACTCCTCATAGACTCTGCCTCTTAGTGTCCAGACAGAGATATAACCCTCCAAAGCATTCACAATCCAATACTCTTGAATGCCTGCATCTGCATACTCTGCTCGTTTCGTGCCAATGTCTGTTTTTGCGTTACCAGGGCTGACAGCTTCGATCGCCACTAGCGGGGGATTCCCAACCTTAAACACTGCGGTCTGATCTTGAAGCGATTCCCACTGCTGCACTGTGCAAACAATCAGGTCAGGGTCACGACCGCGATCGCGTGTTTCAGAGAGAGGTATCCGAACCTGCGCGGCAAAAGGTTTGCAGAGTAAAGGTAAATGTTGTTCTGCAAAGTGAGCCTTCAGTTTTTCATAGAGATACAGAACGATATCAGCGTGCTTCCCTCTGGGTGGGGCCAATTCGACAACTCTCCCATCAATAAACTCAGTGCGCCTACCGTCATAAGGGCGCTGCAAATACTCTTCATAGGTCAACAGTCTCGCTTGGGTCATGGCAATTGCCTCACTTGCCTTGCTTGCCTGAGGGTTGGTTCCAGTCTTCCATTTCTCGCTCTAAGAGATAGCTGATCAAGTTAGATAGCGATCGCCCTTCGGCAGTCGCCCTCCTTTCCAGCTTTTCCGCGAGTTGGTCACTTACGCTTGCAAAAACTTTTTTTGCCACTCTCGACATAAAATAACGCCTCTTGGGTTGATAGTAGCCCCATTCTGTACAAATCAAGTGACTTACTGTGCATAGTTGTATATTTCCAACTATATGCTAATATCGCCAGCATGGAGCGGCAAACGCAAGCGAACGACCGCAAGCCGACGCAAAGTAATTCAGGAGAGAAGAATGGCAACAGGGATCGCCACCAGGAGCAAACATACGCGCCTGGTCAGCTTTGAAAACTCGAATAGCTGGATTAAGCGCCACGACTCTGAGGGGACGCTGGTAATTCAGGCAGGCTACCGGGAAAACCCGACCGCCTATGCCCGGCACGATGAAGAGAACCCCATTGTGATCATTGATGGGCAGCTTCCCCGCTGGTATGGCGCTTTGGCTTGCCAGGGGCAGCACGTTCGGATTCATGGGCGCTCGAAGATTGAAACCGCTCGCGAGGCGTTCTCCGCCTGCCTGCGTCCATCCGATGACGGCAGAGATCTAATCGTGGTGTCCTCTCACTGGGATGTTCGAGCTTTAGATTCCCTCAAAGCTGCTCTGGAAGGTCAATACAAAGTTATTCGCAATGGGGTTGAGATTCGCTGCGTCGTGACTCAAGTACTTCCCGTGTTGGAAGGAATGGGCACATACAACGCGCTTCAGCCGTCCCTCCGCCCTGGCTCAACCCTGCTGATTGAGCTTGGCTTTGGTACGGCTGAAGAATTCCTGATTGATGCCTCTGGCGAGATCGTTGACGGTCGCCCGGTCGATAACTTGGGCATCTACAACCTGGTGAATGCGATCGCCGATGACCCAGCGGTTCGGGCACTGGCAACGGATGCCAGTGGAACGATCAACATTTCGCTGATCTCCCGCTGTCTCCAGTGCGACACGCTCGGCAAGATTGATGAGCGCAACTGGCAAGCGATCAAAGCAAAGTACGTCGCCGAATACCTCAAAACCTTTCAGGGCTACATCAAGACCAATTACGCCGCCCAATCTCAGGCAATCACAAACATTGTTCTAACCGGTGGTGGTGCTGCATTGCTTAGCTCAATTCAGCCGAAAGTCGCGCAGGTTTTCACCATTCCAGATCGCCCTCAGACTGCATCTGTTAGGGGTTCTTACGAGCATCAGATGAGCCTGGTTGGGGTGTGAAATGGCTCAAAAATCCCGGTCGGCTCAGTTGACAGCAACCGCTTGGGAGTACTGCCGGGTACTGGTTGATGCCGGAGAGTATTGCTCCATTGATGATGCAGTTTCTGATCTGATCATGCAGGCAAGACGGAGTACGACTCATCCGCCGACCCCAAAAGTAATTCAACCCGCATCCACACAGCCAATTCCCATCAGTACTCCCCCAGTACTCGCCAGTACTGAGCAAAAGCCAGAGAACCCTATCCAGGCTTTAGCTGAACTCAGTTTTGATTAACATCAACCCCACATGACAGGAGGTCATATGCCATCTATTCGGCTCTCAGGAGATGTAGAGGCGATCGCCCAAACGGTTTCAGAGCAGAGAGGTTTAGGCAGTACCAGAACGGCAATAGAGGCAATCGTTCGCTGTTACTGGCAAGACTATTTAGGCGGGAAGCGTTCCTCTATCGAACCAGCAGCCCCTTCGCCAGCGGGCGGCTTTGCCGATACCGCAAGGGTCGCCCCTGCTGCTGAATCTGCACCTACCGATTTCCGGTTCACCGAACCCATCGAGCTATGAACCAGCCACTCAAACTCATTGCCGCTCTATTCCTCCGAAACCTCAACCGCCAAGCCCCAATTGAACTGTTTGTCGCTGCGCTGCTGGCGCTGTTGATGGGTTTAGCACTGCCTTGGGTGTTCAAGCTGCTGGCAATTGCCATCTTCCCGGCGATGACCATCTGGTCGATTTTTCTACTGATGTTGGGGCTAACCAAACTGTTTCGAGAACTGCTCAACGATTAACCAGCCGCCTCTCCACCACAGATCAACGGCTGGCAACTCCCACAAACACCTAAATTCATAGGAGATTCCTTCATCATGGCTCACAAAGCAGAATTACTCGGATATCAAGGCGCTACAGGCGAGTTTTTTGACACGCTTCAGGAGCTTTACGGCATAAGGCTGGAAGCTCTCAACGTAGATGAAAAGCTGCTCCTTTTAACTAGCATCTTTGCCTATCACCTCAATAGCACCGGCGAGACGATGGAGGATGTTTGGAAGCCAGATAGTAACAGCCCTCGCTCCATCGAGATATTCGGCATTTTGAAGGGGCTTGAGGAATTCGAGCCTTCTCGTCAGTTCGCCTTTGCTGAGGCGCTGCTGAACCAGGTTAAATCGTCCTACCGGCTGCACGAGCAATTCTTGAAGCAGCTGACAAAGGCAGGAGTCGAGGAAGAATTAGCGGCTCAGGTTGCTGCAATCCTTGCTAGTGGGGGCGATCGCACTGAAGCAGAGTGTGAACTAGTGAGTGAAGCCTGGGAGCAAGTTTTCAAAGTTGATGAGGGACTCGCTAAGCGGATTGAGCAGGCAATGGGGCAGGAGTAAAGGCATGACTTACCAGTTCTACGCCCGAATTAGTGCAGGATGCCTCGCTACCATCCTGCTCCTGATTGGGATTGCCTACGTCAAAACATCCCCAGTCGGTGACTTAATCCACGATCGCCTTGAAGCGGCAAGAGAGCGGCAAGATGGCTAAATTTACAGCGAATAAACCCGGTGGTTCTACCCCTTCTAGCCCGGCTAACACTGGGGGGAAGAGTGAGTTTGATCAGCCTGAATCAAAAGGGTGGGAAGGATTAGACGCTGCTTTAGATGCCATGCACGATGTGCTTACCCTTCTCCCTCACATTTACCTGTGGGTGACCGGACGAGGGGCAGCGATTCTGTACGGGATTGCCACGATCTACTTTGTGTTTGTGTCGGCTGAAGGGTACTGGCAGGTGCTCGATCCAGGTGCCCCAAGCTTTGTTCTAAAACCTTACGGGGGTGATGATGCCAATCCTTTAGACATCATTGTTGCTGCCCTTTCCATTAGCTTCTGGTTCTCATTCCTGTTTAGCGCTGTCATCAATGCCATTCAAGCGCGAGTGTTCAGAGGCATTGGTATCAATATTGCGAAGCAGCGGCTGAAAGAGGTTGAGGGGGAAGTTCTACCCGACAAGCCTAAGAAGGCGATCGATATTGTCGGTGTCCGGTGGAAGCAATACAAGCGAGCCGGAATGCTGGAGATTCGCAAACAAGGCTTTGTGATTCTGTCTACCTACGCCGTTGACATCATCATGAGCTATCAAAACCATCCCTTCGGCTATTGGTTTGGAGTCACTATCTCTCGCCTGGTCTGGTTCATTCTGTCGGTTGTGGCGGCTGAGTTGGCAGGCTCTATGTTCTGGGACGCAGTGGAAGACTTTAACCGTACTCGCAGGACCAAGACCGCTGATTAATTGATTTGTTGAACGGAGTGGGGAAACCCGCTCCTATTGATGCTTTTAGAGACTAACGCCGATGAATTTTGAAGACTACTTACTTCAGGGGAAGATCTTAGACGCGCTGCGCTACCGGGTTGGAGTTTTGCAGCGCACCGCAGACAAAGAGCGTAGCAACTGTGATGGGGCAAGACTGGTTAGCTTAGGGGCGATCGCTATCTCCTTGCCGTTTGTGGCTCCGTTGCCCGGTGTGGGAGTGATGGCTGGCATTGCTGGGTTTAGCTACCTGGGCACGGTTTGGCGAGACTTTCAAACTTCTGGCAAGCTGTGCCTGCTGCCGGGAAGTCGAATCGGTGCAGGAGACATCCTGAGCATCTTTGGACTGGCAGGGGAGGAGGTATCCCCTAGAGAACAGCAGCTAATGAAGGTGATGGATTTTCTGCCCTATGAGCAGCGGGTTGAGTATGCCGTCCTGGTCGATGATGAACCGGCGATCGCTGACCTATTGAAGCGACTGCCAGCGCAAGATCGGCTTGCAGGCTACGCCTACATGGTGCGCCGAATGGCTTTAGGTGATGTCAAAGCGCTGGACTTGGTTGAGGTGAAGGCGGCGATCGCGGCTGAACCAGTAGAGCCAACTGATTCAGTTCCACCTACCCAACTTCAGCCACCAAGCGCGGCTCTACCAGCGGTCGAAGGCAGCGCTACTCAGGCAGAGCCAAGCGATCTCGAAGAGATACCCGCAAGGGGTCGCCCTGCGATAAGTGCCCCATCCACTACTACCGAACTGCTACCAGCGGCACCACGAGGAAAGTCACCCATCAGCTACCTTATTGGCGATCGCCTGCGAACTTCGCTGATTGTTGCAGTTTCAGGAGGCGGCAAAGACTACCTACTAGCCAATGCTTTAAGGTTTTTCTTGCCCAAGTATCCAGACTTCAAGGTGGTAGCAATGGACTGCAAGGATGACGAGAAGGAGTACGGCTATTTAGGGGATCTGCCCGCTGTCTCAGTGCATCGACTGAATGTGGCGATCGCCTCCGACGGAGAGGTGGTTGAATGGGTTGAGCGATGCTTGCAGGAGTTTGTCGGCATTACTGAAAAAGCCTTGCTTATCTGCAATGAAGGTACGTTGATTCGAGCCAAAAGCAAGCGCTACATCGACGTAATTGATGGACTGGTTAGCTCTGGTGACTCCCGCGAGAAATACGCCTGGGAAGCAGGGCAATCAGCTCACGCCGACGATCTAGGCATCAATGGTGCAGCTCGCTCTAGATTTCGCCCTTTGATCATTGGACTGAAGGGGGAGGAGATGCAGGTAGAAGCCATCCTGCAAGCCAAGTTTGTGGCAGATTCCGCTCGTAATATGGACGACTTCAGAGCACAGATGATGCGGTCTCCCGTTAACCGCGCCTGGTCGGACGGGCAAGCCTGGTATGCAATGCCAGAAATGGAGAATCACTGCGGGTATGACCGGGACACCCGACAGTTTCTGCAAAAGCTCGATTCTGTGCGTTCCCTAGAAAGTTGTTTAACGGCAGACGTAGGGGATGAATACCATCCTGAGCAATTTGATTTGAATGCCTCTGAAACTGATTTAGAAGTGTTGGAAAAGCTGTTTGATGAGGTGATTGGCAACGCTGAACTAGTCAATGAAGTCGCAACTGGAAGCAAGTCTAATGAGCTACCAGGTGGGGCAATTGCCATTCATGAATACGCACTTAGACAGCCTGATGAATGGGTGAAGGTACGGGACATTCAACGGGCAAGTCTATCAGCACTAAAAGGGTGTGTAGTAGAGCAGATCAGGGAGTTTATCTTACTACTTGAAAAGCATCATAAAGGTGATGCAGACGATGATAGCCCGACAGCTTACAAGCCCGTCAGATAGTCCCAAAAAGAGCTCTAATCGACACCCGACACATTTTACCTGACACCCAACGCTTACCCGACAAATTGCTGAAGCCTTTGCTTGACAAACCCGACAAGCTACCCGACAGCTTTTTGCTACTGTCGGGTAGCCACCCGATACCCGACAGCACGCAACAGTCCACCCGACAACTTTTTGAGCGGCACCCCACAGTGGTAAAAATAGAAAATCTCTTACTACAGAAGCAGAGGTTTCTGTTAGGAAAACACCCTTTCAATCTAATTGAAAGCCCCCAGTCCTAAAACTGGGGGCTTCTTTTACCTCTTAGACCTCTGAATCATCTGACTCCCTAAACAGAAGACGGTGACAACCATAAACAAGGGTGTACTCCAGTCCGCTATCCCATAATGTTCACCTCCAGGAGACGGAGGTTGCCCTTCATTTCCTTTTGGTAGAACGAGAATCACATAATCATCAGTCTTTTGAAGCTGTTATTCTTTGAATATTTTTTTCTTGTGTATTTTTTCGTTTTTACACTTGAATTAAGATGTTCAATTAAGATGCCTACAGGTCAAACGCCCTTCAGCAAAATAAGCCTACCCCTCCTCTTTTTTCTCTCCGAAATCTTTATACTTTTTAAGTAACAAAAGCTACAACATAGCTTAGGCAATCCTTAGGACTCTTCAACCTTTCCTACCTATAGTCCAAATTCAGTCTAGTCAGAATTGGTGGCACTGTTTTACACGGATCTCCGCTCGACCTCAGCGGCCGCCTTGACGAAGGGGCTGGCGGAAGGTGACATCCAGCAATACTGTCCTTCAGCTGTCTGGAGGGCAGTATTGCTTTATTCGTGGTGAGGGGCTGCTCCGCTAAGTCTAACTACATCCCTAATTGCACCATCTTCATCATCTTTTTCAATTTGTGTTTCTTTTCTAAAGGTTATGGGAATTTTATAGATATCACTCTACATAGGGTTATCTATGAAACATGATAGATAGTGTGTTCTCTAAAGCTGTGATTTATCCGCAGGACAATGCAAATTTAATTTTGGAACTTCGCCAACGGTTTGGGTTAACTCAAGAACAGTTTGCTGCAAAGCTTGGGGTAACTTTCGCGACCGTTAATCGTTGGGAGAATCGACGCGCCAAACCCTCTCGCCTTGCTCTTCAATCTATTCGAGGTGTGCTTGAACAGATGGGAGAATCTGGACAGGATTTATTAACGAAGTACTTCTCCAACTGATTAGGCAAAGACTGTACTAAATATATTCAAGAAGGAATTTGAATGGCTTTAACTAGTCTAACCATTCAAGATCTTTGGGCTGCTATAAAACCTAAAAGATTTGAACCGACTGACAACCAGGAGAAAGCTATCCTTCATACTGAAGGGCCATTGTTTCTAACAGCTGGACCCGGTTCTGGAAAAACAAGAGTATTACTATGGCGGACGCTTAATCTCATTGTCTTTCATAACATTAAACCTGAAGAAATTTTCCTTAGCACCTTCACTGAAAAAGCTGCTTTTCAGCTCCAAGAGGGATTGAGATCACTCCTGGGACTTGTCACAAACATAACGGGGGTTCCTTATGACCTCTCTCACATGTATGTGGGAACAGTCCATTCACTTTGCCAGCGGTTACTTACAGACCGAAGACTTTCAAATGGCGGACGCAGACCGATTAATCCAGCATTAAAGGATAGCTTAGAACAGTATTTTTATGTCTCCGATCGTCGCTACTGGTCGTCTGCTACTGCGGCGGTTGGTTTTCCTGCTGATGTAGATGAAGCAAACAAAGTTATCACTCAGTATCTCAATAAAACTCCATCAAGCTCTAGACACGTTGCAGCTACACAATGCATTAGCTTGTTCAACCGTTTCTCAGAGGAGAGCGTTGATCCATCTGCAATTCGAGAGCGAACAGAGGATGAGACGCTGAAGGCTTTAATTGACCTTTACGACTACTACAAGCGATCGCTTACGCCTGAAACTGGTGTTCCTTTTATAGACTTTGCCTTGTTGCAACAGAAAGCCTTTGAGCGCCTGGAGCAGTGTCTTGCTTCTGAAACTGTTTTTAAGCACGTCATTATTGACGAGTATCAGGACACAAACACGATTCAAGAGCGGCTATTTTTCAAACTAGCAAAAGGACACAAAAATATTTGTGTGGTGGGAGATGATGATCAAGCACTGTATCGCTTCCGGGGTGCTACAGTCGAGAATTTCGTTCAATTTCCAGAACGTTGTCAGCATTATCTTGAAACTGATGCAACACCTATTCCTTTAAATACGAACTATCGCTCCAGGCGCAAGATTGTTGAGTTTTACACCGACTTTATTTCCCGTTGCAACTGGAAGCGCGGTTCTGGTACGGGGCATTATCGAATTGCCGACAAGGACATTCAAGCCCATAGCCAGGATGAGCAGCCTTCGGTCATTGTTAGTACTGCGGGTAGCCCGGATAATGTATGTGCAGAAATTGCTGATCTGGTAAAGCGACTAGTTGATGAAAAGAAGGTTGAAGATCCCAACCAAATTGCATTTCTTTTCCCATCGCTTAAGAGTGCTCAGGTTGAGCGAATGCGGGCGGCACTGGAAGCGGTAGGGCTGCGTGTGTATGCACCTAGAGCTGGGCGATTTCTTGAGGTAGAAGAAGCTATTTCTATCTTTGGTATTTACCTCAAGATTTTTGGGAAGCCCGATCGCGGTGATTTTAAGGGCAATGACTACAACGAATTCCACAACTGGATGGAATCCTGTCTTCGAGATGCCGATCGCCTATTAAAAACTGATAAAACGCTAGCAACCTATGTTGAAGATCGAAAACGCGAGATTTCAACTGCTTTAAATGACTATCGCATTCTTGTAGAGGTTGCAGCCCGTCATCAATGGGACTTAAATCAGCCTTATGACATTGATTTGATGATGCGATCGCTTCTCTCCGCTGGTGGACTATCGGAGACAGCAAAAAAGAATTTAAGCAATAGCTTCTTCGGACGGATTGCAAAGAAGCGGGCTGAGGAAGGACAGCCTTTCATGCTGAGCTATGTCATCACTCGAATGACTTCGATCGACTGGAGTGTGCTGGATTTGTTCTACCGCATCTGTGCCTTCGACCACTTCAGAGCAATGTTTAACTTGGCAGAGAAGGGGACTGATGAGGGACCTATCTGCAACCTGGGACTTATTACCCAGTATCTTGCTCGGTTTATTGATACCTACTCTGCCGTCATTAAAGCTCCCTTTCTCCTAGATGGAAAGTTTCGTAATACCTTCTTTATGAGATTCCTCTACAGCCTGTTTCGCTTGGGGGAGGCGGAATATGAAGATGCCGATGATCCCTTTCCTAAAGGGCGTGTTCCTTTTCTAACAGTTCACCAATCAAAAGGATTGGAGTTTCCTGTTGTGGTACTGGGGAATCCTCGAAAGGACGATCGCGGACCTCAGCAGGTTGAAAAGATTGTGCGCCCGTTGCTCGATCGAGAAGGAGAGCCGTTAGACCGGATGTCACAGTTTGACATCATGCGAATGTTTTATGTAGCACTCTCTAGGGCTAAAAACCTGCTTGTCATTGCGCACTATAGCGGTCGCGGACAATCTATCAGCGAACCCTTCAAAACCCTTCTCAATGGGCAGGTGGATCGCATTCCTAGTCTGAATCTAGACACATTACCAGCCGCGAAGGTAGAAGCAGATAATTTGACCAAGAACTACTCCTACACCAGCGACTATCTGCTTTATCAGAAGTGCCCAAGGCAGTACATGATTTTCCGAAAGTATGGGTTCGTTGCCTCTCGATCGCAGACGCAGTTTTTCGGGAATCTGGTTCATAAAACCATTGAAGACTTGCATCACTTGCTCATTGCCCGGAGAACTCAGCTATGACAGAGGCAGATATTGAAGCTCAAATTCGAGAAATGTTTGAGGAGAACTACGAACTTCTCCAGGCTGAAGGGGGCCATGCTTTAACCCAAGATGGAAAAAATGCAGCCCTGCGCCAGGTGCTTCTCTATTGGCAGAAGATGCGAGATGTGGCAGAGAATGTGACCGATACGGAGGTAAAGCTCAACCTACCGGATCAGATGACACCCAAGGGGCGGAAATATGGGATTGAGGGTGTTGTAGACATTATCCGCGAGGACGATCGAACGGTGATGTATGACATCAAAACCCATGATTATGACTATGTGAATAAAAACAAGGAGCTGTACGAGAAGCAGCTTAATGTATATGCCTATATCTGGCAGAGCTTGAGAGGGCAGGAACTTGACCAGACTGCGATCATTGCAACAGCCTTTCCGACGGCTGTTCAGGAAGCCCTTGATAGAGATGATGAGCGACGGCTTGCCGCTGCTCTGGAGGAATGGAACTTACTGATTGATATTCCCTTTGACCAACTGCATGTAGGGCAGACGATCGCTGATTTTGGGGCGGTTGTCGATGCGATCGAAGAAAACAAATTTGCTCCAGCCTCTGTGGAGAAGCTGAAAACGCGATTTGCAGCTAGAGGACGGGAACTGCTGTTTGCAACTCAGGTTTGTCGTAACTGCGATGCTCGGTTTTCTTGTTCGTCCTACCGAAATTATGTGGTGTCATCAGGTGGGCGATCGGATTCAACGTTTGCTCGGTACTTCCAAGAGTTTGGAAGTGATTCGGAACAAGAAGAATGGCTGACGGCAAATCTTGACGCAGCACCGTCACCAGAAGCTTTTGAAGTTTAACTAAGAACCCTGGAATTTGGAGAAGAGACAATGGTAATTGCACCCCTACAGCGGAATTTTTCTTTAGACCAAGAACGGTTGGAACTCTTGAAGCAGATCGTTCCTGAAGTATTTGCAGACGGCAAGATTAATTGGGAGACGTTGAAGGAATCTTTGGGCGAGTACCCGGAGGAGGATGAGCCAGGAGTGGAGCATTTTGGGTTGAGTTGGGCTGGCAAACGGGAAGCTCGAAAGGTAGCTAGTCTTCCAACTAGGGGAACCCTTATACCTGTTCCAGGTAAGGGAATAGACGAAAAAACAACCAGAAATATTTTCATCGAAGGCGATAACTTAGAAGTTCTAAAACTTCTACAAAAGAGCTATGCTGGGCGGATAAAAATGATTTATATTGATCCACCCTACAACACAGGAAATGATTTTATCTACAATGATAGTTTCTCTGAATCTATAGATACTTATTTGAGTAGAACTGGACAGACAGATGATAGCGGAAAGCTTTTAACTTCAAATCCTAAGGCAGGAGGAAGGTTTCATTCAAACTGGCTAAGTATGATGTATCCCCGCCTAAAATTAGCAAGAAATTTGCTACAGGATGACGGGTTGATTATTATTAGTATTTCTGATCATGAAGTTGCACACCTGAAGCTCCTACTCAATGAAATATTCGGAGAAGAATGTTTCTTGGCACAACTTGTTTGGAAGAGCCGACAATTTCCTGATTCAAGAGCAACAAGCCACATTTCTACAGATCATGAGTACATCTTGGTTTATTCAAAAGACTCTGATTGTAGCTTTAGGGGTGTTCAAAGGGATGAAAGTAAATTTAGTAATCCAGATAACGATCCAAGAGGTCCTTGGATGAGTAGAAGCTTACTAGGACTTGCAACTGTTGAGAAAAGACCCAATCTTCATTATGAAATGATAGATCCTGTCACTGGAGCTTCTTATATGCCTCCTGCTAATACTGGCTGGAGATATTCTAAAGAGAGGATGCATCAGTTGATTAGGCAGGGGTATATTTTGTTCCCTAAAAAGGCGGATGGCAGACCAAGAGAGAAGAAATTTCGCTCTGATTTGGCAAATGAATTTATTTCCTTTCCAACAATAATTGACAATATATTTACAGCTCAAGGTACAGCAGAGATAAGGGATTTGTTTGGCTTTGAGGCATTTGATTTTCCAAAACCTGCTGTGTTAATAAAAGCTTTGATAGAGCAAACTACTGGCAAAGAGGATTTGATTCTTGATTTTTTTGCTGGCTCTGGCACAACTGCACAAGCAGTTATGGAGTTGAATCTACAGGACGGTGGATCTAGAAAATACATTTGTGTACAATTACCTGAAGATCAATCAATTTCTAAAGAAGCAATTAAAAGAGGATACGAAAATATATCTGATTTATCTAGAGAGCGCATTCGAGAAGTGGCTATAAGGATTAAAAAGAAATCAAAGGAAAATTTGGATTTTCATAACTCACAACAAGACCTGGGCTTCAGGGTATATAATCTTCACAGATCCAATTTCAAGGCTTGGTCAAATCACCTTGGACAAAATTTTGAAGAAATTCAGGCTTCATTTTTAGATTTTGAAGACTCATTGGTCAATGGATGGAAGGAACAAGACGTAATTGTAGAGATTCTCCTTCATGAAGGCTTTCCTTTGGATAGCGGAATGAACTATCAGAACCATTTTCCTAAGAATAAAGTTTTAGTAGTTGAATCTACCTCTGTAGCACATCAATTATTCATCTGTCTGGATGAATCAATTGCTGATGAAACCACTCAACAACTCCAACAGCTTGAGCATGATGATGTCTTTATTTGCCTGGATATTGCATTAACGGATCAAGCCAAGATGCGGCTCTCCGACGTTTGCAACATTAAGACGATCTAGGGAGAGCAAATATCATGGCTAAGAATCTCAAGCTTAAATTTGACCCCGATCAAGATTATCAACTCAAGGCAATTCAGAGCGTAGTTCAACTTTTTGAAGGATTGCCCAAGTACGAACGAAGTCTGCTGACCCGTGAAGACGAGATTGTTTCAAATCTTCCGCCTGATGAAATTCTCTCTGAATCATGGCTGGAAGAGAATCTGTTGGCTGTTCAGAGGCAAAACGATCTTACTCCTCAGCTAGATCCTCTCTGGTGCGATGATGGTTTGGTTCTAGAAGGCGCAGGTAACGATTTCTGGCGATCGCCCAGCTTCACGATCGAGATGGAGACAGGAACAGGCAA
>JACJOC010000016.1 GCA_014695345.1 Cyanobacteria bacterium FACHB-471
GCTATTCCAAGTCCGTAGAGATGCTCAAGCATTCGGTTCGATTGCTACTTCACTATCTGAAGTTCCGCGATGTCCCTGTCCCCACATGATTCATACCCTCATCCAGCAACGCCGACTTTGCGGATGCCTACAACAACCAAAGGTTTGTCCGTTCTGGCTTAGGCGACAAGCAGAGGGTAATCGCAGACTACACCCAGGCAATTAAATTCAAGCCCGACTATGCTAATGCCTACAACAACTGGGGGAGTGCTCACTCTGACCTAGGCAACAAGCAAGGGGCGATCGCAGGTTATCAACAAGCTGCCACCCTCTATTTAAATCAAGGATCGGTACTCAACTTTTTATGACCCTGATGCAGATTGTTCAACAAAGTAATCAGCGTTAATCAACCTTTATCTCTAGAAGTGCCAATAATAGCTATCGTGAACGATGATTGTTGATCTGAGATAATCTTAAAGGTCCACTGCTGCTTGAGTCTCTATGAAATGCGTGTATGCAGGTCAGCCATATCCAGAAATGTTCTTCAAGTCCCTATACTTGGCTGGTCCAACCCCTCGTTATTCCAACGTTTCCTCTTGGCGACCCAACGCTTTAAAGATATTAAAACAATTGGGATATGACGGTGTTGTTTTTATTCCTGAGTCCCAAGATGCTCAGCGTGATAGCGACTACGACCAGCAAATGGACTGGGAATTGGGGGCAATGCGACGATCGGATGTGATCCTCTTTTGGATACCCGCTACGCCAGATACCTTACCTGCCAATACAACTCGCGTTGAACTTGGGCTACAAATTCACAGTGGCAAGGTTATCCTGGGCCTTCCGCAAGGGGCTTATCGAACCCGCTACCTTGAAAGGCTAGCTAATCAGCGCAATATAGTGGTTCATCGCACCTTAGAAGAAACGCTTAACGCTGCTTACAATCAGCTAGATGCGGGTGCAGAACGATCGCGTGCAGAGTGCTTAATTCCTTTAGAAATTTGGAAAACTAAGCACTTTCAACAATGGTATTCTTCGCAAACCGCAGCAGGTCATAGCCTTGAAGATGTCCCTAACATCGAATGGGTCTTTAGGGTCGGTGCAGATAAAGCATTTCCTCTTTGGTTAGCAATTCATGTTGCAATAAAGGTGAAAGGCGAGGATCGAATCAAATCAAATGAAACCGTTATTATTAGACCCAGCATTGTAACGGTGTGCATGTACTGCCTTGGTGAAACAAGAAAGCAAGATCGCTTTGTCCTGGTTAAGGAATACAGAACCTCTGCTATCAATGCTTATGGATTTGTCTTTGAAGTGCCAGGGGGGTCTTCCTTCAAGTCCGGCATTGAACCCTCTGCTTTGGCAATGGAGGAGTTAGAAGAAGAAACAGGAATGCGGTTTTCTCAAGATCGATTTCGGACGGTGACCCAACGCCAAATCGCCGCAACGCTGGTTGCCAACGAAGCGCTATTAATGGCGGTAGAGCTAGAACCTGCGGAAATGGATGCGATCGCTGCCCAAGTTGGGCAAACTTATGGTAATTTCTCTGAGACAGAACGAACCTATCCGCATGTATTTACCAGAGAACAAATCATGGAAGGAGGTTTCGTCGATTTTGTAACGTTGGGTCAAATTGCGTTAGTAGGCTTTGATGAATGATGTCATCTCACGTTGATCCGGTACGAATTTATGTACTCTGGCACTCAGACTGTTTACTGGGGAAGGAATTTGCAAAAGACATTTATACCTGGTTTCGTGGAAATCCCAGTGATCTCTCTCAGTGCGGGTATGGCATCCCAGTAGAGTACCGCAGTTACCCTTCAGCAGTTGCACTTGAAAAACGACGAGAAATCGAGCTAAATAACGCTGGGATGAATGTTGTCGTGCCACTCGTGGATGAACACATGGTGGTTGATGCTCCCTGGAGAAAGTACCTGAGTGAACTTGCCCGTAAAAGCTTGCAAACGGATGCGAGTTCTAAAAACAATCCGAATTCTGAGGACGATGAGCGCTCTAAAACCAAGACCTTGATTTCCCCTGTCGCATTACATCCCGCAGCTTACCAGCTTCCTAGCGACATTACTCAGCTCAACTTCCTGCGAATTGACCGGGTGAATGATCCCAAAGATTGGGATGAAGAACACCGTTTGCAAGTTCGTCGAAAACGCCTTCTGAGTCTTTTAACTCAGGTGTGTTGTCGCTTACTATGGCAACAAGATGAAACAGGAGCAATTAATATTGATGCTCCATCCTCTCCAATTAAAGTATTTGTCAGTCATGCAAAAGCTGATGGAACAGATATTGCTGAAACGATTCGCGAACAAATTTATCAGCACGGTCAACTGCAAGCCTTTTTCGATGAAAGCGATCTGGCGATCGGTTACGCTTGGGATTCAGGGCTAAGAAACAATGCTCAACTGAACACTGCGGCGATGATTGCAGTTCTCACTGATAGCTATGCAAGTAGACCGTGGTGCCGTCGAGAAATTCGTCTGGCGAGAACAGCAAAGCCCATTTTGCCTGAACAATTTGAAGGCGATCGCAGCACTGATATTGAGGAAGGCCCTTACGGGTGGACAGTGAAACCACTCGTTGTTGTGGATGCTCTTGTTAATGGGACCAACTCTTTTCTTCCAAACTGTGGTCATGCCCCAGTTATTAGATGGAACCCTGAGCAAGTTGAGCTTCTGATTGATCAGTTACTCCGCGAAATTCTGTTATATGGTTATAACGAAAAACGGGTTAGAAACTTGCTCGAATATTGTCCCAAAAGGGACGGGCAGCATTATCTAAACTGTATTCCTGATTTGCAAACCATTTTAGAACTTTGGCAAGCAACCAAAAAACTCAACTTAAAACAAGAAATAGAATCTACTCTAACTAGGGTAGTTGTTCCTCCGCCTGGTATTCCCCTCAGTGAAGAGCAAATGCTGAGGGAGTTTGTGCCATTGATGAGTGAACTTCAAATTGTGACCTTCGATGACGTACTGGAACTGGATGAGCAAACCGTCTCGTTCAGCGCAAATCAGGCTCCTCTCAAACAAAAGCTCATTGCAGTATCAATATCCGATAGTGCTGATCTAATAAAGTTCGGATACGGAATGGAACATCTGCACGAACTGACCGTTAATATCGCCCGTTTAGTTCTCCGCTTGGGTGGCAATTTAGCTTACGGTGGAGACCTGCGTCCCAGTGGGTTTACTGAAACACTCTTCCTGCTTGCCCGTGGGGAACACATGAATGCCAAAGGCTGGGAACAACGCCTTTATAGCTTCTTAGCCTGGCCCTATTATCAATATTTAACGATTGTTGAGGAAGCCAAACTCATCAACACCTGCTGTTTTGTAAGGGTTCGCCCAAAGGATGCGAGACCAGAAGAATTTGTTAATGACACCGTTGATCCAAATACTCCTGAAGGTGCCTATCAAAGTATGCACTGTCTCAGCTTTATGCGTGAATGGATGACCCGTGGTGGTGCTCCACGGTTCGATGGAGAAACAGCCCCACCTTTAGCCGCTCGAATTCTAGTCGGCGGTAAATCCCAAGACTTTATGGGTATCATGCCTGGCTTATTTGAAGAGTATCTTCTAGCGGCTGAACACCAAATTCCAACCTATATCCTCGGCGGATTTGGCGGAGCTGCCCACATCCTAACTGAAGCCTTGAGAACACAGGATGAGCAACACGCTACGCTGTACTACGAACGTTACAAGAGTAAGCAAGCTTCCCTTTTAGCTGAGAAATACAAACTCAATCCTGCTGAGCAATATAAACCGTATCCTGATGGTCCCCATCCTGGACAGCTATACGATCGCCTCAACTCCTGCTTAAAAACTGCTAGGGAAAACCGATTTGAATCACTCAGAAACGGTCTTACCACCGAAGAAAATGAAGAGCTAATGACCACAACAAATAGTAGAGCGATTTTATCCCTCTTGAGTAAAGGACTGATGGCAGTATTCAAGAACCAATAATTTACTAAAAATTTGCTAGTAAGCTCTATGAATTCTTCTGCAAACTCAACCAAGTATTAGTTTACTACTGTGAATGGGTTAGAAATAGAATCAAAACTATTGGAGAGAGCAAATGTCATTTGGAAGCTATAACTTTAGTGCGTCAAGAAGTGACTCTAGCAAAATTTGTCGAAAGGTGTTTATTTCTTATCATCATGCTGATCAAGATGAAGTCCAAAAATTTATTGATGTTTTCGACCATGAGCATAATGTATTTATTCGGCGTGCTCTTGGCGTAGATATAGCAAATGATATTGTTAATAGCACTGACACGAGTTATGTGATGCGACGCATTAGAGAAGGATACTTGAAAGATTCTACTGTAACGATTGTTCTCATTGGTAAATGTACCTGGGCACGTCGATACATAGACTGGGAAATTCAGGCTTCGCTTCGTCAGGGAGAAACTGTAACACCAAATGGACTGATAGGAATTGTGCTTCCTTCTGCTGGCAAAAATCCTACTCCTCCTAATCGCCTTAGCTTGAACTTGTTAGGTACTAATGGAGATGAAGGTTATGCTCGTTATTATTGGTATCCATCAAGAAAAGATTTACTTGTAAATTGGATCGAAGATGCATTCCAAGCCCGTACTCAGAGGGCAAACCTAATTGCCAATCCTAGAGAAAGATTCTTTTACAATAAGGCATGCTAAGAGCAAGAGTAGTGAAAGCTGGTGAGCTAGAAGCATTCCCCCTAAAGTGAACCCATGAATTGCTACACTACTTTTGAAAGTATGATACGCGATCGCCCCCTTCCGGCTACTTCCTCACTCCAATCACTTCTGTTAATGCGTGAATATATTGTTCCAAGTTCTCACGAAGCAGCTTCAATTCGTTACGTAATTGGGGTTCCTCTGACCAATTTTTCTCGTGCTCTCTTGGACCTACATCGGTAGGACGCTGCGCTTCCCATGCTGATAGTGCTGGATGCCATTTGGTAAGAAAAGGGCGTAACCCGACATTCAGTACAGCGATCGCAATACCGCCAACGGATTCAAGTGATGTACCCACATCTGGACCAGCTTCTCTAAGGATTTCTCGGGTAGATGCAAATAAGCTGTAAAGAGAGTTGAGAGCCTCTCGGAGAAGACCTTGATCATCCTCTAGAGTTTGAGTAGTAATACGAGTTGTAAGTTCGACGTATAGTGCCCATGCTGCTCTCCTCATTGCGTCATCGCTTTCCAACTCTACTTGACCCAGTCCAAAGGGTAAACTTGTAGAGACCGTTTTAACCTTAAATTTGGGTGTTTTGCGTAATATGGCAACAGCCAGCAATCCCAGTAGAGCTAATATACCTAAAATGACTAATGTATTCTTAAGGTTTTTCTGATTACTTTGCTCACTATACGCTTCGTCATAAATCCTGCTGAGTTGCGGAGAAGTGAGTCCAGCAGAATTAGGACTGTAAATCTGAACAATAAAATTTGTGCGCCTAGGAATATCATTTTCAACGTCGCTACGGGCTAGCGATTTGATCTCTTCTGCCAAGCCCTGACGGAGATCTGGTGGAGCAGCTTGAGCAAACGCTGAAATCGTTGAGCTTACAAGAAAAGGCAGCAACAGGAGCATTGCAAAAGAGGTACTGACAAGAGAAGTGTTTGTTCTCTTTTTTAAGTGATGTCTCAGTTGTTGAAACCGTTTAAGCATAGTGTCGTAAACTATGTACCCTTAACATTTGCCATTCAAAGTTAGCTCAGGCTCCATTAGACCCCAATATTCTGAAAATACTACTCACAAGATGTCCCCTGCAATATTGAGTAACTCGATTCTAGTCATATCAAACGCTTGAGCTTTAAAGCCTTAACTTTTGTTGCCTTCTGAAGTGGAACTTAGCATTGGGCTTTGCCAACACTAAACTCACTCACCACTTTGGCGATCGCAGTTGCTTGCTGCGGATAGAGTTTTATGAGATGAGCACACATGGCATAGGCAGCATCGAGATAGTCGGCGCAGGGAATCAGGAGTTGTTTAAAGTGGTCTCTGTCACCCGTTTCAACAAATGCAGTAGCAATTCTGGGTAGGTGTTCGTTGCGACCGCTCAAGATTTTTTCTGCGGTCGCCACAGCATGTCCACCGACTCTCGCCTTTGCCTGAGCAATCGCAATCTCCTCAAGTGCCTGTGCCTTAAAGAGTGGACTTTCAATTTGCTCAGCGGTGGTGAGGGCAGCAGCATCTCCAGCATTGACTTGTGCAATTGCAATCTCCTTCAGTGCCTCTGCCTTATCATATGGAAGTTCAATTTGCTCAGCGGTGGTGAGGGCAGCAGCAGCATCTCCAGCTTTGGCTTGTGCGATTGCAATCTCCTTCAGTGCCTGTGTCTTAAAGAGTGGACTTTCAATCTGCTCAGCGGTGGTGAGGGCAGTGTTCAGAGTCGTTTGGGCAGCAGCATCTCCAGCATTGACTTGTGCAATTGTAATGGCTATTAGTGCCTCTGCCTTGTCATCTGGATCTTCAATTTTCTCAGCGGTGGTGAGGGCAGCAGCGGCATCTCCAGCATTAGCTTGTGCGACCGCAATCTCCTTCAGTGCCCGTGTCTTTGTATACGGATTTTCAATTTTCTCAGTGGTGGTGAGGGCAGTGTTCAGAGTCGTTTGGGCAGCAGCATCTCCAGCATTAGCTTGTGCGATCGCAATCTCCTTCAGTGCCCATGCCTTGGAGGATGGATCTCTAATCTGCTCAGCGGTAGTAAGGGCAGTGTTCAGAGCCGTTTGGGCAGCAGCATCTCCAGCATTAGCTTGTGCGATCGCAATGTCCACCAGTGCCTGTGCCTTGAAGGATGGATCTCTAATCTGCTCAGCGGTGGTAAGAAGGGCAGTGTTCAGAGTCGTTTGGGCGGCAGCAACATCTCCAGCTTTGGCTTGTGCGATCGCAATCTCCTTCAGTGCCCGTGCCTTGTCATCTGGATCTTCAATTTTCTCAGCGGTGGTGAGGGCAGCAGTAACATCTCCAGCTTTGGCTTGTGCGATCGCAACTTCCTTCAGTGTCTCTGCCTTGAACGATAAATGTTCAATCTGCTCAGCGGCGGTGAGAATAGCCGAAACATCTCCAGCATTAGCTTGAGCGATTGCAATCTCTTTCAGTGTCTCTGCCTGGGAGGATGGATCTTTAATCTGCTGAGCGGTGGTGAGGGCAGCAGCAGCATCTCCAGCATTGACCTGAGCGATCGCAATCTCTTTCAGTGTCTCTGCCTGGAAGGATAGATCTTTAATCTGCTGAGCGGTGGTGAGGGCAGCAGCAGCATCTCCAGCATTGACCTGAGCGATCGCAATCTCTTTCAGTGTTGTCGCCTGAGCGATCGCAATCTCCTTCAGTGCCTGTGCCTTAAAGAGTGGATTTTCCATCTGCTCAGCGGTGGTGAGGGCAGTGTTCAGAGTCGTTTGGGCGGCAGCAACATCTCCAGCTTTGGCTTGTGCGATCGCAATCTCCTTCAGTGCCCATGCCTTGGAGGATGGATCTTCAATTTTCTCAGCGGTGGTGAGGGCAGTGTTCAGAGTCGTTTGGGCAGCAGCATCTCCAGCATTAGCTTGTGCGATTGCAATCTCCTTCAGTGCCCATGCCTTGGAGGATGGATCTCTAATCTGCTCAGCGGTGGTAAGAAGGGCAGTGTTCAGAGTCGTTTGGGCGGCAGTAGCATCTCCAGCATTGGCTTGTGCAATTGCAATGGCTGTCAGTGCGCCTACCTTAGAGGATGAATCTTTAATCTGTGCAGCAGTGGTGAGGGCAGCAGCATCTCCAGCATTGGCTTGAGCGATTGCAATGGCTGTCAGTACCTTTGCTTTGGAGGATGAATCTTTAATCTGCTCAGCGATGGTGAGGGCAGCCGAAATATCTCCAGCATTAGCTTGTGCGATCGCAATCTCCTTCAGTGCCCATGCCTTAAACAATGGATCTTCAGTTTGCTCAGCGATGGTGAGAATAGCCGAAACATCTCCAGCATTGGCTTGTGCGATCGCAACCTCCTTTAGTGCCACTGCCTTGGGGAATGGTTCAATTTGCTCAACGGTGGTGAGAGCAGCAGCCGGGTCACCTACTTTCACCTGGGCAATCGCAATGGCTGTCAGTGCCTTTGCCTTGGAGGATGAATCTTTAATCTGCTCAGCAGTGGTGAGGGCAGTGTTCAGAGGCGTTTGGACAGCATCTCCAGCAATGGCTTGTACAATCGCAAAGTCTACCAACGCCTTGATACACCCTTCGTACAGATCCTGCAGTTTTTCATCTGCTAAAACTTGTTGAATGAATGATAGCTGATCTAGATTAGCTTCCTGTTCTTGTAGAACCTTTGGAACAAATAGGGTTTTCTCTAATAAGTAAACGGCATACTCAGCTTTCCAATCTGACAAACGGGGTAACTGCATGGTCTGCAACCGCCCTAGCGTCTTCCAGACGGGTTCTAACGATTTTGAGTCAGATTTGTTCCCGGTAAACAGTGCCCATGCCAGCAGCAAATGCCATAGAATGCAGTCTTCTCGACTAGATTGCTCTGCCAGCTTCCAGGCTCGTTCCAGGTTGCCTGCTCGCAGGGCATCCAGGGGTGATTCTTGTGCAATCTCGATTTTATGTTTGGCATGGAGCAACAAAAGCTCTGCCATTCCCCTGGCATCATCCGCTACCGCTTTACTCTGCAAAGCCAGCTTTATAGTTTTCAAAGGCAATTCTGGCTCGTCGGGGATGCCTTGCCGTTGGGCATTGGCAAAGGCTTCATTTCGGGCAAGCTCATAGAGCGGCTCTACCTGCTTTGCCTCCTGCAAATGTTCTGCATAGTACCGCAAAGCATAGGGGCTTTCGTTCTCTTGCCAGTCAGCACAGTAGCGCATTAACTTCGTTCGGGTTGGCTCCGTTTGCTTCTTGCCTAACACCTCCTGAAACTCATCTGCCAGCAAGGGGTGGGCAAAGTTGTAGAAATCCAATTGACTATCCGATCGGATACTGAACCAGCGAGTCACCTGCCAGGGCAAATTGGGCAAATCAAATACGCCTAATCCCGTTAAGGCTTCAATGTCATCCGCTGATAACGCGCCCAACGCCACGGATAGTAAAACAAATAACTCCTGTACTTCTTTTTCTTGCTTCACCTCTTTTGTCAATTGCCCAAACTGCTGTTTCACATACGCTGCAAACCCAGTGGGGCTATTGGTTAGGAATACCTGGATATCCTTTCCCTGGGCAACCGCTTGCTTCAAATCCTCCAGCAAATAACGCAGGTAAAGCGGAAAACCAAGAGTCACTTCGTCCAGCTTGACAATAAAATCAGGGTTCTGAGCATAGGGAGCCAATGGATTGATTTTTGCCACCCAGTCTGCGATCGCTTCACGAGGCAGTCGCTTCAGTAACAGCCGCTGGGCATTGGCTGTCCAACCCTTCAAATATTCCGGCTCATCCTCCTGCCCTGCCCGTGCCGATGCAATCACATACACCCCATCCGGCAACGGTGAACTCAAAAACGGCTCAAGCGTTTCCTGTGCTTCATCCAACCCATCCAGCACAATTACTAACCGTTTGTCCGGTTGCACTCCGGCATCATCCACCAATCCCCGCAGTTGACTACGTAAATCACTAGGAAATTGCTGATCGCGCCGATTGTAATAGACATAAAGCTGCCGCAGCAGATGACGATAGGCATTCGTCACAGATCGCAACACCGAAGAAGCGGTCCGAAAGCAGTGAAACGCAATAAAGTAATCCTCCTGCTTAGACTCCTGCCAGTGCATGAGTAGAGACGATTTACCAAAGCCAGCCGGAGCCGTAACCAACAGCATTCCACTGGAGTTATTTGCCAGAAACTGATCAATCTGCTCCTGTTCCTGAGAGCGTCCGGCGATCGGTTGCTGAACATATTCACCGACGACCTTTCGGACTTCTGCCTCCGTTTCGTAGCCCTCATACTGTTTGCCAATGGTTTCAAGGGTGCGATCCGCCAATGCTTCAGATAAACGCTTCAACCCACTGCCGTTTGCTTCCTGCTCCAACCTGCGAATGACAGCCGTAGCCCTTAACCCTTGCTCCGCAAAAACACCTGGAATAATCCAGGGTTCAACCTCCAGGCGAAACAACACTTCCTCAAATTGAGCCAGGGAAAGCTGCTTGAGTTGGTGCAATAGGGCATTTCGATCAGCCATTCACCCTACCTCTTCAAATGAGGAGCCACTTGATAAATTGTATTCAGCAATTCTGTAAAAGAGTTCCCTTCTTTTTGTTTCGCAAATTGGATAACATCTTCTGCCTTCTGCACCTGCGCCGCATTTATAGGAATCTGAGATTCATCCACTTCATACAGAACAATCACTCCATCAAACTGAGCAGGCAAGAGAGACTTGAGTAAGTTAAATGCCAGAATATGGGGTGCAATCTCAGGAGTAAATTGTGCAGGGGTAGAGGTAAAAGTTGGGCTAGAAACCGGACTGGCGATCATCCCTGCTCCCTAGCCCTGGATGTGAGAGAAGAGATAGCATGCCAACTACAACACCAGGTGGCAAGTGTCCCTTTGGGGCTGACATACTAAAAGTCGCATCGTCATGGCTAATCCACTCGCCATTCACTTGCCAACCAATCTTGGACCCAAACTGGTTCCAAATGTTATCACCCGGATACTGGCCATCAAGTTTGGCACCACACTCGACGTAGATTTGCTTTTGCACGCTAAACCCAAATTTACCCTTACTGTACTTCATCCATAGGCGATCAATGGTTTGTAGATCAGTATGGGGAAAGGTCAGTAGTTCTTCCGAGGTGAATCCATCCCCTAATTTCTTGCTAATCCCTTGAATCATCACTTTATAGGTTTCGTCATCCGCCGCTTTCCAGTTGCCTGCCTTCAATAGATCCCGCAGTTGAGTGTAATCTACGCCTTTCTCAGAATTTAGCTTGTCGTCTGCGTAGTCGGGAGTTACCTGTCCTGGTTGGACAATATCTAAAGTGAGTAGTTGAACAGGAGCGTTTGATCGAGGTTTTCTTCCTGTAATGCCCCACTCCAGGAGATCGAATGTCTGCTCGTCCTCTATATCATTTCTAAAAACAACAGCCTGGTACTGTCTCAGGAAAAGTAAGTTCTCTGGAATTTCCCCTACCCCAGGCAACAGAACTGGAATCACTGGAATTTTCCGTTCCACGCACTGGCTAATAAACACTTGCAATTCAAGAGTTTGCCATGGTCCCAGACCTGTTTGACCAATGCAAACGGCAGCAGTTTTAATCTGACCTATAGCCTGCTGAATTTGATCTTGAAAACTGGTACCTGGGGCAATCTCCTCTATATCCAACCAGGGCTTGAGCCCCCGATCCTTCAGCTTTCTATAGATTTGCTGAATCAGCGGTTTGTCTTTGCTACTATGAGCCAGAAATACATCAAATGGCCGTTCTGTTACTTTCATCGATGCTTCGCTCCAGAAATCTCTATCAACGTCTAAGTATAAACACTCGGTTCTTTTTTAGTTTTGCTACAGGTTTAAGTTTTCCACCTCTAGCTTATTATGAGCCATCGCACTGATCTCCTGCCTTTTTGTACCTCCTATCTCTATAGAAGCAGAACTGATTTACGAAAGTATAGTTACAAATAACACTTGTTAAACAAAACCTAAATATCATTGCTTGTATAGACCGCAATATTTTTTGTGGTGAAAAACAGTCCCTTTTCTTCATGCGGAATGTTAAGGATGGAAATGAATTCGCCTGAAACAAGTAACCCTTCTATGCCTCCCGGTCAATCTCAACGCCCTTTTCGGATTCTAAGCCTTGAAGGGGGTGGCGTTATGGGAGCATTCTCTGCTTCTGTATTGGCAGCTCTTGAGCAAAGTACAGGCTGTCGTTGTGTTGACCATTTTGACTTGATAACAGGTACTTCTACTGGAGGGATTATTGCGATCGGCTTAGGATTAGGTCTATCTGCTGAAGAGATTCTTGAGTTTTACCGCAAGCAGGGACCCGTTATCTTCAATAATGCTGGGATTACTTATCGGCTTTTTCAGAAAATCCAGCACATTTTCCAACCTAAGCATTCTCATAACACCTTGCGGCAAGCACTAAAGGCAGCCTTTGGAGATCTTAAGTTTGGCGAGTCAAAATGTCGTCTCTTGATTCCCACCTATGATGCCATTGGGGGGCGTATCTTTCTGATGAAAACAGCTCATCATGAGAGATTTGAATATGACATTGATGCACTGGCTGTAGACGTTGCGTTAGCGACATCTGCTGCTCCTACTTACTTCTCTGCTGCGCCATTTCCGCTGCATGAGGGATCAAGCTATGTGGATGGTGGAGTGTGGGCCAATTGTCCGGCGTTGGCTGGGCTAGTGGAAGCAGTACATTTTCTCAATGTTCCTCCTGACCAGATTGATATCCTGAATATTGGGACCACTGGCTCTCCGTTTAGTGTGTCTCAAAATACCCAGGCAGGTCTTTTTGGTTGGGCTAAGAGTTTGATTAATTTGTTTATGAATTCTCAGGCCGAAGCTTCAAGAGCGACGAGTTATCTGCTCACCAAGGGGGGCTTTTTCAACATTAACTACGTAACAACCCCAGGGAGATTCTCGCTGGATGATTCTAGTAAGGTGAGCGAACTCATCAATCTTGGGCGAGGCGAAGCAGTCAAGCGAGACAATCTGGAAACCGTGCAACGGCGCTTTCTAAATGGCAACAAGGTCAAGCCTTTTGTGCCATTACATCAGGTGAGACAGAAAACACAGTAGAGTGCACAGGGAGGATTGCGTTCACTAGAGTAGCTTCTCATCAGGCTTAGCTAACGCTAAACTCACTCACCAATTTGGTAATGGGCATCACTTGGTCAGGGTATAGTTGCGCTAGATAGCCGCACATTTTGTAGGCTGCATCTAGGTACTCCGCGCAAGGAATCAGGAGTTGCTTGAAGCCTTCTCGATCGCCTGTTTCAACAAAGGCAGCAGCAATTTCAAGGAGGTGATGGTTGCGACCGCTTAGGATTTTTTCTGCGGTTGCCACAGCTTGCTCGCCAAGTTTTGCCTTTGCCTGAGCGATCGCGATCTCTTTTATTGTCCCTGCCCTGTCGTATGCATCTTCAATCTGCTGGGCAGTGGTAAGTGCAGCAGCCGCATCTCCAGCGTTCAATTGGGCAATCGCAATCTCTTTGAATGCTTCTAACTTTTCGTAGGCATTTTCAATTTGCTGGGCAGTGGTAGGTGCAGTGTTCAGGGTTGTTCGGGCAGCCGCCGCATCTCCAGCGTTCAATTGGGCAATCGCAATCTCTTTGAGTGCTTCTAACTTATGACGGGAATGCTCAATCTGCTGGGTGATGGTAAGTGCAGCAATCACATCTCCGGTGTTCAATTGGGCGATCGCAAGATCCTTCAGCGCTTCTGATTTTTCGTAGGCATTTTCAATCTGCTGGACAGTGGCAAGTGCAGTGTTCAAGGTTGCTTGGGCAGCCACCGCATCTCCAGCGTTCAATTGGGCAATCGCAATCCTCTTCATATAGTATGGATTGTTAATCTGCTGGGCAGCGGTAAGTGCAGCGTTCAGGGTTGCTTGGGCAGCAGCATCTCCTACTTGAGCTTGGACAATAGCGATTTCCCTTAGTGCCTCTGCCGTGTCGGATGAATCTCCAATCTGTTGGACAATATCGAGTGCAGCAGCAGCATCTCCTGCTTGAGCTTGGACAATAGCGATTTCCCTTAGTACAGATGGCTTGCTGAGTAAACTTTCAATCTGCTGGGCAGTAGTGAGCGCAATGTTCAAGGTTATTTGGGCAGCAGCATCTCCTGCTTTAAGTTGGGCGATCACAATCTCTTTCAGTGTCCTTGCCTTGTCAGATGAATCCTCAATCTGTTGGGCAGTGGTAAGTGCAGCAACAGCGTCTCCTGCTTGAGCTTGGGCAATTGCAATTTCCTCCAGTACAGATGACTTGTAAGATGAGTTCTCAATCAGCTGAGCAGTAGTGATGGCAGCAGCAGCATCTCCTGCTTTGAGTTGGACAATCGCAATTTCCTTCAGTGGTTCTACCTTATGATGGGAATCCTCAATCTGCTGGACAGTGGTAAGTGCAGCAACAGCGTCTCCTGCTTGAGCTTGGGCAATTGCAATTTCCTCCAGTACAGATGATTTGTAAGATGAGTTCTCAATCAGCTGAGCAGTAGTGATGGCAGCAGCATCATCTCCTGCTTTGAGTTGGACAATCGCAATTTCCTTCAGTGGTTCTACCTTATGATGGGAATGCTCAATCTGTTGGACAGTGGCAAGTGCAGTGTTCAAGGTTGCTTGGGCAGCAGCATCATCTCCTGCTTTGAGTTGGGCGATCGCAATCTCCCTTAGTACAAATAACTTGTCGTGTGAATCTTCAATCTGTTGGGCAGTGATAAGTGCAGCATCATCTCCTGCTTTGAGTTGGGCGATCGCAATTTCCCTTAGTACAAATGACCTCCTAGATGAACCAAGCTGCTGGGTAGTAGTGAGTGCAGCATCAGCATCTCCGGTGTTCAATTGGGCGATCGCGATCTTCTGCAGTGCTTCTAACTTTTCGTATGAATCCTCCTCAATTTGCTGGGCAGCAGCGAGTGCAGTGCTCAAGGTTGTTTGGGCAGCCACAGCATCTCCCGCTTGAGCTTGGGCAATTGCAATTTCCCTTAGCACAGATGGCTTAAGTACCAATGACTCTCTGGACAAATGCTCAATCTGCTGGGCAGTAGTGAGTGCAGTGTTCAAGGTTGTTTGGGCAGCCGCTGTATCTCCTGCTTGAGCTTGGGCAATCGCAATTTCCCTTAACACAGATGGCTGATCGTAGAAAATAATCTGCTTAGCATTGGTAAGTGCAGTGTTCAAGGTTATTTGGGCAGCAGCAGCATCTCCTGCTTGAGCTTGGGCGATCGCAATTTCCTTCAGTACTTCTATCTTGTTGTACTTTATGCCGTACGTTCCGTATGAATCTTCAATCTGCTGGGCAGTGGTAAGAGCAGTCGCTGCATCTCCTGCTTGAGCCTGGGCGATTGCAATTTCCTTAAGTGCTTCTAACTTGTCGGATGAATACTCAATCTGCTGGGCAGTGCTAAGAGCAGCATCATCATCTCCCGCTTGAAATTGGGCGATCGCAATCCCCTTGAGTGCTTCTGACTTATGGTATAAATTCTCAATCGGTTGGGCAATGGTGAGTGCAATGTTCAAGGTTGTTTGGGCAGCAGCGGCATCTCCCGCTTGAAATTGGGCAATTGCAATTTCCTTCAGTACTTCTAACTTGTTGGATGAATGCTCAATCTGCTGAGCAATGGTAAGAGCCGCCGCCGCGTCTCCCGCTTGAGCTTGGGTGACCGCAATCTCCTTCAATGCTTCTAACTTGTCGGATGAATTCTCCATCTGCTGGGTGGTGGTAAGTGCAGCAGTAGCATCTCCTGCTTGAGCTTGGGTGACCGCAATCTCTTTCAGTGCTTTTAACTTTTCGTATAAACCCTCCATCTGTTGGACAGTGGTGAGTGCAGCAGTAGCATCTCCGGCTTGAGCTTGGGCAATCGCAATTCCTTTGAGTGCTTCTGACTTATGGTATGAATTCTCTATATGCTGGGTGGTGGTAAGTGCAGTGTTTAGGATTGTCTGAGCCGCCGCAGCATCTCCGGCTTTAAGTTGGACGATCGCAATCTCCTTGAGCGCTTCTGACTCATAGTATGAATCTTCAATCTGCTGGGCAGTGGCAAGTGCAGCAGTATCTCCCGTTTGAGCTTGGGTGATTGCAATTTTCTTCAGTGCTTCTGACTTAAAGTATGAACCTTCAATTTGTTGGGCAATGGTAAGTGCAGTGTTCAAGGTTGTTTGGGCAGCGGCATCTCCCGCTTGAAATTGGGCAATTGCGATTTCTCTCAATACATATGCCTTAATTGATAGATCTTCGGTCTGTTGGGCAATGGTAAGTACAGTGTTCAAGGTTGTTTGGGCAGCCGCAGCATCTCCTGCTTTAAGTTGGGTGAGGGCAATTTCCCTCAATGCTTCTAACTTGTTGAATGAATCATCAATCTGTTGGACAGTGGTAAGTGCAGCAGCAGCATCTCCTGCTTTAAGTTGGGTAAGGGCAATCTCCTTGAGTGCAAATGATTGATAGTTTGAATCATCAATCTGTTGAACAGTGATGAGTGCAGCCGCAGCATCTCCTGCTTTAAGTTGGGTGAGGGCAATTTCCCTCAATGCTTCTAACTTGTTGGATGAATCATCAATCTGTTGGACAGTGGTAAGTGCAGCAGCAGTATCTCCTGCTTGAGCTTGGGTGATGGCAGTGGTAAGTACAACTGTATATCTTGCTTGAGCTTGAGCGATCGCAATCTCCTTCAGTACATCTGCCTTGTTGTAGTCGTATGAATATTCAACCTGCTGGGCAGTAGTAAGTGCAGTGTTCAGAGTCATTTGGGCAGCCGCCGCATTGCCAACGTTCATTTGAACAATTGCAATCTCTTTCAGTGCCTTGATACACACTTTGTACAGATCCTGCCGTTCCTTATCCGCTAAAACTTGTTGGATGAATGATAGATCTAGCTCACCGTCTTGATCTTGTATAACCTCCGGAACAACCAGGAATTGACTCAGCAAATAAACGGCATACCCAGCTTTCCAGTCTGATAAACGCGTTAACTGTACGGACTGCAGCCTCTTCAGCGTTTTCTTGGCAAGTTCTAATGAGTTTAATTCAGATTTGTTCCTGGTAACGAGTGACCATGCCAGCAGCAAAAGCCACAGAATACAATCTTCTCGACTAGATTGCTCTGCCAGCTTCCAGGCTCGTTCCAAACTTCCTGCTCGCAAGGCATCCAGAGGCGATTCTTGTGCCATCTCAATTTTGCGTCTGGCATGGAGCAACAAAAACTCTGCCATCCCCCCTGCTTCATCCGCTTCCGCTTTGCTCTGCAATGCCAGCTTGATAGTTTTCAAGGGCAGTTCTGGCGTGTCGGGAATGACTTGCCGTTGGGCATTGGCAAAGGCTTCATTTCGGGCAAGGTCATAGAGCGGTTCTAACTGCTTTGCCTCCTGTAAGTGATCGGCATAATACCGCAAGGCATAGGGGCTTTCGTTCTCCTGCCAGCTAGCACAGTAATTGATTAGTTTATTTCTTGCTAAATCAGTTTCCTCTGTCCCTAAAACCTGTTGAAACTGAGCGGCTAATAGAGGATGGGCAAAGCTATAGAAATCTGATCGGATACTAAACCAACGAGTGACTTGCCAGGGTAACCTTGGCCAATCAAATGCTCCTAATCCAGTTAATGCTTTAATTTCGTTTTTTGATAATGCTCCCAACGCTACCGATAGTAAAACAAATAACGCTTGTACTTTTTCACTGTCTGCTGCTTCAGCCAATTGATCAAATTGCTGCTCCACATACTTTGTAAATCCTTTTGGACTATTGGTAAGGAGCATCTGAATATCTTTTCCCTGCTCGGCGGCTTGCTTCAAGTCATCCAGCAAGTAGCGCAAGTAAAGGGGAAAGCCGTCTGTTATGATGTCCAGCGCTTCAATAAAGTCAGGCTCCTCTGCATAAGCCGTTAAGCCATTAATTCTCCCAACCCAATCAGCAAGGGCTTCACGGGGCAATTGATTCAAAGGTAATTGACGGGTAGCTTTTTTTTTCCAATCTTCTAAGTATTTTGGCTCATCATCTGGTTCGGCGCGTGCCGATACAATGACATACACCCCCTCCGGCAACGAAGTAAAAAATGGTTCAAATGTCTTTTCGGCTTCATCTAAACCATCGAGAACAATAATTAGGGGACGGCAATTGTTCTGTTGTGGATCAGCAGTAATCATCTTGAAATTGAAAAGGGCGTCCCGCATCCCACTTTCATCAACCGGAAACTCTTTTTTGAGGGGTCTGTAATAGAAATTAAGCTGCCGCAGTAGATGTCGATAGGCGTTGGGGACTGACTTCATGGCATCTGAACTGCTACGAAAGCAGTGAAAGACGACGAAATACTTCTCTTGTTGGGTCTCCTGCCAGTGACTTAATAAAGCCGATTTACCAAAACCAGCAGGAGCCGTAACCAAAAACACGCCGCTAGAGTTCTGCTCTATAAACTGATTAATTTGGTCTTGCTCCCTAGATCGCCCCGCAAAAGGTCTGCTGGTATACTCCTTAAGCACCTCCTTGACCTTAGCCTCAATTTCTAGCCCATAAGGCTGAATTTGCCTCAAAATCTCAGGGTCAGCTAGTATTTCATCTAGCCGATCGCTTTGCTGTTTTTGTTCAATTAACTTAAGGGCTGCTATAGCTCGTGAAGTCTGTGGCGCAAACGATCCTGGAAGATAGGACAACTCAATTCCAAGTTGACGAGATACGATTTCTTCAAATTCGTCGTATTCAAGGCTCTTCAGTTTGTCTAAACGCTTTGCAGGAGTATTCATTTACCTTTTCAAATGAGGAGCTACACCATAAATCGTGTTAAGCAGATCTGCAAAGGAATCTCCCTCTTTTTGAGATGCAAGTTTCATCACATCTTTAGCAATCTGTACCTGTGCTACATTCCTGGGCAGTTGAGATTCATCAATCTCATACAGAAAAATCACTTCATCAAACTGAGCAGGCAAAAGAGACTTTAGTAGGTTAAACGCCAGAATGCGGGGCGCGACTCCAGATGCAAATCCAGGAGTTGGGCTATAAACTGGACTAGAACTCGCCCCTGCTCCTCCCAATGGTGGCTTACCCGTTTCTCCTCGAATGCCACGCACTAACGTCTGAAATCCCTCTTCATAGTTCTGGTCATTGATACTTACGTATAACATTGCTCCAATAAAGGGAGGGATCTTACAGCCTTGATAGAGCACCGGAATTAGGCGACGACTGGGCGGACGCGATTCCAGCTTTGCTTGCTTCTCCTCCTCTATTTGTGCCGTTAACCAGGCATCCCTCTCCCAATTGACCCACTGTGCATCAACACTTTGAGGTGAAAGCACAAAGAGGAAAACACTTGCACCGTCCAATCCCTCTTCAATCTTTCTAGCGATGCTGTCCCCAGGTTGAATCTCCCACTTATCTAGCCAAGCATCAATACTCTCACGAGTTCGTAGGTCCGTTGCTAACCGCTCAACAAAGGGCTTATCGACACTACTGTGGCTCACAAAGACTTTGGTCATAGAACTCCTTCATTCCCCTCTTAGATCTAAACAATTGAAACACCTTTTTTTAAGGAGTGGCTTTAGAAGAATTAACGTTCCCCTGTAATGCCCCAAATTAGCTGTTTCATTGGATCAGGTTCTAATTGACGAAAATCAACCCACATCATGCCTTCTAAAAAGACTGGTAATCCCGGTGTCTCTTCACAATCTGGAAGAATCACAGGGATAACTGGGCACTTGCGTCTATGAAACTCTCTCAGAAAAGCATCTAATTCTGGTTCTTGCCAGGGGCCAGTATTGTTCCTACCGATAAAGACAGCCGCTGCCTTAATATTTCTAATTTGCTCCTCCAAAGCTCTTTGCCAAGGGAGACCTGGACGCAAATCCCATTCATCTAACCACGGCAAAATTCCTAATTCTTTGAGATGCTCTCCAATGCGTTTGATGGCAGGCTTATCGTCACTGTTGTGGCAAAGAAAAACGTCAAAGTCTTGGGTTGCGATTTTGCCTTGGAGCAAAGAAGTAGCAGTATCTCGATCGCGTTGCAGATCGGCAGACTTATCTATTTCTATAAGAATAGCTGCTTCAGCTTCTGTAACTTGTTCCGTTCGTCCCTGGTCTATCAAGGAAATTCGAGTGTCACAAACACCACAAGTGATCCAATCCAAACCGCGTTCTCGTCGCATCTGGACGTGTTGTTCAGGAATTGTGGCACCACAACCGTGACAAGCTAAAATCCGTCGGCATTGAATACTCTCCGATAATGCTCGACGATTTAGATGAATGAAAATATAGTCTTCGAATTGCGAGCGGGTTTGTTCATTTGCTGCTTTGCCAAAAAAGAGTGTTAATTCCCCCTTACCTTCTTGAACTTCGCGTAGGAACATACCGCATAGTCCACCTGCTTTTGCTTTGTAAGTTGCAGCATTCTTCCATAAGTCTTGTTTGATAAAGAGTCCACTTCTTGTAAGCCTCACGGCTAAAGTTGCGTAAATATTGAGAACTGCACCTTCAAATTCAAAGATTACGGTAAGCAAACTCAGCACCAGACTTAACTCGATGGCGGTGTTCTTGCAAAAGGGCGCGATCGCCTTTGTACTGCCCCAGAAACAGATCCTTGATACAGGTAGTTACGAACTGATGGACTGCCTGCATCTCGTTTTTGACGCGAATTTCAATTGACAGAGACTTATCCATGATTAAAGGACGCTTGTAAGGTTCTTGGCGCTTTAGGGCATCATGCAGCCGTCCTGCTGTCTGTAATATGAGGGTCTCGATGGGTAAATCATTGGAGGTTGAAAGAATATCTTCCAAAACCTTTGATAGAGGGAGAACAATAGCGTGAGATGACTTCGCTACATGGACTCGATAGAACGTGCGGTATTCCTGAACCAGCCGTTGAGTCAGTTCAAGTTGCTGTTCCATATCCAGATCTCCTGTTGCCCAAATCTGAGCAAACTCCCAATACTGTTGAACTCTGTCATCCGAGAGACTTTGAAAACGCGAGCGGGCAAGGCTAAAAATAGCTGAGACATCCGTTACGATTGCCTGTACTGTACCTGGAAATGCTTGCCATTGAGGGTCAGGGCGTTTTGCCCGACAATCAAGATGAATAGTGTAGGCAATTAGTAAGCGATCGAGCCAATCACTCAGATGTTTGGTCTGCCCCTGCGAATGCTCCTCCAGATGAAGGGTAGTTGGCAAACTCAAAAGACTCCAGAAACTTGCAGTTTCATCTACCTGCACTGTTGCCTGAAATTCACTGCCCCTGTTATAGAACGGTACGGAGCTAGCGGTAGCAACCACTTTAACACCCAGTAGAAGTGGGAGCGCGATCGCTAGAAACGCAGGTTTAATCCAAGCATCAGTCGTAGTTTTACCTTTTGTAGTGGTGTAAATGACTGCCAGGAAAGGGAGATCACGTTTGTCTTCCGCGTTTGGGTCGAGATCAGTTCTAAGCCAGGGGTAGAAGCGCAAAGCATTGGCATCCATCCCGTGTTCCTGCCAGAATCGGCAAATCTCCCACAAGTTGACCTGCTTGAGTTGCTTAACCAAAAGTCGAATGGCTTTTGTGATCTGGGGAGCGTGGACAAAGGCAGGAAAAAGATACAGGAAAATAGGCTGTTGATCTTCCAGTTTGCCTGCGGGAACAGACCAGAATGCCTGCCGCAGGAGCATCTCCAATGACCAGATTTTGGAAATTCCTCGCTTAAGCTGTCGCCCTCCCAGCTGATTTTTGTTGCTGTATTGCTGCGGTTTGAACAGAACTACCGAGTCCATCTGATCCTCTGAGAGAAATTCCCCAGAACTTAAAGAGCAAATGGGCTGCTTGGCAAGCTTGGTCTTAGCATTAACATAGCCTGCCAATTCCCGTTGAAACGAGGTTGGTTGTACATCCCAGCCTTGGATTTCAAGGTATTGTGTCACATAGTCATAAAAAATTTCGCGAGTCAGATTAGGGTGAGTGGGCAACAGATGATTTTGCTCAGCCCAAGTTGCTAACTGTTCCGCTAAATCTTGAAGCTCTACCAAGAAGTAATTTGGAATTGAGTTCCTTGAGTTTGGAGTGGAATGCTTAGTAACGTAATGAGCGGCTGCATAATACCAACCTAAGTTCACTCCTCCCGCATTCCGCTGAGTCTGTTCAGGAGTGATGTCAGATTGAATCTCTAGTTTTTCAAGAATCCAGGCAATGAATTCGGGACGATTCCTAAAAAATTCTCGTTGGACCAGGATAAGAAACTCGGCTAGGCGATCGCTTCTTAAACCGGCACCCCGCGCTAAAAACTCCCGCTCGGTTGGGTCAAGACTGAGCCTTGCCAGTCGTTTTGGTGTTGCTGGTTCCTTTTCATTTCTGACGTAGGCTTTCATGATACTGGGTAGATTCCGAATCAATCGGGCAGGTGAGAATAGCTCCAGCGTTTGAGGTGCAGCTTTTAGCCCTTTACCATCTCGTTTGAAGCCAGCTTCTCCTCGAGAAATACTGTCTATTAATTGATCTCTGACCTGCTCCCATACAAACTTCTGAAATTCTATGTGAGCTGGTATCCTGCTATCTGATGGTGCAAGGTAAATAATGCCATCTGGGAAAAATAAAATTGGTTGCCAGTCCAGCTTCTCAGTAAATTGCAGTACTGCGTTGTGAATGCTATTCGTGAGTAGTCCAGTGCAGTTACGGAGGCGATGATAGATCAGAGTACGAGCAATCCCCAACTCATTCATCAACTCTTGCAGGCAATTGCCCTCTGGTGTGACAACAATATCAGCAGGACCGGAGAGTTGAGCGGCGATCGTTCCAAATAAGAGTAATTGATGTAGGGGCTGTTTCAGGCGACATTCAGAGATTTTGTAGGTATTTCTCTTGACTGAAGAGGTATTCTTTCTTGCAATCTTAGGAGTAATTTGAGCGAGATAATTAATTTCTGACAAGTACTCACGCCACTCCATCCAAAATGCATCGAGATTCAGTGTTTCTCCTAAAGTAATATCTGATGTAGGCAGTAAGGCTGTCGCTTTACTCAGGCAACCGTTGTTGTAGCCCTGGAAGGTAAACCCTAAGCAAAGCAACCGTTTCTCATTATCGGACAGCATAAGTTTGGCACGTAAGAACGAGAGCAGATTCCAAACAATCAGCAAGCTATTCAGAATACAAATCAACAAGCTTTGTCCAAGGTTGTTACTGCTTTGGGTTGCCTGCTGCATCCTATCCAATTCCTCGGGTTGGACGAACCAACCATTCCACGCTTTATCAAAGGCGGAAAGCATTCCAAACTCCTGTTCCAGAGCAGGTAGTACTGTCTCTATATAAGCAAGTAACACCGGATCGAGATCGAGCGTTTGCAGGAGAAGGGTTTGGAGAAGGGTTGCCATAACAAATCCTATTTGGATTTGAAGTGTGAATAATTCTCAAAATGCTATTAGCAAATTCTGGAAGATCTTGGAAAAGTAATATTTCCTTTCAATTGAGAGTAAAGCTGTTTTCCATACTCATGATTCATCCGAAAAATGAGACGGAGACAATCGTTCACCGTTCAATTAACCTTTTAAGATTTTTTTGTTTCTTTCAGAAGAAAAATTTGCTAGTATTTCTT
Organism: Cyanobacteria bacterium FACHB-471; assembly: GCA_014695345.1. Classification (GTDB taxonomy): domain Bacteria; phylum Cyanobacteriota; class Cyanobacteriia; order Elainellales; family Elainellaceae; genus JAAUTN01. Next base: position 23,128 of record JACJOC010000016.1, read on the forward strand.
CAATGATATATTTATACTTCTGGAAGTTGTTAGGGTAAAGTTCACAGTAGTCTGACGACGAAAACTTCGATAACTGGTGTCAGTCTCTTCCTTTAAACTAACTTTACCTGTAAAACAGTTTAGAAAACCAGTCTCTACAAAATTTCTTGCTCGGCAGAAAATTGAGTAGTAACGGACAGCATATCAGCGATAAACCAGAAACTAATGATTTTTGAAGAGTTAAACCCTCTAGACATTGCCAAAAGGAGCAGACTCTATCATTTACCGCCGATCGCGAACGGTACTTCATGTGCCGAAGGTTTAATCAGCTACATTTGTCGTCTTTCCGAAGCACACTGCGTTTCTCCAGGAATCCTACTTAAGAAAGAAATCCTACCTGTTTTCAGGAAAAACTACTCCATTAGCTTTGGAGGAGCTTATGCCATACAAGTGGATGGACATGGCGTTTCAGTATCTTCTGTGGCTAAGCCTATCTACCGAAAAAATCCTAACGAATATGGATTACTGGCTTGGCAATACCTTGAAGGACTTAAGCTTTTGACATTGAGAGCAGATTTGCAAGAACTGATTATCCCCATCAATTTAAGTCTAATTTTGGAGGGTGTAGCAGAGCAAGAGCTAGGACGAGATTTGCGAGCTTGGTGCCCCGAGTGTTTTCAAGCTTGGCGAACTGTTGGACATCCCCTTTATGAGCCTCTTCTCTGGTCAATTGCTGCCATTACTGTATGTCCTTATCATTACAAGCCCTTACAGTTACGCTGTCCACACTGTCGGAAGTCACAACGCCCTCTCACGTCTAGAACACGAATCGCTCGATGTTCTCAGTGCTTTGAATGGTTGGATGTTCGTGCAGCGCCAGCATCAGAGACGGAAATTCTAATTGCAATGCAGTTAGAACAACATCTTGAGATTGCAGAACGGGTGATGAGATTTATGAATCTGGGTTAGCTCGTTTAGCCAACAACTAACAGAGGAAAATCAATGCTGTCAGGGGAAGAATTAAAAAAGCGAATTAACTATTTGAACCTACCAGAGGCAGGTCGTGGACTTTTAGGAAAAAATACTTTCCTCTAGCCAGTACGACAGGAGGTAGAGACAATAACGCCTTTGGCTTCTACTCCAGCACAAAAATGGGTAAAACTATCGCATTTGAATGGAGCAATGTCGAACAACCGGGTTTAGAACGATTTTACGAATATGACAATGAAGTCTTGGGATATCTCGAGCAACCATATCAATTTACACTTAAATATCTGTCAAAAGATGGCAGGGTTATGACCACAGGGTACATATCAGATTACTGCGTCTTCTATTAGAGACTTTGTTGCGACCAACAAATGGAAACTACAGAAAAAGTTAGTAGAACTGGCGGAGCAGCAACCCAATCGTTATTACCAAAATGAGAATGGACAGTAGCGGAGTCTAACTACTGAAGAAAATATACGATAATACGGCTTCCATTTCTGTATTCGCACAGATACTGAGCTCGACGTTGAAGGAGACTAATAAGATAAGCTTATAGTACAGCCCAAATGGTCGGTTAGTACAGAATTAACTGCAACAATCAATATGTGTTCATAGGGTAATACAAGCATTAAGTGGCAGTTACGGACAATTAATGCTTGTTGTCCCAAAATCGCGACATTTAATGTGCGAATGTACAAATGGAGCTAAGGGAACTCGAATCCCTGACCCCTGCAATGCCATTGCAGTGCTCTACCAGCTGAGCTATAGCCCCATACTGCGCTTTTTGCACAGGCTTTTGATTATACTACCTGAGTTTGCACTTTGCCAAGAAGATGCAGCTAGTTTTATGGTTGAGCAAATAGCGCCAAGTTGACAAGCATTTTTACTCACAACAGCTTAAGCAAGTTTTGTATTCTCTCGCCACACTTCCTTCAGCACGTCGAGAAACGCAAATACTGTGCGGGGTAGCAGGATGTCGGATGAGATAATCACGCCAATTGTGCGTTTTAATGGGGCGGGCAGGCTTTTGATTTGTACACCTTCGGGAATTGGCTCTGCTACCAGTCGAGCCATGACTGTTGCGCCTAATCCCTGTTGCACCATGCCAAGAATGGTTGAATCTTCTCTCACTTCGTAGTCAATCTTGAGCGTTTGACCAAACTGTGAGAAGTGGTCATGCACAGACTGATTATGTCGAGGGCTACGCAGGTTGAGAATCATTGGATAGCTGGCTAACTGTTCCCAGGTGAGGGTTGTTTCGGGTTGGATTGTTCCGGGTGGTAGCAAGGCTACAAATTCATCCTGAAACAATTCCCAAACTTCAAAGCCAGGCGTGACAGGTAGAGACGTGAAGCCTACGTCCACTTGCCCTTCGCGAACTGCCTGCTCCACTTCAATGTAAATGTCGAATTCGGAGATGACTACGTTGATGGTCGGAAATTTGTTGCGAAACTGACGAATAATTTTGGGCAAAACATGAGTTGTGATGCTGCGGACTGAGGCAACTCGCACTTGTCCAGACTGTAATCCTCTAGCCGAACTTGCTTTTTTGTGAATTGACTCAATCAACTGGAGGATGTGACGCGCTTCCTGGATCATTTGCTCACCTTCAGGAGTCAGGGTTGCGCCGTGCCGTCCTCTCAGGAACAAGATGATGCCTAAGTCGGTTTCCAGGGTGGCGATCGCATGGCTCACAGTAGACTGCGACAGATTCAACTCCAAGGCAGCCGAGCTAAAGTTTCCTTGGTCGGCAACTGCAACAAAAGCCTGTAGCTGAGAAATTTTCAACTTAGAGTCACCCGCAACGAAGGGAGAGAATCCTATTATTTGAAGGATTCCAATAAAATTCTATCGAAGCCATCGATAGAACCCATCTATACTCTACTTTGATTTTTGTATTAGCAAATCTTATGGTCAAATTGTGGGATGAAACAATTTTTGTGAAATGGATTTACTGTTTGCGTTAGCACTGTCATTTGGGTTTCTGCTTTTTAGTGCTGTAAAGGGCTATCTTGTTGCCTATCCGCTATTATCGTCCCTGGCAATATTTACGCTTGCGCTGTTGCGTCGAGGTTTTACGTTTGATACTTTGCTGAAAATGGGTTTTGCAGGCAGTAAAAAATCGTTTTCAGTAATTAGTATTCTGCTGTTGATTGGTGCCGTAACAGCCGTTTGGATGGCAGCGGGAACGGTTCCAGCGATTGTTTACTATGGGATTCAGTTAATTAGCCCCCAGTATTTTATTCTGGCTAGTTTTATTCTCAGCAGTATTGTTTCTTTGCTGCTAGGCACGTCATTTGGCACAGTCAGCACGATCGGAATTGCGCTGATGATCATGGCGAACAGCAGTGGGGTCAATCCTCACATGATTGCTGGGTCGATTATTGCTGGAGCCTACTTTGGAGATAGATGTTCTCCGATGTCCTCCAGTGCAAATCTCATCGCAGTGATTACCAAAACTCGGCTTTATACCAATATTCAAAATATGTGGAAAACAGCGATGCTGCCGCTGGTTATTTCTGCGGGCTTATATGGAGTTTTATCATTATTTAATCCGGTCCAGCTAGCAGACCAAACTTTTACAGCAGAAATCAGCCGATTATTTAATGTTGATTTAATCACGCTGCTTCCTGCCGCGGTGATTTTAATTTTCTCGATTTTACAAATTGAGGTGAGACTGTCGATGCTGATGAGCATTTTAGTGGCGATCGCCCTCTCTTGCTTCTGGCAACACTATTCCTTCTTACAAATTCTAAAATTTACGGTTTTAGGATTTCATCTCACGGAAGACACGCCGCTAGACTCTATTTTGCTAGGTGGTGGCGTGATTTCAATGGTCAAAGTTTCTATTGTCGTGATTATTTCTACTGCTTTTGTTGGCATCTTTGCCGGAACTCGGACCTTAGACACAATCCAAGTGTTTTTAGAACGGTTCAAATCCCGCAGTAATTGTTTCTTGAGTACGCTTTTGGTGGGGGTGGGTTCGGCGGCCTTTGGCTGCACTCAAACGATCGCCATTTTACTGACTCAAGAGCTTGTCGAGCAAAAGTATAAAGAAACTACAAAAGGCAACTATAAATTGGCGTTAGACCTGGAAAACACGGTGGTCGTAATTTCGCCTCTAATTCCCTGGAACATTGCTGGGTTGGTTCCTGCGACGATTTTGATGACTGATCTGGGGTTTATCCCGTATGCTTTTTATCTGTACCTGATTCCGCTGTTAAATCTAATTCAAATCAGGCTGAGCCAACCCCCTAAGCTAAAACTATGCAACTGACTCCCCAGGAAAAGGATAAATTGTTGATCTTTACAGCTTCTCTTTTAGCAGAACGTCGCAAAGAAAGAGGACTAAAGCTAAATTATCCTGAAGCGATCGCCTACATTTCAGCCGCAATTCTGGAGGGAGCCAGAGAAGGTCGCACTGTTGCAGAGTTAATGACCTACGGCACCACGCTGCTAACCCGTGAAGACGTAATGGATGGCATCGCTGAGATGGTTCATGAGGTGCAGGTAGAAGCAACTTTCCCAGATGGCACCAAACTCGTCACTGTGCATGACCCAATTCGATAGCAAAAGTGAGCTAAATCGATAGACAGAAGACGAGCGATCGCCGAAGATTAGCAGCAATCAACAATCTTAGTGGGGTGAGGGGAGTATGACTCCGGGAGAGTTATTAGTAGAGCCGGGTGAAATTGAACTTAATACAGGTCGTGAAACGGTGACGCTGCAAGTAGCAAATACGGGCGATCGCCCGATTCAAGTAGGTTCTCACTATCACTTTTTTGAAGTCAACGAGGCGTTAAGCTTTGAGCGAGAGCAGGCACGAGGAATGCGGCTGAATATTCCGGCGGGCACTGCCATTCGTTTTGAGCCGGGGGATGAGCGAGAAGTGACGCTGGTTGCGCTAGCCGGTAGCCGTCAGGTGTATGGACTCAATGCCAAAATTAATGGCGCTTTGGATACAGAAACTGCCGAGCCAAAAGAGAGCAAAGGCAAGAAAAAAGGTGACGGCAAAAAAAAGAAAAAGTGAGCATAGCCATGTACCGACTTTACGATTATTTGTTTTCGGGCAATGGTTACAAGGTGCGTTTGCTTTTAACTCAGTTGGGAATTCCCTTTGAATACATCGAGTTAGACATTCTCAAAGGAGAAACCCGAACGCCGGAGTTTTTGCAGAAAAACCCGAACGGCCGCATCCCTGTTCTAGAACTTGAACCAGGCGTGTTTCTCTCAGAATCGAATGCAATCTTGCTTTACCTCAGCGAAGGCACCCCTTTTTTGCCAGCAGATCGGCTGGAACGGGCACGAGTCACAGAATGGCTATTTTTTGAGCAATACAGCCACGAACCCTACATTGCCACTTCGCGCTTTTGGCTGCATAGCGGCAAAGCTGAGGAATATCGGGAAGCTCTGGCTCAAAAGCAGGCACCAGGTTACGCAGCTTTGGGTGTGATGGAAAAACGGTTGAAAGACCATCCTTTTTTGGTGGGCGATCGCTACACCATTTCGGATATTGCTCTGTTTGCCTACACCCACGTTGCAGAAGAAGGCGGCTTTAGCTTAGAAAAATTTCCAGGCATCCAGTCCTGGATTGAGCGAGTTCAAGCTCAACCTCAGCACATCCCAATTACAAGTTCTGGCAAGCATTAATTCTATGGATACTATTTAGCCCTGCTGTCCTGCTAGATCATCAAATCTTCCGTAAAGACTAATACCTGTGACCGTCTGGCTGTAAACTTTTTTTACGACTGCGAGTTTGGGTAGCTGTCTTTTCGTTTGATATCTATGAAATTGCATTTTACATTTAGGGGCTGGGCAAAGCGGAGACTTGGACAAAGGCAAATTACTACGACGGTGAGGCGATCGCTCAAATACGTGGCTCTTGCTGCTTTAGGGGCGATCGCCACCGTACTCTTCTCTGGCGCACTGTTTGCGAACGTGCTGTCTTCCGAAGTGTCCTCTACTGGAGTCCTGCCCCCTGCGATCGCTCCGCAAACTTTTCAAGAAATTCGCGGCGTGTGGATCACCAGCAACGACAACGATGTCATGATCGACAGCGCCAAGCTAGAAGATGCAGTAACCCAACTGGCGCGGCTCAACTTCAACACGGTCTACCCCGTCGTGTGGAACTCTGGCTATGTGCTGTACCCCAGCGCAGTCGCACAGCGCCATGAAATTCAACCCTTTGTGCGTAGAGGATTAGAAGGTCAAGACCCACTCGCCGACTTGATTACCAAAGCCCATCAGCGAGATTTGCTGGTGATTCCCTGGTTTGAGTTTGGGTTTATGACTCCGCTTTACTCAGAATTAGCAACCAACCATCCGGCTTGGCTGACGCAAAAGCGAGATGGGAGCCAAACTTCTATCAGCGCAGCGGGTGAGGTGATGTGGCTGAATCCCTTTCATCCTCAAGTGCAGCAGTTTATTACTGAGTTGGTCCTGGAAACGGTCACACAATATGACGTAGAGGGCATTCAGTTTGACGATCACACCAGTCTGCCCGTGGAGTTCGGCTACGATCGCTACACAATGAACTTGTACCGGCAGGAGACTAACCGGGATGTCCCTGCTAATCCTCGTGATCCAGAATGGGTACGCTGGCGGGCTGACAAAATCACCGCATTCATGACGCGACTCAATCAGGCAGTAAAGCAGCGCAAGCCCAATGCAATTTTTTCAGTTTCGCCAAACCCCTACGATGTTGCTTACGGTAGCTATCTGCAAGATTGGTTAACCTGGGTGCGACAAGACATTGTAGATGAACTGATTGTGCAGATTTATCGCCCTGACCTGCAAAGTTTTACCCAACAGATTTCTCGCCCCGAAATCCGTGAAGCTCAGCAAAGAATTCCAACTGCGGCAGGCGTTTTAACGGGTCTGCGAAATGCGCCAGTCCCCATGCAGCTGATTCAGTCTAAGGTGAGGGCTGCTCGAAGTCGCGGACTGGGAGTTGCTTTCTTCTTCTATGAAAGCCTTTGGGACTCTGCCGCAGAGTCACCCGCAGAGCGACAGTCTGCATTTCAAGCGCTATTTTATAATCCAGCCGAACGTGCAGCAGCTCGGTAAGAAGGCAGCAACCCTCAAAATGAAAAGGGGCACCCCGCTTGGGGTGCCCCTTTTCATATCTAAAATTCTTGGAATTGCTACAGCACTAGCGCGATCGCACATTCTGAACAATGCCACGAGCGATCGCCCCGGCCATCGTGGTGCGGAAGCCTGCATCCCTTAACTTAGCCGCATCATCTCGTCCAGTGACAAATCCAACCTCAACCAGAGCGGCTGGCATAGACGTGTTTCGCAGCACATAGAAATTTGCTTGCTTAACTCCACGATTATTCATATCCACATTTTGCATAATGCTGTTTTGAATCGACTGAGCCAGTTCCCGACCACTGTTGTGATAGAAGGTCTCTACCCCATTCACATCAGGGCGGCTCATATTTAGCGAATTGGCATGAATACTCACAAAATAGTTTGCATTAGCTCTTTGCGCGAGTTGCACTCGTGTCGAAAGTTCCAAACCTCGGTCATCGGAGCGAGTCAAAATCGCTTGAATGCCTTCTTGCTCCAGCAGACTTGCCACCTGTTGGGAAATTGAGAGGACAATATCTTCTTCTCTAAGCCCACCAATACCAATCGCGCCTGGATCTGCCCCACCGTGACCGGGATCGATCATCACGACAATCCGGTCTTTGGGCACCTCAGCAGATGGGTTGCTGGGAGATGGAACCTGCTGTGGTGGACGCACACTCGTTTCTGCAATCGGGACAATCGAAGCCTGGAGGTTCTGGCGGTTAAAAGACTGCTGTAAGGTTGCAGCGGTAGCTTGATCTCGAAATAGCCCAGCCTGCATTACCGTTTGTCCATTCAATGTGGTGCGGAAGGCATCGGGGGCGATCGCTCTCACTCGTTGCTGCACTGCAGTTGTGCTCGCAGGCACAATGACTCGATACACCATTGCCCTGGGTGAAGAGGGTTGTGAAGGGGGCGTAGCTGTTCCAGGCGTAACGATTATAGAAGCTCGTAAGTTCTGCTGATCAAAGGAACGCTTTAAAGCTTCTGCGGTGCCTTGATCTTGAAATAGCCCAGCCTGCATTACCGTTTGTCCATTCAATGTGGTACGGAAGGCATCGGGGGCGATCGCTCTCACTCGTTGCTGCATCGCAGCCGTGCTGACAGGCACAATTACCCGATACAGTGATCCAGCAGCAGATTGAGAAGGTTGGGGCTGAGATGGAAAAACAGGTTGAGCGGGCTGGGAGGGTTGGGAAGGAGCAACTGTTCCCCCAACTGAAACAATAGAAGCCTGCAAATTTTGCCGTTCAAGTGAGCGCTTCAGTTCCTCAGCCGGACTTTGTTCTTGAAATAGCCCGACCTGCATCACCATTTGTCCATTCACCGTTGTACGAAATGAGTCAGGTATAGCCGTTCTTACCCGTTGCTGCACTTCAGCCGTACTTGCAGGCACAATCACTCGATACTGTCCCATTTGAGCCGCCGTTTGAGTCAGGGCAGGGGAGGAAACGGGTGATGCAGGGGAAGGCACACGCGGCAAGTCCTGTGACGTAGGTGGTACGCCAACGGTGGGTAGCTGAACTGCTGGTGCTTGGGTTGATGGAGTCGAGATAACTGGAGCCGACGGAACGGTAGGTAAGGGCGGCAGTTGAGCTTGAGACGTTGCTACATTTGAGGTTGGGGACACAGTTACAGCAGACGCAGTTACAACAGATTTGCTGTTGCTAAAGTCAACCGTTGGCAGATCAGGGGCGATCGCCATAGGAATAGGGGCGATCGCCGCATTCATCTGCTGAGGAGCAATTGCGTTAGCCCGAGGAGATGATGTTTCGGGTTGACTTGAGCTTGCTGAAGCAGGCTCATGAGCAGCCAAAGATCCTACAGCAGCCGTAGCCGCCATCACACGATAGAGAGCAGAATTCATATCGAGCTTCCCGTTCTGAAGCGAGGTTGGGCAATGAATCGAGGAAGTGATGTGCGTCAATCCTCCAGTTCCGCTTCTATCGTCGTGCAGAAAACTACGCTAGTGGGAAGTAAAAGTTATAGATGATCAAGTGAACTACGCTTTCAGTTTTATCCGGAGGAATAAAATTGCAGTCAGCGGCTAACTTGTAGCCTTATCTGAGTTATCTTGTGCGCGTCCTTTCTTCTCACTCAACGCCAGCACAGTAGTACAGTTAGAAACCTGACACGTAGAGCGGCACTTAGCAACCGCGATTTCGTCTTACTCGGATAAAATTTTTAGGAGTCAGCCATCACCAACATCTATCCTAATTAATCCAATCCCAATTCCTAATTTCCATTACTACATCTCCTTCTCATGAGTCTCCGCATTTACGGCAACCGATCGCTCAAAACTTTGCCCGGACTAGCAACGCGACCCACACCAGCACGAGTGCGAGAAGCTTTGTTTAACATTTGGCAGGGTAAGATTGAGGGTTGCCGTTGGCTGGATCTATGTGCCGGAAGTGGCGCAATGGGAGCCGAAGCTTTGAGCCGAGGGGCAAGTGCGATCGTTGGCATTGAGCAGTCGGGAGCAGCCTGTACGGTGATTCAGCAAAACTGGCAGCGAGTTGCCCACGGCAACCAGACATTTCAGGTGATTCGGGCAGATGTAGTGAAGCGATTGCCTGCCCTAGCAGGACAACAGTTCGACCGAATTTATTTTGACCCACCCTATGCTGGTCAGCTTTATCAGCCTGTGTTAGAGGCGATCGCCCACCACCACCTCTTGGCAACTAACGGCGAACTTGCTGCGGAACATAGCCCTGATTATGCTTTGCCAGAGGCGATCGCCTCCCTTCAAATTTGTCGCCAAAAAACTTATGGCAATACGGCCCTGACCTTTTATCGGAATGCAGGATAATTGCCCAACAAAGTCCTTAAAGCCTCAGCAAACAAAGAGGGGGCGCAATATTCGGTAGATACTCGAAACGAACCGAGAACTATTGCCCGAATGCTACGCCTTTCCAAGAGACATAAACCTTCTGCATAAACCAGTTTGAAACATGAATGGTAGCGAGGCTTAGCCTCGCTACCATTCACGCAGAAGGTCTATTTGTGACTTCTCAAACATCTTCTCAGGGATGTTAGCCAATCTGATTATCACCCAGGAATAACTAAAACCAGATGTTTTCAGCCGTCAATGCTATAGGTTGAGTTGGTTTCCCCGCTTGTATTGCAGGTAAGCAGCAACTAACAGCCCAGCCAAAGTCACTGGGATTAGACCCAAGACAATGCCTGAAAGCAACGGTTCTACCATGACAAATCTCCCTCTAATGAATGCAAAGTTAGGTCAATTAATCTTTTTTACCTGACTCTCATAATACCGCTTGTCGCCATTTGCCGTTAGTAGCCCGAGAGAATTTGGCTAAAGCAGACTAGTTCACTTGCACAAGCTACGAAAAAAAAATTAAGCTGTGTAAGGAGATGAGAAATTCCTTGTACATTTGTCTCTAGTATTTTCGGTCAGAATTCTCTTGAGTCTTTGGTGAATAATCAGCTAGTTAACACAAACAATTTGATTCAGGGGATTGCTCTGGCAATTCTGGGAATTTTACTGGCAGTTCTGGTTGTGCTTTTGGGCATCTCCCAGTTCAGCTATTCTGACCCCTATGTGCATGATGTCTTGGAGTTGACAGGCGATACCGAGCAAGGGCAAGCCATCTTCCAGATGAACTGCGCCAGCTGTCATGGCATGGGTGGCGATGGCCGGGTTGGTCCCAGTTTGCACCACATCTCAGACCGAAAATCCCGCGTTGGCTTAATCCATCAGGTCACCAGTGGGCAAACTCCGCCGATGCCCCAGTTTCAGCCCAGCCCTCAAGAAATGGCAGACCTGTTGCAGTATTTGGAGAGCCTGTGATAAAGAAAGTGTTGGGCACAGGCAATTCTTCGGCATGAGCTAATAAAGATTTAGTTAACCAGGTTGAAATTTAACTCAGGTTCGATTCTGGCAGGTTACGCTAACGCTAATCCGGACTACGAAAGCATTTTTCTGCGTGGGCTGGTCGGGCAACATATTGGCACATGCGCTTACAAGTAAGGGCGTAATTTACAGAGGGTTTAAGCAAACTCTCTGCTGGCATGATTGAGGTGAAATTTAAATGAGACTGCTGTTACTCTCAACCCCGGTTGGGCCGTTAGGCTCAGGTTTGGGGGGAGGAGTGGAATTGACGCTACACAACATTGCCCAGGAATTGCATCAACGGGGACATAGCTTGCAGATAGTAGCGCCCCAAGGTTCTCAAGAAACTTTGCCGCTGGTCGAGATTGCTGGAAATCTACAAGTTACGGCTCAAACTCTAGAACGCGATGCCCCCATTAGCCTGCCTGCCAATGCAGTGCTGGCAAACATTTGGGAATATGCCCGTCGGGTAGAAGCTGACTATGATTTGCTGGTCAACTTTGCCTACGACTGGTTGCCCTTCTACCTCACGCCTTTCTTGCGCAGCCCGATCGCCCACTTAGTTAGCATGGGTTCCCTTTCCCTGGCGATGGATCAGGCAATTGAGCAAGTTGCCGTTCAGTTTCCGGGCACCATTGGCGTTCACAGTCAGGCACAGGCTGACACATTTGCCTTTGCCAAGCAGTGTCGCTGTTTAGGAAACGGCTTGGATCTATCCCGCTACCAGTTCCAATCTGTTCCCAATGAATTTTTGGCATGGGTCGGACGAATTGCCCCCGAAAAAGGAATCGAAGATGCGATCGCCGCCTCCCAGCAAACAGGAATTCCTCTCAAAGTATTAGGCGCAATGCCCGATCCTGCTTACTGGCAACAAGTTTGTCAGGCTTACCCAGATGCCCCAGTCAGCTACGAAGGTTTTTTGCCAACTCAACAGCTTCAGCAAGTATTAGGACAATGTCGCGGCTTACTAATGACCCCCCGTTGGGTTGAGGCATTTGGCAACGTAGCAATCGAAGCATTAGCCTGTGGTGTTCCAGTGATCGCCTACCGTCGTGGTGGCCCAGCCGAAATTGTTCAGCATGGCAAAACAGGCTGGTTAGTAGAACCCGACTCCGTTGAAGGCTTGGTTGACGCGATCGCCCATCTCGACCAGATTGATCGCTATGCCTGCCGTCAACAAGCTGAAGCGCAATACTCAATGTCTGCAATGGGCGATCGCGTTGAAGCCTGGTTTAACGATATTCTAAGAAGCGCAAATTAGTCGTTGGTCATTGATCATTAGCTGATCATTGGCTACAAGCCAACGACCAGTGACTAATAACACAATGACTCCCATTCCCAATGCATCTCTGTAAACCTCCCGCACCCCTCCAACCCGGCGATCGCCTCCGTGTCATTGCGCCTAGTGGCACACTACGAGAGCGAGAGGCATTTCAGCAGGGAGTGGAACTGTGGCGATCGCAAGGCTATCAGGTTGAACTCACTTCAGGTTATGACGGTCGCTGGGGCTATTTAGCGGGAACCGATTTGGAGCGGCGATCGCAGCTAGAGACGGCTCTCAAAGATCCTGACTGCCGGGGAATTCTCTGTGCAAGAGGGGGTTATGGTGGGGCAAGGCTATTAGAAAACTGGGTCTGTCCAGACTCCGAACCCAAGTGGCTAATTGGCTTCTCGGATATCACCAGCCTACTCTGGAGCCTGAGCTTACGTGGCGTTTCAGGCGTACATGGGCCACTCTTGACTACGCTAGCAGCAGAACCCAGCTGGTCAACCCAACGTTTGTTTGATTGGGTTACAGGCAAAGCGTTAGACCCCCTCCAGGGTAACGGGTGGGGTGGTGGACAAGCGATCGCTCCCCTCCTACCTGCAAACCTCACTGTCGCCACTCATCTACTCAACACTCCCGCCCAGCCTGACCTGAAGGACATTATTCTGGCATTAGAAGACGTATCCGAAGCGCCCTACCGGATCGATAGAATGCTCACCCAGTGGCGCATGAGTGGCGCACTCTCTCAAATTCGAGGAATTGCTCTGGGGCGATTTAGCCAGTGTCACCCTCCTACCCAAGTACCCAGCTTTACAGTTGAGGAAGTACTGCGCGATCGCCTCTCCGATCTCAACATCCCCATCGTCTCAGATTTACCCTTCGGGCACGACGGCGTGAATGCGGCCCTTCCAGTCGGTCTTCCAGTTCAGCTAGATGGCGATCGCGGCACCCTGAGCTTTGTTTAAAGGAGGGGATTAGGGGCTAGGGGCTAGGGTTAGAGCTTCAGGTTCATTCCTCATCCTTCACCCCTAATACCAATTTCAAAAATTAGGGCTACAGATGAAAGGGCACCCCGCTCCGTGGGGTGCCCTTTCATCTGTAGCCTCTTTTTGGAGAAGCGTTATAACCTCTAATCTTCCTTTCCTTCTGCAATGCGCTTGAGTGAAATTGTTGCCGAAGCGGAAACATTCGGATGGGGGTCTTTTTCCAGGTAGTGCAGTGCAGAAATGCTCTTGGGAGTAGGCATATTTCCTAACGCTTCAGCAAGACGCTGGCGTACCAACCAGTCCTCAGACTGGGCAAAGCGCAGAATTTGATCAACAGAGCTAACGTCTTTGATTTCGCCCAAGGCAGCGATCGCCGCTTGATGCAACACGACCTCATCACTGTCGAGTGCCTCAACTAAGACATCGTGTGCCCGCTGGTCTTTCAGGTTGCCCAGCGAAACGGCTGCACTAAAACGCACTAGCCAGTCGGTATCCTCATAAAATGCTCGTACCAACGGCTCGAAGGCTCTGGGATCTTCTAAATAGCCTAGTGCACCTGCGGCATCTGCTCGAATGCCATAGTCGGGATCGGCTTCTAATAGCTTGATCAGAATGGGATAGCAGTCTTCAGTTGGCTTTAGACCCAAAGCAAATACCGCCATTGAGCGAATTTGCAGATTTTCGTCATTCAGCACTTTTTTAATCAGCGGTACGGCATCTGTCGCTGGAATATCTCGCAAAGAAGCCAGCGCCAACATACGATCGCGCGAACTTTGGCTATCTAGCTGATTCGCAATCTGCTCCAAACTCAACTGACTCATAACTGCCCCAGATTTACATAAATTTACATTTGATTTCATCCATTATAAACATTTGTTCCATATACGGGAGCCTTTCAAAAATTTCGCGCTGTAGACGAACAGTTCTTTTGAGTTTGGCAATCTCAGCAGTTTTGTCAATTTCTCAAAACTTTGGTGAGGCAATCAGTTCAAAAAGAGTAGAGTTTACACTAATCTTAAGAATACCTAATTTGAGAATTTCAGCAGTGTAAGCCGATGAAGATCCTTCACGGAACCTGGATTCCTCAGACAGAAAATGGATTCATTCAAACAGGTGCATTCTATCTTTGGGTAGAGACAACTGAGGGCAAAAAACAACGCTCAAAAAGTAAATCCATCCATCCACGCCAGCTTCCTAAGCCAGGGCTAGAGACGTTTCTAATGGATGAGTTGGGCATCAAAATTGCGCTTCAAAAGTCAGAAGAAGCCATCTCACCAAAATATTTTCTCCTACCTAGCGCGGCCGACCAACCTTTACCCTCTCTGGAACTTTCGCGCTATTTAGAAACAGAAACGCCAGAAAAATTTGACTTTCAGTATTGGCAAATTGACTGCTATAGGGCGATCGCTTCCGTCAAAGCCGATGTTCATCGCTACTCACTGGTTAGCAATGTCATCAACTTGCTCAACAATCTGCACTTCATCGCGCTGCACAATCTAGCAGAAGTTCAACTAGGAGCAGACCTGCTGTTCTGGTATCACTACACCCAATTTCTCAAACAAATTATTCTCACCGACCAGTACATTCCTGCACTCAAATACCGCTCATTGTCTGCGGCTGCAGCAAAGTCCAGTTCAACCAAACGGTCTACGCGAACTAAACAGGCTGCTCAAACCAAACAGACTGGAGCAACGAAATCTGTCAAAACCACTCGATCTACCAAATCCAAAACAACTTCTGGATCGAATGGTGTCAAACAATCTACTAAATCGGATAAGTCGGAACAATCTACTAAATCAGAACAATCTGTCTCAGAATCTTTTGAAATCTATCCAGCTTGGGAAATTGTTTCTGAACAGTACGAGACGGAGATTCAGCGATACGTCGAATATATGCCCTTAGTCTGTGTTGCAGGCTTTGAAGTGGTTCCTGATCAACCCAGTTTTTACGTCAAAGAAACGCTGTTGCGGCACTTCTCCGAGTGCTTACTCACAGATATCGTGACGCATACTCCTTCAACCAGCGCTTTTGACCAAAAAATAGCTGATTCGCTGGTGTATAGCTGTCTATATCTAGACAAAAGTGGAATGCCCTGGACTTCAGCCATTGCTTTGGAGCAATATCAGCAGTGGCAGGTTTGGAGCGATCGCCTCCGCCGCACTCGGACAGAAACGCCCTTTCACCTTTATTTCCAGCTGCATTCACCCGCAAAGCCCGAAGATAAATGGCAGCTTCAGTTTCAGGTTGCACCAAAACAAGATCCTTCCCTGAAAATTCCTCTGCTGGACTATTGGCGGTTGCGCTCAAGCCAGCAAAAAGAACTGCAAAAGCAGTTTGGCAAAGACTTTGAGCAAAACCTGCTGCTCAACCTGGGCTATGCGGCACGAGTTTATCCGAAACTATGGCAGGGATTGGAAACCAACGAACCCGATAGTGCATTTTTGTCACTAGATGAAGTAGTTGATTTTTTGCGCGAATCCGCCTGGGTACTGGAAGCGGCAGGTTATAAAGTAATCGTCCCAGCATGGTGGACTTCTAAAGGACAGCAGCGGGCAAAGGTGCGGCTAAGAGCAGCGGGTAAAAAGCCTGCGGGTGATAAAAAATCTCAGAGTTACTTTTCATTTGAAACGCTGGTGGACTACGAATATGAACTGGCAATCGGCGACCAACCCATTAGCGAAGAAGAATGGCAACAGCTCGTTGAGGCAAAATCTCCACTCGTACAGTTTCGGGGACAGTGGGTAGAGCTAAACCAGCAAAAAATGCAGCAAATGCTGGAGTTTTGGAAAACTCAACAGCAGCAAAACCCGGAAATGAGTTTGCTCGACTTAATGAAACTGACGGCTGACTCGGAGGATGACGTAGAGCTTGACCTGGATCGAGATCAGCTTTTGTCAGAAATGTTAGAAAAGCTGAATGATAAGAGCCGCCTGGAAGCAATGCCCGATCCGGCAGGTCTAAGAGGCAGTTTGCGGGAATACCAAAAACGTGGGGTTTCCTGGCTATATTATCTGGAAAATTTGGGGCTAAATGGCTGCCTAGCAGATGATATGGGTCTGGGCAAAACGGTGCAGGTCATTGCTCGATTAGTTCAGGAACGTGAGTTTGCTGAGCAGGAAGGTGTCGCAGTTCCCCCAACGCTGCTGGTTGCGCCCACTTCAGTTCTGGGCAATTGGCACAAGGAAATTGAAAAGTTTGCGCCTCGCCTGCGGGCAATAGTGCACCACGGCAACCAGCGACTCCAGGCAGAAGATGAGTTTAAAGCAATTTGTCTAGAACATGATGTGGTTATTACCTCCTTTACCCTGGTGCGAAAAGATGCCAAATTGTTGAACGGTGTAGACTGGCACCGACTGGTGTTGGACGAAGCGCAAAATATTAAAAATCCTCAGGCTGCACAGACCAAAGCAATCCTAAAACTCTCAGCTCATCACCGTCTAGCACTAACAGGAACACCTGTTGAAAACCGTTTGCTCGATCTTTGGTCAATCTTTAACTTCTTGAATCCGGGCTATCTGGGCAAAGAAGCTCAGTTCCGCAAAGGGTTTGAAATTCCAATTCAAAAGAACAATGACGTGACTCGATCTTCTACCCTAAAGAAATTGGTGGAACCGTTCATCTTGCGGCGTGTGAAGACGGATCAGTCGATCATCAAAGACTTGCCCGACAAGGTAGAGCAAAAGCTGTTTTGTAACCTGACTAAAGAACAAGCTTCTCTCTATGAGGCAACGGTCAAAGATGTGGAGAAACAGCTTCAGGAGTCCGAAGGAATTCAGCGAAAGGGGCTAATTCTTTCAACTTTGATGAAACTAAAGCAGATTTGTAATCATCCCATGCAGTTTCTTCAGGATGGCAGTGAGTTTACGCCAGAGCGATCGCACAAACTCACTCGCCTGAGCGAAATGATAACCGAAGTCATGGAGGAAGGAGAGAGCCTACTGGTATTTACCCAATTCACCGAAATCGGCGAATCTCTAGAAAAATACTTGAAACAAACACTGCACTACAACACCTATTACATTCACGGTGGCACCAGTCGCAATAAGCGAGAAAAAATGATCGCTGAATTCCAAGATCCTGAAACAGAGCCGTCTGTGTTTATCCTTTCCCTCAAAGCGGGAGGAGTTGGCATCACACTCACCAAAGCCAATCATGTCTTCCACTTTGATCGCTGGTGGAATCCGGCAGTCGAAGACCAGGCAACCGATCGCGCCTTTCGGATTGGGCAAAAAAAGAATGTATTTGTTCACAAGTTTGTGGCGATCGGTACCCTAGAAGAGCGCATTGACCAGATGATTGAAGACAAGAAGAAACTGGCAGGGGCGATCGTCGGTGCTGATGAATCGTGGCTGACGGAGCTAGACAATGATGCGTTTAGAGATCTGATTTCACTCAATCAAAGTGCCATTTTGGAATAGCCATTCAGGAGAAAAATTATGGCTCAATTTAGTCGTACCTGGTGGGGGAAAAAGTTTATTGAAGCGTTGGAAGCATTCACCGATTCGGGTCGGTTAAGTCGCGGTCGTTCCTATGCTAGTGGCGGCAAGGTAAAAAGCTTTGAGATTAAAGATGGAGTGGTGACGGCGAAAGTGAAAGGCTCGGTAAATCCTTACTTTGGTGTTTATGAGGAACCACTCTACACCACAGAGATTAGAATTACACCGATCGCCCAAGCAAAGTGGGGAAAGGCAATCGCCCACATTGCCTCCAAAGCCAGCTTTGTCTCTAAGCTGCTGCTCAATGAGATGCCGGACAATATTGAAGAGGCTTTTGCTACACCGGGGTTACACCTTTTGCCGCACAGCAAGTCAGACTTTAAGACAAGCTGTTCCTGTCCAGATTACAGTAACCCCTGTAAACACATTGCCGGAGTCTACTACCTGGTTGCCGCAGAACTCGATCGTGATCCGTTTTTGCTGTTTGAATTACGCGGTCTGAATCGAGAAACTCTCAAAACAGAATTAGCGAAGTCTCCGCTGGGCATAGCTCTGTCTGCGGAATTGACTGCTGAAAAAGCTGCACCGCGTCCCTCTTCCAGGTATTACACCCAGCCAGAAACAGTAGCGTTAGAAGGTGAGATCGATCTGAGAGAGTTTTGGATGGGCGAAAAGCGATTACCGCAAAACTTTGAAGCAACCCCTCAAACCAGCGTTCCGGCTGTATTGATCAAAAAACAGGGAGATTTTCCTCCGTTTTGGCAGAAAGATAGTTCTTTCATTGACCTGATGGAAGAGTTTTATCAGCGCGTTAAGACTAAAAATAAAGATGTGTTGTGAACCTAAACCCAATGTCCTCTCCTCGCGTAGAAATCACCTACTGCACTCAATGTCGCTGGCTCCTACGAGCAGCCTGGATGGCACAGGAACTTCTCACCACCTTTACGACAGAGCTAGGAGAAGTGGCTCTAGTTCCAGGTACGGGCGGCATTTTTGAAGTGCGACTGGAGCAAGAGCTAATCTTCTCACGCAAAGAGCAGGGACGTTTCCCTGAATCTAAGGAGTTGAAGCAGCTAGTGCGCGATCGCATTGCCCCCGAAAGAGACTTGGGACATAGCGATCGCCCCAAAAACTAGGCTAAAAACCCATAACTTGAGCTACAGCTTCTAGAGTTGGCTCAATGCCAGGCTTAAACTGATTTTGACTGTGATTGATTGCCGTATCAGGATCTTTCAACCCATTGCCAGTTAGCACACAGACAACGGTTGCCCCAGTCGGAACCTGATCTTTGACCTTTAACAACCCAGCCACAGAAGCAGCACTCGCGGGTTCACAAAAAATTCCTTCCTGGGAAGCTAGCAGTCGATAAGCATCTAAGATTTCTTCATCTGTAACGGGGTTAAACTGCCCTTGGCTAGCCTCTTTAACGGCAACGGCCTTCTGCCAACTTGCCGGATTGCCAATGCGAATCGCGGTAGCCAGGGTTTCAGGATGTTCTACAGGTTCCCCAGTCACCAGAGGCGATGCACCTGCTGCCTGAAAGCCCATCATCTGGGGCAGGCGATCGCACTTTCCGTCCTGATGATACTGGCAGAACCCCATCCAATACGCCGTAATGTTTCCGGCATTGCCCACGGGGATGCACAGCCAATCAGGAGCGTTACCCAGTGCATCAACAATCTCAAAGGCACCCGTTTTCTGCCCTTCCAGGCGGTAGGGATTGACTGAATTCACCAGAGTCACCGGGTGGCTCTCTGCCATTTCTCGAACGATCGCCAACGCTCGGTCAAAATTTCCTTTAATCGCCAGCACCTCTGCCCCGTAGAGTAAAGCTTGAGCGAGCTTGCCCAGGGCTACATAACCATCAGGAATCAGCACAAAGGCTCGCATTCCGCCCCGCCTTGCATAAGCTGCTGCCGCTGCTGAGGTATTACCCGTGCTGGCACAAATTACCGCTTTGGCTCCAGCCTCCTTTGCCTTGGAAATTGCCATCGTCATTCCCCGGTCTTTGAAGCTACCCGTCGGGTTGAGACCGTCATACTTTAAAAAAACCTGTACCTGTCTACCAATTGCAGCGGCGATCGCCGGGGCTGGAATCAGCGGCGTATTGCCTTCGAGAAGTGTCACAACCGGGGTTGCTTCAGTAACAGGCAGATAGGGGCGATAGGCTTCAATCAGCCCAGGCCAACTGTTGAGCTTCGTCGAAGAAGTTACAGATACAGAGTCGGAAGGCAGGCTTAGAGTCACAGGAGTCAAGTTAGCTTTGAGAATTAAAAATTACGGTATGGATCTTAAGTCTACCTTGGTAGGCAAGCTCTCTGATATATAATCTCTGACTTACATCGCAAAACCTCAAAGTGTAATATAAATCACTCAGAAAAAGCAGTAATATCCCTTAGTTTCAGGAAGAATTCCTACAATTAGCTGATGTGTATCAGCCAATCATCCAGATTTCATTCTTCATCCCATGAAATAGCCTGTATGTATTGATACGCGCGGCGAAACACATGAGACAAACTATTACACGCAAACCTTCCAGGAAAGATTCTCTATTTGAGCAATTTCTGGCTCATGTACCCCCTCAAACAGCAGAGACTTTCACCGTTGCTCAAGTTGAGGCGCTAAAGCAAGCTTGTAGCCAGCTGAATTGGAAGAAGCATCCTGTAGACATTCGTTTGTCGGTTCCTGTCCCGTTCAATCGCTTTTATCTGGTGCTTTTAGCAGGTCCAGAACGGCGATCGCCGCAACGCTTGCAGACAGAGTTCCGCAAGTACCCTGTTTGGACGACTACTAACATGATGGCGATCGCAGTAGCCATTGGTTTGATCCTGCTGTCAAGTTTGGGTTTGCAAAAAGCTTTGCTGCCTACTCTCACAAAATTGACAGAGCTTGAACCCCACGCAACCGACGTGCCTTGGATTGACAGCAAAGCCGAGTGCCAGAATACGGTTAGAACCTGGGAAGACGGAAGATGTCGAGATTGGGTAAACGACCCTAATTTCTAGAAGAAAAGTAGTCTAGATCAACCAGTTGTCAAACCGACACACCTAATTTTTGACAAATCGACATGTTTAATACAATCAAATTTAAACTTTGGGTTACAATACCCTAGTGGTGTGAATGAGTAATAATAACTAGTCAGGTTTTGATGTCAAATCGTTTATCTGAGCTAACCAAATCCTCAACTGCCGTCTGTGAACCCAACCCCACGAGCAGTAAAGAGAGCGCTAAATCCGCTTCAAACCAGGGCAGCCTTCGTTTACTAGAACCTAGTAAGTTGCCTTATCGAGACAATCATCGAGCTGAACTGCTGCACCTTCAGGCTGAAACTGAGGCTCTATTGAAGCAGCTTCAAGTGCTTCAACAGCAACGGCTCACTTCAAGTCACTCCCTTTCCCAAGTAGAGAGCGAGAAGATCGAAGCTCTCACTTAGAGAAGTAGGCTTACACAGAATTCAGTCAAGATTCAGTTTTTGAAATGAGGCTATCGAGGTTTCTGAACTGAACCTGACTGATTTTTGTATGCAGATTTTGCTCTGGGTCAAGTTTCATATTCCTAAGTCTCGTCCTGCTAATTGCATAGTTATTGCTTATTGAAAATGCTTAAATCTTTTGATTTCAGTAATTTTGTGACTATTAACTAGAGATTGGATGCGACTATCTTGCTATAGCTTGCTAGAAATAGTTGAGAACCTCTCCAGAGAATCTGCAATCTGGCTCATGTAGATTTTCAGGAAAGCACGTTTAATTTCAAAACAGTTAAGGTGTTTTAACTCATTCATGACAGCAACATCAATCAAGTTTGACGACACGGTACAAGCCGCAAATGGCTTTGATGACTCGGTTACCGCAAAAATTCGACTGAAAGACATTCTAAAAACCTTGCCCCAGGAATGCTTTCAAAAACATCCAGTTAAAGCCTGGAGTGCAGTTCTGATTAATGTTGCGATGGTTGCTTTGGGATATGGAGCGATCGCGATCGCTCCATGGTTTTTACTTCCCATTGCCTGGATTTTTACCGGTACAGCACTGACCGGTTTTTTTGTGCTGGGTCACGATTGCGGTCATCGCTCGTTTGCCAAGCGCCGCTGGGTTAATGATCTAGTGGGGCATGTGCTGATGATGCCGCTGATCTACCCCTTCCATAGCTGGCGAATTCTGCATAATTTCCATCACAAGCATACGAATGAATTAGCTGTAGATAATGCCTGGCAGCCGTTTCAGCCAGAGTTTTATGACACCGTTGCACGTCCAGTGCGGTTGGGCTATGAGCTACTGCGGAAGCGCTTTTGGTGGCTTTCCTCCATCGTTCATTGGGTCGGTTTGCACTTTGATTTGTCACAGTTTGCAGCCAAAGATCGCAGTAAAGTGAAGCTTTCTATTGCAGTGGTAGTTGGGTTTGTGGCGATCGCATTTCCCCTGCTGATTGCCACTACTGGCATTTGGGGATTTGTCAAATTTTGGCTGTTGCCCTGGATGGTTTACCACTTCTGGATGAGCACTTTTACCCTGGTGCATCACACTGATCCAGACATTGCTTTTGTTGAAACATCTGAATGGGATGCAGCTCAGGCTCAGCTAGCAGGAACCGTTCACTGCGACTATCCTCGTTGGATAGAGTTTCTTTGCCATGACATCAGCGTTCACGTTCCTCATCACATTTCCACTGCAATTCCCTCTTACAACTTGCGAATGGCGCACCAGAGCCTAAAGCAAAATTGGGGTGAGCACATGCAAGAGCGGCAATTCTCTTGGAGTTTAATGAAGGAGATTACTGATCGCTGCCATTTGTACCATCCCGAAGCGTGTTACCAATCCTTTAACGAATATCGCAGACAGGAAAAATAGATTGGAATCAGCGAATGTCTTCGCTTGATCCAGGGAAAGGGCTTAGGAATGCTTTGAAGCGCAACCTAAGCCCTTTCCCTTTTTTTCCTTCCCCAAGAAGTACTGGTTCACAACCCAAAATCAGGGCTATCCTTAGTGAGATGAGGCACGAGTAAAACCTGAAAATTGGGGTGAAATGTATGAGGAAGGCGCTAGGAGGAGTTTTAGGTTTGGCGGGAGCCACACTGGTTCTAACGGGTTGCGGTGGCAATCAAGTTGCTGAAAATTCTGCGCCTGTAGCTCAGCCCCAAGCTGAGACAACGGTTGCTGTGGATGGTACCAATAGCGTGGCTACGTCTCAGGCTAACTCAACTTCCCCTGACCAAGGTGCAGCAGCCTCTCCTCAAGCTTTACCTGTGCCCAATCTGATTCCCCCGACAACACCAGGCGATCGCCTACCGACTGTAACGGTGGGACGAAGCGAACCGTTTGGGGCGATCGCCGATGCGCCAATTGTGCGCCGTAGAGTATCAGTCGCGACTGCGCCATCTAATCCTGCACCATCTGTTGCTGTTGCTCCGGCACCTGCTCCAGCACCCGCTCCGGCACCCCAAATTACAACTGTGCCGCTGCAAAATCAGCCGCTTCCGGTTCTACCCGGCAACAATCTTCCCCCTGTGGTTGTGTCGGAAACAGGTACGGCTGCGAATCCTTCTACCGTTCCTGTTTCTCCCCCTGCTCCAACGAGTCTTGCCAATGCGATCGAGGTGAGCGGAGTGATTGAGGCAGGCGGAACAGTAAGCGCAATCGTTCAGGTTCCGGGTGAGCCAACGAGCCGCTATGTGAATGCAGGAGACTATCTTGCGGGTGGCAGTGTGTTGGTCAAGCGAATCGACACAACAGGCGAACCTATTGTTATTTTGGAACAGGGTGGGGTTGAGGTGATTCGGTCAGTTGGCAGTTCTGCAATAGCGGGTGCGCTGTAGCGGTTTCTGTATGGGTTTGGGAAAACGCTGCGGCAAAGGCAAAAATGTGGGCGTGAAGGTTCATAGGTTGGTATGACGAAGCAATTCCCAGAGCGCAAGGCTAAGAGCGATACGCTGCGATCGCCTGAAGCAACTGAAAACACTCAGCTTAGCTATCAAGGGACATATCTCTGTCCAGTCTGTCGGCATGGGCAGATTACTGAGCTAACGCTGATGGATGCTTTTGCCTGTAGTTTCTGTCGCCACATTTTTACTGCCAATCTGGAAAGTCAGACTGTTCAGGTGGTAGATAGCTCTCAACCGATGTCCTGGCGCTGGACGGGGCGGACCTGGCAGGTTGCCCATCGGGATGAGCTAAACCTGACGCTGGTGATCTGGCTGGTCGGAATTGCTGTAGCGTTGATGCCACCGTCGATTGTCTGGCTATCTGCCTACACTTTCCCCCCCTTACCCGGCAGTCGGTGGGCGTGGTTTCCCACAGTTTGGGTAGGGTGTACACTTTTTATTCACCTGCTGCTGGTGGCTTGGCTGCTGGCGGAGCATTACCAGGTTCCGTTCTATGTATCGAGTAAAATTAGGCTGCGATCGCTATTCGATCGCAGTTAGTCTGCCTCCTTCAAGATATAAATTTTAAGTTAGCAGTGAAAGCTGGCTTTCAGGAGGCTGATAGCCCAGGTGTTTCCAGGCGGCGGTAGTAGCGATGCGTCCTCTGGGAGTGCGCTGAAGGTAACCGATTTGCAGCAGGTAGGGTTCGTAGACTTCCTCAATGGTTTGGGCATCTTCACCAGTGGAAGCGGCAAGGGTGTCTAGCCCAACTGGTCCACCACCAAAGTTTTCGATCATTACGGTTAGCATTCGGCGATCGGTCCAGTCGAGTCCGCAAGGGTCTACGTTAAATAGCTCCAGGGCTTCGGCAGCGATCGCCTCACTAATCGCGGCTCCTGTATTTTTTACCTCAACATAGTCACGCACTCGTTTGAGCAAGCGATTGGCAATACGAGGGGTGCCTCTGGCGCGACGGGCGATCTCCATTGCACCGTCGGGATCGATTGGAGTTTTGAGAATTTCGGCGGTGCGTTGCACGATTAGGGTGAGTTCGTCCAATTCATAAAAGCGCAACCGTTGGACTAAGCCGAAGCGATCGCGCAAAGGAGAAGTCAGTGCCCCTACGCGAGTCGTTGCGCCAACCAGCGTAAACCTTTGTAGCGGTAGGCTGCGCGTGCGGGCACTTTGCCCTTTGCCAATGGTGATATCAATGCGATAGTCCTCCATTGCTGGATAGAGGATTTCCTCGGTCATTCTGGGCAACCGATGGATTTCGTCAATAAACAGAATGTCACCGGGCTGAAGATTGACCAGCAGTCCGACAATGTCGCGTGGCCGTTCCAGTGCTGGGGCTGTCGTGATTTTGCAGCCAACGCCCATTTCTGCCGCCAAGATCAGCGACATGGTTGTTTTTCCTAATCCAGGTGGGCCGTAGAGCAATAGATGATCTAGAGTTTCTTTGCGGGCTTGGGCGGCTCGGATGGCGATATCAAGCACTTCCTTCAGCGCTTTCTGCCCAATGTAGTCTGCCAGCTTTTGGGGACGCAGGCTTTCCTCCTGTTTCCCCAACTCATCTACATCAACCTCTGGCTTCAGTAAGGTGGTTGTCGTCTCTAAGGGTTCCGCCTTGTGGCGACGGTTGGGTTCAGGCTGTTTAGAAGAAATAATTGCCATAACGTACCAGCAAGATGGGCCTTCCTCACCCGAATAGAATTTGCGTGTATTGAGGACAGGCAAACACTGCCCATCATACGGAACATTCTGCAATACAAATGAACGTACTACCACCGTACTATCAAATTACCAGGGCAACACCTCGCCATTTGCGTGCCAGAAGGTGCCAGTGTTCTCTAATGTCAACTCGTCGATCCGTCGCAGCAAGCCCTTGACAGACTCTTCTGGAGTAATGCCGCCCGTTGTAAAGTTCGTCATGCGAGTTTGCACTAAACCGGGATGCAGAATTGCGACGGCAATTCCTCGCGGTTTGAGATCGTGGGACAGGGACTTGCCTGCCATCGACAACGCCACCTTTGACATGCGATAGCCGTAGGAACTGCCAGAGGTGTTATCATCAATCGATCCCATGCGGCTTGTCATCAAGATAATCTTGGAGCCTGATTTGAGAAGTGGAAGTAGCACACTGGTTACTCGTAATGCACCCAGAGCATTCACCTCAAACTGTTCTCGAATGCTGTTAAAGTCCAGGTTTTCTAAGGTGACACGCTTGATAATACCAGCGTTGTTGATCAGCACGTCGATCGCCGTATCACCTAAGCGAGTGCGTAAACCTGCTACAGACTCATCTGAGGTAATATCAATTTCTTCCTCAACTTGTACTCCTAACTGCTGCAATTTCTCAGAAGCATTGCGACAGATGGCAATGACGCGATCGCCCCGTGCTTGCAGTTGACGGCAGTATTCGTAACCAATGCCTCGATTTGCACCTGTGATTAAATAAGTTGCCATGAGAACTCCAATCAAATTACCCGACCCGAAGCAGATCGCTTTTGATATCGACCGTTGCCCGGTTTCCCCAGCCAGCGATCGCCATCCACAACTAATTCACCTCTGAGAAACACCTTCTCAACTTTGCCCGTTACCTGTCTCCCTTCAAACAGTGAGTAATCTACGTTGGAATGGTGAGTGCTAGCGCTGAGAATATGAGGTTTTTGTGGATCAAACAGTACGAGATCGGCATCACTACCAACAGCGATCGCTCCCTTTTGTGGGAATAGCCCAAACATCTTGGCAGGTGCGGTAGACGTAAGCTGAACAAAGCGATTGAGTGAAATTTTGCCGCCACCTACACCACCGTCATAGAGTAGTGGAACACGAAACTCTACTCCCGGTGCGCCATTCGGAATTTGGGAGAAATCACCTTGTCCTAACTGTTTGGAGCGATGGATACCAAACGGACGTTCACTGAAGCAAAACGGACAGTGATCGGTAGAGACAATTTGCAGGTCATCGAACTTTAGCCCACGCCACAGCGCATGTTGGCAGGTGTGATCGCGCAAAGGAGGAGTCATTACATATTTTGCGCCATCAAAGTCGGGGCGATCGTACTCTTCAATGGTGAGAAATAAGTAGTGAGGACAGGTTTCCGCAAAGGCAGAAATGCCGCGATCGCGGGCTTCCACTACCGCATCTAGTGCTTCTTTTGCTGACAGATGCACCAGATAAACTGGAATCTCTGCCAGTTCTGCCAGTCGAATTGCCCGATGAGAAGCTTCCCCTTCCATAATTGAGGGTCGAGTGAGAGCGTGATATTTGGGTGAAGTGTTGCCCTGCGCCAGTGCTTCCTCAATTAACACTTGAATCACACCCCCATTCTCAGCGTGTAAATTTACCATGCCGCCGTGAGTGCCCACCTTTCGCATCGTTCTAAAGATGCCTGCGTCATCCACCATCAGCACACCGGGATACGCCATAAACATCTTGAAGCTGGACACACCATCCTGATTGATCAGATCGGGCAGTTCGCTCAGCGATTCGGGAGTAACTTCGGTGAGGATGATGTGAAAACCATAGTCTACGCAAGCTTGCGGTTCGGCTAAGGCAAGGCGGCGATCGAGTGCCTGTTTGGGCGTTTCTCCCTGTTTTTGGAGAGCGAAGTCAATGATTGTGGTGGTGCCACCAAAAGCGGCCGATCGCGTCCCCGTCTCAAACGTGTCGCAAGTTTCCGCTGGTCCGAGAGGAAATTCCATGTGAGTGTGAACATCTACCCCACCAGGTAACACCATCAACCCTGATGCATTGTGAACCTCAGCGTCGGAGTTGGGGAGATGTCTGGCGATCGCCTCAATTTGCCCATCCTTCACTAAGATATCGGCAACATAATTATCTACCGCTGTAACAATTCGCCCGCCTTTAATCAGCACCTCACCCATTTTCTACTCCTGATTTTATTGCTGGCAAATACTCTAACCAGGTTGTTATACCGCGCAAGTTCAAGGAGTTTTGAACAGGTTAACAATTCCTAATCCACCAATGCTTGAGTAATCCAGGCGATCGCTGAAACAAACGATAAAAGAGGGAACCGGGCTTCATAGCTTAGCCTAGTTTTACGTTGTGCTAAAAGCTATTATCAGTTCAGCCCTCCAGCCCCAACAACTTATGCCAGAAGATTACATTGTGCTTGTGACTGAGGATACAGATCCATCCTCTGCACCCGTTGAAGGTCAAAGAGGATGGGGTGAAGAAGTTCGTAAGCGCATTTCTTGCCTTAAAGAAGTCAGATTACCTGTCTCCCAGCTAGAGCAAAACATGAACCAGTTCTTGCATCTGATTGGGCGTTTATTCAAGCAGGTAGACCAGCAGATTGGCTCTGAGTCTGATATGAGACTAGATGAGGTAGAGCTTTCGGTTGAAATTAGTGGGGAAGGGGAAGTTAAATTAGTGGCAGGAGGCAAAGCGGCTGGGAAAGGAGCGATTACGCTTAAGTTCACGCGATCGAATGCGGCAAAGTAGATGGTAAGTAACTGGGCAATCGTCATTGGTATTAACGAATACGAATTTTTGCAGCCGCTCAAGTACGCCAAGCGGGATGCAGAGATGATGGGTGAGTTCCTGATCAGTGAAGCAAAATTCGATCGCATCTTCCTGTTTACTGCCGATTCTCCCCCCGTCAATGGCAAATCTACTAAGCCCTTTCGAGCAAATCTGTTGCGGGTCTTACGCGAAATCTTTGCAACGCCCTTCATGAAAGATGGCGACAACTTTTGGTTCTTCTTCAGCGGACATGGAATTCGGCACCATGAGCAAGATTATCTGATGCCTCTGGATGGCGACCCGGAAGATGTTGAGAATACAGGTATTCCTACCTATCTCATCACCAACTACCTGCGGAGTTGTGGAGCCGATAATGTTGTTCTGATTTTGGATGCCTGCCGCAACGGTGGTAGGAAAAGTGGGGAAGGTATCGGCAGACAAACCGAAGCAGAAGCCCGCCAAACGGGAGTAATCAGCATCTTCTCTTGCAGTCCCGACCAGTATTCCTATGAACTGGAAGCGATTGAACAGGGAGCTTTCACCTGTGCCTTAATTGAAGGACTGGGAATTCAAGGTAGATGTGCAACCGTAGAGCGATTGAATCAGTATTTAGAGAATCGAGTTCCTAGTTTGGTCAACCGATATAGGGATCGGGTCAGGCAAACTCCTTACACAATTGTTGAACCTCTGAGGCGATTGCACCTGATCCTGATGCCTCAACACGCTAGCCTAGCCGATATCGCAACGTTAAAGAATGATGCATATCATGCTCAAACCGATGAGAATTGGGATTTAGCAGAACAGCTATGGATTCGAGTCTTAGCGGCTGCATCAGGGCAAGATGCAGATGCAGTTAAAGCGTTGCAGAGGATTGCGGTCAAGCGTCATACCAAATCTACCCCTGATCCATCAGATGAGCCAAATCGTCAAGCAACGCAAGAATCACAACCATCTACTAATTCCACTTACAAGCGAGAGACAGGGCAAAGCCCACAACAGTCAACATCTCCACCGCCTGTTGATCCAACCTACAAGCGGGAGTTCTTTTTTGCTCCAAAATCAGATGAGCAGGAAAACAGGTCCCAAAAAGACGATTCAAAGCAATCTACTTCTCCAGAAACAAATCGCACAGCATGGCAGCAATCCTCAGCTTCTCAACCTCAACCGCCAATTGAACCGCTATCCAAGGTGTCCCCGCGAAGAGAAGCAGAATCAATTCCGTGGAGAGCGCTAACAGTAGTGTTGCTAGGATATATCACTATAGGTAGCATCCTTTCGCTCACTTTTGCTCCGTCTTTGATCTGGAGTGTAATTTGGGCTTGGGCTGTAATCTGGACTTGGGCTGTGGTTTGGATCGGGGCTATGGCTGTGGTTGGGAATGGGGTTATGGCTGGGGTTATGGCTGGGGCTGGAGCTTGGGTTATGGCTGTGGCTGTAGCTGTAGCTGGAGAAGATCTGTTGAAAGCCTTCAGCAAGTTGCAAACATTCTTCATCCTAATCGGAATTGCATTTGTAGGTTTGGTATTGGGCTGGTTAGTTACCACTGAACTCCGTTAATGGAAATTTATAACTCCTCGTTAACCAAGCTCCAGCTTGGTAACGAGGAATTCCTCCCTGGAAGCTTTGGGTGAGGAAAGTTAAGCATTATACGGAATACGCACCTGCTTAAGAAGCTGTGTTTGCCTCGGCTGGAAGGTTGATCGTTGCTGTTGACTAACCTCCGGGCATCCTAAACAGGTAATTTATCTGGGAGCATCTTTATGCCTACCAACCGAGTTAGCGTTAACCTGTCTGCTGAGGAACAACAAGAGGTGATGACAGCGATCGCCACCATTCGCCAGAAGCTATCCTTTTTGATTCCGATGAGTCCAGAAGAACGCCGCGCCACCGTCAGGTTAGGCGATCGCAATCGTGCTTTTACCCGCAAGGCGCTAGAGATTGCAGCGCAAAATCCTGAATTTCTGCCCCGCTCTTTTGACCTCGAAGAAATGCGTCACGACCTGGAATTGTTTGAAGCTCTGCAACCTATGCTTTTGGCACTGACTCAGTTGCAAGAGTTGATTGATGATACAGCGGTCGCAGCAGGCGGCGAAGCATACTCGGCTGCCCTAGAAGTCTACCGCTATGCTAAAGCGAACGGGACAGTTGCCGGATTAGATAACCTTGTAGAGGCAATGGGGCAACGGTTTACTCAACAGTCTGGACGAGGGCGATCGTCTTCTACCACTTCTAGCTAAGACAGCTTCCCACTAGCATCGTCTACTAGGCTGGCTTCAATCGTAGTGAAGCCAGCCTAATTTTTTAGCTAGCTGACTTAGCCCAGAGTGAAGTCAGCCTAGTTAGTGATGAAGCTAGGCTAGTCAGCGATAAAGTCAGCCTAATCAGTAGCGAAGCTAGCTTAGTCAGCGGTGAAGCTGGCCCAGTCAGTGGTGAAGTTAGCCTAGTTAGTGATGAAGCTAGGCTAGCTAGTGACGAAGCTAGGCTAGTTAGCAGTGAAGCTAGCTTCACTAGAAACCAAGTCAGCTTAGCAATCGTTCCTCCCCCTTCTCCGTAACTGCTATTTCAAGCTTGGGATTAATTAATGTAGCTAAAAAGACAATTCGCTACCGTAGAAGCCGTTTAATGACTAGTTAAGTGAACGCTTCGGGTAGCAACATGATCACAGGAACGACGCAACAAGCGCAGACAGTTAGCACTCCGTATGTGGCTCCTGTCCATGCTGAGGGGGTGATGCTGCGATCGCTCACCAAAAAGTATGGCTCCTTTGTCGCGGTCGAAAACATTAACCTGGACATTCCTGCGGGTTCCTATTGCTGCCTGCTGGGGCCAAGTGGCTGTGGCAAAACTACCACGCTGCGGATGATTGCGGGTCATGAGGAGGCGACCAGTGGCGATGTGATCATCGGCGATCGCCGTGTGAATGACCTGCCGCCTGCCAAACGCAACACGGCAATGGTGTTTCAAAACTATGCCCTGTTCCCGCACAAGACGGTGTGGCAGAATGTGGAATTTGGGCTGAAGATGCGCGGCGTGAAGGTGAGCGATCGCGCCCAGCGTGTGAACGAAATGTTGGAAGTGGTGGGGCTGAGTAAGTTTGGCGATCGCAAGCCCACCATGCTCAGCGGCGGACAGCAGCAGCGCGTTGCCCTCGCCAGAGCCTTGGTGACTCGCCCCCAAGTCTTGCTGTTAGATGAACCGCTCAGCGCTCTAGATGAATCCCTGCGCGTCAAAACCAGAAGCGAACTCCGCAAGCTTCAGCGGCAGTTTGGCATGACCTTCATTCAGGTGACTCACGCTCAGGATGAAGCTTTTTCCCTGGCAGACCAGATTGTCGTAATGGATCACGGTCACATTGACCAGATTGGCACTCCTGCCGAGATCTTCAGCGCTCCGGCTTCTCGCTTTGTTGCTCGGTTTGTCGGAGACAACAATATTTTTGTGGGCAAAGTCACACACGTCACACCCGACACAAATGCTGCTCTAATTCAGCTTGAGGTAGATGGGCTAGGTACATTCCTCTGTCACGGACAAGCCGCAGATGTAGGTATGACGGCTGCCTGCTCGGTGCGAGCCGATCGAATGGTGCTAAAGCCTCACACCCCTGATTCACACGCTTCTAACCAAATCTCTGTGCGAGTTGCGGCTGTGGAATTTACCGGATACGTCACGCGAGTTTCCCTGTTGTTAGAAGCGACAGGAGAAGAAGCGCTATACAAAGTCCGTACTCAAGACTGGATGTCTCAACCGCTCCAGGAGGGAGAATCGGTGGTTCTCGGTTGGTCAACCGAGGACTGCATTTTCTTACCCCACTAGTACCGTCAGTTTGCATTTGTGATGTTCGATACATCCTGGAGTGCAGTCCCGTTTGAGAATGCAATTTTCTCGGTTGAATTGAATCATTGGCGATCGCCCCTTAGATCAGGAAAACTATGGCAAAAATTACTCGTCGTCAGCTTTTGAGAACCGGACTGGCAGCTGGGGCAATGGTTACAGCGACTCAATGTGCGCGTGGCACCCCCAACAACCCGGCTCCTGGACCCACCGTTAACACCAATCAAATTAAAGATGTCACCTTGCGCTTCATTGGTACGGGTGTGTCTCAAATTAACGAAATTCGCCAAAAGGCTGAGGAAGATCTGGGCTTTAAGTTAGAGATGCGGGCACTAAGTACCGAAGAAAATAACCAGATCGCGATTACTCAGCCGGGACAGTACGACGTGTTTGACGGCGAATATTTTAGCCTGCCTTTAGTTGTTCCCTCAGGAAATCTTCAGCCGGTCGATGTTACCCGTATCTCTGCCTTCGACAAAATTGTTCCTATCTTTACTACGGGAGAACTGTACAACGGGGCAAAGGTCAACTCTTCTCAGGGAACTGCGCCACACCGAGTTATGTTTCTCCCTGACCAGGAATCTACCGAATTTGCGCCTGAACCGACTAATTGGGCGACGCTAATCCCCTTCCAGTACAATGCCGACACACTAGGATATCGTCCTGACCTGGTTGGGCGTGAAATCACTAGTTGGGGGGAACTGTTCAACGAAGAATTTCGCGGCAAAACATCAATTCTAGATATTCCCTCCATTGGCATTATGGACGCAGCAATGGTGGTGGAAGCGCTAGGACTCATGACCTTTGGTGACAAAGGCAACATGACTCGTGAAGAATTAGATCAAATCACCCAAATTCTGATTGAGCAAAAACGGGCTGGGCAATTCCGTGCCTTTTGGAAAACCTTTGATGAGTCCGTTAACCTGATGTCATCGGGTGAAGTGGTGCTGCAATCCATGTGGTCGCCTGCCGTTACTGCGGTAAAAGCGCAGGGAATTGAATGTATTTACGCACCCTTAAAAGAAGGCTATCGTGCCTGGGGGGGCGGCATTGGGCTTTCCAAAAACCTCTCTGGGATTGAGTTGGATGCTGCCTATGAATACATCAACTGGATGTTAGACGGCTGGGTTGGTGCCTTCCTAGGGCGGCAAGGCTACTACAGCGCTGTGCCTGAAAACGCCAAAAAGTTTATGTCACAAGCAGAATGGGACTTCTGGTATGAAGGTAAAGCCGCTGCCGAAGACATGATCGATCCCTTTGGTACCAAGCTAGAATCCGCTGGAGCCGTGCGCGATGGCGGTTCCTTTGACGATCGCATGGGCAACGTTGTCGTCTGGAACTCCACAATGGATGAGCAAACCTACCTCGTTCAAAAGTGGAATGAGTTTGTAGCGGCGTAAGAGGTTACTGGTTATTCGTGAATCCGGACGTAGGTTGGGTGAAGCAAAGCAAAACCCAACTTACAAAATCAGATCAGGTGTAAGGTGTGTTAGGCAAAGTCGAACGCACCGTGCTTATAAGACTTGATGCGTTACGCTACCGCTAGCACATCCTACGACTATCTATTTCACGAGGCAGTCTTTATTGACATCGCCAGCCACGCCTGGAAGCGAGTTCAGCTCAAAAATATATTTATTCAAAAAATCTTTATGTTCAAAAGCTGGAAATCCGTTGAGCCTTATCTTCTAGTTACACCACAAACCCTGGTGTTTCTCCTGTTTCTGGTATTTCCGATCGCCACTATCTTCATCGTTAGCTTCTGGGAATTTACGGGCTATTCCATGACTCCCGGATTCACGTTAGATAACTATCGCAATATCTTTACCTCACAGGTTTCCTTAGCCACCTATCTCAACACCTTCAAATTTGTTGGACTGGTTTGGTTTTTCACGCTGATTATTGGCTTCCCAGTTGCCTACTTTCTGGCGTTTTATATTGACAGTTTGCGCTGGCAAATCATCCTATTTTTAGTTTGCACCATCCCTTTTTGGACATCCAATATCATTCGTATGATCTCCTGGATTCCTTTTCTGGGGCGGGAAGGATTACTGAATAAACTGTTGATTGGCATCGGTTTAACTCAACAGCCGATCGATATTTTCCTGTTCTCAGATTTTGCTGTGGTGTTGGCGATGGTGCATCTCTATACCTTGTTTATGATCGTGCCCATCTTCAACAGTCTGATGCGAATTGACCGCAACCTGATCGCAGCGGCAGAAGATGCGGGTGCGTCAGGCTTTCAAGTATTCAAAGAGGTGATTTTGCCACTGTCATTACCTGGAATTGCGATCGGTTCTATCTTTGTAGTGACTCTGACAATGGGTGAGTTTGTCACCGTGCGGCTGATGAGTGGCGGACAGGCAGCTTCCGTGGGTTACCTGATTCGTAACCAGATTGGCAGTTTGCAATATCCCTTAGCCGCCGCCAATGCGGTAATTTTACTCATCGTGACATTAGCAATCATTTTTGGGATTCTTCGCACCATTGATATTCGTAAGGAGCTGTAGTTATGGGACTGAAAAAGCGATCGCCCACTTTCTACATTCTCGCTGCCTTCTTTGCCCTATTCGTCCTGTTCATGTACGGTCCGATGTTCGCTATTTTCACCCTGTCACTTCAGGGGCAAAATGGAGCACTCACTTTCCCCGTCCGCAGTTTTGGCTTTTACTGGATCAAATCTTTATTTCTTCAACAGCAGCGGATTGGTGACTTTGGCGCAGCCTTTCAGCGATCGCTCCTGCTGGGACTGCTGGTCATGGCACTTACCGTCTTAATTGGGTTGATGGCAGGTTTAGCCTTCCGTCGTCGCTTCCCCGGCTCGCGCGTCATCTTTTATCTCACCATCTCTAGCCTGATCGTTCCTAGTGTTCTGGTTTCCCTGGGTATTGGTATCGCTTTTAGCTTGCTAGGAATCGAAACTAACTGGTATTCCTCTGGTTTGGCAGGACATCTCACCTGGACGCTGCCCTTTGCTTTCCTAATCATGATCGGTGTGTTCAATCGCTTTAACCTGTCCTATGAAGAAGCCGCACGAGATCTTGGCGCAAGTGAGTGGCAGGCATTCAAAGAAGTAATTTTGCCGCTAATTGCGCCCAGCTTGATCGGAGTTGCTTTGTTCGGCTTCACACTGTCCTATGACGAATTTACCCGCACCTCGTTAATCTCTGGCGGCAGGAACACACTGCCCCTGGAAATCTTTGGCATGACCACCAATGTAACGACTCCAGCACTTTACGCCCTGGGAACCGTCACAACCGTATTTTCATTTTGTATCATTGGAATTGCCTTTGCTGCCTTCCAGTTCTTTTCACGTCGCCAGCAGCAGTGAACCCCTAAAAACTAATGATGATTGATCTCAGAAGCGATACGGTGACTCAACCCACGCCAGCAATGCGAGAGGCGATCGCCCATGCTCAAGTAGGCGATGACGTGCTGGGTGACGATCCAACCGTGAAAGCGCTGGAGAGTTATGTAGCGCAGCTTGTGGGTAAAGAGGCAGCTGTTTTCATGCCTTCTGGCACCATGACAAACCAGATTGCTTTGCGTGCCCACACAGAGCCTGGAGATGAAGTCATTCTAGAATCGCAAGCTCACATTTACTACTACGAAGGAGGCGCACCTGCCGCTTTGTCGGGTGTCATGTGTCGCTTGATCCCAGGCAATCACGGGATTTTTACGGCTAGCGATTTAACAAAAGTTTTACGTCCTACTGATGAGCATTTCCCACGAACCAAGTTGGTTTGTCTAGAAAACACTCACAATCGTAGCGGTGGACGGATTTATCCACTCTCTGAGATACAGGCGATCGCTCAAGTATGCCAGGAGCGGGAACTTAAACTTCATTTAGACGGAGCAAGGCTTTGGAACGCTTGTGTTGCCACAGGTATTTCTGAAGCAGAGTATGCTCAACCCTTTGATACGGTAAGCGTCTGTTTTTCTAAAGGGTTAGGCGCGCCAATTGGTTCTGCTTTGGCGGGCTCTAGAGAATTTATTGAGCGATCGCGCCGCTTCCGCAAAATGTTTGGTGGAGCAATGCGCCAAGCCGGAATACTGGCAGCAGGAGCGTTGTATGCATTGAAACATCATCGAGAACGATTGCAGGACGATCACATTCACGCCAAAATTTTGGCAGAAGGATTGGCTCAACTTGAGGGGATTGAAATTGCTCCTGAAGAGGTTCAAACCAACATTGTGGTGTTTCATACACCAACCATTTCAGCTCAAGTATTGGTAGACCGGCTCAAAGAGAAGGGAGTAGCCGTTTTAGCGATCGGTCCAAACTCTATCAGAGCGGTTACAAATTTGATGGTTAACCAGGAGCAGATTCAACAAGTACCAGGTTCAATTGAATCTGCCATAAACATGTAGACCTAATTGCTTGTAGGTAAGCGATCGCCCCACTACGCCAGCTATCAGTCAGATTCGCTATAAATGGGTGAAGTTAGGATTGAACGCTGCTACCGATCGCCGTTATGAGTCATTGCTTAAATCCTCATTGCCCAAAGCCTGAAAACTCAGTAGATGCCAGGTTTTGTCAGAATTGCGGAACGGAGTTACTGCTGGGCGATCGCTATCGGGCAATTCGGCTAATTGGTCAAGGTGGGTTTGGCAAAACCTTTTTGGCTGAAGATGAGTACAGCACAACAGAAACTCAGTCTGCCACGTGTGTGGTTAAGCAGTTTCACCCTGCGGGTGAGGCAAACGCACCCAAAGCGGCAGAACTGTTTGAGCGCGAAGCAGCACGACTAGAGCAGCTAGAGCATCCGCAGATTCCAAAACTGTATGCCTACCTGGAGCAAGACCAGCGGCAGTACATTATTCAAGAATTTGTAGAAGGGCAAACGTTGGCTGATGAACTGGCAGAACACGGTCCCTTCTCAGAACCACAAATTACAAACTTGCTGCAAGATTTGCTGCCCGTACTGCAATTTGTTCACCGGGGTGGCGTAATTCACCGAGACATTAAGCCGGAAAATATCATTCGTCGTCGAGATAATAGGCTAGTACTGGTTGATTTTGGCGCAGCCAAGTACGCTACTGCAACTGCCTTGGAGAGAACAGGAACGGTGATCGGCAGCGCTGAATACACAGCACCGGAGCAGACACGAGGTAAGGCGATTTTTGCCAGCGATGTTTACAGTCTGGGCGTCACCTGTTTGCATTTGCTCACACAGATGTCGCCTTTTGACCTATTTGATGTGAGTGAAGATGCCTGGGTTTGGCGACAATATTTGATAGATCAGGCGGTGAGCGATCGCCTCGCTGCTATCCTCGACAAAATGGTGCAAAATTCTCTTAAAGAGAGGTGGCGATCGCCCAGAGAAGTATTGCTTGCGCTCAATAGTGATTCTGCTGCGCCTGCTCCCGGACAACTGCTCAGCCTTGCTGAATCTGCATCTAAGACGCTTCCTACGACAATTCAAGGAAACTGGCGCTGTGTTCGCACGCTCAAAGGGCATGAAGGAAAAGTGTATGCGATCGCCTTTAGCCCTGACGGACAAATTTTAATCAGTGGCGGTGGCGATAACTTGATCAAACTGTGGCACACCTCCACGGGGAAGGAATTTCGCACTCACTATCCGGGCTGGTTCTCGGGACACTCTAATCTAATTTCCTCGGTTGCTTGTAGCCCCGATGGAAAAACCTTTGCCACGGGCAGTTGGGATAAAAGTGTAAAACTGTGGGACTTACAGACGGGCAAGTCACTTCAGAGTTTTAATGAGTATCCGTTTGTGTCGAATGCGATCGCCTTTAGCCCTGACGGGAACGTGATCGCCAGCGGCAGTTCTGATAAGACGATAAAGCTGTGGCGAGTGGGCGACCACCACAGTCCACACATTCTACAGGGACATAATGGACTGGTGAATTTTATTGCTTTCAGCCCCAATGGTAAAATTCTTGCCAGCAGCAGTTTTGACAAAACCGTTAAGCTCTGGGACATTGCCAACAGGCAAGAACTTCGTACTCTGCGCGGCTACGCTAATACCATTAACTCGATCAGCTTTAGCCCCAACAGTCGCTTTCTCGCAACAGGCGGTTGGGACTGTGAGATTAAACTATGGAACTTTTGGAGTGGACAACACTTTCGCGCCCTTGTGGATCAGCCCAATTGCCCGCATCCAGCCTGCATTAGCCCTGATGGACAAACTCTCGCTAGCGCCAGTGAAAACCACACGATCAAAATCTGGAACGTTTACAGCGGAACTCAACCCCAACAGCTTAGCGGTCACTCAAGTTGGATTAATGGAATTGCGTTTAGCCCTGATGGAAAATTACTCGCCACTTGCAGTAGCGACAAAACGATTAGACTATGGCGATGTGATTAGAGATAACAAAGTCTTGTGTAGTACCATTTCCATCTGAAAACCAACCGTTATGTATAGACCTACCGCTTTTCAAGAAGACAATGTCGATAAACTGGTTGCTTTCATGAGAGCCAACAGTTTTGCCACGTTGGTATCGATTGTAGAGGGTGTACCTTATGCTTCACATGTTCCTCTTGTGGTTAAGGTGCAGGAAGATGTAATTCAACTCATTGGTCATCTAGCAAAGCCGAATCCCCAATGGCAAGCCTTTGAAACAGTTGAATCGCTAGCTATCTTTACTGGAGCGCACGCTTATATCTCTCCTGCTCTGTACGAAAAACATGAGAATGTCCCAACCTGGAACTATATTGCAGTTCATGCTTATGGTATTCCCAAAGTTATTACACTCAACCATTCACCCGAATCAATGGACCAGATGATCGATGAGATGATAGACACCTATGAGGCGGACTACAAATCTCACTGGCATGGCTTATCAGATGGCTATCGGCAGGGCATGATGAATGGCATTGTTGGCTTTGAGATGACGGTGACTGGTCTAGAAGGAAAGTACAAGCTGAGTCAAAACCGTAGCCAAACCGATCAAGAAACGGTGTCAGCTGCACTATTGCAAAATCCAGATCCAGCTATTCGGGCTGTGGGTGAGGAGATGAGGCAGAATCTTTCGATGGATAATTAATCAAGCTCCATTGGTCAGCGATCGCCTCACACCGTCACCAAGGCAAGGGCTTACCATCGCGAAAGAACCCACCTGTAGGTCCATTGTCAGGCAGCATTACCCCCCAAACTATACTTGCAGCGCCATCTTCAACGGGTCGTCCGCCTGCGCCACCCATATCAGTCGCGACCCAACCCGGACAGATTGAGTTGACCAAAATTCCAGAGCCTTTTAGCTCAGCCGCTAGGGTGCGAGTGAAGGCATTGAGTGCAGTTTTAGAAACGCTGTAAGCTGGCGCAGTGCTACCCATGCTAGTGAGAGACCCCGCTTCACTAGAAACGTTGACGATCCGACCCTGCTGACTCCGACGCAGCAATGGCACAAATGCTTTACACATTTGCCAGGGTCCAAAGGTGTTGGTGGCGATCGCCTCCTGCACTGTATCAAGGTTTGCGTTACTCGCTTGCTGCCAAGTGTCGTATAGGATGCCTGCGTTGTTAACTAACACATCCAATCGCCCAAACTCCTGCTCTACCTGAGTTGCAAGCTGGGCAATACTGTCAGGATCGGTAACATCTAGATGGCGAGGAATTACCTGGAGTCCTTCATCTGCTAGTTTTGCTGCTGCCGCTGTTCCTTTCTCTAAATCACGCGACCCTAAGATCACGGTCATGCCTTTGTGAGCAAGCTGGCGTACAACTTCCAGTCCAATGCCACGATTTGCGCCAGTCACGATTGCAATTCGCTGTCCTTGCGTCATCTAATTAATCTCCAATTCTGCTCCATAGGACTCCTGCATGAATCACTTTTTTCTGCGTGAGTGGTAGCGCAACTCCGCCACGCTACCATTCACGCAAGAGCTCTAAATTTCTAGCAACGATATCAAGCTGTACGTAGCCTAGAATTAACGCAGTGCCTCCACTTCGCCATGCTGAGGATGCAACGAGTTGCCGTGCTGTAACGCCCCATAGAGGCGATTAAGCGCATTCATGTAAGCCTGAGCTGAGGCGACAATGATATCCGTGTTGGCTGCATGCCCCGAAAAGAGCCGTCCCTCATACCGGAGCCGAATCGTCACTTCCCCGATCGCATCAATCCCAGCCGTGACCGACTGCACCGAAAACTCAATTAGCTCATTCGGAATCTCAACCACGCGGTTAATTGCCTTGTACACTGCATCGACTGGTCCCGTGCCGATCGCCGCATCGGTTAACTCTTGGCCATCGGGAGTGCGAAGGGACACCGTCGCAGTCGGGCAGGCATGGTCGCCACAGGAAACCTGCACCCGCTCCAGCCGAAACATCTCTGGCGACTGCTGGATCTCGTCATTCACGATTGCCTCTAGATCCCAGTCGGTGACTTCTTTCTTCTTGTCGCCTAACTCCTTAAACCGCAGGAAGGCTTTGTTTAGCTCCTGATCTGCCAGTTCAAAGCCCAACTCCTTTAGACGAGTGCGGAAGGCGTTGCGTCCCGAATGCTTACCCAAAACAATCTGGTTATCCGTCAGCCCGATTGACTGAGCGTCCATGATTTCGTAGGTGAGCTTGTGCTTTAACACGCCATCCTGGTGAATGCCCGACTCATGAGCAAAAGCATTTGCACCGACGATCGCCTTATTCGGCTGCACCAACATTCCTGTCAGGTTAGAAACTAACCGGGAAGTCTTGTAGATTTGGCGAGTATCAATATTCGTCAGTGGGGCTTCAGAATCCGCCGGACGACCCAGGAATGGGTTAAAGTACTGCCGCCGCACATGCATCGCCATTACCAATTCTTCTAGTGCGGCGTTGCCTGCCCGTTCGCCAATGCCGTTAATCGTGCATTCAAGCTGCCGCGCCCCATTCTTGACCGCTTCCAGGAAACTGGCAACCGCTACGCCCAGGTCGTCATGCCCATGAACAGAAATAATCGCCTGGTCAATATTTGGAACGTTTTCCTTGATGCCTTTGATTAGCGCCCCAAACTCTGATGGCATCGTGTAGCCCACCGTATCGGGGATGTTAATTGTGGTTGCACCAGCGGCGATCGCCCGTTCCAGCACTTCATACAAAAACTCCGGGTCAGAGCGACCCGCATCTTCGGGTGAAAACTCTACATCATCCACAAATGATTTGGCATAGGCAACCATTTCTGGCGCAATTTCCAGCACCTCTTTGCGCGATTTCTTCAGCTTAAACTCCAGGTGAATGTCAGACGTAGCAATAAACGTATGAATCCGACGATGCACCGCAGGCTGAAGCGCTTTTGCTGCCGTTTCAATGTCGCTGCGCGTTGCTCTAGCCAAGCCGCAAATCACCGGACCGTCCTCCGTTCCAACGTTTTCAGCAATTCGGTTTACCGCTTCGAAGTCGCCCGGACTGGCAAACGGAAACCCTGCTTCAATAATGTCTACCCCCAGTCGCGCCAGTTGACGAGCGATTGTTAGCTTCTCTTCCACGTTCAGAGTTGCACCCGGAGACTGCTCCCCATCACGTAGAGTGGTATCAAAAATCAGAACGCGGTCTGGCTGAGGTTGGAATTTCATAGAGGTTGACGAGTGGATGAGTAGTGCTGAAAGGCGATCGTACTAGAACAGTATTTAGATATTCTAGTACCTGCTCCTATCCACGTTAACGGCTTCCGAAATTTGGAAGATGTTACGCACCTACCGAATTATTCTGTTAAATCGATGGATAACTTAAAGGGCGAAATTCCAGATTCTTTGACGTCTATGTCCTTTTCACTTTTTCTCCCTCATCTAAAGCTTTTAAGGTAAAGCTGAAAATCATAGCGCTGTTCCAAATTGTTGTTAATGGGAACTCTAAACGGGTAGCTTGGCGTGCTTTCAGGCTAGAACCACGCCGCACGTTTACCCATTACTTTGATTGAAAGGGAGCCTATTCATGCCTTATCAGAACATTAGCGCTACGCTTACAGACGAAAAACTCAAGGAAATTAAAACGGCGATCGCAACCATTCAAACCAACATGCCGTTCTTAGTTAACCTCACAACAGACGAGCGGCGTAAACGCTTTAAGATGGGCGACAAAAGTCTAGCGTTTGTCAACAACAGCTTGAGCGTGACGCAGAACAACTCAGAAATCGTGCCTGCCAACTTTGACATTGCAGAGTTTGCCAAAGATTATCAGCTGATGGTGGCGCTGACTGAAATCTTGAGTCTGTTAGAACAATTGACAGAAAAGGTAGACGATACGCTAGTAGCAGTAGGAAGCGAGTCGATGGCGAGCAGTTTACTAGTTTATGACTATGTGAAAACAGCCGCAAAACATACCCCCGGATTGAAAAGCGTAGCTGACCAACTGGGCGAGAGATTTAAGGCAATGGGCAATCGCCGTCCTAAATCAGACAAAACCTCCGCTTCAGGCACTGTGTAGAGAGGTTGAGTTGTGTTTGAACTGGGTCGAGTAGGTGCAATCACTACTCAGCTAGTCTTTTAGCCTGCTCGACTAGTTTCAAACACTGCTCAACTAGTCTTTTAACTTGCTCGATTAATCTTAGAAACTACTCAGCTAGTCTTTTAGCTTGCTCGACTAGTCTTTAAATCTACTGAACGAAGTTCTAAACCTTAACCAGTTTGCTTAGAGTCTACTGAACTTGATTTAAACATAGCTCAGCCAGTCATCGAAACTACTCAGCTTGTTGCTGAGCTTAGTCAAACAGAGGAGCGATCGTTAAGTAGCTTGAACACGTTGACTCACGCATTCATTCAAGCCAGGGCTATAGATAGTAATCACATTCAAGATGTGACCTCAATCACTCTATTTGAGAGCTTGACAGCGAACTCGCGTTCCAACATAAAAAGCATGTGAGGGGTATGTAATTATCCGGATAAATAAGCCTTATTCAGAGTAGAGAATTGTCCCCAGTCGGGCACACTGAAGTTGGATACTGCTGGAAGATGTTCACAACATGACTATGACAGCTATTAGTCTTCGCTCTGCTCTGCAAAGCCTTCCCGAAAATGCACAAGAGCCTATAGTTGATCAGCTTTTTGCAACTCAATTATTGCGGGCGCTAGGATTTCAATCCGGTGAAATTCATCCCGAGTATAATACTGGCGATGGAAAGAGCGTTGATAAAGCAGCCAGGAAAACTATAGGA
The DNA here is from genome assembly GCA_014695345.1 of Cyanobacteria bacterium FACHB-471. Classification (GTDB taxonomy): domain Bacteria; phylum Cyanobacteriota; class Cyanobacteriia; order Elainellales; family Elainellaceae; genus JAAUTN01. Next base: position 65,969 of record JACJOC010000016.1, read on the forward strand.
GATGATATTTTCCTATATACAAAATCTAACCCTCATCTCCTACTGGAGTTAAAGGGCAGAGATATTAACCTTTCTGAAGATGCAGCCCAGTATCAAAAAACAGTCAATCAACTGAAGGGTTATTTGCTCGGACCTAACTGTAAAACAGCACAGTGGGGTATTATTACTAACTCCTGCCATATTCAATTATTTCGGAAACATGGCAGAGTCATTTATCCTGCAACACAATGTCTCTCGATTGATCCCGAAAATGTTGATCAGGTTATTGCCTCAATTCGCAAAAAAATCGAAAGACCAACTAAAGCTCTGACTATTGCAGTCTATAACAATAAAGGAGGAGTAGGAAAGACCACTACTACGGTAAATTTGGCAGCCATCCTAACTTTTTTAGGAAAGAAGGTTTTGGCGATAGATTTTGATCCGAATCAACAGGATTTAACAAGTTCGTTAGGATTATCGTTAAGTAATAGCAGTGTCTTTCAAGCTTTGACCGAGAAAGAATCAGACATTAAAAGTGCTGTATGTCATTACACCTTTCCCCTGAAAAAATTAAAATCAGAGCTAAGATTTGATGTACTTCCTGCTGATCAAGAATTAGCAGATGCGCCTGAAAACCTCTTACGTAATCGTTTGAAGCGGCATACGCTTTACCGGAAACTAGAACTTGCTAGACAGGAATATGATTACATCCTGATAGACTCACCACCGAATTGGCGAGTTTTTAGCCAGCTTGCAGTTTACGCATCTGATGTTGTTCTTATTCCAACCAAGCATAACAATCTCTTCTCTTTAGAGAATGCAGCAACCGCAATCAAGAAGTTTATTCCTGAGGTACAAGCTAAAAAAGGTGATGGTAGTCCTGTTCCATTACCAATCTTTTTTAATGGAGAAAAAATCACACCTCCTCAATTGGCTGCGGCTCAACAGGAAATTAACAATCTCATCAAGGCAGCTAAAAAAGATGGATTTAATTTAATGCCTTACTTCTACCCTAGATATACTAATGCGAGGCGAGATCTCCATATTCCTCAAATACCAAGTTACGCTAATATAGCAAGTTCCGCGTTCTCTCGTACTCCTGCGGTCTATCGAGATAGAGCAGCTCATGATTATTACAAAAATTTAGTTAAGGAGTATTTTTTACAATGAGCAGCCTCAGTGATATTGGTAATCTGATGCACCTATATCTGGATGAGATTGATCCAGATGTAGGCACTGACGCACCTGAATTTCTCATTAAAGCTACAGCCCATCTCCTTAACCAAAATGGTAAACGCAACTGGATTCCAGTTATTGTTAAAGAGATTGATGAGGATAAATATAAGGTTGTTGGCAACTCGTTCATTTACGCCGTGGCAGAAGAAGCTGGCTTAGATCGAGTTTGGTGTATTATTGCTGACGATAGTGATGAAACTACTGAAATTACCAAGGTGCTTGCTGGTGAAGAGATACCAAAAATTAATCTCTCTAAAGCTTCTAGAGATGAGATTATGGCAGCACTGCAATACTTAATCGAGCAACCAGGAAGCCTGCTCAAAACGGTTAAACTTCCTTTAGCAACTAACCGAATTGATGAAGCTCCGCGTCAGTATTGGAAGACCTTCGATCCAATTACTAGTTTAAAGTGTGGCATTACTAAAGGCAAAAAACTTGACGCTTTAAAGCAAGTGTTCTATCTCACACCTCAGCCAATGCCAGACACAATCACTGACATTGCCATTCTCAAAACTATGACAACTGCCGATCTCAAGAAGATCGCTAAGAAACGAGGAATTGCTGGTCTTAGCAAAATGAAAAAAGATGATTTGATAGAGGCGCTTAGTGGAGGTTAGCTGCTCCTGGCAACCATACTTTTAATCAAAGAGTTTTAGAGAACAAACCTAAATTTATTCATGTTTTCGAGGTAGAGCAACCAGTGGATTACAGAGAATCAGAGTTAGCACAGTACTGGAATGACAAAGCCTGTATTGTTAACGCTAAACCGCTATCTAAGATAGGATACGTCAAAGTAGCCGAGCTGCGGCATGAAGCAACCAATTATGATGAACTGCTTAATTCAGCAGAGTTTAAAGCTTTAGACGAATCTGATCGAGAAGTTGCATACTGGATTATCAAAAGCGCGTGTACCACGCTGGTTCAACAACAAAGGGCTAGAGTCCGTGAACAGAAAATTCAACGGCTCGAACAGGGCTACAAACAGAGCAAAGACGAAATTACTGAGCTACAGAGAGGAAGGCATAAAGACCGTAGCCTGATCCAGCGTTTAATGGATGCGCTCAAGTTAGGCAATAGCCGAATTCAGCAGCTTGAGCAGGAAAACGCACTAGCGCTAAAGCAGGTCGAATCGCAGAAACTCAGCCTCGAACTTTTGGAGGAACGCAATATCTCTTTTCAGGAGGAGCTAGAGCGCAAAATTGCTGAATCCGAAGCCTCAAAAGCTCTCTCTTATCAGATGCGTGGACGAGTCGGTGGACTCACTGCCAGCAACAATCGCAAACAGCGTCGTATTGTAGAGCTAGAAACTCGCGTCAAAGAACTGGAAGCTTACGTTCAAGAGTTGGAAAGCCGTAATCAGCCGTGAAAATTGCTGAACTGAAACAACAAGTCTATGTGTTAGCTCAAGTTGACACCACTCAAGCGCTTAAACGTAAGTTCAAGGAGTTCAATTCCTTAGACTTACGTAAAGCAGCATCATGGATGCAAGTACTCCATTTTCTACAAGCGAGAACTCAGACTGCCAAAGTCGATGAGTTGCAATCTGAAGTTGCTGCTGCAGAAAGACGCTGGAAACAAGAAGATGAAAAAGCTGCTGCTCTGAATGAGCGACTAAATGAGGGCTTAATTGAACTGCAAGATATGCAACAAGATGAGCAATCGTTGCAGCACGACAGTCAAGCCTTACTTGATGAAGCTGAAGCATACTTGAAGACGCTAACTCACCGCGCTGAGAGAAAACGTAAAGCCTCCCTCAATTGAGTTTTGGCTCTTTACTTAGAATTTTAGAGCGGCATCTCCAGAGCGATCGCCCCCAGTATCCCCTTACGGAAATCGTTTAACATTTGCCGGGCAGTACGCTCTATATCACCCTGATGACGAGAATCGGCTAGCGCTGCAAGATAGCTTTCTCCGGTCAGGTGAGCGGGGTCAAGGCTATAGCGATCCAAAAGCGGATTTCCTGGTACGGCTTCAGGAGTTTTAGCTTGCAGGTGCTTCAGCAGATCGATGAGCGCTGCGGCAACCCGCTGATTGTCATGGGCAGCTTCGCCAATGTCATCACAAATGGCAAGCTTCAGTGCTGCTTCCTGATCCTTGAGCAACGAGGGCAAGACACCGGGCGCGTCGAGCAGGTCAAGCTGCTCGGAGATGCGAATCCAGCGGAGTTGACGGGTGACACCGGGGCGACGGGCACTTTCGACAACTCGTTTGTTGAGCAGACGGTTGATCAGGGCAGATTTGCCGACGTTGGGGAAGCCGATGACAACGGCACGAACGGGTCGGGGTAACGCGTTACTCACCGAAAAATGACGAGCGCCAGCGAGTTATTTTTCCGGTGCAGTAATTTATTAGCAGCCTACAGCTAAACCTTGCGGAGGTCTGAACTGAACAACACCGCTGCAGTTTTGAATTAAAAACTTAACCAGCCAGACGGTGTAGGCACCCCTTCAGTCTTTCTCAATCTCGTACAGAAAACTCTCTAGAACCTTTCGGCTTTGAGCCAGTTCCGCCGCTTTCTGGTCGGCAAGGCGGATTTGCTCGTGCAAGACATGGCGCAGCTCATCACACGGCTCGAAAGCGAGTCCCTCCCCTCTCACACACGGTAAGAATTGCAGGATTGTCGCAAGAGTCATACCT
>JACJOC010000017.1 GCA_014695345.1 Cyanobacteria bacterium FACHB-471
TTCTCTCAAAGCAAAGCACGACTATGATGACCAAATTTGGTTTTGTCGAATTCGCTCCCTGGTTTGTAAGCTTTGTCCCATCAGCAATTAAGAAAGATTTGTCAGGCAGTCAGGTCTTGCTCTCGACGAAAGCAGTGTGGCGCAACTGGCTAACCTACCGCCATTACATCGTGATCCGTTTGATAGGATGTTAATCTGTCAGGCATTACAGAATGGTTTGACGATTGCGACTGTAGACGCAGCTATTCGTGCTTACTCAGTCAGCGTCATGTAGCAGCGCAGCCCAACATAGCCTTTGAGCCGAACGGGTCAAGTAATCCTTTGAAGTTGCCATTTTTATGAATCGCGGCGTAGCTTAATGATGGACTCTATTCAAGTAACTGGTATTAGGGCATTTGGGCATATTGGACTGCTGCCCGAAGAGCAAGTATTGGGGCAGTGGTTTGAAGTTGACCTGACGGTGTGGTTTGACTTGACGAAGGCGGCGGAGAGCGATCGCATTGAAGACACTTACGATTACCGCTCAGCCGTCCTTGAAGTTCAAAAGTTGATCAAAACCGAGAGATTTGCCCTGATTGAGAAACTAGCAGGGGCGATCGCCACGCTGATTCTAGAATCAGGCGTTGAGCAAGTTCGAGTGCGGGTCACCAAAGTAACTGCACCAATTCCAGACTTTGACGGCAAAATCGCAGTAGAAATTACCCGAAGTCGCAACACTGCGGTTTCCTAAGCCTGCGCTATTGTTTGGCAGCACGGAAAGCGGCCTGAGTTTCTGAATCGAGCAAGCCCCACAGCCCTAATCCACCCAAAACTACAAAAGCGCTTGTAATATACAGGGCACAAATGACGATACCAGCAATCCAAGCCCAGTACTTGAGTTTTCTCAAACCCCAAACGACCACTTCTACCCCTACTGCAAGCAATAAAGAAAAAATCAAGGTAAACACACCCAGAAAAATTCCCAAAGGCTGCACGGATGTTAGGGAAGGGTCAGGTGCTATGGATTGTACTGAAACGAAAGCAAAGAAAAATCCCAAGCCAATTCCTAGCAGTACATAAAGAGCTGCACTGATATGCAAACAAACAATGGTGATATTTAAGCGTCCTGGCATATTTTTTTCCACTATGTTTACTCTTTTCTCTTCATTTTGCCTGCCGTCTCAACAGGTTGTGTAGGGCTAGTTCCGCCGCTCGAAACTGAGAATTGGTATAGCTTCGGTGAGCAGCACTACACCGCTTTAAAGTTGCGATTTTTGAGAATGGGGCTTAGACTTTCCTTACTATTCTTGCCTGTAAATCTGCACAGCATTTTTGCACAGCACCCATTTGCATCCCCCTAGCTTTTAGTCCTAACTTCCTATGAAGCCTGCCCTTACCCGATTTGGCAATCAGATGTCTCACCTGAGCGGCGTTCGCGCCGTGATGAAGGATATCGTCGAGGCAACCCGGGCAGGCAAGGATTTTATTAATTTGAGCGCTGGCAATCCGGTAATTTTGCCGGAGGTTGAGCAGATGTGGCGCGATTGCACTGCCAAGCTTTTGAGTAGTGCGGAATATGGGGAAGTGGTCTGTCGCTATGGTGCAAGCCAGGGCTACCGTCCTTTAATTGAGGCAGTACTCCAAGATTTTAATCAGCGGTTTGGGCTGAATTTGAGCGATCGCAACATTCTCATCACCCCCGGTAGTCAAGCCCTCTACTTCTACGCTGCGAATGCACTGGGCGGCTACACTACTGACGGCGAACTTAAGCAAATGGTTTTGCCGCTGAGTCCTGACTACACCGGATATGGCGGCATCTCGCTCACACCAGAAGCGGTAAAAGCTTACAAGCCAGCCATTGAGATGGATGCAAAGGGGCATTGGTTTAAATATCGCCCTGACTTTAGCCAACTAGAAATCAACGAAAAGACCGGATTCGTGCTGTTTTCGCGCCCGTGTAACCCAACAGGCAATGTGTTGTCAGACGATGAGGTGAGACGAATTGCGGCAATGGCTAGTACCTATAATGTCCCTGTACTGGTTGATTCTGCCTATGCGCCACCTTTCCCATCGCTTAACTTTACAGAGATGACTCCCATCTTTGGCGACAATATTGTTCACTGCACTAGTTTGTCAAAGGCAGGTCTACCCGGAGAAAGGCTCGGAATCGCGCTGGGCGATGAGCAGGTGATTCAGGCGTTAGAGTCTTTTCAAACCAATCTTTGTTTGCATTCTTCACGCTATGGACAGGCGATCGCCGCTCACGCAATTCGCTCTGGACAACTGGCAGACATCTCAACACGAGTGATTCGTCCTCACTATCAGGCAAAGTTTGCCGTCCTGGAGTCAACTCTACAAGACGTAATGCCTGATGTGCCCTGGTTTTTGCATCGCGGCGAAGGCTCGATTTTTGGTTGGCTCTGGCTCCAAGATTTGCCCATCACCGATTGGGAATTTTACGAACTGCTGAAGCAAAAGGGTGTTTTAGTCGTTCCAGGTAGCCCCTTCTTCCCAGGCATTCGGGAGGATTGGAGCCATACGCAGCAATGCTTCCGCATCAGCCTAACTGCCACCGATCAAGAACTGGTAACAGCCATGCAACGACTAGCAGAGGTGACAGAGCAAACCTATCGGCAGTCGAGCCTACAATCAAGTAAGCGGGTGGCTAATTTGGTGGTGGGTTGATGGCTGATACAAGCTGGTTGGAAGTCGGTAAAATTGTTGGCGTACAAGGATTAAAAGGGGAAGTTCGGGTTTACCCAAACTCAGATTTTCCAGAGCGATTTGAGGTACCTGGGCTGCGCTGGCTGCTACGACCAGAGGCAACAGAGCCAGAGCAAATTGAGCTATTGTCAGGACGCTATCTCAACGGTAAAGGGCTGTATGTGCTGCGGTTTGAGGGAGTTAGCGATCGCACCCAGGCTGAAGCACTAAAAAATTGCCGCCTGCTGGTGCCAGAGAGCGATCGCCCCCCTTTAGAAGAGGGTGAATTCCACGTCTCCGATCTGTTGGGTCTAGAGGTTTTTGACCAGGCGACTCAGGTTTTGGTTGGCACCGTTGTAGACGTATTTGCGGCAGGCAATGATTTGTTAGAAGTAGAGCTCAGTGAATCCGGCTCTAAAAAGCTGATTCCATTTGTTGAGGAAATTGTGCCTGTCGTGGATTTGCAGCAGAGACGAATTGAGATCACGCCCCCTGCTGGGTTAATTGAGTAGAGCTTCAACGCTCAAACATCTCAGAAGATGTTTGCAGAGCTTAATAGAATTAGGTCTAAACGGCGATCGCCCGATCGCCCTTATCCAGTTTCTGGCAAAACTCCAACACCGCCTGCCTGGCCCACTGGTCAGCCGCAATGATGTCCTCCAGGGAAGGAGAAGCGTGATTGTCAGATTGATGGCGATCGCACACCTGCTCAATTAGCCGAGGAATATCGAGAAACTGAATTCTTTCCTCTAAAAACAGCGCAACAGCCTGTTCATTTGCAGCATTGAGAACGGCAGGCATTGATCCCCCGGCTCGACCTGCTGCATACGCCAACCGCATACAGGGATATTTCTGATGGTCAGGCTCTCGAAATGTCAGATTCCCAGCTTTGACCAGATCCAATCGTTCCCAATCCGTCGAAACTCGCTCTGGGTAAGAAAGGGCATACAGTAAGGGCAACCGCATGTCAGGCAAACCAAGCTGTGCCAGCACGGATGTATCTTCTAGCTCAATCAGTGAGTGAATGATACTTTGCGGATGGATCACAATCTCAATGTGGTCATAATCCAGCCCAAACAGAAAATGTGCCTCAATCACCTCCAATCCCTTATTCATCAGGGTGGCGGAGTCAATGGTAATCTTTTGCCCCATTGTCCAGTTAGGGTGCTTTAGCGCATCAGCAACTTTAACAGTTGCCAACTTTTCCACAGGCAAATCTCGAAACGCACCGCCAGAGGCAGTTAGCAGAATTCGCCGCAACCCTCCTGCCGGAACTCCTTGCAGGCATTGAAAGATTGCAGAATGCTCTGAATCGGCAGGCAACAGCTTGATCCCGTGTTTCTCAACCAGTGGCAGAACGACCGGACCACCTGCGATCAGGGTTTCTTTGTTAGCCAAGGCAATATCTTTTCCAGCTTCGATCGCGGCAATTGTTGGTAAAAGTCCAGCACAGCCAACAATTCCGGTCACAACGGCTTCTGAGTTGCCGTAGCGAGCGACTTCAGTTACACCGGCTTCGCCTGCCAGCAGAATCGGTTTGTAATCAAGATCGGCGATCGCCTCCTGCAAAGCGCCCAACTGAGCGGTGTCACAAATCGCTGCAATTTGGGGACGAAACTGACGAATTTGCTGAGCCAGCAGTTCAACATTACGTCTGGCTGCCAATCCGACAATCTGAAACTGATCGGGATATTCAGCCACAATATCCAGGGTTTGGGTGCCGATAGAGCCAGTGGAGCCAAGCAGAGTAATCGGTTTCACGATTGTTTAAGAATTAGCAGCAACTCCACTATAGGACGCTCTGGGGGCAGGAACCAAGCAAAGTAGAAGAGATGATCCCAAGGTTATTTCTCAGATGCCGTCTCAGCCTTTTGATCAATCTGGGCATAGTAAACCCCAGCAAAAACCGCAAAGGCGTAGATCAGAGTACCGATGGTGTAAACAAAGTTGCCGAAAGGCTGCGCTTTAGCCAAGGAACTCGTGTGCAACAGCAGGTAGTGCCAGTCGTGATAGCTGATTTCACCGCCCAGCAGCGGCAAAACTCGATCTTGAGCGTCTTTGATGTAGATGGAGACATCCCAGAAATTTTCTCCAGCCCAGCAAAGTGCGATCGCACTGGCATAGCGTTGTTGGGTGTAGAAAAAATAGCCGCAGATGCCCGCAGGTACCAAAATCTGCATCAGCGATCCCCCTAAAACGTAGATGAACCGCCCAAAGGGACTGAACAGAACGTGCCCCGCTTCATGAAAAATCAGGTTGACCCCATGCAGAAACATCATGATGCCGTTGTTAGCTATCAGAAAGCCATCAACCGTGTAGTCTGAAGCGCTAAACAGCCCATGGAATGCCAGAGCTGAAACGAACCCCAGCTTTAGATAGTTAAACTTGAACGTCCACTCCATCGGGGGTTGGGCAGGCTGTTGAGCAGAAAGGGGCTGACCAGCCCTGGACTTGAGCAGATTTGAAACGGGGATCGCTTCTGTTGTGGGCGGATTGACTACTCCCTCCGTGGGTACCTGCCGCGAAAACTCCTCAGTCCAGCCTGGAGAATCTGATTCAGTCCGTTTTCCAAAAACCTGAATGTCTGCAATCAAATTTGTGCTGAATCCGGCTAATTCTCGCTCAACCAGCGTTACTGCGGCTCTTTGATTGGGAGTTTGGTCAGAACTTAAATAAACGGATAGATGAGCATTTTGTAGCTGAGCTTTGATTTCAACCGTTTGGTGAGCTAAAGCACGGCTGAGAAGAACGGCGATCGCCTCTTCATCGCCCTGTTTTGCTAATCCCTTGAGCAGACCTAGCCGATTGGCAGAACACTGGTCAGCCCACACCGGAAGCTGGTCTTGCTGGCAGGCATAAACCTGAACTGACTTGACCAGCGGAATCTGTAAATGCAGCAAGGCGCGATAGATCTGTTTGAGACAAGTCGTCTGATCAGGAATCTCAGCCGCCTCTAGCATGATTCGCAGACAGCCATCCGTCAGGCTTACTTTTGTGGCGATCGCTTCAGTCCGAAGCACTTTTTCAATGAAAGTGGCGATCGCCTGCTCATTCCCCTGCTTAGCAAGATGCAAGTTGGGTTGTGTCATACACCCAAAGCTTTAAAGTATAAAACCTAACTATAGCCTCAAGTAAATTGAAGGACACCAACCTACTTTCTGCCCCTTGTAGCCTGCCCTTCAGCTTGAGTAATGATTAGTTAAAAAAAGCGTTCAAAACTTTGCACATTGAAAAAGTAATTCAGGATCAAGTCAGTTTGTAGTCTGCAAAACCGTAAAGAGTGTAAAAAAAACCTCTTTTTAAGCAAAATCCTGTCAGCCTGTAGGTAGACTTCATTACAGTGCGTTTTGACTCATCAGGGTTTTAATTCAGCGCTAAATAAATCAGGTTACTTGGCGATCGCAAAACTAGTTCAAGTCGTGCCAAACAACCAGCGTGACTCACACAATCCGGTTTTGATGAGAGAAGTCTAACGAAGCACAGAGAGTATTGAGAGCAAAAAAGATATGGTGAACGACAGTTCTGTAACGCCTGCTAACAGATTAGGCGCAAGATTACCGCTTCCCCTCAAACGCTTAGCGGATTTGGCTTACAACTATTGGTGGAGCTGGACAAGCGATCGAATCTCCCTATTTCAAAACATCGACCCAGAGGAATGGCAGCGTTGCGGTCATAACCCCGTTGCTCTGCTAGAAACCGTTTCCTACGATCGCCTCACCCAAGTTGCTGAAGACCCTACCTATCTCAAGCGACTGCAAACCCTGGCTGCTCAGCTTGACCAATACATGTCAGAGCGCAACACCTGGGCTAATCGAGTCGCGCCCCAGATTTCTCAAGAACATCCCGTAGCCTATTTTTGCGCCGAGTTTGGGCTGCATGAGTCGCTGCCCATCTACTCAGGCGGTCTAGGCATTCTGGCTGGGGATCACCTCAAATCAGCCGCTGACCTGGGCGTACCACTGGTAGGATTAGGGCTACTTTATCGTCAGGGCTACTTTCGGCAACGGCTGAGCCGCAGCGGTTGGCAGGAAGACTATTACGTAGATAACCAGTTTGAGAAACTGCCCCTGGAGCTAATGCTCAATGACCAGGGATCAGCCATCACGATTGAGCTACAGGTTCGCCAGCGACTCGTTAGAGCGCAAATTTGGCGGGTGCAGGTGGGGCGCGTCAGCCTTTACCTGTTAGATACCGACCGAGAAGACAATGATCCGATTGATCGCTGGCTTACTGGACACCTCTATGGTGGCAACCAGGAAACCCGGATCGCTCAAGAAGTGCTACTGGGGATCGGCGGTGTCCGGGCACTACAAGCTCTGGGAATCGAGCCTTCGGTTTATCACTTGAATGAAGGACACGCTGCTTTTTGCTTGCTGGAAGTGGCAAAGCTGGAGATTCAGCGCACAGGCAAATCTTTCTACGACGTAGAAGCGTCGGTACGCGATCGCTCCATCTTCACCACTCATACGCCCGTTCCTGCGGGGCATGACGTATTCTCTGCTGACCTGATCGATTCCTACTTTGCTCACTACTGGCAAGAACTAGGGCTTTCCCGTGAACAGTTCCTGGCACTGGGCGCACGGCGCTTAGGCGATCCTTGGGAACCGTTTGGCATGACCGTTCTAGCACTGCGTCTGACCCGTGCTGCCAATGGCGTAAGCGAATTGCATGGTCAGGTATCGCGCAAGATGTGGACGATTCTCTATCCCGATCGCCCTGAAGACAAAGTTCCAATTGGTCACATCACAAACGGCGTTCATGCGCGCACCTGGACAGCCCCCTTGCTGGCTGACCTTTACGCCCAATACATGGGAGAGGACTGGTCTAGCCATGTCGTCGACCCACAAATGTGGGCAAAGGTAGATCAGGTGCCGGATGAGGAACTGTGGCATCGCCACCAGATTCTCAAAGACCGTCTGGTTGCCCATACCCGTTTCAAAATCAAACATGCGCGACAGCTACGGGGTGAAGATCAGGGACTGATTCAGGCAACCGATCAACTACTTGATCCCAAAGTACTGACAATTGGCTTTGCCCGTCGATTTAGCCCCTACAAGCGTGGAGCCTTACTACTGCGCGACTTTGAGCGGGCAATTCGCCTATTTGGCAACCCAGAGCGCCCCATTCAAATTGTCTTTTCGGGCAAGGCACATCCTGCTGATGAGGAAGGCAAACGCATCATTCAACGACTGATGGAATGGTGCAAACATCCTGCCTTGCAAAACCGAGTTGCGTTTGTGGAAGACTACGATATCTTCACCGCCCAAAAGCTGGTACAGGGAGTCGATGTCTGGCTAAACAATCCTCGTCGTCCACTAGAAGCATCAGGCACCAGCGGTCAGAAAGTTTGCTTTAACGGCGGCATCAATTGCAGCGTGTTAGACGGCTGGTGGTGTGAAGGCTACCAGGTAGACGCAAACGGTAAGGGCATTAATGGATGGGCGATCGGCGAAGACGCTCACACCAGCGACCAAGATTTGCAGGATCAAATCGATTCTGAATCTCTGTATCAGCTGATGGAGCAGGAAATCGTACCGCTCTACTATGACCAGGATGAGAACGGCGTTCCGCATGGCTGGGTACAGATGATGAAAGCCTCAATCCGCACAAATGCACCTGTGTTTAACACCGATCGCATGATTGCCGATTATGTGGCCAAGATGTACGCACCTGGTGCGCCGATTCACATGGAGCCGATTTTAGCCAGCGTTCCTTCTTAGAGACGCTTCAACGTAGGGTTATTTTTGTAGGGACAACATCTAAATGTAATGTTGTCCCTTTTTTATAGTGCCAGTCATACCCACTTACAAAGAAGGGAGGGCACCCCGCGCAGCGGGGTGCCCTCCCTTCTTTGTCCTAACCTGTACGGCTACAGCGGTAATGCAAAAGCTGCCCTACACCGAAGTTGAAGCCGGAATTGCTTTCTCAGGCAAAACAGGCTGCTCTGCCGGAACATTCTTCTCTAGCATCAACTTCGATCGCTTGACCATCTCTGGAATCTGCACGGGATAGTCACCTGTAAAGCAAGCTGAGCAAAAGCTTTCCTTGTCTTGCTCGGTCGCTTCTAACATTCCATCCCAGGTCAGATAGGCTAGGGAATCTACACCAATCTGCTCACGAATTTCCTCTACTGATTTGGTTGCAGCAATCAATTGATCCTGGCTATCTGTATCGATGCCATAAAAGCAAGGATGAGTCACGGGTGGGGAAGAAATTCGCATGTGAACTTCGATCGCCCCAGCTTCACGCAACGCTTTCACAATTTTGCGGCTAGTGGTACCCCGAACGAGCGAATCATCCACGATTAGAATTCGCTTACCGACTAACACATCCTTGAGCGGATTCAGCTTCATCCGAATGCCAGACTCTCTCATACTCTGGGTGGGCTGAATGAAGGTTCTTCCGACGTAGCGGTTTTTGATTAATCCTTCTGCGTAGGGAATCTTGGATTCTTGTGAAAAACCGATCGCCGCCGGAATTCCAGAGTCAGGCACTCCCAGGATCATATCGACATCAGCAGGAGATTCGATCGCCAGTTGTTTACCCAACCGCAACCGATAGCTGTAAAGGCTTTCATCATTTACGACGCTATCAGGGCGAGCAAAGTAAATCATTTCAAAAATGCATAGCTTACGCTTGACCTTAGGTGCCCAATGGAAAGAAGCTAGCCCTTGCTCGGTGATCCACACTAGTTCCCCTGGCTCAACGTCACGCAAATATTCTGCGCCAATAATGTCTAGCCCACAGGTTTCTGAAGACAAAACATAGCGTTGAGGAGCCTCTGATTCAGGATCATTCAGGGTGCCAATAACCAGTGGACGAATGCCGTTGGGGTCGCGCACACCCATGATGCCGTCTGGAGTAGCGATCGCCAAGCTAAATGCTCCCTGACAGCGGTTAAAAGCACTAATTGAGCCTTCTAGCCAATCTTTGCCCGCGTTAACCTCTTCAGCGATCGCAAAGGCAATCATTTCTGAGTCGGTCGTGGTGATCAGGTTGAACTTAGATCTCAGCAACTCTTCTCGCAGGGCTGGTGTATTGACCAAATTACCGTTATGAGCCAGCGCCAATGAACCCAGCCGAGTCTCTACCACGGCGGGTTGAGCATTCACAACTCGACTAGAGCCAGTCGTGGAGTAGCGAGTATGCCCTACAGCTAAATCGCCAGGCAAATCGCCCAGAGTGGTTTCGTTAAATACTTGAGAAACCAGTCCCATATCCTTATGCAGATGCACACGATCGCCTTCAAACGTGGCAATTCCAGCAGATTCTTGTCCACGATGCTGGAGCGCGTACAGCCCAAAGTAAGTCAACTTCGCAACATCTTCACCAGGTGCATAAACCCCAAACACGCCACAGGCTTCTTCTGGTTTGTCTGGTCGGGTCAAACCAGCGGAAGTAGCAAGGGACAAGTCAGAATCTTCACCCGAAGATGGACGATCAGCAGGATTAGGCATCATGCGAGGATTTGGCTCCTGGTTGAGTTAGCGAATTTTGTTGAATACTAAATAAATGCTACGAGATGTAACTACCCACGGTAGTAAAGAAGTGGATTAATGTTTACAAATTAACGTTTCCTTAACAATCCCATAGATTAACGGTAACGTAAACCGCTTTTAGTTAACCATTCATATCTGTTTCGTTGGGCTTACATTGATGCAGAAAAGGGTTGAAATGTATGTATCGTTGACACTCTACCCACCAAGATTCTTCCAGCTCAATGCCGGAGGTCTGCATTACCAGTAAATGAAAACTTTCATGCTGCGTTGCCCGGAAGCCTTTACTGAAGCTGATCAGGTGGTTAAACGCCGCTCGATAGCATTGAGCCAGCGATCGCCCATCTCCTCAATCCTAGCGTTGATTAAGTTGGAACCGTCCGCCATTACCTGGAGAGTTGTTCCGCTGACTTGCCCAATTTGCTGCCAATTCTGATCCAAGTTCTTGGTTAAATAGGATTCCCACTCTGCTTTGTGAATCGCTGAAACAGAAATCACAATTCTCGCGCCACCTTCTCCAAACAGCAGGGTATCCCAGCGATGGAGAGTTTCAGCATCACCAACAGACAGGCGAACGTCGGCTCCAAGACGACCGCTGATGCAAGACTCAGCAAGGGCGATCGCCAACCCACCTTCTGCGCAATCGTGGGCTGACTTCACCCACCCCTGACTAATTCCCTCCCGGCAAGCCGTCTGTACCTGCCGCTCCAGCGCAAAATCTACAGCAGGTGGCATCCCTGCAACGGTATTGTGAATTGCCGCCAAATATTCCGAACCACCCAGAGTGACCCCAGAATCTGAATTCACAGGTACCCCCAACAGATAGATCAAATCTCCTTCTGCCTGCCATCCCTGTCCACAAATTTTGCTCAGATCAGGAATGAGCCCTACCATGCCGACAACAGACGTGGGATAAATCGCCTGAGGCTTGCCCTCTGAATCGAGCGTTTCGTTATAAAGCGAAACATTTCCTCCGGTTACAGGGGTAGCAAATTCGCGGCAGGCTTCGGCTAATCCCCGGCAGGCTTCAGCTAGCTGCCAATAGCCAATGGGCTTCTCAGGACTACCAAAGTTGAGATTATCGGTCACCGCTAACGGCTCTGCACCTACACAGCTTAAATTTCGGGCTGCTTCAGCAACGGCGGCTTTCGCCCCCTCATAGGGGTGCAGGTAGACGTAGCGGGCATTGCAATCTACGGTTGCAGCAACACCAGTTTGGGAGGATGAGGGATGAGAGGGGAGGGATGAGGAGCCATTTTCAGGAATCGCTTTGCTCCCTTCTAGCGGTTCTTGAGGGCGAATGCGGATAACGGCAGCATCGGCACCACCAGGAAGGAGAACAGTATTGTTTTGTACTTGGTGATCGTACTGGTGGTAGACCCAACGCTTGGAAGCGATCGTGGGCGTTTCTAGTAGCTGGAATAACACTTCAGTCCAGCTCAGAGAATTTTGGGCTGTGGATGAGTTGGCGATTGCAATTCCCTTTATTGAACACGCTGGCAGTGATGCCTCGCTCCACATCCAGGCTTGACGAGCATAATCTGGCGGCTCTGCCAGCAATTCTCGATGGTAAACGGGCGTATTGTCTGCCAAAGCGGTTGCCGGAATTTCAGCTGCGACCTCCCCTTCAAACAAAATCCGCACAACCGGCTCAGCGATTACAGTTCCAGCCACAACAGCTTGGAGTCCCCAGCGCTGAAAAATCTCAATTAGCTCCTGCTCTCGCCCTTTATGGGCAACAAACAGCATTCGCTCCTGAGACTCAGACAGCAAATATTCGTACGGCACCATTCCCGTTTCCCGGACAGGAATTTGGTCGAGGTCAAGCTCAATGCCTACCCCCCCTTTTGCCGCCATCTCTGAAGTAGAGCAGGTAATTCCAGCCGCACCCATATCCTGAGCAGCGACAACTGCTCCAGTCTTAAATGCCTCCAAGCAGGCTTCAATCAGAGATTTTTCCAAAAATGGATCGCCAACTTGAACAGCGGGGCGATCTGCTTCAGATTCGTCACTCAATTCAGCACTGGCAAAGCTGGCTCCACCCATGCCATCTCGCCCGGTTGTAGAACCCACATAGAGAACCGGATTACCAACGCCCGACGCACCCGATTTGACAATCTCAGCCGTTTCCATTAGCCCCAGCGCCATTGCGTTGACGAGCGGATTGCCTGAATAGGCTGGGTCAAAATACACCTCTCCGCCGACCGTTGGCACTCCAACGCAGTTGCCATAATGAGCAATACCCGAAACCACACCTGAAAAGAGTCTGCGGGTTCTACTGTCTGCCAAATCGCCAAATCGGAGTGAGTTGAGGATGGCGATCGGACGTGCCCCCATCGTAAAAATGTCGCGGAGAATGCCGCCAACCCCCGTTGCAGCACCTTGAAATGGCTCGACGGCGGAAGGGTGGTTATGAGATTCGATCTTGAAGGCCAGTTGCAGTCCATTTCCTAAATCCACTACGCCTGCATTCTCACCTGGACCAACCAAGATACGCGGTCCTTCTGTCGGAAATTGCTTGAGCAGGGGTCGTGAGTTCTTGTAGCAGCAGTGTTCTGACCACATCACGCCAAACATGCCCAGTTCGGCGCGATTTGGGTGTCGTCCTAGACGAGCTACAATTTCCTCGTATTCTTCCGGCTTCAGCCCCTCCGCAGCAATTTCCTGAGGTGAGGGCAAAGGCGAGACAGCAGACATAAGCACCTCAAGATAAATCAGGTATCAATTCTATAGCAGTTAATTGAACTTCCGGAATCATGAGATTAATTGATGATTAACTGGACTGGGTAGAAAGGCAAATCTGCCCTATTCTCAGGAGAGCCATCTGACGTGCAGATAGGCTCGTTTCGCTCTGTCCAGCTCCATCAATCAATATTTAGGATGTTTGCTTAAGGTATAGCTGTTGCGATTGTCAATTTTTTATACGACGAGGAACTAGTGTGTTTGAGTTTAGTCAGGATTAGGTTAGCCTAGCTCATCCGAAATTCCAGTAGTTGGAGCAAAGTCAGAAATAGTCAGAATAAGTATTAGAAAAGGTAAGGCTATCTCTACTTCTTACTTATTCATACTTACAAGACGCTAATCAGCAGCTAGCTTGAAAGAGCAATTTAGGTAGAGATTATTAACGTGTTCCTAACGCCTTTAGGCACTGATTTAGAATCAGAATGAACTTTTGGGCAAGCTAAGCACTGAGATTGATCCTAGATCTCTGAAACAAGATTTCTAGAATACCCCCTCTAAGACAAAACCTCTAAGAGACTTGCTGAAATGACTGTAGTTCTAAAAGTTGGGGATCGCTCTATTGAAGCTGAAGAACTCCTGTCGCTGTTAGCAGGCTACCAAATGCTGCCACAGTTTCTTCAGGAACTTCTCATCGAACAGGCGATCGCTCGCATCACCTGCACTGACGAAGAGAAGACCACTGCTTGCGAACAGTTTTACGCCCAAAACCAGATTAATTCTGAAGAAGCGCTAAAAGCGTGGTTAGGGCGTTATGGCATGACCCAGGAACAGCTAGAAGCCTTAGCAACCCGAGGGTTGAGGGTCGAGAAGTTTAAGCAAGCGACTTGGGGTCCAAAGCTAGAATCCTATTTTTTGACGCGTAAAGGACAGCTTGACCGAGTCATTTACTCCCTGATTCGTACTCAAGATTTGGGAATCGCTCAAGAGCTTTACTTTCGAGTGTTAGAGGGAGAACAATCCTTTGCCGAATTGGCCCGTGATTACTCACAAGGTCCAGAAGCTCAAACAGACGGCATGATCGGACCGGTAGAGCTAAGTGTGCCTCACCCAACGCTTGCCCAAATGCTCTCAGTTAGCCAACCCGGTCAACTGTGGGCACCAACGCGAGTAGGCGAGTGGCTAGTGATTGTCCGGCTAGAGAAATTTATCCCCGCCCAGCTAGACGACCCGATGCGTCGCCGTTTGTTGAACGAATGCTTTACCACCTGGCTGCAAGAGCAGCTAGCTCAGTTAGGTTCCCTTTCCTCCGGTTCTTCGTCCCCCAGCGATAACGCAACTCCTGTTGCCCCATGACTTATACCAAAACCTCCGTTCAAGAATTTCTCTCGACCGTTACCCCGTTTGACAAGCTGCCGCCCTTTGAGCTTGGGGTACTGGCGAGCCAGTTTCAACTCCTGCGCTATCGAATGGGGCAGGCAATTCTGGTACGCGATAAGATGCCAGCCCAGGTTGCCATTCTCTATCAAGGTCAGGCTCGTTCACTAGCCTATGATCCCCGCACTCAGCGCCCGGTCACACTGGAACTGGCGCAGCCTGGAGCAGTTCTGGGCTGGGTTGGGTTGGTGCGCGGCGTACCTTGTGAGACGGCGATCGCCTCCGTTGAAACGATTTGCCTGACACTACCTGCTGCAAATTTTCTGGCCCTGATAGAAGAGCAGCCGATCGTCGCTGCCTATTTCCAGACGCAGTGTCAATCCGTTGAAGCCTTTGACCTACTCGGGGCAGAACTGCATCGCCAGGCAAATGGCGATACCATCCTCAAAGATCTGACTCTAAAAGTATTGCCGGATGCTGCCGTGACTAATTTGCCTCCGGGAATCACTCCCTGGAGCCAGTTGGGTAATAACCGGCTCTGGTTAGTCAGCGGCGGTGGGGCGATCGCAGGTTTCCCGATTGGCAGCCGTCTTGAACCCGAAGACAACCTCTCTTACGTTGAGGTGACAGGTTCTGAACCCGCACGGATTGTTGGCTTCCAGCACTTTGACGAATTGCTAACTGACTCTAGCATCCCTCAAGAGATCAACGTCGAAGCCATCATCACCGAAGAACTAGAGATTCCGTACGCGCCCGATCGTCCGCAAGAAGCGGACCCCCACATTCGCTCCAACAGCACTAAACCCTTACAACCAGACAAATATCCTTTTGTGCGAGGGCGTGGCCCACTCGACAGTACGATGGCTTGCCTGCAAATGGTCAGCCGTCATCTCAACATTCCTTTCCGTAAGGATGTGATTCAGCGCGTGTTGGTTAGCCAGGTAGAGCGAACCGGCAGTCTTTCACTCGATCTGTGTGGCGCAGTTGCAGAATTAATGGGGCTGAATGCTCAGCTTGTGACCGCACCTGCAAGTGCGATCGGTCGTCTCGAACCCCCAGCCTTATTTCAGTGGCAGGACAGTTATGCCCTACTCTACGCGGCAAGCGAACGAGAATTGGTGATTGCGGTGCCAGAAATTGGCATTATTCGGCGCAAACCCAGCGACTTCGCTGAAACTTGGGGAGAACAGGGTCAGATCCTGCTGCTTAAACCCACCAAGCAAACACCCCAGCAGCGGTTTAGCTTGAAATGGTTTTTGCCCTCGCTCTACAAGCATCGTAAAGTCCTGCTGGAAGTGTTTATTGCTTCCTTCTTTGTGCAGCTTTTTGCTCTAGCAAACCCGCTGATGATTCAGGTGATCATCGACAAGGTGATCGTGCAAAACAGCGTCGATACGCTTCAGGTGTTGGGAGTCTTCCTGCTAGTTTTGGCAGTGTTTGAGGCAGTTCTCACCAGTCTGCGAACCTACCTGTTTGTTGATACAACGAACCGGATCGACATGACACTCGGTTCTGAGATCATCGACCACTTGCTGCGTTTACCCCTGCGTTATTTTGAACGGCGACCTGTAGGTGAACTGGCAACTCGGATCAACGAGCTAGAAAACATTCGCCAATTCCTTACCGGAACGGCTTTAACGGTGGTGCTAGATGCCGTCTTTTCGGTGATTTACATCGTCGTCATGTTTATCTACAGCTGGCTGCTGTCGCTGGTGTCGCTGGCAACCATTCCACTATTTGTCTTGCTGGCGATGGTGGCTTCGCCGCTGATTCGGCAGCAGCTTCGGGTGAAGGCAGAGCGAAACGCTGAAACGCAGTCCTACCTGGTGGAGGTGGTGTCAGGCATTCAGACGGTGAAGGCGCAAAATATGGAGTTGCGATCGCGCTGGCAGTGGCAACAGCGTTACGCCCGTTACGTCAGTGCTGGCTTCAAAACCGTCCTCACTTCAACTACTGCCGGATCAACTAGCAACTTCCTCAACCAACTGTCGGGACTGCTGGTGCTGTGGGTAGGGGCTTACCTGGTCCTTCAGGGAGAACTCACCCTCGGTCAATTGATTGCTTTCCGCATCATCGCTGGATACGTTACCAGCCCTCTGTTGCGACTAGCGCAACTCTGGCAAAACTTCCAGGAGACGGCTTTATCTTTGGAACGCTTAAGCGACATCGTAGATGCAGCTCCCGAAGCGAATGAAGTCGATCGCCTGAACATTCCCATGCCTGCAATCAAGGGAGCGGTTGAGTTTGATGATGTTTCTTTCCGGTTTGGTCCCAGTGGTCCGCTCCAGCTTTGCAACGTCAAGGTAGAGTTTCCAGCAGGCGTGTTTGTCGGTGTGGTCGGGCAGAGCGGTTCCGGTAAAAGCACCTTAATGAAACTCTTACCTCGCCTCTATGACCTTGAATCAGGGCGGATCATGATCGACGGGTATGACATCAGCAAAGTGGAACTTTACTCGCTCAGACGGCAAATCGGTATCGTGCCGCAGGATACGCTGCTGTTTGACGGCTCGGTTCAGGAAAACATTGCCCTGACCTGCCCAGATGCCTCAGCCGAAGAAATTATCGAAGCTGCCAAGGTTGCCGCTGCCCACGAATTTATCATGAGTCTACCGAATGGCTACAACACCCGCGTCGGAGAACGGGGCTCGGCACTATCGGGTGGACAGCGACAGCGAATTGCGATCGCCCGTACCGTCTTGCAAAACCCACGCATGCTGATTTTAGACGAAGCGACCAGCGCTCTAGACTACGACTCCGAGCGTCGAGTCTGCCTGAACCTAGCGGAAGCTTTCCGAGGACGCACAGTTTTCTTCATTACCCACCGTCTCACCACAATCAAAAATGCCGACAACATCCTACTCATGGATAAAGGGGCGGTCGTCGAATTGGGCACCCATGATGAACTGATGGCACTGAAAGGACGCTATTACTGTCTCTATCAACAGCAAGAAGCTGAGCTTTAATCGTCTGCCCTTCACCTTCTATTCCTCATACTCCAGCCTTTACCTACTCTGCCGCCAACCGCAACCCAGTAATCCCTATGACTAAGTCTCACACCACCAACGGACACAACGGAGCTAAAACTCAGCCGTCGTTTGCTCTGACTTCTCCTAATGGCTCGGCTCCGGCTCAACCTAAAGCAAAAGCAAACGGTTCAGGAACCAACCAGGCAACTCGAACTGAGGCATTTGACCAGCCTGTCGTGTTACAGCAAACCTCAGTTTGGTCACGCGCTATTGTTTGGGGAATTGTCAGCGTCACAACCTTCGTTGTGATCTGGGCTTCCGTTGCCAAAATTGAAGAGGCTGTGCCAGCAACGGGTAAACTCGAACCTCAGGGCAGTGTGCAGGAAGTGGAAGTGCCTGTTGGCGGTGTGGTTGAGGAGGTTTTGGTTGAAGATGGGCAGCGGGTAGAAAAAGGAGAACTGTTGGTACGTCTTGACCCAACCGCCGCCGAGGCACAGCGGCGATCGCTTCAGCAAGTTCGCAATTCTCTAGCCCAAGAAGTTCGGTTTTATCGAGCACAACTAAGCGGTGCGACTCAAGCTTCACCTGATGAAGGCGTTGATTTACCTGCCGAGATTCTGTCGTTAACCGAAAATCGGGCTGCTCTGGTTGCAGAGAATAATTTATATCGGTCACAGTTACGTGGCTCTAGCGCAGGTGCTAACCTGACTCCTGAGCAGCAGGAACGACTTCAGGCGATCGCCGCTGAAGCTGACTCTCGTACCGCAGCCGCACAGCTACAGCTTTTGCAGAGTCAGCGTGAATATAACCAGGTTGACATTCAACTAGCAGCGGCTCAACAAAGTCTAGCCATTGACCAGGCAATTTTAGGCGACATTGCGCCTCTCGTGGAAGAAGGCGCAATCGGACGGCTCCAAAAAACTCGGCAGGAGCAAGAGGTACTCAATGCCCGAGCCGAAGTCAATCGGTTGGCTCAGGAGAAGGCACGATTGGAGCTGGCAATAGCTGAGGCTCAACAACAGCTTCAAAACACAATGGCTGTCTCCAGCACCGAGTTGTTGTCTCGCATCTCAGATAACGACAAGCAGATCGCGACCATCAACAGTGAATTGAACAAGGCGATCGTTGAGAACGAAAAGCAAATTGCCGACATCGACAGTCAGCTTAGCCAAACAGAACTAAACCTGAGATATCAGGAGCTTCGCGCCCCGGTTGATGGCGTTGTCTTTGACCTACAAACTCAAATTCAAGGCGTGGTGAATCAGGGTGCTCCTGAACCCATTCTTAAAATTGTGCCGGATGACTCTCTCATTGCCAAAGTCACCATCACCAACCAAGATATCGGCTTTGTAGGGGAAAACCAGGAGGTTGACGTCCGAATTGACTCCTTCCCCTACAGCGAATTTGGCGACATCGAAGGTGAACTGATTTGGATCGGCTCAGACGCACTGCCTCCAACTGAAATTACACCGTTCTACACTTTCCCTGCCAAAATTCGGCTAGAGGAACAGGCACTTAATGTTGGGGGTCGAGAAATTGCACTGCAATCAGGGATGTCTGTGACAGTTAACATCAAAGTACGGCAGCGTACTGTCATGAGCATCTTTACGGAACTATTTGCTGACAAGGTGAATAGCCTCAGAACGGTACGTTAAACCCTTCAATCAGGATTTTAGCCTTCGACTGGGGAGAGGATTTTGTCAACCTCCTCCCCAGTTTTCTCATTTTTAGGTCAAGATGATTGCTCAACCGTGCGATCGCCCTATTTCTCAGCCCTATGGATCTAAACGTCATCCTCATCCAGCTTGTTAGCTTTTCCTGCATTCTGCTACTGCTGCGTGCCTCGCGTTTGCCTCGTGGTTGGGTGATCGTCTCAGCAATCATCCTGTTGGTGCTGGCTGGGGCATATTACGTTGCACCTAGCTGGGCTGGTTTTGTCAGCGGCGGTTTGTGGGCATTGTTGATCCTGCTGCCGATTGTAGGGTTTGCTCAAGTCAACCGTTTGGTTTCCCAAGAACGGTATAGTCAAGCGCGTAGGCTAGCAATGGGACTGCGCTGGCTTCATCCGGCTGACGGTCTGTTTGAATACCCGCAACTCTTACGGGGACTGGAGCTAGGACATCAAGGCAAGCTGGAAGAAGCAAGTCAAATCTTTGATCACTACGGATCTACCAAAACTTTGACGGGGCGAACCGCTATAACTTTGCTGTATCGAATTAGTGCCCGTTGGGACGAATTGCTGAGTTGGGTTGCGCAAAACTTTCAGCAAAAAGCGTTGAATGAACCGACCCTGGCTGTTTGTTATTTACGCGCTTTAGGAGAGACAGGGAACCTGGAGCAGTTGATTCAGGAGTTGGAACGGTTTGAGCAGCGATCGCCCCGACGCGCAGATCCCGTCACGTTGAATCTAGTAAGAATGTTTGCCCTGGCTTTTGGGGGGCAGCCTGAGCAGGTGCAACAAGTCTTTGATGATGCTTTGGCAACGCATCCGCCTAACATTCGTGAGTTTTGGTTGGCGACAGCTGAACTAGCAGCAGGAAACGGTTCTGAAGCAAGGAAACGCCTGTTGGCACTGAGCGATCGCAGCGATGCAGTTTTGAGGAATGCGATCGCCTGGAGACTGTCTCATCCTCTGGCTGATCCTGATCAAGCGCTGAGCCAAATCTCAAAGCAAGTTCTTTCACACATTGCAACAGACATCCAGCAAGAGTCGAGGTATGGTGGCACTGCATTTCTTAAAAGCCAAGCCTATGCAACCTACGCTTTAATCGCAGCAAATGTAGCCATCTTTGCTGTGGAAATCTGGCAGGGCGGCAGCGAAGATTTAGAGACGCTTCGTCAACTCGGGGCGCTAGTGCCAGCAGTTGTTTTTGCTGGGGAATGGTGGCGATTGCTCACTGCAACTTTCCTACACTATGGTGTTGCCCACCTGCTAATGAACATGGTCGGGCTATATTTTCTTGGCACGATTGCAGAAGCTTCTTTGGGCAGCAAAAAATTCTTGCTAGCTTACTTCTTTAGCGGCATAGGTTCCATGCTGGTCGTCTCCTGGTTGGCGGTCAAGCTAGGTTCCTCGGATCAAATTGTCGTCGGGGCATCAGGTGCAATCATGGGGTTGCTAGGGGCGATCGGGGCGATTTTGCTGCAAGGTTGGTATCGAGAAAAAGCTAGAGTTGCTGCAAAACGCCTGCGAACCGTTTTGTTTATCATTGGGCTACAGATTGTGTTTGACTTGGCAACCCCACAGGTGAGTTTTGTCGGGCATATTTCGGGCTTAGGGTTAGGTTTTCTGGTCGGCAACCTCCTGGCGATCGCCACTCCCGTCACAAAGCCCAACGTCGAGACATTCTGAGTAAATCTTGAGTAGAGCTGTACGTCATGCCTAAACCTCAGTGGCAAGTCCAACCCGTCACTGAATTGCCCATTGCCTTTGTGCAAACGGTCAATCAATGCGCTGCTGGGCTATCAGGATATGCGGCTCAACTGCTCTGGCAGCGAGGAATCCGAGATCCTGAGAAAGTAGCAGGCTTTGTTAACCCCGATTTGTACCAGCCGACTAGCCCGTTTGAGTTTGGGCAGGAAATGCATCGAGCAGTTGAGCGGCTGCGGCAAGCTTACGAACAGGGAGAAGCGATCGCCATTTGGGGAGACTTTGACGCTGACGGCATCACCGCCACGGCAGTCTTGTGGGATGGCTTGGGGCAATTCTTTCCACAGGATAAGCAGCTTACCTACTTTATTCCCAATCGCCTGACTGAGTCGCACGGCTTATCGCTCCATGGAATTGATGCTCTAGCAGCGCAAAACTGCCATCTGATCGTTACCTGTGACACGGGTAGCACTAATTTGCCTGAACTCGAATACGCCAAAAACTTGGAAATCGATGTGATTGTCACCGATCATCACACTTTGCCCAGAGATCGCCCCCCCGTCACCGCCATCATTAATCCCCGCTACTTTCCCCCAGAGCATCCGCTCGCGCATCTCTCTGGTGTAGCAGTTAGCTATAAGCTAATCGAGGCACTCTACCAGACCCTACCAAACCCCGATCGCCCCTTAGAAGGGTTATTAGATTTGGTCGCGATCGGGCTGATTGCTGACCTGGTTCAATTGACAGGAGACTGTCGTTATCTGGCGCAACGAGGCATTGAGCAGCTTCAAAAAAATACTCACGCTGCTCCTGCTCGCCCTGGAATTGCTCGGCTTTTAGAACTCTGTAAGCGCAGTGGCGATCGCCCCACCGACATTTCCTTTGGCATTGGCCCTCGGATCAACGCGATCAGTCGCATTCATGGAGATGCCCGATTTGGGGTTGAACTGCTGACCAGCCAAGATGCAGAGCGTTGTCGCTACCTGGCAGAAGAAACAGAGCTAGCTAACGCCCGCCGCAAAGCCCTGCAAAAGGACTTGCTGCAGCAAGTGACTGCCCGCTTAGCCCAAATTGACCTCTCTACCACTAGCGTGATTGTACTGGCTGATCCTCAGTGGCCGGTCGGTGTGCTGGGATTGGTAGCAGGTCAAATTGCTCAAACCTACGGTCGTCCCACCATTCTTTTAACCACTGAATCTACTGACTTAGAAGCAGTTACATCAGTTACACCAGAAGGAGCGATCGCGAGGGGTTCAGCCCGCTCCGTCAATCAAATTGATCTGTACCAGTTGGTTAAGGAACAGTCACATCTGCTAACCAGTTTTGGTGGGCATCCCTACGCAGCAGGATTGAGTCTACCCGTTCAAGACCTTCCTCTGTTTACTGAAGCGATTAACCGCCAGTTTCGGCAGCAGTTTGGCAATGAGTCCATTTCTGCTATTATTCGGGCTGACCTGACCGTAACAGTGGCAGAACTAGGCAAGGATCTCTTTCGGGAACTCAAGCTTCTAGAGCCTTATGGCATGGGAAACCCAATTCCCAAGCTGCTGCTGCAAAACTGCTGGTTCAGAAATGTCAGAAACCAAAATATCAAGGACTGGAAAGGGCGCAAAATTCGCTATATCAGAACTGAGTTTGATATTTGTGATGATTCGACCAACCAAAGCTTTCCAGGAATTTGGTGGGAGCATTACCGAGACGAAATTCCACCCGAGCGGTGTGATGCGATTGCCGAGCTAGACTACAACACTTACAAAAAGCGATATGAGATTCGACTGATCGCTCTTCGCCCTCGCATTGGAGACAGCCCAATTAACGCCACTGTCCTGGCAAATTGGATTCTAGATTGGCGGCAAGGGAAAAACCTACAGGGGCTAGAGCTAGACAACAATCCGCTAAAAATAACGCACTGCCCCAGCAGCTGGACTGAAATGCAATCTTGGTTTCGTAGAGCGCTACAGGAAAACCGCCAGCTGGCGATCGCCTATCTCCCTCCCAGCCAGCAACAACCCTCCCAAATCTGGCAGCAGCTTGTTGGAATTGCCAAGTACCTCAGCCGTACTGGACAAACCGCTACTCGCAAGCAACTTCACGAAAAATTAGGGATCGGCGATCGCAGCCTTCAAATTGGGTTCAAATGTTTGAAAGCACTAGGGTTTGAGGTGACTTCCTCAGACCAGGGTTTTCAGATTACCTGGCAAGCATCGCAAGGAGCAAGCTCAGACCAGCAAACGACTCAAGTTACCGCTCAATTTCTCTCAGCCGTTCAGGAAGAGCAATTCCGTCAGCAGTATTTCTACGAAATTCCCCTTCCCGTGATTCAATCCGTCGCTCAGCAAACCGAGCGCCTTGGGCAGGCTCAAGCTGTATAGCTATAGCTCGTGATCGCATCTAAGGTCATTTGCAGGTCGTCAGCAGCAATCCGCAGATCATCGCGATTACGGAATTTATCTAGCCGATGCAGCACCTTACCACCTGCAAACACAATGACGGTTGGCAGAGTTGTAAGCCGATAGGTGTTAGCTAGCTTTAGATTTTCATCTGCATTTATACTTACTAACTTGATTTCAGCACCGCATTCACTTTGACACTTAATCAGCATTGGGTTGATCAAGCGACATAGTCCGCACCAAGGGGCCCAGAAATTGACCACAACAGGAGTCGAGGCAGTTAAAACTTCTTCTTTAAATGTTTTTTCAGTAACAGCTAGCACCATGATCCCTCTAAATTTCTTGTTTAAAATCCGCTTTGGGATCATGCTACCAGCCTATGCTCCCTGTCGCACGGATCAAAATTGGATGTGCCCACCAAAGTAACAGCACAAAAACTACTATACCCACGTATGCAGGCTTAAGGAACTCTTTAATATCAAGGGTTTGCCGCCCTTGAAAAATTGCCAGAAAGGGCATAATCGAAGTTCGAGATTTTAAGGTTTCAAAAGATTCGCCGTAGCGGGCCTGTAGACGGCGATCGCCATGCCATACACCAAATAGATGATGCAAAATCAACCCAGCCGATGTAACCAGCATAAACGTCGTACCTAGCCAAAGGGCATGGGCGACACACCAAATTACCTGTCCAACCATTTGAGGGTGGCGAGTAATCCGAATAATTCCGGTTTCAAATAGATGCACCTGGGGTTTTTGAATTGCCGCAATTTCCAGCAAATTAAAAGTTGCTGGGTAGAGAAAGATAAAAGAAATTGCCGAAAGTGTCCATACAGCAATTTCTACACCGGGAATGCCCTGCAATTGCCAAAGCTGTAACCCGTCATAGCGGTGATTAATAAAGTAAATAATCAGAACTGTCGCCAAGGGCAAACTAACCAGCGCAAAAAAAACGCGGTAGAGTCGTGCACCAACTAGTTTCTCAGCACGAGGGCGCAATGCCGCCAAACCACTATGGGCGATCGCAAACCCAACCAATAGCCCCAAAATCACAAAATGACTGGGCGTTAGCCATTCATTAGACATAGCCACTAACAGACACCTATCCGCGATGTATCAAGCACTAACGTATACTCTAAAACAATAAATCGATGTCTAGCTGCATGAGATCAACGGTATAGAGATTGCCTTGGTTACCGTCCCAGGTAGCAACCAGGAGATTACTTTGGTTGAACGGGGCGATCGCAGTAATGGGAGCTAGTCCATCAATCCGGCTAATTTGCTGCCCTTCACGGTCTAGAAGTACAATTTGCCCCTGGCTATCTGCCAAAATGTAGCCCCAACGAGTAGCCAGCAAAAGTTCAGGCACAATTTCAACTCCGAGCCGTGTAATTCTGAAGGGTTTCAGGTCAATCAGCAATACAGACTGAGGATTGCACAAATCAGTTGCTAGCAGTTGATAAGGGACAGAAGTTGCAATAACCTGTCCTATCGGCACAGGCACAACGAGAGAACCGAGACGATTGCCCCGGCGCGTAAACCCTTCAATCAAGGTCGCTGAAGAATGCTGTTTTGAATTTGGAAACAGCGACATCGTTCGAGACGGCAAACCAGAAGCAACTACGACATGACGAGAATCCAGCGCAATCAACCTAATACTAGAAGGATGTCCTTTGAGCGCTAGCTTGATAGGTTGAGTAGGTGGCTTGAATTTAAAGTCCATCTCCGAAAGATGCCAAAATTCCAAAGTATTGAACTCGGCATCAGTAGGAGTAGTCAAAGTCGCCAACCAGTTCCCTTTGGCAGCAGCAACAAAATCTTGACTTGGCACAGTTACGAGTTGCGGCGTAGGGTGCGCTGCCTGATTAAACAAAGGGAGAAAATAAACTGCCTCGGATGTGACCGCAAAACAACCTTGAGAATGAAGCCATAAATTTCGCACGGGTGAAGGCAGAATCGTGTGCCAGGTCTGCCGCAAATCACCTGCGCTAATCAAAGTGTCAGCAGGGAGCAGTTGATGAGCAACCTGAGTGCCCGTCGTCCAACAAAGATTTGCCAGTGGAATAGAGTGCGATCGCTGTAATGGTGTGTTGGACTGTGGAGCCAGCGACAACTGGGCGATCGGGTGCGGCAGTGGCTCACACTGCTGATAGCCAAATTCGCAAACCGGAGCAGGTCGCTTCGGTTGCAGCAATGGCACGTTTGCCTGCGATTCCAGCAAAGAACCAAACCCTTGCTCCATTGCAACAATCTGTAAAGCAGACAGCATCTCTGCTGCTGAGCGAAACCGTCGAGCCGATAGCTTTTGCAACGAAGTAATCAGAATTGGCTGCCACGCAGGTGGGATGGAGTCAGGCAACTTTAAGGGATGATTCAAATGAGCCGACATCAACTCTGTTGGAGTACCTGAAAACGGGCGGTGCCCAGTAATCAGTTCAAACAGCAAAATACCTACTGAGTAAAGGTCAGAGGCAGGCGAATATTGCCCGTAGAATCGCTCTGGAGCCATATAAGCAGGTGAACCCGTATTGCCCGTTCCCTGCTCAACCAATTCCTGATTGAGACGAGCAATGCCAAAATCAGAAATTCGTGCCGTCCAGCCTGAAGGTTGCAAATTCAGCAGAATGTTCTCTGGCTTAATGTCACAGTGGACAATACCCCGACTATGAGCATGATCCAGCCCTGCCAAAATATCAGCCACTAGCTTCAAGCTTTGCGGCAAATTCAGGAAGCTATCTCCCACCATCAGGTTGCGAAGGGTGCCGCCTTCGCAATAATCCATCACCAAGTAGCGCCCTGTACGAGTGTGCTCCAAGGCTTGACAGGTAACAATGTTTTCGTGCTGCAAACTCAGCAAAAATCGCAGTTCGCGCAGAAACTTGTGCGTTGGAAATCGCTGATGCTCTAGATTTTTCAGCGCTACCAAGCGACCTGTCTGCCGGTGTACGGCGCAGAAAACCCGGCCAAACTGCCCCTGCCCCACCAATCCGAGGAGCCGATACTTCGATCGCTTTAACTCACTTCCAACTGGGCTGGACACAACAACATTTTTCTATAGCTTAGTCTATAGAACCTAACAAAATTAATAGAAATTTGACTCAGATGAGGCTACACTCCGAGCGGTACGACCTTTTTAAACTTAGGCTTTAAAGCTTAACTAGAAAACTTAGAGTAGAAGTTGCAACCAAACCATATTTACATATTTGTAGATGTACCTGGGTGCAAGCTTAGCAACGAAGGTTTAGTTTAGCCAGAAATTTGCTGCATTATAGCTTCGTGTTCCAGATTTGTAACCAGAGTCTCAGCAGGCTCTAGACGCTTAGTCAAGCCGATGACAAACCGATTACAGTCGGCTTCAAGCGACTCGCAGGTCGTCTGGACGCAGTGAAGTTCTCGTCCTGTTAGTTGACTGAAGAAAGCACTCAAGATTCCGGCTTCCAGGAAACAACTGGGCTGTTTACCTTGGGGAGCTAATTTAGCAAAGGGAGAGTTCCAAGTTTTAATGACCAAAAACCCACGATGCTGGTAGGTTTGGTCAAGCTCAATCTTGCCCCAGCCATGCGTAATCCAACATTGCTGCAAGGATTGGAGAAACTCGACCATCGGCATATCGGCAGGTGAGACGCTGTAATAATCCGTCAATTGTTCACAGAAGCGAACGTAGAAGTTCTTACCCCACCAACGACCGCAGTTAAACAACACTAACCGCGATGCTTGTCCTGTTTCCTTTTCTAATCCAGCATAGATGCCCTGGATCAGGGTTTCAGGAATTGCCAGCAGGCGATCGCCCTGACGATTTTCCAGCAAGCCTAACTCCAGATCACCCCGCACATAGGCATCGGTTGCGAAGTAATTGCTGGGAATACGGTTATTTGTTAGTAAATCAGCAACGGAAATCATGGTTTTGGGTGAGGATTAGAGGTTCGGAGTTGGAGTAGTTGCAGGCTGCTGGAGAGTGTTTTGCGCTAGCAGCAGCATGGGGCTTAGTAGGGTTAAGTGCCTAGGATTTAGGGCTTGCTTGAGACGCTGATTGAGGAGTCGGTATAACACTGCGTCTATGGAGCGGGTGTCGTAAACCTGAATCGTTTGGCTCAACCAGCCCAACAACCGTTCTTTGACGAATGTTTCATCGTTGAGTAGCATTCCCATCGCGCAGTAGCGAAGCAGCAGCAGCGCATTTTTGATACTGCGTTCCAGCATCTCAACTTTTTGCTGAGGCAGTTCTAACTGAAGCTGATCTGCGACCGACTGCATGATTTTGAGTTCGCGATCGCGCAAGTTGCGATAGGCTTCTAGCCGCTCAGGGAGAGAGTCTACGTATTCACCTAGAAGGCTAAGTTCCTCGGGCTTGAGATAACGATTCTCTGCTTCATCAAAAATGGTTTCAAGTTGTGGATGCATGGCGGAGAGAAGTGATGAGGGATGAAGGAAAATTGGAAGGTGAATGGCTAGGGTTGGGAAGTTGTATTGAACTTTAGAAGAGGTCAGAGAAATCTTCTAAGGTGAAGTCTTCGTTGGATGATGGGGTAGAGGTTGCTGGGGTGGGCGTAGTGGCGATCGCGTTGCCGTCCCAAGCGATCGCGCCGAAGAATTGACTAACAGTTAGGGTCAAGCTCAGTGATGCGTCATTGCCGTGTAGAGCAGTGAGCTTGAGTTCTTGTACCTCTGGTGAATGTCCTTCCCAGTTGAAGGCGGTGAAAAACTGATGGACGGTTTGCTGCAACCAAGGTTTTGAAGTTGGGGTAGAACCATTCATCCCACCATTCATCCCATTGGTCTTTCCGTTGGTGTGTGCTACTGCTGCATTGCTCATCTCAACAGTTCTCCACCCCGCAGACGCTTCTCAATGTCTCTAGCTGTTGCGCCTTCGTTGAGCCAGAAGGAGGCTGCATCAATCCGATCTTGGCTGCCTAAGAGGAATTTGCAGTAAGTTTCGCCCATTGAGTAGCACTGAATCTCGATACAACCAAGCTGTTTTTTGACCAGTTCGGTGAAGAAACCAGCAAACAGTCCGGCGTAAATGTGGCAGACCGGCTTACCTACATCTCCTAGAGTACGAGCAACAGCAGAATCAAAGATATTGATAAACATGAAGCCTTGTTTGCGATCGCCCATATCTACCTCCCAGCGTCCCCACCCTTGAGAGGTGAAGGGCCACCACCAGGTTTCTAAGAGAAAGAGCAAATTGGTTTGACGAACAGTGCGGTCATATTCTTTCTCAAACCACTTCTCGAAGAAGAAAGCATCTTTTTGACCCCATTCACAGCCAATCGTGTACATCGTAGCTGCGGAGGCATCACCCACTTCTTCTTCCAGTCCTTCAACCAGCCCGATGATGAAATCCTCGGTGGTGAAAATGTTTTGACTGCCGTTCCAGTCTGTGATCGTGCCCTTGTCAGGGTCGAATTGGAAGAAATCACGGAACCCATAGTGGTTGTGTTTTCTAGAGTTTTTTGATTTGGGCAGGTTTTGAGGAGGTTGGGTCACCGTCACCATAGGAGTTCTCTTGACTGGGTTGAGTATCGATGAGAGCTTGAGTAACTCAGGTAAATAGATGCTACTTCCTATAGGAAAATTGACTGAAACGGCCAAGCGCAAATCTACTGGTTTGCTCCCCTTGGGTTACTCTTGTCTTCAATATTCCCCCGATTTGGTGAATCTAACGGACAAGTATCCGTAGATTTTTGTGAACCTGAATCCGCAGCGTCAATGGATGGCGCTAGGCAACAATCCTAAACTGGCTGCGGCCGAGAGAGGGAGTGCCGGAGAGGGTGGCGATCGCGAGCGCTGACCCACTGCCTACGCCATCGCGATCAAAACTAAGCAAACTACTGCTGGTGTTATATAGGAAGTTGGCACTCGTCCCGACAGATGTGGGATTACTGCCGCTGATGAAGGCTCCGGTTGCAGATGCGGTGCCACGCAAGCTAACTCCCCGTCGCAAACCGCCGCCAAATCCTGAAGCCGAAATTTGCAGCAGGTCATCTCTACCCAAGTCGGTGATGGTATCTCTACCCTGACTGGCGAACTTGTAAGCAAAGGTATCTGCTCCTCCTGCTCCTCTTAGCAGGTCACTTCCAGCACCTCCCGTGAGAACATTTGCGCCACTGTTTCCAGTTAATTCGTCGTCAAAGGATGAGCCAGTCAGGTTCTCTAGGTTGGTTAAGCGATCGCGACTGTTAAAAGAAGAAAGAACGCCTTGGCTAGATAGTCGGGCATACCAGGTATCTCCCAATTTGTCGTAACCTGCTTTGGTGGGGTGAATGCCATCACTGCCAATGTCACCTAGGTTTAAGGAACCTCCTGCATTCACAAACGTAACTCGCTTACCTTGAGCAGCTTTAGCACTGACCAAATCTGGAATGGCTTCGTTGAAGTCCTGCAAGCGAGCATTTCGAGATGAGTTTGTAACGGGTGTGACGGTGGATATGACCAGTCTGGCGTTGGGCGATCGGCTGGTAATCTGATCAATCAGCTCACCCAAGTCTGCCTTCATTTGGTCAAGTGTTTGGTTGTTGCTAGCGCTGGTGTCGTTTGTGCCAATTTGCAGAAGAATAATATCAGGACTGTAAGTTTCAAAATACTCAGAATCATCCACAATATTGGTAATCTGGCTAATTCTTAGTCCAGGGTTACCCTCGTGGTCTTTGTCCCTTAAGTCGCTGGGACCGTCAGATCTTGAACCGATTAGATCAACGGCAAAGCGATCGCCAATAAATCGATCTTCAAGCTGAGTACGATAGGCTCCTGCGACCCGATTTGTATGTTCACCGGAGGTAATTGAGTCTCCCAGCGGCAAAACTGAGATGATGCGGCTGCCACTTCCAGTGCTCAAGTTGGCAGAAATGCGATAAGTTGACCCGGCATAACTAGCAGTGTCTATTCCCGTACCGCCATTCAGGGTATTTCTACCAGTGCCTCCAGTCAGCGTGTCATTGCCGTCTCTACCATCCAGAGAATCATTGCCAGCGCCGCCATTCAGTGAGTTGTGCCCTGCATTACCCAGGATTCTATTGTTTAAGCTGTTACCAACACCGTTTAACGAATTTCTTCCTTGTAGAGCAAGGGTTTCAACATGATCAGGAAGTTGCAAGCTGACCGTAGATCTGATTAAATCTATCCCCTCATTTGCTTCTTCAACGACGCGATCGCTTTGGCTGTCTACTACGTAAGCATCATTACCCAAGCCACCAATCAGAGCATCTCTACCGATGCCACCATCAAGCGAATCGTTCCCGAGTAATCCTAATAATCTGTCGTTGCCACCTAGCCCGAAAAGTTGATCGTTTCCGTTGGTGCCTCTAATCCCGTTATTCCTGGAGTTACCCGTTATCCTTGCCATTTTGCTGCCTTGTAATAGTCATGGATTGTCATGCTGAAGCTGACGGAACAGATATCACTGCACCGCTTCCCCGTAGGCAGAAGATAGTTTCTAAAGCGCTACTTTGATGGGTTTGTCGGGTTCTACGTTAACGGCTATATCTAAGTAGCACTACTGAACAAAGGAGATCTTTACTGAGCTTTCAAGCTATTTGGGCTTTGGTGAGAAAAGGATGAAGGGTAGGGAATGAAGGATAAGGAAAGGATTTTTAGCTATGGGCTGTTGCGAATTGCAGGCTGTTGACGTGGGTGACGAAGTTAGAGAGGATTTGCAATCCGCTAGTTGAAGATTTTTCGGGGTGAAATTGGGTCGCCATCAAGTTATTGTGGGCGATCGCCGCAGTCACTGTTTGACTACCATGCGTGATCATTGCTGCGGTGACTGTAGAGTCAGTCGGGTCAGCGTAATAAGAGTGGACGAAATATGCCCAGGGGTCAGCGGGAAGCTGCTGCCAGAGTGGAAGATTAGTCTGGGTGAACTGGAGTTGATTCCAACCCATGTGAGGAATGGTAATACCTGGTTCTGAGCGAAAGCGACGCACAGTTCCAGCAATTACTCCTAGACCTGGTTCGTGACCTTCTTCGCTGTTTTCTAGAAGAATTTGTAAGCCTAAACAAATTCCCAGGAAGGGTTTGCCGCTAGCGATGATGTCTTTGATCGGTTGAATTAAATCGCGCGATCGCAAATGTTGAATTGCCGGATCAAATGCGCCTACTCCCGGTAAAACGACTGCATCAGCTCGTTCTAACTCTTGAGCGGAATCAGTAATTTTGGGGGTTGCACCTGCTTTCTCTAAGCCTTTGCAAGCGGAGTGCAAGTTTCCCATGTCGTAATCGACAACGGCAATAACAGTCATTTCCTGCTCCTGGAAGTGATGGCTTCTTTCATCCTACTCGTTTGACGGTCACCGGGAAAGAAGCGAGGCAGCGGTGTCAGCGATCGCCACGATTAATTGATTATGAACTTCAGACCATAGGTCAAGGGTTTCTAGACAAGGGTTCATTCCCGGAAATAGAGACGGCATAACGGCACCTCAGATGAAGCAGTGGCAGAAGTAAGACTCAGATAGATATATTCTTATGGTCAGGCTTACGCTTTTAGTCTTTCTCAGAAATCTCTGTGACTCAAATTCTACTCACTTCTTTTACGACCTGGATGGCGCATCAGCAATCGAATGCATCAGATGATTTGCTGGTAGAAATTCAGCAAAATTATCCTTCAACAGGTTTGCATTTTTTGAGGCAGCTTCCAGTTGATTTTCGATTGGCACCGGAGCAGGCGATCGCTCACTTTAACCAGCTTCAACCTGATGCTGTAATCTTGTGTGGAATGGCAGAGTTTCGGCAGAAATTGACTGTAGAGTCGAGGGCGATCGAAGGTGAAACGATTCTCCATACAAGAGTCAATCTAGAGAAACTAATCACAGAACTAGAGTTTACTGAAATCAGTCATGATGCAGGACAGTTTGTTTGCGAAGCACTCTATCATGCGATGCTGAAACATCTACAGGAAGCTGGTTTAGACTGCCCCTGCATCTTTGTTCATATCCCTGTTTTGACTTCAATGAATTCTCAACAAATTGTCAAAGACTTCCAAGCGATCGTCGAGTATGTTCGCAGCGAAACCCATTATGTAAATGCAAAAGCTGACATGCTAAAACCCCATAGGTAAAGCTGGAATGCAATTGAGTTGCTTTGGCTTCTGCACCGCCTGCTCCCATTGCAACAAATAGCGGCAAGAAGTGTTCTTCCCTGGGGTGATTTTGAGCTGCATGAGGAGCAGTACGTTGACCGCCTAGTAGGTCATCAACGCGCTGGTGTGACGGTTTCTGTTAGCCATTCGTCAAACTGAGCAACCCATTCGGGCGGAGATGCCTCAAATGGATAAGCGCCAAACATACATAGATTGTGCGTTGCGGCATCACTTGCCACGATCAACACATCGGACTGACGCAACGGTGCCAGAGCTTCCCCTAGACGGAGATGATGTGCTGCCCCTAAATGCGGCTGAAGTGAGAGTTGCGTAACTGGAATATCAGCGTCAGGATCCATCAGCATCAGTGGTGTCCAGGCACCATGATCCAAGCCTAGCTACAGATTGTTTGATTTCTTATTGTACTAATTCTTACAACTTATTTCTACCACCAGTAGGGTGTAAAGTGTTCTGTCTCTCTGGCAAGGTGATTACGATTAGAGAGCGGCACAAAGCACAAAGATTAATCATGCAAACGGTGAAGCTAGTTTCGGGCGCGACGATGCCTGTACTTGGGCAGGGCACTTGGCGGATGGGGGAAAATGGCAGGCAACGCAAGGAAGAGGTGGATGCTCTGCGGTTTGGCGTTGAGCTGGGCATGACGCTAATTGACACCGCTGAGATGTATGGGGAAGGCGGTGCCGAGGAAATTGTGGGAGAAGCGATCGCCCCCAACCGCGACCAAATCTTCCTGGTCAGCAAGGTTTATCCCCACAACGCTACTCGCCGAGGCACTATCGCTGCCTGTGAACGTAGCCTGAAGCGGTTGAAGACCGATCGCCTTGACCTTTACCTGCTCCACTGGCGCGGTTCAACGCCTTTGGCTGAAACCATTGAAGCGTTTCAGGAATTGCGGCAGGCTGGAAAGATCCGCGACTTTGGCGTGAGCAATTTCGATCGCGATGACATGGAAGAAGCTCATAGCCTGGATCAGGGGTTAACTACGGCCACTCAGGTGCTTTATAACTTGAGTCGGCGTGGCATTGAGTGGGATTTGTTGCCCTGGTGCCGGGAGCAAAATGTAGCAGTGATGGCTTATTCACCGTTAGAACAGGGGCGAATGTTGAATAACTCGTCGCTGAAAACTATTGCGAAACGGCATCATGCTTCTGCGGCTCAGGTGGCGATCGCCTGGTTGTTGCAACAAGGAGTCATCGTTATTCCAAAATCGAGTAATCGCGATCGCATTCGGGAGAATTACGCAGCACTTGACCTGAAACTAACCGATCCTGACTTAACTGAGTTGAATCAAGCTTTCCCACCGCCCCAGAAAGCCAAACCGCTTGAAGTTCTCTAAAACTCCTCTTGCAGATCTGGCAACTTAGTACAAAATTACTATATTGATACTTGCCCAGTTGAGCAGAGATACCTTATGAGTACCATTGCCAGACGACCCTCGGTGGTTGAGCTAAGCCAGCGCATTCTGGATATGGCAAATACTGGGGTTTATCGGGAGTCCGTGTTTGAGGCGCTGAAACCCGTCGCGACTAAGAAACAAATTCGAGAAGCGATCGCCCATGCTAAAAAGTTTGGGCTGCATTCGGTTGCGAGTTTGCGGGACGAGGAATTGGGCACCTATTACGAAGTTGATCTGGTCAAGCTGCGATCGCTGGAACATACGATTCCCACTTCTGTTCCAGCCAGTCAGTCAACGGATTTAACGAAACAAACAACGGATGCGATCGTCACGATTCGGCTAATGTTAACGGCAGCGAAAGGAGCGGCGATCGCCCTTACCATTATTGGATTTGCCTATTTGCTCACAGGAAAGCAGCAGGCTAGCTTTGGCTTGTTTAGCAGTGCTGCTAGTGCAGCGGGGCTGTGGATGTTGCAGAAAGCTTTTGCCAAAAAGGTAGACGGTCAGAGTTAGGTTGCAGTTTGTTGAACAGTTCCTCTAAAACGCCACAAAAGCGATCGCAGTGTGTAGCGTGGAATTATTCCACCACGAGGTGCAGCTATGGCACAACTGAGTCAACGTCGTCCTCAAAACGTGAGTGGCGATTTTTATGTCGATCGCTCCTGCATCGATTGCGATACTTGCCGCTGGATGGCTCCAGAGGTATTTTATGAAGCTGGAGATCAGTCTGCTGTTCATCATCAGCCTGTGAATGACGATGAACGATTGCGGGCAATGCAGGCGTTGCTGGCTTGCCCAACTGCCTCGATTGGCACGGTTGAAAAACCGACTGACACCAAGCAAGCACAAGCAAGTTTCCCGATTTTGGTTGAAGGTCCGGTTTATCACTGCGGCTATCATGCCGAAAGTTCCTTTGGTGCTGCCAGTTACCTGATTCAAAGACCAGAAGGAAATGTGCTGGTCGATTCGCCCCGCTTTGCCCCTCCTCTGGTGAAACGACTGGAGCAACTGGGTGGAGTTCGTTACCTTTACCTGACGCACCGGGATGATGTAGCGGATCACCAGAAGTTTCACGATCATTTTGGCTGCGATCGCATTCTCCACAAAGACGAGATTAGCCGAGGTACGCAGTCAGTAGAGATTCAGCTATCGGGCACAGAACCCACGCCACTTACCGATGATTTGCTGATTATTCCAGTTCCTGGTCACACCAAAGGGCACACGGTTTTGCTGTATGACAACAAATTTTTGTTTACGGGCGATCATCTTGCCTGGTCAAATGAGCTAAACCACCTTTACGCCTTTCGCCGTGCCTGCTGGTATTCCTGGACAGAGTTAGTTCAATCGATGGAAAAACTGGCGAATTACTCCTTTGAATGGGTATTGCCCGGTCATGGTCGTCGCTATCATAGCGATCGCAAAACCATGCATCAACAGATGCAGCAGTGCCTTCAATGGATGAAGGATGAAGGATAAAGTTGTCTTTCGGCCCTCATGCTTCATCCCTTTAAAAGTACGGTAACTTCGACTCTTCAGCCTGAAGAATGGATATTAATATTGAGGTGTAGCGATCGCCAGATAACCACCACCTTTAGGAAAACTCGAATGCAAGATTCACCAAACACTTTTGGCATAGATAAACAAAAGCTGCTGTCAGCGCTCAGTCACGGCTCAATTTTCCTGAGTTCTTTGATTGCTTCTGTGGGCATCCCGATCGCGATTCTGTTTATCTCGGAAGATCCGGTTGTTAAAGAGAACGCGAAGGAAGCAATCAACTTTCACCTCAACGTGTGGCTGTATGGCGCAATCTTTGGTTTTCTTTGCCTGTTGCTGATTGGCTATCCGCTGCTGCTGGTTTTGTTCATCGTTCACTGGACAATGCCTGTTTTGGCAATTATGCACACTTTCCGCGAACCTTCACAGCCTTATCGCTATCCGTTTATTTTCCGCGTAGTGTAAGGAACTGGGAATTAGGAACCTAAGCTAATAGTGATCCTATTCGAGCTGTAACCTTGGCTCTTCAGATCTCCAACTTCTTAGAAAAGTTGGAGATTTTGTCTTTGTAGTGCAATTCTCAAACTCTGCCTTTTTGCCGAGCACATCTGGTAAACCATCAAGCTAGCATCGTTACAGAAGTTAACAAACGAGTGTCGCGCTTTAAGGTTTCAGATGTTTAATCTACTAGATGCAACAAAAGATTATTGGCGCAAGCTAGACGAGCTAGAGGCGGCTTACCAGCGAGGTGAGGTTTCTCTGGCTGAAGTTAATACAAAAGTGCCTGAACTGATAGCAGAGCTGAGCCGCGAACGTCGTGCTGCGATCGCCCTGATGCAGTCTAGTTGGAGTCGCGTTTGGCGCGAACATCAGCAAGCGATCATCGGCACTGTAGCAATTGGTGTTTTGACCTATGCCTGGATGGTTGCTGAGTTAGTTTGAGTCAGTTCGCTCCAAAGTTTGAACAGTTAACACCTGGGGTGGCGTAGAGTCGGGCGGGTAGAGGAAGTCAACCTGAACAAGACGGCGATCGCCCTCTGGCATTTCCAACGTCACTAACGGCTCGCCTTGCTGTCCTTGGCGCTGTACGACATGAATGTATCGTGTTCGAGGTAAGCCCCGGTCGTCGGTGTAGCGCACTCTCACCGTTCCTCGAAAGAAGGTTTGGGTGGGCAGTGGCTCAAAAAAGCGCAGTCCATTTTGACTCAGTAGGTCTTCTTTGATCGGAGTTTGTAGAGCGATCGCTACCTGTTGAGTTTGATCTGTTGGATTGTGTAAAGGCAGCGAGAGGCTGTACTGAATAGCATAATTGCCGTGCGCCTGATAAGCCGTGTCCGGGTAACGTACCAGCATAGGGGCGGTCTGCACTTGATTTGTGCCTAACCTGCCAGCTACCAATGTGCTGAGTCCGTAAGAAAAAGCTTCACCCGGTGCTGGAATAGTTAGCGTCAAGGCATCGGGGCTATCTGCTACCTGGGCTTCCCAAACAGAACCTTGAGCCACTCCAGCCACTCGTCCATAAACCACCTGTCCTCCCGTTTGGTCTGGTGGTGTGGGGGTGCGATCGCGAGCTCCAGCGAGGCTTCCAGATTGCAGGAGCGATCGCCACTCATCCAAGGTAGGAGCCTGCTCATTCCCTGTTTCATCCTCACGGGCAAATAGGGCTAAACTCGCTACATATACCCGGCCGTCACTTCGCAAGCGCATCAGAGTAGAACGTCCGTTGATGGGAGGGTCAAGCGTTTCAACGGGTATTGGCACGTTCAGCAACATTTCATAGCCTCCAGGTGGAACGATCACTTGAGGCGAAAAGCCTTCCTGACGCTGCCCCCGCAAAATATCATTCATAACGCGGCCACCTGGTCCGGCATACACTTCTCTTAAAGGATTTTCTACCAAGGCAGGCAGGTCAATGAAGGGGGCATCCGGTTGGCTGAGATAGGTTGCAGCCTGCAATACATCTACTGCAACCGGTTGACTACCAGGATTGTGAACAATTACGCCCAGATAAAGACTCGTCAATTCTTCTGGAGATAGTGCCCGATAAACGTGGTGAGCAAATAAATCAAACCGTCCTTCAAATGGAAAATTCAAATGTGCGGCAGGCTGCTCCATTCCTTCTGCGGGAAAAGTTGAGAGCAGAATCCCTTCCGTCT
The DNA here is from genome assembly GCA_014695345.1 of Cyanobacteria bacterium FACHB-471. Taxonomy (GTDB): domain Bacteria; phylum Cyanobacteriota; class Cyanobacteriia; order Elainellales; family Elainellaceae; genus JAAUTN01. Next base: position 37,098 of record JACJOC010000017.1, read on the forward strand.
GCACCAGTTCCGGGCTGTTGCTGTTAAACATCGGAATTTGGTCAAGCCCACCCGGAAGCGATCGCACTTCCTGAGGACGGACAAATTCTTGAGGTTCTGGTGGCGGTGGCGGAGTAGGGGTAGGGGTAGCCTGAGCAAGGGTGAGTAGAAAAGCGAACATGCAGGAAGTAGTCGTAGATAGATGGTAATGCTAGTTATTGGTCATTGCTAGCTGTTTGTAGCCAACTTGTAGTCAATGACCAATAACTAGTGCCTAAAAATGTATCACCAACTGGTCACGAGTCCTCAACCCCCGTTACTTCCCAATCCTGCGGTTGCCTGAGCATATTCCCGCAGTTCGACTGGGACGGGTTGGGCGTGCCAAATGTCTTCACAGTATTCGCGAATGGCGCGATCGGAGGAAAATTTGCCCGTCCGCACTGCATTGAGAATCGACATGCGAGTCCAGTTATCCTGATCTCGGTAAGCTTCACTCACTTTGTCTTGACAGTCAACGTAGGACTGATAATCGGCAAACAGCATGTAAGGGTCGTGATGTAGCAGTGAGTCTAACAGCGGTTTGAACAGGCTAACGTCACCGTGAGAGAAGTGCCCTGTGGCAATCAGGTCAATCACTTCACGTAGTTGAGGATTGCTGTGGTAATAGTCCCAGGGATTATATCCTTTAGATTTCAGATCATTCACTTCATCGGTGGTTAAGCCGAATAAAAAGAAGTTTTCTGCACCCACTTCTTCTCGGATTTCAATGTTAGCACCATCGAGTGTGCCGATGGTGAGTGCACCATTCATGGAAAACTTCATGTTGCCTGTACCAGAGGCTTCTTTTCCGGCTGTGGAAACTTGCTCAGAAAGTTCGGCTGCTGGATAGACTCGTTGACTGAAGGTAACGTTGTAGTCAGGCAAGAAGACTACTTTGAGGCGATCGCGCACGTCTGGATCATGATTCACCACATCTGCAACCGAGTTGATCAACTTAATGATCAGCTTTGCCATAAAATAACCGGGCGCTGCCTTACCACCAAATAAGAAAGTACGCGGCGTAATGTCAATATCTGGGTTGTGTTTAATCCGACTGTAAAGCGCAATGATGTGCAGCACATTCAGGTGTTGACGCTTGTACTCATGAATGCGCTTTACCTGGATATCAAACAATGAGTCAGGATATACCGTTACTCCAGTTCGCTGGTGAATGTAAGTTGCTAAATCCTGTTTGATGTCCTGCTTGATCTGTCGCCACTCCTGACGAAAACCAGGATCATCAGCAAAGGGTTCTAATTCTCTCAAATCTTCCAGATGTTTAATCCAGTTGTCGCCAATTTTGCTGGAAATGAGTTTAGTCAATCTGGGATTACTCAACACCATCCAGCGGCGTGGTGTAACTCCATTCGTTTTGTTGCTAAACTTCTCTGGCGAAAACTCATAGAAATCGCGCAAAACAGTCTCTTTGAGTAGCTCAGAGTGGAGAGCGGCAACTCCATTTATGGCGTGGCTACCCACAGAGGCAAGATTAGCCATGCGAACATATTTTTCTCCTGTTTCGTCAATCAACGACATGCGGGCAACTCGCGCCACGTCGCCAGGATATTTCATTCGCACTTCATCCAGGAAGCGAGTGTTGATTTCGTAGATGATTTGCAGATGCCGGGGCAAAAGACTACCAAACAAGCTCAAAGACCAGCGCTCCAGAGCTTCTGGCAAAAGGGTGTGATTGGTGTAACTGAGTGTGTTTCGAGTGATGTTCCAGGCTTTGTTCCACTCCACTAAGTGTTCGTCTACGAGCAAGCGCATCAGTTCTGCAACGGCGATCGCAGGGTGAGTGTCATTCAACTGGAGCGCAAACTTTTCGTGTAGGGTGTCTAACGTTTTACCAGTTTGCAAGTGAATTCGGATGATGTCTTGCAGGGAGCACGAGACAAAGAAAAACTGTTGAATCAGCCGCAGTTGCTTACCCTGAATCTGCTCATCGTTAGGATAAAGCACTTTGGTGATGTTTTCGGAACTCATTTTTTCATCGACCGCACCGTAATAATCTCCTTTGTTGAATGCCTGAAAGTCAAAGGATTCTGGTGCTTCTGCTTTCCAGAGTCTTAAGGTGTTGACGGTGTTGTTTCTGTATCCGGTAATGGGTGTGTCATAGGGAATTCCATTCACCGTCTGATTGGGGACCCAGCGCACGCGAAGTCTGCCGATATCATCGTGGTAGGTTTCGATATGTCCGCCAAATTTAACCTCGACGGTCTCTTCAGGGCGAGCAATCTCCCAAGGGTTGCCATAGTGCAGCCATTTGTCGGTGATTTCGACCTGCCAGCCATCTCGAATTTGCTGATCAAAGATGCCAAATTCGTAGCGAATGCCGTAGCCAATTGCAGGCACTTCCAAAGAGGCAAGAGAATCTAAGTAGCAGGCTGCTAATCGCCCTAATCCACCATTTCCCAAACCTGGCTCTTCTTCTTGGTTGAGCAAATCTTGCAGATCTAAGCCTGATTCTTCAACGGCTTGACGCACCTGATCATAAATATCCAGGTTGATCAGGTTATTTCCCAGGTGTGGACCCATCAAGAACTCGGCAGATAGGTAGCCTACAACTTTAACGCCCGGTTTACGGCAAGTGGTGGTGGTGTTGAGCCAGCGCAGAAGGAGGCGATCGCGCACAGTATAGGCCAGCGCCATGTACAAATCATTCTTGGTGGCATTGCTGGGAAATTTGCCCTGAATGTAGACCAAATTATCCGCTAAGGCACGTCTGAGGGTTTCTACCTCTAGACCTGTGCGATCGTCGTCCACCTGAACTGGAATATTTTGAGTTTGTGTAGGGTTTTGGGTCTGCATGTAGATTAACAGGAGTCCTGTCTATAGCTCGATTAAAGCGCTAGGTTCAAATGCGGTTTACAACCGTCCCTACTAATATCTGTGCTGATGGTTAAGACGGGTTGATTCTCCCTAAAGAATTAAGGTACGTAAAATTCGTAAGTTGCGTGAAGCACAGCGGAGCCTAACACTTGCAGGACTCTCCGTTGGGTTTCGCAATGCTCCACCTAACCTACATCGCTGTAGGGACATGGCATTGCCATGTCCCTAAGGAATTCATACATCAGATCAGCGTATGTCGCCTATTTTGTGGTTTTGGTCTTTGCAGGACTTAATCCTTTAATTGCGGGTGCGTTTACGACTTCACCTGTGGCACTAAAGCGGGAGCCGTGACAGGGGCAATCCCAGGATTTTTCGGCAGAGTTCCAGGCAACAATGCAACCTAAATGAGGACAAACGGCTGAACATTCGTGTAGTTCGCCAGATTCATCCCGGTAAGCGGCTATTTTGGTAAGTCCCTGTCGAACGACTGCCCCTGTCCCAGGAGCCAACTGCTCAGCGTCATCGATCTCACCGCCTGTCACCCAGTCCGCGTACTGTGCAGCGACATTGATTCCTTCTGTAATTAGGTCAGAGGCAGCACCCACTGTTACTCGTCCTGGATTGTACAGCTCTTCCCAGGGGTTCTTATGTCCAGCAATCAGGTCGGCTAGGAGCATTCCAGCGATCGTGCCGTGAGTCATGCCCATTCCTGAATCGCCTGTCGCGATGTAAACGTTCTCTGCTTGGTCAGGACTTTGCCCAATGTATGCCAGTCCATCTGCCGATTCCATGACTTCACCTGACCAACAAAACTCAATGCTTTCCACCATTGGAAACCTTTCTTTTGTCCAGGTTTCCAGGGCAGCATAGCGGGCATCGGCATCGTTTGCCTGTCCGGTTTTGTGGTCTTCACCTCCAACAATCAGCAAATCGTAGGTTTCTCCATCGGTTTGCATTGTCTGCAAGCGGACGTAGTGATAGGGGTCAAGCGTATCCCAATACAAACCTTTGGCGATCGCCCCCTCTGGCACTTTTGCAGCAATTACATAGGTTTGGTAAGGAGCCTGCTTTAAGTGAGTAAAGACGCGATCGTTAATCGGAGAATTAGTTGCAATCACAAGTGCGTTAGCGGTGACGGTGAACCCTTCCCGCGTCTTTACCTGGGTTGGAGAACCGCCCTTTACCTCGCTGACGTGAGTGTGGGTGTAAATGCGTCCACCGTGACGGGTAATCGCATCTGCAAGTCCTGCTAAATACTTTTGAGGATCAAACTGGGCCTGTTGGGGAAAGCGCAAACATGGACCGGTGTCGAAGCTGCTGATAGGCGATCGCGCCAACTTTTCAACCCCAGTTAAACCGGAGCGATGAGCAGCTTCTAGCTCTTGATCTAAATCCTTAACATCATCTAGTGTGGCAGCAAACAAGTAGCCATCCAACCGCTCAAAATCGCAGTCAATGTTCTCAGCGGTAACAATGGATTCGACACAGGCGATCGCCGCTGTAAAGCTGTCAGCGACTAATTTTGCCGCTTCTTTATCATGAGTATTCTCAATTTCGTAGTAGCGATCGTCGAGTGCTGTAGCAATGTGAGCGGTTGTCCGAACTGTTTGACCACCCCCAATCGTTCTACCCTCCAATACCACGACAGATTTCTTTTGCTTGGCTAACAAATAAGCCGTTGTGAGTCCCGCAATTCCTGCTCCGACTACACACACGTCTGCATGAAGAGATTCCTTTAGAACGGATTGCTCAGGAACCTTTGCGGTTCTCATCCAAACCGAAGTACTTTCTCCAGAATTCTGGTGCATTACTCTTATTCCTCGTTTCTCATTACAAGGAATCTTTACATAGCTTTACAAAAGCTGGGTTCTTTCGAAAGAGGGAGAGGATGGCAAAAGTAACCCTTAGGATAGGCGATCGCAGCAAAGGCTAGAAGCTGAGCCGCACTATCCAAGGGTAAACTTCTGTTTTTTGTTCTACAAAAAACCCATCACGATACAAAATCTGCCTGGGTTACTAGGTTCGCATTTACATTTTCTAGTGTCAAAAGATTAGTACGACCCACCTGAATGAGGGTATCACTTTGCTGTTGACGAATAGTTAGCTGCCCAAACGACAACCCCCCACTCAGTTGAATTTTGTCGAGTCTGTTAGCGAAATCTGTGATTACATCTAAGCCTTCTCCACGACCGATGATAAGGGTATCTCGACCGCCTCCTGTGGTGATCCGATCTCTGCCAGCGTTCCCTGCAATCCGATCGTTGCCTGCGCCACCGTTGATCGCATCGTTGCCAACTCCACCCTGAAGAAAATCGTTGCCTGCACCCCCAACTAGTCTGTCTGCACCAGCTTGACCCAACAGGCGATCGTTTCCGTTTAATCCTAAAATTTGGTCGTTGCCTGCCAATCCACGAATCGCATCATTTCTGTTTGTGCCCACCAGGTAGTCAGCCCTAGCAGTAGCCCTTCTGCTTGCAACCGTCACAGAAAAGGTGTCTTGAATCGTGTCTCCCAACAGATTAGTTGCACGAATTGTGATTGCGGCTATTCCCGTTCGAGTGGGACGGTAGTTGAGTTGAAGCTGGTTATTGCGAACTGTCGCATTCACCAGGTTAGGGTTGGAATTGTTGACAACTCTAAACTGCAACTCATTGACGCGGGAAACTGTGATGCTGCGATAGCGAACTAAATTCTCATCGCCACTCAATACGGGATTTCTGGGATCTGCAACGCTCAATGGCAAGTCTGTGAAGGCAGACTGACCAAAGAAATTAGCAGCCCCAAAGATGGGCAATCTGGCGATCGCATCAATGACATTCAAATCACCCCTTCCACGCACCTGACCAAAGACAGTAAATCCACCATTTTGGTTATCCAAGTTGCGAGAGTTGTTAGCAAGGTTGAAGAACCATTGGTTCGTCGCACTATTGGGATTGTTGCCCACTTTAGCCATCGCGATCGTGCCACGTAGGTTAGAGCGACCCGCACTAAACTCATTGCGTACAGGAGCATCCGCTGGAATCACCTCTACCGCATCCGCACCGCTTCGAGGGGTTTGCTCTAATACCTTATCCAATCCATCAACGGTAAACCCCCCACCTTGAACGATAAAACCAGGAACAGAGCGATGGATAATTGAATTTCTATAGGCCCCACGACTGACATAGTTTTGAAAGTTTCGCACAGTCAACGGAGCGCCTGCCCCAGGCTGATCAAAAAGTACAACATTGGTGACTCCACCGCCCAAGGAGGTGTTGAATAGCTCAAAGCGAGCAACTAGCCCTGTTGTAAATGGATCGTCAAAATTGTTTAGTAGGTTAACAGCAGTATTTTGAGCATTTCTAATCACTAAATCAGAAATGGGGTTCACCACAATTGACATAAACGATCTCACCAAGACGACATCTGATTCAAATCCAGAGTGATCTTAAAGTTGATGAGTCAAGATAGCAACCTACAGTTGAGGCAAAGCTGAGAACATCACTAAAAATTTAACTAATCCCCATTTAGCGTTTGTCCAATGATTTCCGTTGTTTCAACGCTAATGGTGCGGAATTGATTGAGGGAGCTTCTCACCCGTGCGGTCGAGTTCATTTAAAGGACTTTTGTCTGTATTCATACCCACATCCGTTTTACCGGATACGCATCAAACTTTTTATCAGTACTAACAATGGTGAGAGAGTGGTTGATTGCTTGTGAAATTAACATTCGGTCAAACGGATCGCCATGATGCAGGGGGAGGTTCCGCACTTGCACCGTATCAGCAAAAGAGATCGGCAGGATGAGGATATCTGAACTATCGATCCTGATTCCAATCGTTTCATAGCTCTGTCGAAGCGATAACTTGCCAAGTTTCAACTTGATGGCAATTTCCCAAAGACTGGCAATGCTTAGATAAACTAAATCTGCAGTGTCGATCGTTGTTCTCAGATTGCCTGGAAGGCTTGCATCGTTTTCAGTCAGCTAAATAAAGGCATGAGTATCTAAAAGAAAGGTACTCATTCTATATATTCCTTAAAATCTTCAAGAGGCTCATCAAAGTCGTCAGGCAAAGGCAACACAAAAGTGCCCTTTAAGATGCCAGATCGACGTTTTTGGGGTGGTAAGTTTTCCTCGGGGATATCTGTTGAATAGTTATTAATTAAATATTTAGCATAGTGCAGAAGCTCTTGCTTGAGTGGTTCTGGCATTTGAGTAATGGTTTGCAAAATCTCTGCATCAATTGTCATAAGTGCTCCTTTTTATCGCCATGACTTATATTCTTTGTTTACTTCTACCAAAAACATCACAGCAATTCCAGCTTGAATTGTAAAGGAAGAGTCTGCTTTAACGCTACGAAAAGCAGCACGGAACAGATCAACCATTTCATGACTGTGGAATAGGTGCTGACGTTGATAGGTGACGACAGTGAAAAAGTAAGTTTTGCTTCACCCAACCTACGTGGGACTGCATTGAGGCGACAAAACCTTGTTTCGGCGCGACAAAACCTCTTTCCAGCATGACAAAATCTTTTTCCAGCACGACAGAACTTTATTTCATCGCGACAGAACTTTGTTTCATCACGACAGAATCTCTTTCCGGCACGGCAAAACCCTGTTTCATCATGTCAGAATCTCTTTTCGTCGTAACAGAAGCTTGTTTGGTCGCGATCGCCAAGCTATTTGTAAAGTTTTTTAATAGCGATCGCCGTTAAACTACGTTGTTTCTCACCAAACTTGAGTAAAACGGTTGCAATCCGATCGGTTATTGCTGAGGCTACAGTTGCGCTGGTGTAAGTACCTTGAATTTGTACTCTACCCACACAGGTAAACCATCATGGCGCGTCAAAAGCGTAGCTCTAAAGTTTTGGGAAAAGCAGAACGTCGTTTGGCGGCAATCAAGTCTATTAGCTCCTCTCTGGATTTGGGCAACGGGCGGACGGTTGAGACGTATGAGCAGACGATCGAATTGGGTCGCAGAAGGCTAGAGTTTTATAACACCACACTCTCGGCGGCTGATGCAGCTGCGACTGCGGTTACAGAGTTTGAGAAATCTTTGAGTGAACTGTCTGAAGATATGTTGTTGGCGGTCGCCGCTAAGTTTGGCAAAGACAGCCCCGAATATGAGATGGCGGGAGGAGTGCGCCGCAGTGAGCGCAAGCGTCCGACCCGAAAAGCAAAGCAATAGACGACACGATAGCAAACATAATTCACCTAACCACCTTGACGAGAGTATCCATTCCCGGATATGCTCTCTCGTCAAGGTTGTTTTTATTACACATCACAACCGACACAAACCCAAAAATCTAGCGCTACTCAAGGCTGTTACAGCAACCTTGAGCAGCTAACCGACAAACTGAGTACAGCAGTCTGGCGGCTAACGGTGAATTTTACCACTCCCTTAGCCACCTCGACTTGTCGCGTCAAATAGTCTGAAGGTGGCTAGGTTTTTGGGGTTTCCTTGCAAACCCTAAACAGGAGTCAAACCCTAATGCCTGAGAACTTGTTAGAGTCTCTCTGCTCAGTTGTCGCAGAGAGCAATCTTTCCTCTGCTCATCCAGAACGCGAACGGCTGCAAATTTTAGTGATCGGTTCTCGTGATGGAGTGATGGAAACGATTCATACGCTTCACGCTCGTGGCTTCGCTGAAGTAGGCGCATGGAGTCCTTTATTGCCTGCACCTCACCTGAGTGAAGTGATGAGCATTCTCAGGCGCTATCGCAAGCGAGATAACTAAGCCCACTGTAGGGGCGAAGCAGTCGGTAAGAAACCTTAAAACAGTTCCAGATCTGTGACCGACCGCTTCGCCCCTACCTCGTGATACCAGATTAATAAATAGCTTAAACAAATTCTATGGCTGTTCAAGTGGTAACTGCTTTAGCGCAGGTGAAACTGCTGGCTGTGTTGCCAATTCACTGAGATTTAATAACCAATCTTCTGTTGTTTTTGGGGATTGTAGATGTATCACAGATAAATGGGCATATTCTGGCTGCTGAAATAGTGCAGGGTACTTTTTACGATTGCGCTGATAGGTTTGCAATAGCCATAGCAGGATAGAGTTTTGACTAAAGAACGATAGCCAAACGTTCTCCCGATTGCCATTCCAAAGTTCTTCTTGTTTGAGCGATCGCCGCACGGTTCGCTGCAACAATCGATTCATCACTAGCCAGAATGGGTAATCCAGAAATACAACGGTATCCGCTCGACTCCAAACTAGGTCACGAGCTTTACTGTAGTTGCCGTCTACGACCCAGCGATCGCCTGCAAGCGCCTCTGTTGCACGGTCACGAAACACTTGATCTGAAGCCTCTGTCCAACCTGGCTCCCAATGAAGTGCGTCTAACTCAACATGAGGAACTTGAAGCTGTTGAGCAATTCTTCGTGCCAGAGTTGTTTTTCCTGATCCGGTAGTTCCCACAACCGAAATTCGCTGACCGCAATGAAAACTGTCTTGCATAAGCTCCTTGTTAGACCCACAAATCAGCACAAGCGGAAATAGGATACAACTATTTGTGGCTTGTCTCTTGAAGTTTGCACGTGATTCCCAATCCTGAAAGCAAAGCTTCTCGGAACTATGAGATGCCCGTCAAAGTAGAAGAATTAAAAGAAATATTGGACACGAGCAGAGCATTAAGTGTATTAGCACAAAGAACTAATGAGTGGTGGTGACCCTGTTGATTGTTGGTTGTATTTGCGCGAGTTTTAGGTAAAACGTTTGCTAGCAAAACAGGAAGCCGAAGCCCCCTGTTCTAGTTGTGTAGGTTGGGTGCAGCAGAGCGGAACCCAACGTTCAAAGTTTGCTGTCCAGGATGTTGAGTTTCATTCTTCAACCCAATATCCTGGAGCATTGGGTTTCGCTTTGCTCCACCCAACCTACGAGTTTTGTACATTGTTTGATTTTCGTTCCTGAGCAAAGCAGGGAGCCGAAGCTCCCTGTTTTAGTAGAATTTGCGATCGCAGGAGTTAAGATCTGCGACTTCTCTCAGAAGTTGTAGATCTAAGTAACACAGGTGATTAAGCACGGGATTTAGAAGCGCCTTCTTCTCCGGCTTGAGAGGGAGAAGTACTATCGTGTAGTTTTGTTCCAGAGTCCTGTACCGCAGCAGAATCAGGGTTGCTGTAATACGCCCATTTCCAGTTACGAATCTCTGGCATATCATCACCGTGTTCAGCAATGTAATGCTTATGTTCGATTAGCTTGTCGTGCAGCATTTGCTTGACATGAGCAGCGGTGTACCGCAGTTTAGGAACGCGATCGATCACATCATCAACCAGGCTAAACCGATCCAAATCATTCAACACCACCATGTCAAATGGGGTAGTAGTAGTTCCTTCTTCTTTGTAGCCCCTCACGTGCAGATTGTGATGATTAGTCCGGCGATAGGCGAGACGGTGAATCAGCCAGGGATAGCCGTGATAGGCAAAAATGATGGGCTTGTCGGTGGTAAAGATAGAGTCAAAGTCTTTGTCACTCAAGCCATGCGGGTGTTCAGATTCGGGCTGAAGTTTCATCAAATTCACCACATTCACCACCCGAACCTTTAGCTCAGGGAAGTATTTGCGAAGGATATCCACCGCAGCCAGCGTTTCTAAAGTGGGTACATCTCCGGCACAAGCCATCACTACATCTGGCTCCACGCCCTGATCATTGCTGGCCCAACTCCAGATGCCAATGCCTTTAGTACAGTGTTTGACTGCTGCATCCATATCGAGATATTGCAAGGCGGGCTGTTTGCCTGCGACGATCACATTCACATATTGGCGGCTTCGCAAACAGTGATCCGTCACAGACAGCAGCGTGTTGGCATCCGGGGGAAGATATACCCGAATCACTTCTGCTTTTTTGTTGAGTACGTGGTCAATAAAGCCAGGGTCTTGGTGAGAAAACCCGTTGTGGTCTTGCCGCCAAACGTGAGAAGTGAGCAGGTAATTGAGAGAGGCGATCGCCCTTCTCCAGGGGATGTGATTAGTTGTTTTTAGCCACTTCGAGTGTTGGTTAAACATCGAGTCAACGATGTGAATGAACGCCTCATAACACGAAAACAACCCGTGCCGACCTGTAAGCAGGTAGCCCTCTAGCCAACCCTGGCAGGTATGTTCACTCAAAATCTCCATCACCCGACCATCTGCCGAGAGATGGTCATCTTCCGGTAGGGTTTCAGCTACCCAGGTGCGATCGGTGGCTTCAAAGACAGCGCTGAGACGATTAGACGCGGTTTCGTCAGGACCAAATAGGCGGAAGTTACGCTGCTTTTGGTTGCGCTGCATGATGTCTCGCAGAAAAGTTCCCATGACGCGGGTTGCCTCAGCGACAACGGTACCCGGTTCTGGTACATCTACCACATAGTCTCGAAAGTCGGGTAGAACCAAACCCCGCAGCAGAACACCCCCATTGGCGTGGGGGTTGTCGCCCATGCGATGTTGTCCCTGAGGAGCTAGCTCTGCCAATTCAGGAATCAAGGTGCCTTTCTCATCAAACAGTTCCTCTGGCTGGTAGCTTTTCATCCACTCTTCGAGCAGCCTGACGTGGTCGGGCTTGCTGGCCATTTCGGAGAAGGGAACCTGGTGCGATCGCCAATAATCTTCCGTTTTCTTGCCATCAACTTCTTTTGGCCCCGTCCAACCTTTAGGAGATTTGAGGATAATCATTGGCCAGCGGGGACGTTGGCTAAGGCCATTGGCGCGAGCATCGGACTGAATCTCCCTGATTTCGGCGATCGCCACATCCATTGTTGCTGCCATCAACTGATGCATTGTTTCTGGGTCTGATCCTTCCACAAAGTAAGGCTTGTAGCCATAGCCCGTAAACAGATTTTCTAGTTCCTCGTGACTCAGTCGCGCTAACACCGTTGGGTTTGCAATTTTGTAGCCATTCAAGTGCAAAATCGGCAGCACTGCGCCATCGTGAACTGGGTTGAGAAACTTATTAGAGTGCCAACTGGTGGCAAGCGGTCCAGTTTCCGCCTCACCATCTCCAACTACACAAGCCACAATCAGGTCAGGGTTATCAAACGCCGCACCATAAGCGTGAGAAACTGCATAGCCTAACTCTCCCCCTTCATGAATTGATCCAGGCGTTTCAGGTGCCACGTGGCTCGGAATGCCACCAGGAAATGAGAACTGTTTAAACAGTTTTTTCATTCCCTCAGCATCTTGAGAAATGCTGGGATAGTAATCGGTGTAAGTACCTTCTAGGTAGGTATTAGCAACTAGCCCTGGACCACCGTGTCCAGGACCTGCAATGTAGATTACATTTAAGTCCTGAGCCTTGATGACTCGATTGAGATGAGCGTAGATGAAATTGAGTCCTGGAGTAGTTCCCCAGTGTCCCAGCAGTCGTGGCTTGACGTGTTCTAACTTCAGCGGCTCTCGCAACAGAGGGTTATCGAGAAGATAAATTTGCCCGACGGAGAGGTAATTGGCTGCCCGCCAGTAGGCATTTATCTTCCGCAGTTCTTCCGTTGCCAGAGGCTTTGTCTGTAGAGGAGTTGCTACTACCATGACTATTAAGAAATAGGGGTAAATTGTTCCGACAAGCAAACGCTTCTTGAGGCATTCAAAGCTCTTGCTTGAAAATCTAAATCCTCCCTAAGTAAGGCATTCAGAGTTAACCCTACTTCTTTAGTTTTAGAAGAAGTTTTGTTGCCCTAGTGGTAGCTCTTACCTCTTATTCCTTGAATTACCTATTCAGGGAGATATGCTTGAGCCATGCTGTTGCTTAATTGGATAAACTCTTCAGTTGTTCAGCCATCGGTGTTAACGAGGCTAGAGTCAGCCATTCCAAGGCTGAAGGCGATCGCCAAATTTTGACTCAGGTAAACCATCTGTTCAGTTGTCCAAGCTTGCCGATTGTCGATATTGTTTTGCATTGAGCCCTCTGTAGTTTGGATATTCTTAACATCTACATCATAGGTATAGATGACATAGGCTACAAAAATCGGCTTGCACCGTTTCTCATGAGTAGCTTCGATAGATGGGCACTGCTTAGGAATAAATTTCCAGCGTGAATCGTTGCGCGAGCCAGCTCGCGCAACGATTCACGCCCTCGAAAACAGCTCCAGGCAAGAAATCTAATAAGCAACTATATCAAATAGGCGAAATTCAGCGATTTGAGCTATTTCGGCAAGAGATTGAGCTATTTCTGTCTCAGTAGTGTGATTGAGACGGCGCTCAAAAGCTTCCAAGATGCTGTCTTTTGTATGGTTTTTGACCGCGATGATAAAAGGGAATCCAAACCTCTCCTTATAGGCAGCATTCAAAGTTTGAAACCGATCATATTCAGAAGCAGTGAGTCGATCTAACCCAACACCTGCTTGCTCTTGCACAGAAGCTTCTGCCATTTTCGCCTTGCTGCCCAGGTCAGGATGGGCACGAATTAGGGCTAATTGTTCTGTCAAACTCAGCGCATTAACAACGACAGCCATTTGCTGATGCAGTTCTGCCACGTTGGCAAAGGGGCGCTGATGCCAAGTGGCTTGAGCGATCGCCGGAGTGTCTTCAAACACGGCTCGCAAGACATCAACAAACTCCTCTTGACCCATTTGATTGAGCTGAGCAATCGAGTAAGACATAAATCTTGTTTAGCTTCCCCGGTAGGTACTGTATGACCAGGGCGACACTAGCAGCGGCACATGATAGTGTACCGTCGAGTCAGCAATGCCAAACTGGAGCGGAATGCGATCGAGAAAGGGTGGGTTGGGCAACGAATCTATCTTTTGCTCAAAATACGCGCCGACAGTAAACACCAGTTCGTATAGACCAGTGGTGAACTCCCGAGCAGTCAACAGAGGTGAATCTGTTCGCCCATCGGCATTAGTCGTAACCGTTTTGAGCAAAATCTTTTGTCCTGTCGTTCCTACAAACCACAGTTCGATCGTCATCCCAGCCGCAGGACAACCATGAGCCGTATCCAAAACATGCGTCGTGAGTTTTCCCATAAATCAAGAAGATTAATGCAATGGGCCTGCCAGGATAGTTTTTGAGATGGCGTTTAGAATCTCAGTTCCATCTTCGTGCCTCAATTCTTCGTACCACTGTTGAGTTTTTTCGGGGTCTTTGCCGTGCGTCATGTTCGATCGCTTGCGGGCGCGAGTAATGATGTCGGCAACGCGATCGCACCGAGCCGTCTCATATCGCTTCAAAGCATCTGCCACGCTGATGTTAGTGGTCTGTAAGTAGGTCGCCAAAACCAGCGCATCTTCAATTGCCTGACAGCCGCCCTGTCCTAAATCAGGAGCCGTGCTGTGAGCAGCATCTCCGAGTAAGACAACGCGATCGCGCACCAACGTCTTCAACGGATCAACATCATGAATTTCAACCCGATTGGTCTTCAATGGATCAAGCCGCTGAATCAGGTTTTGTACTGGGTCTGCCCAACCTTTGAAGAAACTCGCTAATTCTTCTCGATAGGTTCCAGGGCTACTGACTGTGCCTGTGGGGAGCGGCACATCAAAGAAGAAATAGAAGCGATCGCCCCCTACTGGCATCATCGAAGCTCGCTTATGTTCACCCACATAAATCACCCAGCTATCTTTGGGAGCAAGATCATCGCTGGCAGGTACCAATCCATTCCAATTGACATAGCCAACATATCGCCGCTCAACCGCATGACCCAACACATAGCTGCGCGTGATCGAATGCGTTCCATCGGCTGCAACCAGCACATCTCCAGTGGCTTTACGTCCATCTTCAAAAATGGCAGTGACGCTATCAGCATCTTGTTCAATCGCGACACACTTTGAATTAAGCTGGACGTTTTCTGCACCAAAAGCATTCAGCAACATATTCTGTAAATCAGTACGGGCAACCGGATAAGGACGCTGCCCGACGCAATCGATCAAAGGTTGCAGGCTAAAATCAGTGAGTTTTTCGCCTGTCTGACTACAATAGGTCACGCGATTCATCTGTCCACCAATTGCCGCAATTTCCTGACTTAAACCCAGACGATTTAGTACTTTTACGCCGTTTGACCAGAGTGAAATTCCGGCTCCAGCGGGACGCAATTGGCTGACGCGATCGTAAATTTCGACCTCATAGCCTGCCTGACGCATAGCGATGCCTGTAGTTAGACCGCCCATGCCAGCACCAATAATTATGACCTTCAGGTTGTCCATGCTGCTTCCTCCTGTACTTATTTGCTGATGGTGCGATCGCTTCTAAAATTGTCAGGACAAACTACAGCGCAAAGCTTTAACTAACATCCCAGCCCAACCAATTGATGTAATTGCTGATACAGCTATAGCTATGCAAATTAGGTCTATAGGAGAAGATTAGGCTTGCACAGCAACAGAGGCGCACCCCAGAGAGATGCGCCTCTTAATAATCTGCTCAGCTAACTCGTTTCGCCGTAACCAATGCTTAGCTGCTTGAATTTGAGACGTTAGAAACTTCGCGATTAAACAACGGTTTGCCTTCGCAATAATCAGGAGTCGGCGCACCGAGCAAATTTAGTACAGTAGGAGCTAAGTCAACTACGCGACTGGTTGTTGGTAGGTCAGAGTTTGGCTCAATGCCTGGACCCTTTGCCATGAGAAAGCCAACAGGTTTGTGTCCGCCCGTGTTGCAGTAAGGAATTGGACCAATCCGCCCAAAGTCAGGGCTGTCTACGACATCGCTGGGATAGTCCTGCCACTCAACCAACAGGTCAGCATCGGGAATTCCTGGATCAGCATCTAGAGCATTCTGGCGCGTCCGAATCACACGGGTCACCATTGGCTGACCCGTCCGAGCATCCTTGAGACTGTAAAGATGCTGCATTAGTTGTTCACAAAGGCTGTCATATTCAGACACAGGCACAATCCCTTGTTTCTCACGACCTTGCAGATTGATCCGAATCTGACCATCTCCAAAGCTAGGTAAGGCAAAGGCTTTCATCTGGGGCCAAAGTGCTTTGTACCACAGCGTAGGCTGCCAAAAGAGGGAAGGATACTGTTTTAACAACTGGTAGGGGGACGTGAGCGCAGGTCTTTGAGGTGAACCCAGATATTGATCTAGCTTGTCCTGATACTTACCGGGCAGCAAACGTCGAATTGCTCCTCGAATCGGGTTGGGGTCGTGTCTCAGTTGCCAAACTTCACCAGCCCAACTCTGCCGCTTGGGGTTGGCAATCGGAGCGGGGGCAGGAGTTCCCACCTTGCCTTTCGCTAGTCCATACTGTCCAGGGAAGTTGAATCGATACAGCAATTCAGGCAGGAAGACCATGCTAGGAAGGTCGGTCGTATTCCAGCCCATACCGTCGATCGAGAAGACAAGAACGTGAGCGTTTTCAGGAACTTCAGCCAGGATTTCACCGAGGGAGCGATCGGCAGCTTCATAGACATCCATCAGCGGATCGCTAGAGAAAATGTCTTTTGACCGATAGGGATGGAGCGGATGGTCGGGCTGACTGAGATACCAGAAATCGTGACTAGCGTAATGCGGTTCATCAATCACCGTCACAAATAAATCCCAAGGCTCTCGATGCAGCAAATCCTTACACATAGCGGTGTGGCGGGCGATGCCTTCTTGGGTTGCTTTGTGTAGAAAAGTTAGATTGCCACGATCCCACCAGCAGCCATATTCCTTGTATTCGCGAATCTTGCCATGTTTCTCGGTTAGCTCACCGACCAGGTCAGTAGGTAGAGAGCGCCGTCTGGAAACCTGTACGCCGCTGACTCCTTCTGCAATGGGTGCTTGGGGTGTTTTCAGGATGGCAACGCGATAGTCATCGCCTAACGCATAAAAAGGCTGATGTTTAGAGAAGCCATAAACGCTGGATTCTCCTACGGCGTAGCTATCTGGACTAAACGTTAGTCGGCTCCAATGTCCGGTTTGCTCTGGTGTGCAGCCTGTGACAAAGGTTGTCCACTGCATTTCTTCAGAAGAGTTTGCGTAGGTCAGATGCCCGTAAGCTCCCTGCTCCCGCAACGCTTTCAGGTTTTTAAGATATCCCTTGGACATCAAGTCTTCCAATAACTGGGGGTTGGCGGTGTCCAAGCCAATGGCAACAATAGGATTCTTTGTCATTTCTGCGATTGGGGTTAAGTTAGCCTTTGGAATTAAGTGCCTACGGTTAGAGACAAACAAATATGCGGGACTTTTGCTGATCCTAGTGAAACTGTCCGTATTAATGCTATTGGTTAAACGGCATCTTTATCTCTTCTTAGTAGTACTGCGTTGGCGATCGGGAAGTCGATAAAGTTTTGGTGAAATCTATGTACATCCCGAAAGAACGACGGTTTTAGGCTTTGCTTCTCGGTTCTGGGTTTGGTATATCAGTAGGGATGAGTTCTCCTATTGGTTGTTAGCCATGTCTACTGAAAAGTCTCAGCCTCGCTCAACATGGCTAAGCCGCAAGGGGGCAACAATTACAGCCCTAGTTGGCTGGATTCCGCTATCGCAGGGGTTGGCAATCCGGCGATTTCTCTACAGCAAAATCTTAGGGAAGCTGGGTAAGTCGGTCTACATTGAGCCAGGTGCAGAATTTTTGAATACGCCTGCGATCGCCATCGGTAACGGCGTTAAAATCCTCCGGGGCGTTCGACTGGATAGTCAAGGACAAAATAGCCAAATCTGCATTGGCGATAATGTACAGTTTGCCTATGGCATCGGCGTAAAGGTCAGCCGCGATAATTGCCGAATTGAAATTGGCGATCGCACCTCCATCGGACCTTACACCGTCATCCACGGTCCGGGCAACATCTCCATTGGCAAGGATTGTCTGATTGCGGCTCACTGCGGCATCTATGCCAGCAATCATCAGTTTGCAGATGGCGATCGCAAAATCCGCGACCAAGGACTTAGCCGCGAGGGAATTGTAATTGAAGACGACTGCTGGATCGGGCACAGTGTTTCCATTTTGGATGGAGTAACGGTCGGACAGGGCAGCGTGATCGGCGCAGGCGCAGTAGTGACCAAAGATATTCCACCTCACTCAATTGCGGTCGGTGTTCCTGCCAGGGTGATTTCTAAGCGGCGCAGCAACGATCCAGTTGAGGAGTTAAAAGAAGCGTTAGCCCAAGCCCCGCAGTCTTAAATGACTTTCTATTTACTTAGTTGCGATTAGTCCTGTGCCAAGATTTAGGGGCAATTGTAGTTTTGTCTTCAGTGAAGAGGTTTAGATGTCTTACGAGCTAGAAACGCCAGTAGCCATGCTGATCTATCGGCGACCTCACACCACCGAGAAGGTGTTTGAAGCGGTTCGTCAGGCAAAACCTCCTAAGCTGCTGGTGGTTGCCAATGCACCCAGACCCGAAAAGGAAGGCGAAGCCGAAAAGTGTGCCCAGACTCGCGCCATCATCGAACGGGTCGATTGGGATTGTGAGGTATTAACTAATTATGCCGATAGCTATTTAAGCTGTCTGGGGCGGATTTATAGCGGTCTGGACTGGGTATTTAATACGGTTGAGCAGGCAATCATTCTAGAAGATGACTGTGTTCCTCATCCCAGCTTTTTCCGCTATTGCCAGGAATTGCTGGAGCGCTACCGGGACGATGAGCGAATTGTTGCCATCTGTGGTGATAACTTTCAGATGGGGCGGAGGCGTACTGAGGACAGCTACTACTTTTCCCGCTATACCCACTTCTGGGGCTGGGCCAGTTGGCGGCGGTCCTGGCAAAATTATGATCCAGAGATGAAGCTCTGGCCCGAGCTTCGCGATAACGGTTGGCTAACCGATGTTCTAGGCGATCCAAAAGCGGTTCGGTGGTGGCGCAACACGTTCCAAACAACTTATGACAAAGGGATTGATACCTGGGATTGGCAGTGGATTTTTGCTTCCTGGGTACAGAATGGAGTGGCAATCGCCCCCAACATCAACCTGGTGTCTAACATCGGCTTCAATGCAGCAGCGGCTCACACGGGTGATGTGTATGATTGGCGGGCAAATATGCCAACCCAGGAGATGACCTTTCCGCTCAAGCATCCTCAGGTTGTGATTCAAAATGCCAAAGCAGATGCCTTTGAGCAGCAGGAATACTACGACTTTCTAACCAACCAACGCGCCCTAAAGCATCGGCTCAGACGCAAAATCAGACGAGCCAAAAAGATTCTCCAGGAGTCCCGGAATGGACAGAACTATGGCGGTGTCTTTGGGCTAATCGAGCAAATGGTTAAGGGATAAGCTCGACTGTGTAGTCTATCTGCATAATCTATCCGTAGGGGCGAACAGCCGTTCGCCCCGTAGGGTTTTCCAAAGAAACTACCTATTCCGCCATCGCGACGTTAGAGGCCATGACTTGCTTAACCTGATCGGCTAGGCGCACAGACAAAGCAACGATAGTGAGCGTGGGGTTGACCTGTCCCCCAGTCGGGAAGACGGAACTGCTGGCGATAAACAGGTTTGAAACGCCGTGAACCTTGCAGTTTTCGTCTACTACGCCTTGTTGGGGGTCGTTGTGCATTCGGGTTGCACCCATCAGATGGTGAGCGCTGCTGGCAGTCATTTCTGGCTCTGCGTTTGGGTCGCCAATTTCTAGACGACCTAAACCAGCTTTCTCAAATTCTTCCTTGAAAATCTGCTGTGCTCGCCTGATGGTGCGGAGGTCGAGGTCGTTTTTCCAGGTCCAGTGAAGCTGTACGCGGGGACGACCAAAGCGATCGCACTCTTCCATCAGTGTGATTCGATTATTGGGGTCAGGAATTTGTTCCGCAGAGAGCAGCAGTTCAAATGAGTTAAACAGTTTGTCTTTATCCGGTAAATATGACCAGCCGCCCTTATCCGCAGCAGCTAAATCAGCGGTAGGTTTAGATAACCGTTTGCGCGCAACCGCGACGAGATCACCGAATCCACCCAAAACATCTCCCAGATGCTTGAACAAATTTTTCGGCAGTTTGCCGCGACGCAGAGAATTTGCCAAGGTTCGGGCTGACTGGATTGCCGGAGAGCGATAACCTGCCTGCCGAGGATGCAGGAAGCCAAACACATTAAGAATTCCTTCCTGACGCACGACCTCAGAGGTAAGGGCGAGTCTACCCATGACCGGGGTACCGTTTACCTGGCGCAGATCGTATAAATCACTGGTGTTTAGCATCTGCTTACGCGATGGGTACCACACCCCACCGAAGTAGCAGGGATGATCCATAAAAAATCTGCCAACCAAGTCGTGCTGATTACCCAATCCAGTTTTTTGGACTTTGTTAGACAACAGCAATAGTCGCGGAATTTCAAAGCCACCTGCCGCCAAAATTACGACTTTGGCTTTCACAAAAAACTCTTGTCCGGGTGCTGATGCAACTCGCACACCCGTTGCAATGCTGGCGGTTTCATCCGTTTCAACCTCCAGTACGTTAGCGTAATAGTAGGTTGTAATGTTTTTCGCTTGCTGGATGACCTCGCGATTCTTCTGAATAAAGGTCTTGATGCGAACAAACTGACACATCACCGTTTTAAGGCGATCGTCCTTCAGCGGCAGTTTCGGCGTTTTCGCGTCAGACCAATAATCTGGGTCGTAGTTGTAAGGTCCAAGTCCACAAATGCTCTGGGCACGCTGATAAAACGGGTCTAGGTCAGCCCGACTGAAGGGCCAACCGCTGTAGGGAATTTCCTCGCGATATTCAAAATCTGTTTCGTTGTAGGGAACAAACCGCGCCCCCATTTCATTCTTGCCAACCTGGATATGCCAGATGTTGGCTGTGCCACCAATTTGACGATTGTAGGTGACTTCTAGATCGGGGTAGCGATGAGCCGTTTTACCCCGGCTCAAATCTTGAATTTCTTCGTCCCGCTCAATGCCACCGCTTTCTAACATGCAGACGCGGAAATCCTTGTTTGCAAACTCTAGCGCGAGTGCCATGCCCGCAGGCCCAGTGCCAACAATGCAAACATCGGTTTCGATGGTTTCGTTGAGGGGTAGTGTGCGTGCGTCAATCATCATAAAATCAATGCCTTGTTGACTAGCGGCTTGGGACAGTTCAAATCAAAATGTTAGGAATGAAAGCTTTTACTTCTCTCATTTCTAACTCACGGGGAAGTGCAGTATCGTAATGTTTTGAAGAATGGTGGGTGGGGCACTCTGTGCCCCACCCACCATTCCTATACAGGACTACTATTCACGGTACTCACATTTGCTGCCATCGTTGTTTTTACATGGTCTGCTAACCGCACGGCAAGCGCAACAATGGTGAGCGTGGGGTTAGCATAACCGCCCCCCGTAGGAAAGACAGAACTACCTGCAATAAATAAGTTCGCAACGCCGTGAACCTGACAGTTTTCATCGACCACGCCCTGCTTGGGGTCGGGGTGCATTCGGGTGGTGCCAATGTGGTGATGGGTGCTGCCAAAGCGAGGAAGTCCGCCTTCGATTTCATCGCGGGGTTGAAATTCGCCTAGCCCAGATTGAGCAAATTCTTGAGCCAAAATCTGCTGAACTCGTTTGATCGTTTCCAGGTCAATGTCACTCCAACGCCAGGTGAGGCAGACTTTACGGCGACCAAGGCGATCGCACTCATCCGTCAGTGTTATGCGATTTTCAGGGTTAGGAGCCTGCTCTGCCTGAGCAATTACCTCAAACGCTTTGAGGTTGCGAATGTCTGCCGGACGACGCGACCAGCCACCCATACGGGGGCTGTAGATAAACTCCAGCTTTTTAGCTCGACGGTAAGCATAGTTAACGATGTCATCTAGCTCAGACACAACGTTCTTTACATGCTTCCAAATCTCTTTGGGCAACTGTTTGCGCTTGACAGCAGACAGCAAATTTCTCCAGGAGTTGACTGCTCTGGATTCGTAGCCGCTGGGTCTGGGCACTAGCATGAGGCAAATGTTGAGCAGCTTTTCTTGACGTAAGATTTCTTCGCTCAGAGTCAACTTGCCCATGATTGGCGTGCTTTTGACTCGATGCAGGTCATACAGGGCGGTTGTGTTGAACAATTTGCGATCGGCGGGGATGAATACGCCAAATCGAAAGCCAGGATGATCCATAAAGAATCTACCAACCAGGTCATTCTGATTGCCTAGCCCATTCTTCTGAACTTTGTCTGAAAGCAACAACAGTCGAGCATTTTCAAAACCGCCAGTTGCCAACACCACGATTCTGGCTTTGACGCGAAACTCTTTGCCGTCTAAGGTAGCAACGCGCAAGCCCGTTGCCGCAGTGGCAGTTTCATTGGTCTCAACTTCCAAGACATTGGCGTTGAGGTAGGTGGTGACGTTGCTTGCGTGATTCAGCTCTTCTCGATACTCGTGGGTGAAAACGGCGCGAGGTCCAAACTGAAAGACGCTGGATTGAATGCGATCGCCCTGAAACGAAAGCCGTTTTGACTGCTCAGTTTCCCAGGCAGCGGCTTCGTAGGTATCTGGGCCAATTTTGCAGATCGCGTTAGCTTTTTGGTAGTAGGGGGCAAGGTCAGCCTTGCGAAATGGCCAGCCGCTATAAGGAATCCAGTCTCGCTGCTCAAAATCAATGTCGTCTGGCGTGACGTGCCGAACGTGAGCCTGATTTTCGTCACGATCGATCTGAATGCACCAGTAGTTGGCAGAGCCGCCAAACTGCCGACAGCGCCCTACATGCAGTTCGTCAGCGGGATAGCGCTGTGGAGAAACTGTCTTGCCTTTGCAGAGTGCTTGAGTATCAGGATCGAAGTCCAGCCCACCGCTTTCTAGCAAACAAACTTGAAAATCTTGCCCAGCCAGTTCTCGTGCTAGCGTGACTCCCGCAGGACCAGCTCCGACGATGCAAACGTCTGTTTCAACAACTTGATCAGCAGGTAAAGTGCGTGAATCAATCAGCATAATGAGTAGATTAACTGGCTATTTCAGACAACAGATTCCACAGAATTTTCTGTAATTCCCTGCAAATATACGTCGCTTTACTTTAACCTGGGGAGCGAAGCTGCGACCTTTTACTGAATCTTCAAGTTGTCGCGCTTTATTTGAGGAGAAACTCTTACGCAAAAACACGTTTGGTAGTTTTCAACAGGCAGCGATTGTGAGTGGTGCAGACGTTAACCATACGACTCACAATCGCTGCCTCAATTCCTACGTCCTAAGCGACAATCGAAATTTGGTTGACATTCAGTGATGGATTACCAGCGAAGGTGGCGATCGCCACTGCTGCCCCGCTACCTGTACCATCCTGGTCAAACCTCAGCACACCGTTGTTATAGAGGAAGTTGGCGCTGCTGCCAACAGGTGTATTTCCCTGAACTAGAACTCCTCTAGCGGCAGCAGTGCCGCCGCTCAATGCAACACCTGCTGCCAGTCCACCGCCAAAGCCAGAAGCCGAAATCCGCAGGATATCGCCCGTGCCAAAGTCGGTAATGGTGTCACCTCCCTCGTTTGCGCTTCGGAAAACAAAAGTGTCACCGCCGCCGCCCCCAGTCAGGCGATCGCGTCCCCTTCCGCCTTCAATCACATTTACGCCAGAGTTACCCGTCAAGCTATCTGCAAAGGCTGTACCGACAAGATTTTCGACGCTATTGAGGGTGTCTTGACCGTTGAATAGTACGCCCTGTTTGGCGATCGCCTCATACCACTTACCGCCCATCTTGTCGTAGCCAGCCGCACTAGGATGCAGTCCATCTGGGATGAGGTCTTCCAACGTAAGACTACCCCCGACGTTTACATAGGAGACCCGCTTTCCTTCAGCAGCCTTATCGCTAACCAGACCAGGCAAAAGTTGGTTAAAATCGCTGGCTCTTTGAACACGGTTTTCTCCGTGCACCTCTCCATTAATTGGAGCAATAGAGCTAACTAATAAATGAGCATTGGGTAAGTGCTCAGCAAACTCATCGATCAAAGCTTTAATATCGGCGGACATCTGCGCCACTGTATCGTTAGTGGCATCATTGGTTCCCATCATGATCATCACAATGTTAGGGTTGTAACCCTCTAGGAATCCAGGATCATTCACCAAGTCAATCATCTGGTTGATTGTCCAACCGCCATGTCCCTCATGATTCTGATCGAATGAGCCACTGGGACCATTGCTTTGAGAACCTACGAAGTCAATACCAATGCCATCGGCCGCCAGCTGATTAAACAGCTCAATGCGGTACGATCCAGGTCTTGGCTGTTGCCTATGTTGACCTGCGGTGATGGAGTCTCCTACAGGCATAACTTTGGGCAAGGCTAACCCACCATAGGCAAGCTTTGACACTTTGCCTGTGCTGAGATTGGCAACAATTCCTTTAGAAAATTGAGCATAGTCGGCAGTGTCATTGCCCTCTCCACCGTTCAACGTGTCGCTGCCTGAACTGCCAAACAAAACGTCATCCTCCGCAGTGCCATTGGAGGTGGTATTGCTGCCCGGAGGAGTTAAGGCAGAAAGGTTAACTTGAAAAGTTCCGACGGTTCTAGCGACGACTGCATTACTGCGATTGTCTTTGACCTGGTTAGCCTGAACGGTGATCGTATAGCTGCCGTTGTCAGTTGGGTTCCAGGTGCCACCAGGCGCATCAATGCGATAGGTTACGGTACGCGGAGTGCCATTGGTGCCAGGTTCCACTCGAATGAAGGTAGCAAGCTGGTCAAACCCATCTGGTCCAGTCACGCGAACATCATTGGAATCAAGACTAGACAAGTCAATTGCAGCATTGTCTGCATACGTGACTTGAATGTAGGCTGAGCCGCTATCCAGAACAATTGATGGCACTTCAAACGATTGAACGGTAGGGGCCGGATCGGCTGGAGTCGGAGGATTTGCAACTCTGGCTCGAAAGTAACCTAGGCTGCCTCTTTTCACCAGGTTGCCGCTGGTGTCCTTGACCCTGCTTCTGTACATGGACAGTCGGTAAATGCCGTTGTCTGTTGGGTTCCAGGTGCCGCCCGCAGCTCTGAGGCGATAGGTGACGACCGCAGCTCTATCATTACTGCCAAACCTTGTGCTAACCAGCGTAGCAAGCTGCCTATAACCGTTTGGACCAGTCACTAAAATGTCTCTTCCCACCACGCTAGAGCGGTTAATTCGTATGTTGTCACGGTAAGTAACGGTAAAGGTATGCGTTCGACTACCAAACTGACTCACGTTGGCAGTCCGAAGCGTCGCTGTGGGAGACAGCAAATCTCTTGTAGCTCTCCTAACCAAACGAGGTTGGTCAGAATCCGATCGAGCTTGATTGTGGAATGCCATAATCCTTCAGATCTATTTGTAGTGTTTAGCTTTAGCAGTTTGCACAACTTGATTTACAACCACCGTCTAGAGCCAAAAATGGCTTTGTTGGCGCTCAAGCGTAAATTATTGGACTACCCTTGTAACCCGGACTGATTGAGATGCTTAAGTCCAATGCCTTTTAACAAAGCAATCTCAGGGTTCGTACAGGCAAAACAAATCACGGCTCAAATTCTTTTCACTCAGCCAAATGCCAAAAAATTTAGGGGTTGGAGAGGCTGATAAGTAGAGTCTCTTAATTGAACCAAATATAGAAAAACTGGGGAGTGATCCGGGGGTTACTCCCCAGTTTTTCTATCTAGTTTCTAATTATGTCCATCTGCTTACGTATCGGCTAACGAAGACAGCAGAGTATACAAGAGCTAGAAGTGTGCATGAATGCACTTAATCCTCATGTTCTATCTGTCACACCCTAGCTAATTCTGCAACGTGGCGCTATGGGTAAAGCATGACTTTACTTAGTCTTTAAGTAGATTTTGGGTTAAGCCTCAAAGTTATGAAACTTCAGTGAAGCAGTAGAATTGCTGATTTTACTTGATTAGAGTGAAATCAACGCAAAAAGCTTGAGAGTTTCCATTCATCCACCCAAATTTGCTACGGTTTCTACTAACAACTCCCCCCATGCAAATCCGAAAAGTACGTATACCTTTCATGTAGTTTTCACACAAGAAATTGGTTTGTTCACCACGACTTTACAGCTTGGACCTAAACTTCCTGCTAACCTCACTTTAGATTCTTGTTGCATCAGTCATCGCCATAGCAAATGCTTTAGATAGTTCAACTGCTTAGCGATCGCACCATGTTTAGTGTTTCCCCTGTCTCTGCTGTTCACTGTCCGCTTCTGATTTTCTGGGTTTTCCCGATTCAAGTTTTGCTGTTTCAAAATTTCCCTGACTCGGCTGAGTTTATTCATCTAAGAAATTGACCCCTATCAAGCTGCGAGGTAATCGTATGAAAGCAGTGATATTGGCCGGAGGACTTGGCACTCGTTTGAGCGAAGAAACCTCAATTAAACCGAAGCCGATGGTTGAAATTGGTGGTCAGCCAGTTCTTTGGCACATCATGAAAAGCTATTCTGCTTATGGCATTAACGATTTTATTATTTGCTGTGGCTACAAAGGTTATGTAATTAAGGAGTATTTTGCTAATTACTTCTTACGTATGTCAGATGTAACGTTTGATATGCGGTTTAACCAGATGAACGTTCACAACGGCAACGCTGAACCTTGGCGAGTCACGCTTGTAGATACGGGCGAATCCACCATGACGGGTGGACGGTTGAGGCGCGTTCGTGAACACATCGGGAATGAGGCATTTTGCTTTACCTATGGCGACGGTGTCAGCAATATCAACATTGGAGAACTGATTGAGTTCCACAAATCTGAAAAGACCCTGGCAACGTTGACCGCAACTCAGCCACCTGGACGATTTGGAGCAATTTCTCTAGGACAAGAGCAAACCAAAATCACTAGTTTTCATGAAAAGCCCGGTGGTGATGGAGCCTGGATTAACGGAGGCTACTTCGTTTTAGAACCCGACGTAATTGACTACATTGCCGATGATTCAACCGTCTGGGAACAAGAACCGCTGCAAAAACTAGCTCATGATGAGCAGCTATCTGCCTTCAAACACAGTGGTTTTTGGCAACCGATGGACACGCTCAAAGACAAAAATTACCTGGAAGGGCTGTGGAAGAGCGGCAGTGCGCCCTGGAAAGTTTGGTAATGCAATCAATAAGGTGATAGGGGCACATACCCATGTATGATTTTGCGATTGTCGGTGGTGGAATTGTTGGACTCTCTACAGGAATGGAACTGGGTCAGCGTTATCCTGATGCCCGCATTCTTGTTTTGGAGAAGGAAAACCGTTGGGCGTTTCACCAAACGGGCAACAATAGCGGTGTGATTCACTCTGGCATTTATTACAAACCGGGAAGCTTTAAGGCGAAGTTTTGCCGGGATGGTTGCCAGTCAATGGTGGCATTCTGTCAGGAACACGGCATCGATTACGAAGTTTGCGGCAAGGTAATCGTGGCAACGGAAGAGCGAGAGCTACCGATGCTGGAAACTCTCTATAACCGGGGTTTGGAGAACGGCATTCAGGTCGCCAAAATCACCGCTGAAGAGGTGAAAGAAATTGAACCTCATGTGAGTTGTCTGGCTGGAGTTCGAGTGTTTTCCACTGGGATCGCCAACTACAAACAGGTGTGCCAAAAGTATGCTGATTTAATTCAGCAACAAGGTGGCGATCTGCGTCTCAACACAAAAGTGTTGAAGATTGTAGATACACCAAAAGGTCAGGTAATTGAGACAAATCAAGGCTCTTTTGAGGCACGGTTTGTGATTAACTGTGCGGGATTGCATAGCGATCGCATTGCCAGACTCAACCAGGTCGATCCGCAAGCCAAAATCGTTCCCTTTCGAGGCGAATACTACGAACTCACTCCTGAGAAGCGGTATCTCGTCAAAACACTGATTTACCCTGTTCCGAATCCTGCATTTCCCTTCCTAGGCGTTCATTTCACCAAGATGATTGACGGTAGTGTCCATGCTGGACCTAACGCCGTGCTGAGCCTCAAACGTGAAGGCTACAAAAAGACTGATTTTGACCTGCGTGACTTTACCGAAGTCATGACTTATCCTGGCTTCTGGAAGCTAGCTGCAAAGCACGCTGATGAAGGCATTCAGGAAATCATTCGTTCCTTTAGCAAAGCTGCTTTCGTTCGCAGCTTACAACGACTAATTCCAGAGGTGCAATCTGAAGACTTGGTTCCCACCCATGCCGGAGTTCGGGCCCAAGCGTTGATGAATGATGGCAAGCTGGTTGATGACTTTCTCATTGTCAAAGGCGAGCATTCCATTCATGTTTGCAATGCCCCGTCTCCTGCTGCAACATCCTCCCTTGAGATTGGCAAAGCAGTTGCCGCACAAATCCCCACTCCCCAACATTTACAACCTACCCTGAGTGTCTAGGAAAAATTATGCAAGTACTGGTTACTGGAACAGAAGGCTATCTCGGTTCACTCCTTGCTCCCTTGTTAATGGAGCGAGGACATGATGTGACGGGGGTAGATACTGGCTATTACAAAGTTGGCTGGCTCTACAACGGCACTGATTTAACTGCCAAAACTCTCAACAAGGACATCCGTCATATTGAGCTAGAAGACTTAGCAGAAATTGATGCGATCGTTCACATGGCAGAACTGTCGAACGACCCCACCGGGCAGCTTTCCCCCACCATCACCTACGACATCAACCATAAAGGCTCAGTTCGTCTCGCAGAACTGGCAAAGCAAGCGGGAGTGCGGCGATTTGTCTATATGTCCTCATGCAGCGTTTATGGCGTTGCGACTGAGGGCGATGTGACGGAAGAAACTCCAGTTAATCCCCAAACTGCTTACGCTGAGTGCAAAACCTTTGTTGAGCGCGATGTTACCAAGATGGCGGATGACAACTTCTCCCCTACCTTCATGCGAAATGCGACCGCCTTTGGTGCGTCGCCTCGGATGCGGTTTGACATTGTGTTGAACAACCTGGCAGGGTTGGCGTGGACGACCAAAGAGATCAGAATGATCAGTGATGGAACGCCCTGGCGTCCTCTGGTTCATGCTTTGGATATTGCAAAGTCAATTATTTGCGCCCTAGAAGCACCCCGCGATATTGTCCACAATCAAATCTTTAACGTGGGCGATACCGCAAATAACTATCAGGTGAAAGAGATTGCGGAAATTATTGCTGATATTTTCACGGGTTGTCAACTCAGCTTTGGCGACAATGGAGCAGATAACCGCAGCTACCGGGTTTCCTTTGAGAAGATCAACACTCAACTACCTGGCTTTAAGTGTGAATGGGATGCTCGACGCGGTGCCCAGCAGCTGTTTGACCTGTTTAGTCAGATTGACATGGACAAAGACGTGTTTCAATCGAGAGGGTTTACTCGTCTGAAGCAACTGGAATACCTAATTCGCACTCAGCAAATTGACAAAGATTTCTTCTGGAGCAAGTAATGTTATTTACCGAAACGAAGCTCAAAGGCGCTTTTATTCTAGATTTGGAGCTGCGCGAAGACCCTCGCGGTTTCTTTGCTCGGACCTTCTGCATGAAAGAGTTTGAAGCGCATGGCTTAAAGCCGACAGTGGCGCAGTGCAATCTGTCTTACAACCATAAGGCAGGCACGTTGCGAGGAATGCACTATCAAGTTGCTCCTGCGACTGAAACCAAGCTGATCCGCTGTACTCGTGGCGCAATTTACGATGTGATCATTGATATGCGTCCTGAGTCACCCACATACAAACAGCATATTGGTGTGGAGCTAAGTGAAGATAACCGACGGGCGCTCTATGTCCCCGATATGTTCGCTCACGGCTATCAAGCACTCACGGATAGTGCAGAAGTCGTATATCAAGTTGGTGAGTTTTACACGCCAGGCTATGAGCGTGGTTTGCGCTACAATGACCCTGCTTTTGGGATTGAGTGGCCGATGCCCGTGAGCGTTATTTCAGACAAAGATGCTGCTTGGGCACTATTTGATGAAGCTGTTTCCGTAGGAGTTTAGCCATGATTATTGTTGATAATGCTCTGAAAGCTCGTGCAGAAGCAGGGAATCCAATCAGAGTCGGGATGATCGGGGCAGGCTTTATGGGTCGCGGTATCGCTAACCAGATTGCTAACTCGGTCCCCGGAATGGAACTGGTTGCCATCTTTAACCGCAGTATTGATGGCGCAAAGCGGGCTTACACCGAGGCAGGTATTGAGGATGTTCGAGTCATCAAAACGGTCGCCGAGCTAGAGGAAGCGATCGCCCAAAACAAGTACTCCATTACCGACGATGCCAAACTGCTCTGTCAGGCTGAGGGCATTGACGCGATCGTTGAAGTAACTGGCACGATTGAGTTTGGCGCGGAAGTGGTACTGGAGGCGATCGCCCACCACAAGCACGTCATCCTGATGAACGCCGAACTCGACGGCACCATTGGCGCTATTCTCAAAGTCTACGCCGATCGCGCTGGTGTAATTCTGTCTGCCTGTGATGGTGATCAGCCCGGTGTGCAGATGAACCTGTACCGCTTTGTTAAGAGCATTGGCGTAACCCCGCTGCTCTGCGGCAACATCAAAGGCTTGCAAGATCCTTACCGTAACCCTACTACTCAAGAGGGGTTCGCTAAGAAGTGGGGACAGAAAGCGCACATGGTGACTAGCTTTGCCGATGGCTCCAAGATCTCCTTTGAGCAGGCGATCGTTGCTAACGCCACGGGCATGAAGGTTGCCAAGCGCGGCATGTTGGGCTACGACTTCACAGGTCATGTGGATGAAATGACCGGAATGTATGACGTAGACCAGCTTAAAGAGCTTGGTGGTATTGTGGATTACGTGGTGGGTGCCAAGCCTGGACCGGGTGTCTTCGTCTTCGGCACTCACGATGACCCCAAACAACAGCACTACCTCAACCTCTACAAACTCGGCGAAGGTCCGCTCTACAGCTTCTATACCCCCTATCACCTCTGTCACTTTGAGGTACCCCTGTCGGTCGCTCGTGTGGTTCTCTTTGGGGATGCAGTGATGGCTCCGTTGGGTGCGCCCCAAGTTGAAGTAGTCACCACTGCCAAGATTGACTTAAAAGCAGGAGAAACCCTAGACGGCATTGGTTTTTACATGACTTACGGACAGTGTGAAAATGCTGATGTGACTCAGGCACAAAACCTGTTGCCGATGGGCTTAGCTGAGGGCTGCCGCCTCAAGCGAGATGTGCCTAAAGACCGGGTACTCACTTACGATGATGTGGAGTTACCGGAAGGTCGGCTCTGTGACAAACTGCGGGCTGAGCAAAACGCCTACTTTGGCGTAGCAAAACCAATGGCAGCAGTCGGTTAAGGGCGATCGCCCATTCTTCCAACCTGATTCGACTCAGAGGGTGCAGTTTCCTGCACCCTCTATCTTTGTTGACTAGATGAATCGCTCATTTTTGCGGCGGTTTTTAGTTTTTTAAAGTGGTGCAATAAAGTGACCTTTACAGAAGTGATTGCTCCCTACCGCTGCTGTAACCGCTGCAACCCGAAAATCTCTGACGGATACTTTTTTACTCTCCAAAATCCTCTCCGTGGGGGTTTCCCTGCCTAGACTGCTGTTCCTGATAAAAACGAGCATAATCTTTAGGTCTTGATTTTTGCTTGCGTAATCCAACCGGGCTGAATAGTCTAAGTAAACATTTGATGAAGGTTTGCATGTGCTTTTGAACCTCAATTGAAGATGTAGCAAATGTAAAGACATGTAACAAAGTAAACCTGCTTGTTGCCTCAGTGGTTGAGTTTAGTATCTTTTAATACAATTTCCTCGGAAGCACTCTTACTCTATTCAACAGACTTACGGAGATGCCCTTAACCCTCAAAATGACGGCGACCCTAGACTAGCGGATAATTTCAACGGTCAAATCAAGCCGCACCCAGTTTTCTATTTGGCTTGCTCCTGCGTTAGTCCTGAGAAACCTGCCAATTGTTCAAGATCTCAATTGAACTGATATGTTGGGAACAAATTAAGCTGTCGAGCTATCTATCAGTAATTATGGTAGTTCGTATCGTTTTTATCTGGGTCGCTTACGTATATTGTCGTAAGCTTTAAAGAAGACGCATCTTTGTATACTGAGGATAAAGCCAGTAGACTTCTCGGGAAACGGCGAAACGAAATAGGGTTAAATTCACACTGACAGAAGATTTCAGTTCTTGAAGTTAGAGCAATATCTTAAGCTTGCCGCGTTACTACTACAAAGAGCCTTTAGCTCACTAGCGTGAGGAGCGAGTTCAGAGCCTGAATTAGACTGAACTACTAAACAGAACTAATTAGGCAAATCGCTGATTTTTGTTGCAGTTTTCAGTTTCTCTAAAGTGGTTGGAATAAAGCTAATTCTGTGGCGGAGATCGCTCACCACCGCCCTATTCAACCGCTGCAAAGCCAAAATTTTAGTTGGTAATATTGCCTCTGAGATTTCTCATTCAGCGCTTCATCGGGAAACAATTCACAGCGATAGACTTTACAAATGTTTTGGACACGGGCATAGTAATTCACAGCGTAGGCTTCATTTCCAAAGACTTTGGTTTGATAAAACGCTAACCGCTCCGGTGCCCAGTGTTGCTTCAAAAACTTCTCGACGCTCTCGACAGGAATGCGATACCAGTGCTGTTCACAGGCGCTCTTCATATCCTGCAGGTTATTGAGGATTGCAACCAGTACCTCACCCCGTCGTGTTGTCATGTTTTGCTGTGAATCAAATTCTTGAATCAACGTCTGACTTATGGGCAGGTTGGCAGGGCAACCTACAGCTAGAGTTTGCCCAGCGTGAGGGTACTACTCAACTCAGTCGTGCCTTTGCTCAAGCCCCGCTCAAAGTGCAGCGACCGTTCTACCCAGAAGGTTCTGAGGTTTGCCATAGCGTGATTTTGCATACGGCTGGCGGCATTGTGGGGAGCGATCGCCTCTCTCTCAATGTTTCCCTGCATCCCCAAGCCCATGCGCTGATCACAACTGCATCCGCTGCCAAGGTGTATCGGAGTAAAGGTGTGGAAGCAAAACAATCGACTCACCTTAAAGTTGCTGCTGGAGCCTGCCTGGAATGGCTGCCCCAGGAAACAATTGTGTTTGATGGCGCAAACTATGGTCAGAATTTGCGAGTTGACTTAGCCGAAGATTCGCTATGGCTGGGTTGGGAAATTACTCGACTGGGACGCAGTGCCAGAGGTGAAAAGTTTGCTAGTGGCGAATGGCGATCGCACACCGAAGTTTGGCAAAATGACCAACTCCTGTGGGTAGACCCTCAATGGCTACAGGGAGGCTCCGAAATGCTGACTAGCCTGCACGGGTTAAACAATTATCCGGTGGTTGCTAGCTTTGCTTTGGTAGGGCGATCGCTCCCCAATGAAGTGATAGAAAAAGCTCGACAGCTTTGGGCGGAACGGAAAGTAGGGAAGGGCGATCGCCCAGGTGAGGCTGGCGTGACTCGTTTGATGTCAGGGATGCTCTGCCGTTATCGCGGTTGCTCAAGCCTGGAAGCTCGACGCTGGTTTACCGAAGTGTGGCATCTGATGCGGCTCGCTTGCTTGAATCGCCCCAGTTGCAACTCAAGGGTTTGGCCATCATGAACTTGGGTCATTGAGGAAACCCTCTTGAACTAAAAACTCTTGGGCAACCTCAGCAGGTTCACGCCCATTTCCATCTACCTCATTGTTTAACCGACGCATGGTTTCATCCGTAAGTTTGGGAGCCAGAGCATTGAGGGCATCCTGAATTTCTGGATTTGCGTCTAGCGCTGCCTGCCGCACCACAGGAGCAACCTGATAGGGCGGGAATAAGCCTTTGTCATCTTCTAACACAACCAGATTGTAAGCGCTGATTTGTCCATCGGTTCCAAATGCCTCGACTACATCTGCCTCGCCTCTGACCAGTGCTTCATATCTCAGCCCTGCGTCCACTGGAATCAATTGCTTAAAGTCAAATTCTCCATACACCCGTTTCAGCCCAGGTAGACCGTCTTCCCGCTCTTGAAACTCAGGCGTTGTCACAATCGTAAGCTGCTCAGCTTGACCCACTAGATCAGAAATCGTGCGAATGCCATACTGCTCGGCTTTCTCCTGA
This sequence comes from Cyanobacteria bacterium FACHB-471, assembly GCA_014695345.1. GTDB lineage: Bacteria > Cyanobacteriota > Cyanobacteriia > Elainellales > Elainellaceae > JAAUTN01. The sequence goes on from JACJOC010000017.1 coordinate 70,633, forward strand.
GTCATGGCAAGAGCTTGGGTGTTGTTCATGGGAGCTGGGTCTAGCCAGACTAAATCAAACTGTTCCTTGTATTCCGATGAAACGGTGTCAAAGACCTGCTGGCGATCGCTATTCACTGGCAATTTCAAAACGGTCAGCAGCGCGGTACCCGTATATTCAGGGTAAAGGTCAATCTCGTCGTTGATGATCGCGGACTGGGCTACGGGCGTACCACCCAAATTGAATTTTCGTTCTACTTGAAGACCGCTGTTTTCTAGCACCAACGCATACATTTCACCCAGAATGAATTCCTCTGTAAAATCTTTAGACCCCACTCGCACAGGAGTAGCGCCATTGTCCCCAGCTCCACCAGAATTACAAGCTACTGCGATCGCCGTCGTCAGGACAACGATGAGGAGAAATGTCAACAAACGACGGACTATTTTCATAGAATGGCCCTCATGCACCAATTACTCATAAATTACTACAAGACTAAAGCATGTTTTAGAGCAGGTTGAAAGGGTTGGGCTGTTACATATACTTCGCGAACTGAAAATCAACTTCTAAAATAGACCGTAGAGCAATCTCAGGAATGGGTGATCAATTAGGAACGAGTCATGATAAAAGTAATAGGTTCTCAGATTTATCAATATGTCAAGTTGGTTGTAGTGTGTTGGATGGCGATCGCTACCGTCATTGTGCTAACAACTGCAAGTGCAGAGGCCGCTTCAACGCCTGAAGTGATGTCTGAAGCTATGCCCGAAATTGTGGTCTATCGCGATCCATCCTGTAGCTGCTGTGGAGGATGGATGGAACATTTGGAGGCTCAAGGTTTTCAGGCTACCAATATGCCTACGCCCGAAGTTGATGCTCTCAAACAGCAATACGGAATTCCAGATGACTTAACCTCTTGCCATACTGCAATCATTGGTGGATATGTGGTCGAAGGACACGTCCCGGCTGAAGACATTAAACGACTGCTAGCGGAACGTCCTAATGTTGTAGGGATTGCTGTTCCAGGAATGCCAGTCGGAACACCAGGTATGGAATCTGGAGATGAGCGAGAATCTTTCAGCGTGTTTTCGTTTGACGAGCAAGGAAACACAGAAGTTTTTAATCATTACTCATTTTAAGCATCGGACTTTTTGACAAAAAAGGTGAGGGTAAAACCCTCACCTTTTTTGTCTCAATTTAAATCGCTGACTTCATACGTTGCTTAGAAACTGTCTTACACAGCACTCTGCACGTTTACCTTAAAGGCAAAGTCATTGAAGTCCTGATCGCCTCCGCCCAACTTATCCTCAAAGACAAGGGTATTGTCGTTGAGCAGTTTGACGTGATCCTTCTTGTCAGGGTTAGCTACTCCAAAGGCAAAGAAAGCATTGAGCGGTCCACTGTTTTCTAAGTTGCTGGGGTTCTGGCTGAGGAACTCATCTGCCGTGCCGTTGGAGATGATGTATGGTGCCAAGAGCGCACCTGTCTCCAAGGAAGTTGCAAGTTCTCCTGTAGCTCGGTCGAGTTCTACATCCGTTAACCGTTGTTTGAGTGCTGCCTCTGCGTAACCTGATTCTCCTGGGCGGATCAACTGGTCAGTGTCTGAATCAAGCACTGCCCCTGATTCATCTGTCACAACGTATAGCCCAACTGAGTTGCTGTAGGCTGCGTTGCTAGTAACCTCATCAAATGTTGCTGCAACTTCAGAGTTCAATTCACCGTCGCCATTGAAATCAATGTTACGCAAATCAATTAGTTTGGTTTGCGTAAATAGACTGGGCTCAGGCTCAACAGGGGATGGAGTTTCAGGCGATGGGGTTTCAGGCAATGGCTGGCTGGGCGACGGAGTCGTCGGCGGAGTCGTCGGCGACGGAGTCGTCGGCAGCGGAGTTTCTGGCAATGGGTCTTCGGTGACTGTAATTTTGACCGTTCCAGAAACACTTTCGCCATTCCGACTTAACCGATAGGTAAAACTATCTTCGCCTATGGCATCGGCTTCAGGGGTGTACCGGATGAAGTCATCTGTTAGGTTGTTGAGCGTACCGTTGTTGTCAAGTGTGACATTCCCCTTAGTGGGGCGATCGCCAATGGAAAGGGTAAAGTCACCTGCTACCTGGTCGTTGGCAAGCACATCAATTTTGACTTCGGTGTTCGCCTTCGTTGTAATGGTATCTGCTTCAGCAACAAGAGGGTCAGGCGTGCTCGTATCGGGAGGGGTAGGAGAACCACTGTCCGGTGGTGTAGTGTCTGGTGGTGTAGGAGAACCACTGTCTGGTGGTGTAGGAGTTTCACCGCCATTATTAGGAGGCGTAGGAGTGCCACTGTCTGGTGGTGTGGGAGGCTCACTAGGAAGGGAAGGCTCCTCTCTGGGCGGAATTGTCGTTTGAGTTTTTACCTCATAGGCTCCAACGTCTGGTCTGCTGTCCCGTGTAACTCCTCTCTGATCAGTTGTAGTTGCACCGTTGGTCGTGCCTGAATTGATAGCTGGGCTATCCTGCAAAAGCTGACGCACATAGTCATTGCCGACCTTTAACAAGTCACCCAGATTCACATCATCTACATAACGACTGTTTTGCGTGACTTTGGGTCCTCTGCCATCCACAATGGTTTCAACAATGTTGCCACCGCCATCGCGCAGGGTGAAATTGGAGTGCCCTTGTTTAGTCGATTGTGCAACGTTCCCTGCCAAGAGGGTGTTAGTCAAGGTGACATCATCACTGTTGCTACCGCCCGTCCAGATTGCGCCTGCATCCCTTCCAGCAAAGTTGTCAGCAATCGTAGAGTTAACGATTTTGATAGGTTTACCGTCCCTGGTATTCAGGAACATGGCACCGCCCGCATCTTCCAGGGCTTTGTTACCAGAAATGGTGGAGTTGGTAATGGTGACACCAGAGGTATTGTTGTTCACCCACAATCCACCACCTTGGACTGGAGAGGTGTTATTTGCGATAGTCGTGTCGACGATCGTGAGTTTACTGCCAGCGAACTCAATGCCACCGCCGCGTCCGAGGTTATTTGAACCACCTCTAGTGACGGAGTTGCCCAAAATGCTGCTGTCTTTGACAATTACTTCGTCTCCGGTGTAAGTCCACAGGTACAGCGCTCCTCCCCCTGCTGTGGCTTTGTTGCCCTCAAATTGGCTGGACTCAATCAGGATCTTGCCACCCACAGTATCTCGTTCGTCGCCATTGGCACCATCGGTGAAGAGGGCTCCTCCTTCGCGAGTACTGGTGTTGTTCTTGAAAACTGAGTTCTTGATGGTAACAGGTCCGAGCAGATTGTAAACAGCTCCACCGTTCACCCCTCTGTTGTTGGTGAAGGTGCTGTTTTCAATCACGAGTTTGCCTGTGCCTGCCGCTCCGCCTGCACCGTAGGTGGCGATCGCCCCAGCACTAAAGCCATCGTTTGAGAGGGTGCCGTCGTTACTATCAAAAGTGCTGCCTCGCACTGTCAATCCGCCGCCGTAACCGACGCGAATTGCACCACCACGACTCGCCTTGTTGTTGGTAAATTTACTGTTTTCTACAGTCAATGTGCTGTAGTCACGCACCTGAATTGCGCCACCTTCACCCGCACTTCCTACACCTATGGTTTTTCCACTGGTGAAATTCAAATTCTTGATATTGACATTTAGAAATTTCTCGACAACGAGGATACGGGTGGAGTTATTACCACTAACGGTTAAGTTAGGCGCTTCTGAACCATCAATGGAGATTCCCTTGTTAACTGTAAGCTGTCCGCCGGTTAGCGTAATTTTTTGGTTAGCAAGGTTGGATGAAAACTTGACAGTGTCTCCCGACTGGGCATTGGCAATTGCTTCTCTCAGTGAACCAGTTCCGCTGTCTGCGGTGGTTGTAACCGTGATAATAGCCATGAATTATCCTTTGAGTGAACGTCAGTCGGCAGAGCACCCAAGCTATCTTCTTAGACATTTCGCACAACAATAAAGTTCCCTTAAAGGCAGCAATTCTCACACTTCAGGTAGAAGAAAATTAGATAAAGGCGAACTAGAAGCCTTTCCGTTGTTCAAGCCTCGGATTCATTGATCTCCGGATTTCACTAATTTGAGCGATGCGAGCTACTTTACAATCATCACCTACAAAAACACGATTTCCTGCATCTTCACCAGAAATTCTAATCAGTCACTAAAGAAAAACCGTTGTCCTTTGAGTGGCTTTTGAAAAGTACAGAACTTATGCAGACATAATGCAAAACTGATATCGATTTAAACAGGTTTCGCGACACATCAACTTCTGTAAGGGCTCATTGCGAGGCGCCCTTACCCACATTTGCAACCTCTAAAAATCAAGTTGATGTGATACAAACTCCACGTTATCTCGGGCATAAGCCGTGGATCACGTGAACGAATGCGTAAGTCCTTCAAGGGTGAATATTTATCGTTTTGCAATCGTTTCTTTAGGCTGAGCGGGCTACTTCCGCTGCGTCATCAGCGTCGGTTTTTGTGAAGTTCACTACGAATGACTTATCAACCTGCGTCCCTTTAGCGTCGGTGCGGCGCAAGGTAATTGCATGATCAACATCGGATTCAATTTGAACTAAGGCAGAGTCGTAAATTCTCAACTCGTTTCCTTTCAATAGAAAATATCCTTCAGCGTTATCAAGCAGCGCGTAAGTGTAGGAATTGTTAGTTTCAGGGTCTTCATCAGGCAAAGTGGCAATTAGAGTGCTGGGGGCTTCAGCTTGATTTGAACTTTGCTCTTGGGATTGAATAAACCCGGGCGGTGGGGGAGGGGGGGCGATCGCCTTATTTCGTCTACGCTCTGACGAATGACCGCCTAGTGGATGCGGCAAGTCACTAAATAGCCCTCTAACTGGCTCAACGACCCCTCCATCTGCCCAAACAGGGGTTAGTTCCTGGTTGGATAGCCTGGGACTCTCATAAGCCAGCTTCTCCAACAAGGAAAAAATGGGAGGGTTGCTCATCCTACTGGGAGGGTTTGAGTCTGTTTGAAGGTTTTCAGTCTCTTGTGAAGGGCTGTCTCCCTCCCTTGAAAAGTAAAGAGGGGAGTCATGCTGGCTCACCAAATTCTGCTTTTCTTGCTTAGAAGAATTAGAAATCGCGGCACCAAATCCATCGGAATCATCTGAACTCTGCCCATAGTCTAAAGCAGAGGCAAACTCACCCATTGTGGTTTGTGGTCCAAACGTGGGAAGCTGAATGTCTTGCGGTTCAGTATCGTCAGTGCCCCATGTAAGACCCAATTTACTGATGATGTTGTCTTTGAAGATAAATAGCATTCCTCCAATGTAAAAAATTGCCCAAGCACCTATCCAGAAGTAGAAGGGGATACCGCTGGGTGAGGTATCAAAGACAAATTCGGGAGATTGTTGGGATTCGCGATCGGCAGATGACTGCTCTAAGTCAGCGTCTTCTACTTGATCCGTATCTTCTGTGGGTGGAATCTGACCTTCTTCGGAAGTGGAGGCATTGGCTGCCGTTTCTCCTGCTGTGCTTGCAGTCTCCATACGCTCTGATTCTGCCGTTTGAGCTGCTCGATCGGGGGATGGAGATTCTGTTATCGTTGCAGGGGCTGAGCCTGATGCGTCGCCTGAACCCAGTCTCGCCGTTAGTCGGTTAGGCTGGGTTGAAGGAGTGGTAGAGGCTGCTGAAACCTGTAACCTACCCCAAGTGACCGGGCCGGCTATGCCATCGACCGTTAACCCTTCTGCTTGTTGAAATTCGGTGACAGCAGCCAAGGTTAGTTGACCATAGATGCCATCTATGGCACCCGTGTAGTGTCCAAGCTGCTGCAATCTTTCCTGGAGCCGACTTACGGCTTCACCTCGACTACTCAACCTCAATGAACCAGGCAACTCAACGGAAGTCGAGTTAGCTGAAGAGGACTGGTTAGACTGAGGAGAATTCGTTGCGGTCGATAGTTTTGTAAAGGTCTCAGGCAGGATGAAGGGTTCAGGAGGCGCGATCGCTCCCTCAGTCAGAACAGTTTGAGCGGTAGTTTGAACTGCGGCTACAGGCTGAGAAGCAGTAGTTATAAAAGCCGGAATCACCTCTGGGGCACTAACAGAATGAGTGCAATCGATCGCACTCTCTAACCGCCCGGATCGCTGCGGCTGGACAGAAGCCTCGACCGTAGAGCAGTCCAACATAGCCGGATGGGCAAAACTGTCAGGGCTGTCAGCGCAAGTAACACAAGTCAGCAGCAGCAAAATTGATGGGTCAGACATAGGAGGGGGTGCCGTTCGGCTATTGCACGGTTGGCTGAAACGATGTGGCTTCAACAGCGTTAAGTGAACGGTAGTCCCCTGAAGCGAGTTAGCAGTTTGCTAGCTCTGTCCTGTCAACTATAGCAAGTTAGTGGCGATCGCATTTCTTTTTAGGATGCCTTGCCCAACAGCAGTCAGTATAGCCCAACACATCCCTTTTGTCGTATAACAGAATTTCCTTACTCCTCATCCCTCGTCTCCCAAATCGGCAATTTTGGTCGCCAACGGTACTCGTTCAGGTTAACTTTACCTTCAGAGCTAAACAGGATACCTTCTTGCTCCAAGAGCGATCGCTGCAAATAGTCTGTTCCGTAGCGTAGAGGTGACTCTGACACCTCACCTTTTGCATTAATCACTCGATGCCAGGGAACATCTGATAGCTGCATATCTACTCGATAGAGTGCATAGCCAACTAACCGTGCCTGTCCAGGTAGATCTGCCAAATCTGCTATTTGCCCATACGTAGCTACCCGCCCTTTGGGAATGAGACGGACTACTTGATAAATCACGTCATAGCTCGTTTTTGTCTTAGCCATTCAAACACTGGTTCCCAAACAAGGGTAGAAATGCTCTGAATTCAAGAATATGTCTGAAAAGGAGCAAATGCCTCTATCAGGGTATAACGTCCAGCAAATATCCCCTGGAACCCAATCAGAATTATTGCTCAAATGCCTCCCCTCAGACCCTTCTAGACTACAGATTGGGCTCTTCAAAGCTCCTCCAAATCTATGCAGATATTAACCAATATCAAACGACCAGTAGCCCAAATATATTGAGCTCGACTTTAACGGCTAGCTATAAGATTAACAACCGCTGCATTTAGCAGCATTACAAGCTTTCAGAATGTTTGGAGTGATCTCGTTTGGGGTGAGATTTAGTGCTGCTTTTGACGAAAAGTGTATGTTCTTGGGAAAAAACTCAAAAATATCGATATAAAAGACTAAAAAGCGATCGCTTTAAGAGTACTTGTGCCATACAATTGCAAATAAGAGGATTTCAACCTTCACACATGCGCTTCTGTAGAAAACAGGTGTCGAATGGGTTGAGACCATCCATTCTTTACCTAGCGTTGATGTTCAACATTTGAATAAAAGGAATTCCCTACTGTGCAAGACTCTCAACCTTCCAGCAAAGCATCTGATCCGATTCTTTCCAAATTGATTGAGGCCGATTCTGAACTCACGCAGCAAGAAGCTGAACTACTCGCTCGGCTAGAAACAATTCAGGAAAAAAGGAAGGGACTGAAAACAGTCATCGGCATGTTTTCGCTGGGGGGGGCATCGACTTCTGATTTGTTGCAACAGCTAGGTGAGACTCTGCCTAACAGCAAAATTAACGGTACTGCTTCCAAAATCTCAAGTGAAGCGCCAACCAATGGGACAGCGGCGATCGCAGAAAGCAAAACAGAGATTCCACCTGCTGAAAACACCTCTCAAACACCTAAAAAATTTAGGGGTAAAACACCTCGAAAAACTACCTCTGCTGCCAAAGAGTCTGCTCCCAAAAGAAAGGGTGAAAGAGCTAGCAAGGTGACGAAACCAGCCCGTAGGTCATTAGGCTGGCAGCAGTATATTCGAGATGAGTTTGGGAAGAGTTCCCTCGCCGAAGCAATTCCTCAAGTGCTAGGACGTAAGCCGGGCGGGGTACTTGAAACTGGTGAAATCATTGATGCTATCTTTGTCGTTGATATTCCTAAGGAAGCCCGGAGTACAGTTCGTGAGCGGGTTTCAAACATCCTTTCTGCTGGCTTAAAGGTCAACAAATGGTATCGCGGCAAGACAGGTTGCTATAGCCTCTCAAAATCAGCCGCCGAAGCTAGTCTTACCTCATAGTTGAGAGTATTCAGATTTTTGTGTAAGTGCGGGCATTCTGCCCGCACTTACACAAAAATCAAATCAGTCCCCATAGTTCAGCTAAGCGGATGGACAAAATAAAAATTGGGGTAGCGCTCTGAAGGGCGCTACCCCAATTTTTATCAGAGATATTCAATGAATGTTGAATACCCAACCTGCTAGGCTGTCTAGTGACAACTTAAACTTGCAAGGGGTTTGGTGATGTTAGTCGCACAAGAAATTTGCTGGATCTAGAACTCAAGCCACTTCCAAAGCATCCATTTCTGGAGTTTGAGGTGAAGCAGTAGTATTACCGATGACAAACAACGGCTCTAACTGAGAAACGCTATAGTTAAGTAAGGTAAAAAGATACTTCAGTTGAGCCTAAACAAATGGTGTTATTTGGATTTGGTAAAAAGCTAACTTTGCCAACGCCCGATGAGGCGTTGCCCGGAAGAGCAGAAGCTATTTCCGTGCCCTCACAGCACTATGTTAACGGCAATCCTTTAAAGCCTCCCTTTCCACCCGGAATGGAAATGGCGATATTTGGTATGGGATGTTTTTGGGGAGCAGAGCGCAAGTTTTGGCAGCAAAAAGGGGTGTTTACCACTGCCGTGGGTTACGCCGCTGGCATTACACGCAACCCCACTTATCACGAAGTTTGCACCGGCAAAACAGGGCATAACGAGGTCGTATTTGTCGTGTTTGACCCCAATGTAGTCAGCTTTGAAACCCTGTTAAAGATCTTTTGGGAGAGCCACAACCCCACCCAGGGAATGCGTCAGGGCAACGACACTGGAACTCAATATCGCTCTGGCATCTATGTCTATTCAGAGGCGCAAAAGCAGCTCGCGGAAGTCTCTCGTGATACCTACCAGCAAGCATTGAACGCAGCAAATTATGGCGAGATTACGACTGAGATTCTGGATGCGCCTGAGTTTTATTATGCAGAGGACTACCATCAGCAGTATCTTGCTAAGAATCCTAATGGGTATTGTGGGTTAGGTGGAACTTCGGTTGCCTGCCCGATTGGGGTAGTCAGTGCCAGCTAAGCTTTAAACTCTAGTATTTCAGAAGAGTCATAAAAAAATCTGGAGCATCAAACTGCTCCAGATTTTTTTATGACTTTGTGGAAGAAACCTGCCACACGATAGGGAATTGATGCGCTATCAGCAGTGGTGGAAGGCGATCGCAGCAACCGTTCAATCCGATAGTGGCGTTCAGATCATTTGCCGATTGTCGCCAGATTCCAGTTGCGTTAAATCAATTTGTACTGACTTAGGAATTGAAGATCTGCGACTTCTGAAGAAGCGGCAGATCTAAACGCTCATCTCGTTAAGTCTCCCCACTGATCCCTGTCGCAAACCTCAAATTTACGCTAGCTTCGGTTACAGGGATGTCATTGTATCGAAGTCACCTGAGAGGTAAGCCGCATGGACACCAACCCACAGCAAACGGTTCAACCCATTCCCCCAGATCACGAGACGAACAGTGAAACACCAGAAATTGGGGGCGGCTTATCGGTAATTCAATATTGGGCGGAACATACGCTTTCACCAGAAGGGGCAAAACTATGGCAAACCCTGTTGCACAAAAGCGCCTGTCTGTCGTGTTCTTGGGGCACGGGCGGGCAGAAAGGGGGTTTCACCAATGAGACGGGCGAAAAGCTCCAGCGCTGCATGAAAAGTGTGGAAGCCATTTCGGCTGAAATCCAGCCTGGAATTTCCAGTCACTTTTTTGAGCAGTACTCAATTGAGCAGCTTCAGCAGTTGACTTCTCTGGAAGCAGATCGATTGGGGCGGCTCAGCTTTCCGGTGATTTTGCGGGCAGGCAGATCGCATTATAAGCGAATCACCTGGGGGGAGGTTTATCAGATTGCAGAGGCAGGGTTTCGCCAACCGCCAGAACGAGTCGCTTCCTATAGTTCTGGGCGGTCGTCTAATGAGGCGGCTTATTTGCTGCAATTGTTGATGCGATCGCTCGGTTCCAACAACTTGGCGGACTGTTCTGACCTGTGCCATGCGCCTTCCACCTTTGGGTTAAAGCAGATGTTTGGCACCAGCACTTCAATGGTCAGCCTGGAGAATTTGAAGCAGGCAGACTGTGTGGTGCTAGTGGGTTCTAACTGCTCGTATAATCACCCCCGGTTGATGAACGAGTTGATTAAACTGCGCGATCGCGGTGGCAAAATAATCGTGATCAATCCCGTCATGGAGATTGGTTTAGTTAAGTTTGGCTCTCCCGCTTTTCCGCTGTCGCTGATTACAGGTTCCGAGATCTCTTCTCTGTATCTGCAACCGATTCCCGGTAGTGATGTAGCGCTATTTGTCGGCATTCAGAAAGCGTTGATTGAAAAAGGGTTGATTCATCAGGACTTCCTTCAAGCACACACCGAAGGCTGGGAAGCCGTTGTTGAACAGGCACAAACTACATCCTGGGAAGCTATCACTCAAACCTGTGGAGTATCTCAAGCTGAAATTGAAGCCACTGCTACCCTGATTGGTACCTCCAAGCAAGTCGTGTTTGCCTGGGCAATGGGTATCACTCAACACCAAAATGGCGTAGACAACGTTTATAGCGTTTCTAATACTGCTTTGCTGACGGGCAATGTGGGCAAAGTTGGAGCAGGTTTAATGCCTGTTAGAGGGCACTCCAACGTTCAAGGCTTTGGCTCAATGGGAGTGACGATAAGGCTCAAGAAGGAAATTCAGCAGGCGTTAGAGAAGTTGTTGGGGCGATCGCTCAGTCGAGTTCAAGGATATGACACTCGCGCCCTGATCGAGGCAGCAGACGTAGGCAATGTAGATACACTGATTTGTCTGGGCGGCAACCTCTACGCTGCAAACCCTGATTTGACCCAAGCAAAACGGGCGCTGAGTCAGGTTGACACGATCATTTATCTTGCCACAAAACCAAACCTAGGACATTTTCACGGATTGGCAAAGCAAAACACAATCATTCTGCCGGTGCTGAACCGCTTTGAGAATCCTCACAAAACAACAGTTGAGTCAGGCAACAACTTTGTACGGCTCAACGATGAAGGTAAAACTCACCTCAAAGATGCCGACCTGATTGCCGAAGTAGAATTTTTGACGGAACTGGCACATCGACTTCAGGGTGACTTTCCGGTAGATTGGCGCAAACTCCAGGACACAAAATATGTGCGGCAACTGATTGCCCAAACCATTCCAGGGTTTGAAAAGATGGCAACTATTGATGAGACACAGGAGGAATTTACCATTAGCGGACGGATTTTCACAGAACCGAAGTTCTCCACGCCATCTGGAAAAGCTTCGATGTTTGTGACTCCTTTGCCTGAGTTGGCTCTGCCAAAGTCTACAGATTTTGGAGTGTCAGAGTCTACTCCTGCGATCGTTGTGGCGTTGATGACAGGACGCAGCTACTCTCAACACAACACAGTGGTTTACAAGATTGCCGACAAATATCGAGGAATGCCTCACCGTAACTGCATTCTAATGAATCGGCATGATGCAGAAAGTATCGGTTTAGAGGAACATCAGCATGTCACCGTGCAAGCAGATGCCGGAAAACTAACCGATGTGGAAGTAATCTACGGCGCAGTGCGACAGGGTGCAGCGCTGATGTTTTACCCAGAAGTGAACGTGATTTTCAAGGCACAAATTGAAGAGCGATCGGGCACTCCAGCCTTTAAGCGAGTGCCCGCTGTCGTCTATGCACAGGCTACTACGGGCGACTCTCAACCAGCATGACGGGAATTGAACTGGTTTCTACAACAGCTTGGGAAACGGAGCCTACGAGGACTTTTTCCCAGGGTTGATGTCCTCGTTTGCCCATGATGATTTCTGTCGCCTTGTAGTCCTGAGCAACTTGAATGATCTGCTCTGGAACAGAACCCGTTGTCGTCACAAACCGATAGCGAATATCTGCAAGCAACTGCTGGGTTTGTGCCTGCAATTGCTTTACATTTTGCGGTTGTGAAACGTTAATGACGTGCAAAACAAGCACCTCTGCATCACTGTGCCGAGCCAATTCTGCGGCTTTGGATAGAACTTTGCTTGTCAGGGAAGAGGTATCGATCGCCACTAACAATCGAGGGCGCTGAACAAGGCTCACCTTAGCCGGATCAACTTCTCCCCGCTCCAACAGCTTTGGCGCAAAGGTAGGAATTGCCCAGGCTCCGAGTGGGGCGGTTATCAGGATGGAGAGAGCGGCGATCGCCAAAATTACCTCTCCTCCTTCAATTCCCTGTGCCAGCGGAATTGCACCAATTGCTGCTTGCACAGTTGCCTTAGCGGAGTTTCCAGGAAGTAGAAACAGACGTTCCTGCCAGTTCCAGTTGCTTCCGAGCGTTGAAAGATACCAGCCAATGCTACGCCCAACAAGAGTACCGATCGCCAAAATCAACAAACCGGGCAGCAAAACATTTCCTAAAACCTGTAGCTGAATGCTGGCTCCCATGAGGACGAATAAGAAGATTTCGGCGATCGCCCACAATCCATCAAATCCACCTCGGAGCCGTCTAGCTAATGGGGCATCCAGTTCAATCAAAAAGAACCCCAGTGACATCGTCGCGAGATAGCCCGAAAAATAAGGAAATGCCGTAGCTATGATCACTAAGAATAGGGCAAGCCCAGCCGCAAGCAAAACGTCTTGAACTGCCGTCTGAGTCCAGTTTTGCTGAGTTAGCAGGGAAACTAACAGTCGTGCCGCAAGGGATCCCGCCAGGACTCCTAAAGCGATTTGCAGAATGACTTGAAAGGGTAACAGTTGCAGTGCAGTCAGGGTAAATCCGCCTGGTAGCGTGATGGTTTCAGTTGCTCCCTGTCCCAAAAAATTGAGCAGCAGGCTAAAAATCAACAGCAGCAGCACATCAGATAGAGCGCTTCCGGTCAAAATTGCATCAGGAATGCCTTTAGTGACACCCCAGCCTGCGCTCTTGAGTCGCAACATTCCTGGCACAATTACAGCGGGAGATTCTGCTCCAATTACGCAGCCCAACAGTAAACCGATAGGAAAGTCAAAGTTAAATAAGAAGATAGCCGTGAAGGCGATCGCCACTGCCTCAAACGTTGCAGGTAGAAAACCCAACCGCAGGGCAACTGTGCTTTGTTGCGCCAGTTTTTCTCGATCTAAGCCCAATCCAGCCTTCATTAGAATCACCATAACGGCGATCGTTCTCAGGCTGTCCGCTGATGCCAAAACATCTAGGCTGAGCACATCGCCAACTTGAGGTCCTAGCACAACACCCACCAAAATCATGCCAACCAGGGGCGGGCCGCCTAACCGTCGGACGATTTGGCCCACAAAAAACCCCATCAACAAAATCCAAAGAATGCTGCTTAACATCTCGCTCCTTTCAGCTGCTGGGTGAAGAGTAAGCCGCTAACGGAGGAGAAATTTCGAGTCAAGCTTTTTGACACTTCCTACCCTTCCGTCGCAACCCGGAAAAGTAGGAGTCATCAGCCCCCTGTGAAAGAGGCGGTTAAGGCGAACTCCATCGCCTAAGGTTAAAAACCTGGCTATAACAATACCATCATGAGGCAATTCTTGCTTCGTTTCCAAGTTCTACTTAAGGATGCTTGTAGTGAGGCTCGGACTTGGAGTTGCAGGAGGCAGATCTCTGGATTAGCACAACCAGGTAGAGCCTAGTAATGAGAAGATTAGTAACCCCGTGGAATTTGTTATGGACTCAGGACTTTCTGTAGCAAAAGCTACAGAAAAGATTTAAAGTTATAGGAGTGGAGGTTGCGTTTATTTATTCAGACACGCATTGAACGGAAATGGCTAATGTATTTCGGGTTGAGGATTCGGAGATATTAGCTAGGCATCGAGCAAACATTAATGCTTCCCTAGCTCACCGTTTGGCAGTAGCCAGAGCTACTCAAAATCAGCAATTAGTGGCTTCGCTGGAGCGAGAGCAGCGACAGTTTGGAATGGAGCGAGGTCGTGTAAACGGAGCTCTGTCTCTAATTCAGTGGTTGAGCCAGAAGTGGAATGAGTTAATGGAGGCGATCGCCAAAAGCTCCCAGCTTTCAGTCGAGCGGATTAGTGCAGACGGAGCCATCTTTTGGTATGCCTACGATCCAGAGACGGGCAAAGCGCTCTATGCCGAGTCGGAGTCAGAAGTGCTGGACTGGATTGAGCAGAACAATTTGGGACGCTAAAGAATAACGCTCTCAACAAAGCATGTAGCGCCACAAGGGAATGGGCGATCGCGTCTCAGATCGCCCATCTTACACTCCTAGTCTGGAATCATACTGATTCAAACAAACTCCGCGACACATCAATTTCTGTAAGGGCGCACTGCGGTGCGCCCTTACTCACATCTGCAACGTCTTTAAACCAAATTGGTATCAGATCATGCCAGCAGTTCCGACAAGCTGATACTTGCTCAACCACTTGCTGCTAGGGCGATCGCAAAGTCCTATCTTAAACTTCTTCGGTCATCCACTGAACTAGCTGAAGTACAACTCCGTTTGGATCTGTAACCTGAAAGAACCGTTCGCTCCAAGGTTCAGTTTCGATTGGCGTTGTAATCGTTACACCTTCAGCTTTTAGCCGAGCATATTCACGATCAATATCGTTCACTACAAAAGCAATGAGCAACCCATCTGCATGATGTCCACGCATGTGAGTTGGCTTAAAACTCTCTAATCCAGTTCGGAGGAAGATCAGGTTAAACCCAACGTCTGGACGGGAAAGCGACACGAACCCGTCAGCAGACATATCTTCGTTAAAACCGAAGTGCTGTTTAACAAAGGTAGCAGACGCTTTAACATCATCAACATTGAGTGAAATCGCTGAAGCCGTAATCTGCATACATTCTCCTCAAAGCGCTAGTCTGATGAATCAGGACTATCATTGTGGCGCATCAGCGATGGAAAAGGATTGTAAAAAACTGACCTCAAGTCGGCAACAGGATGTGGCAAGGATGAAAGCTTCGCTGCGTTAAATACTCAGTGGGTGTGCAATGAGCAAATGCCCGAAAATCGTGAATAAAATGTGCCTGATCAAAGTAACCGCAGGTAAATGCAATCTCCATCCAATCAACTTGCTTTTTACCTTTTAGCAGGTGGAGAACTTGCTGCAAGCGCTGCACCCGACAATACCGTTTAGGAGTTAATCCGACCTGATCGCGAAAGAGTTGGTTGAAGTGGCGATCGCTAAACCCGATTTGCTCCGTTACAGTTCTAACGGTGGGAATGGGCGATCGCTTGAACTCCCGTAAAGCAAAATCCACAGCAGGGCACCGTTCAGGTGACTGCACCATTGTTAGGAGAAACTGTTCCAGAACCAGGAAACGAGTTGATAACGTAGGTGTCTCCAATAGTTTTTCTCGCAATTCTGTGGCACGCCCCTGCCACAGTTCCTCTAGCGAGATAATTTGATTGTGCAACTCCCCAGCCGGAAGCTTAAAGAATGCAGCATTGCCACCGGGCTTAAAGTGTACTCCCATCGCCGCAACTCGCCGGTCGTTGTTGATAATGAAGCCTTTAGAGTGAGCACCACAAATCCGTGTACCGCTTGTGCTGCCATATCTCGCTCGACTGTGGGAATCAAAAAGCGGAATCTTGTCTTCATGCAGATTGATCACCAGTTCCATTGAGCCAATCGGCAGGAGGCGTGATTGTGTTTCTGATGGGCTTTCTCCTGCCCGAAACCACAGAAACTCGACAAACTGTGAGAGAGGAGGTTCCTTTAAAGTTGCACCACAAGCCAATCTGGGCTGATAGGTCTGGTAAATCATACCTGCACTCAATTTACACCTTCTAAAGGTTTCTAAATACCCTTGGGGTTACCCCTGTATATTTGCGAAAAAGAGTGGTGAGATGGCTTTGGTTCTTGAAACCACACAAAAGAGCAACGTCGGCGATCGCCAGTTCTTTCTGCTGAAGCAACTGTTTTGCTCGTTCAATTCGCTGCTGCAACACAAACTGGTAGGGTGAGACACCCATTGATTGCTTAAACAATCGACAAAAATAATACTGGCTCATTCCAGTCAATTCAGCCAAATCTACCAGCTTAATGTCCTGATCGAGGTAAGTTTGAACATACTCCAAAACCTGACTCAATTTGCGTTGTGGCAATCCATCTTCATAGGCAGTGAGAGTTGATCGCACCGTTGAATACCGTTTGAGCAAGTGGACAGCAAGAGCTGTCCCCATCGCTTCACCATATAACCGCCCTGATGGGCAACCTGTTTCAAGCTCTGTTTTTAGAGCAAAGAGAATTTCTCGAATTAAAGGATCTTTTTGCCCTCGATACATCATTAGTTCTGCGCGATCGGCATTCACTGGCTCCTGAACAGCCTGAGCAACAAATTCTGGCTCTAGAGTCAGCGAGAGCACTTCCATTTCATCTTTCCAACGGATAGCGTGAAGATGCTGAAAGGGCGTGATACAAACATTTCCCGGCAACAACTGTTGGCTGTTAAATTTGCCGTTGACTTTTAATTCAACCTTTCTAGGCGTTTTCAGTTGCAGAGTGAGATGATGCCTGACTGCACAAACATCTGAAATATCCAGGGGCGGGAACTTAAGGTGCTCCAGCAAAATTCCATCCCACGCAGCCGTTCCACTCGACAGCAGGACAAATTCAGCAGGATGCTCAGCATGAGGTTTAACTTTAGCTTGACCACCAATTTCTCTCTGATGCAGAGACATAGTACTTTTTCTCCAAGCTAGAACAAGCAGATTGTTATGGAGCAGATTAGACCAGCGATTATGGCAGCTAAAGGATTTTGAGAGAATTCAGCAAGAATTTGAAAAGAACGCAAAATTCTGGAAGAAGTGTACCGCCAAATCCATCACGATGGAAGCGACCCAAAACGGAATACAGCCGTCATGCCAAAAATTGTTCGATTGTTTGCCGTATTGCAGAAAGGGTTCCCCTCCTTTAACCCATTAACCTGGAGAATTCTATGATCAAGTTTGTATACTGCATTCGTAAACGGGCTGGCTTGAGTGATGAAGAATTTCATACCTTCTGGCGAGATGTCCACGGTCCGTTTATTCGCAGTCTCGCTCAAACCTTGCAAGCAAAGAAGTACATTCAAAGCCACACGCTCAATACTCCCGTCAATGCAGAGATTGCTAAGTCTCGCGGTCTAAATACGCTAACCTATGACGGCGTTACTGAGATTTGGTGGGAAAGTATGGACGATTTTTTAGCAGCAGTAAGTACTCCTGAGGGTCAAGCAGCAGCACAACAGTACATCACAGATCCGACCGTGGGTGAGGTGAATTTCATTGACTTCTCCCAATCTTGCGCGTTTCTCACCGAAGAACATACTGTCTTTGACTTCTCCTAAAAATGTAGTTCTGTGTGAAGCTCTAGACTTAGAGGCGATGCAGGCGATCGCCGCTCCGTTCCCAACGGCAAGCAGGTGTTTTAACGTTTGAGATCCTGCCATTGAAACCACACCCCGGTTTAGCAGCGCTGTTTGCTAAACCGTAATTCCATCATTTGGAAACTCCACAGCGAACTTCTGATTGCACCAGACGATGCAATTGTTGGATACGATCAATCAGGGCCGCTTGCTAAACCAAACCAGCCTTCACCGATTGTTCGTCGTCTGTAGCAGTCCCTGTTCAGGAAGACCCATGCAAATTACCCACTATCTTCACGCAGCTATTCTAGTTTCTGACTTGGAGAAAGCCGAACACTTCTATGGCAACGTGTTGGGACTACCCAAGGTCGATCGCCAGCTTAAATATCCTGGAGCCTGGTATCAGGTAAGTAATACGCAAATTCACCTGATCGTCGATTCAACCTTTTCTAACGGTCTCCACAATGCCGAGAAATGGGGGCGCAACCACCACGTTGCCCTTGCAGTCGATGACCTACAGGCTGCTAAGGAGCATCTCAAAGCTTGTGGACTGGATGTACAAACGAGCGCATCGGGTCGGGCTGCATTATTTACTCACGATCCAGATGGCAATGTGATTGAGCTTACTGAGGCGAAATAGGTGTGGGCTTTTAAGGGCGATCGAAGGCACTGAGGGTAAACCCGGAACTACTAGCTCAGTGATTTCTTTCTATACATCAAGAAATCGGGGGATATCCTGCTTTGTAAGATACCCCCCGATTTTTAACTATTGAATTGGTTGAAGATCTAAAAGCAGAATTTTAAGAGCGAGATATTACTCCACCAAGGCGCGGGTGTTAAACAGAGCGTAAGTTGTCCCAACCATCATTACTGTCAGCACTGCAATTGAAATCATGAGAGGCACCCGAAGTTATCTAAGCTCATAGTTCACACGATTAGCTCTCAGGCTCTCAGATTCCTTGCTTAATTCCCTACGCTATATTGCTGAACCAGAGTAATTCTGAGGGTTCTATCTGTCTAACTTTCCATCCTAAGACGTGGAGAGTCCTGCAATTATTTCGTTACAATTATTCATAAGTAAACAATTGTTTTTTAATTTAGCGGTATCCCATGGCTGCACCTTTAGCTGCCCCTTTCACGAAACTGGCCTATCAGACGTTTCAGCAAGGCAAAAGTTACTTTGGGCTGGCTCACAAGACTCTTAGTAGTCAGCTGTTGAGCTTAATCGCTCCACCTCGCGATCGCCAACCTAGCCCGCTTTCGGCTGACCTGCTGCTCAAAATCCAACGGCGACTCAACCAGTTACTCGAAACAGACTGGCAAGATGCGGAGCAAGGCATCTATCCTGAAAGTTTGCTGTTTGACAACCCCTGGGAAGATTTCTTCCGTTACTATCCTGCCCTCTGCCTGGATATGCCTCAGATTTGGGAGCGGGCCAACCAAAAACGTCATCAAGACTTTTCGACTCAAGTTAAAACCGAGGGTTATCCCAGCTATTACCTGCAAAACTTCCATCACCAGACAGATGGTTACTTGAGCGACATGTCTGCAAATTTGTATGACTTGCAGGTTGAGATCTTGTTCAACGGCTCTGCCGATGCAATGCGACGGCGGATTTTGGCTCCGCTCAAGCGGGGATTGGAGCAGTTTACCCAAACTCCTCCTCATCAAATTCGAGTGTTAGACGTAGCTTGCGGGACTGGGCGTACACTGCGGCTAATTCGTGGCATGTTGCCCGATGCGTCTCTGTTTGGCACAGATCTGTCACCTGCCTATTTGCGTAAAGCCAATCAGCTTTTGTCTCAGAATCCTGGAGAGCTACCTCAATTGCTTCAGGCAAACGCTGAAGAGCTGCCTTACCTGGACAATTATTTCCACGCAGTAACCTCTGTTTTCCTGTTCCATGAGTTGCCGCCTGCAGTTCGTCAACGGGTAATTGAGCAGGCTTTTCGGGTCGTGCAACCTGGTGGTGTGTTTGTCATTTGTGACTCGATTCAGGTCAGTGATTCACCTGACTTAATGTCACTCATGGAAGGATTTCCAGATATGTTCCATGAGCCCTACTATCGTCATTACACCACTGATAACATGGTTGGGCGGTTGGAGCAGGTAGGATTTGTAGGTATTACCACTGAAGTTCACTTTATGAGTAAGTACTGGATTGCTCGTAAGCCAGCTTCCTAAGGGCTGTGTCTCTCCCTAAGTTGTCCCTATGCAACTTCGACGAAGATAAGTCCACATGAGGAGCGTGAGCCGAGTTCATGCTTCTCATGTAGACCATTGGAAAAAACGTCCCAAGCGTTTTTCACCTTAGTTAGAGCAGGAATGAGGCATTCTTCCTAAGGGAAAACGTAAAAAAATTCGCAGAGCTAAGGTTGATAGAGCTGACAAAGGCTAGAGTTGGGATGGGTGCAGTTGATGCAAGTTTGTATTAACCTGAGCCTTTTTTAGTTTTTCAGCTTAGCTATTTGGTACAAGGGAAACGCTGATTATGACAACTTACAGACCTCCCGAATCTGACACTGACCAGAGTCTTGTTAGCGAAGATCTGGTGACAGCTAACCATCTAGAGGTAATTGAGACCGTTATCTCTAGCTTGCAAGAAGACCAGAGTGCAATGGTGAGTCAGAGTGAGCAGGGTCATCTGTGGAAGTTTCAGTATGGAACCGTTGAAGTATTTGTGCAGTTGACTGGGTTAACGGACGAAGATACTTTTACGGTTTGGGCGACGGTGTTAAAACTGCCCGCAAAAAACGAAGCGCAGTTGATGCAAAAGCTATTAAAGATGAATTGGTCGGATACCTTTGAGGCTCGTTTTAGCATTTTTGGTGACCAGGTGGTGGTGAATTCTACCCGGACGGTGGCTGAATTGTCGCCTGGTGAGGTGTCTCGGAATATTACGGTGGTAGCGACTGTTGCTAACGATAATGATGAGGCGCTTGTAGCTGAGTTTGGCGGTTAATGCCGGTCGCCCCCATTGGCGATTGATCCCGCTACTTGAGGCACCCGGAAAAATTCAGATGGCGCTAGATCGATGGTTGCTGAGACAGCATCAGCTAGGGCTGCATCCACCCACGCTGAGGTTTTATACCTGGCTACCTGCGGCAATTTCGCTGGGCTATCATCAGCAGCGCTATCCTGATCACTGGGAACAGTTGCATTGGCGAGACAGACCAATCGACCTGGTGCGTCGTCCTACAGGTGGACGGGCGGTTTTGCACCAGGGCGATTTGACCTATGCAGTGATTGTTTCGGGCATTGCGGGTAGCCGAATTCAGGTTTACCAGGAAATTTGCCAATTTTTAATTCAGGGCTGGCGATCGCTTGGTGTAGAACTTCATTTTGGCAAAGCTGGACGTGGCTACATTCACAACCCCAACTGCTTTGGCACCGCTACCGGAGCCGACTTGGTTCTACCCGATGGGAAAAAGCTAATTGGTAGCGCTCAGCTTCACCGCAACGGAGCTACCCTTCAGCATGGCTCGATTCGCCTAAACCCTGATCCAGATTTGTTTAAGCAAGTTTTTGAAGTTGAGGAGGCGATCGCTTCTCTCCCTTACTCAAAAGAAGCCATTATCGAAGCATTGACGGATTCAGCTCAGCAGTGCTTCAACATTCACCTCACTCCACAGCCCCTCTCACAGAAGGAATGGCAGGAGATCTCAGCTGAACTGTAAGCTTGCTTATTTCCCCAAGCTTGGCAACCAGCAAGCAACTAGCCCCTAACTCTTAACCCCTTCACTCAACTGCAGCCTTGGCGATCGCCTGAAGCTGCAACCCTGGTGGGTAAGCTCCTTCTTCCTTGATCCGGCGAATGATTGCCTCAGAAATTGGCACGTTGAGTCTGTCAGCAACCGCTCGAACGACATCTCCCCGGTCAATCACGCCAGCAACGGAGTCTGCGGGAGAAAGCACCGTAATTTGACGAAGAGATTGAGTTTCTAAGGTATCAATGACTTGCGTCAAAGGAGTTGTCTCCTGCACCGTTGGAATTGCAGTTAAGGGATGCACGACGCTGTATAAGAGTTGAGTTTCCCATTGGCTACGCTCAATCAAACGCAAATCCTCAAGGGAAACCATGCCCCGATAGCGACCATCTGAGGCGGCGTAGTAGACGATTAGGTCTGATTCTTCGTGCAAATATTTGTCTGCAAACTGGCGAATTGTCATGTCTGCGTCCGCTACGCGAAACTCACGGGTCATAGCAGTTACTGCGGTGAGGCTAACCAACGCTTCCTGCAAATCAACCACGCGACCGTAAGCACGAGCATTGCGAACTCCAAACCAACCCAACAGCGCTAGCCACAGCAAATCAAGTCGTCTGTAGCTCAGGTAAGCTGTAATGCCGAAAATGACCGCTGCCCAACCCAACGCTTGCCCGGTTCTGGCAGACCAGCGAACGCCTTTGTGGCGGCTTCCGGTCAGCTTCCAAACGGCTGCTTTGAGAACTTGCCCTCCATCTAGAGGCAAGCCTGGAATCATGTTAAACAGCGCCAGAACCAGGTTAATGCCTGCTAGATCCGACAAAACGGCGGCAAACGGCTCACTCAGTGGAGCAAACTGACTGATCAGTGTCAACAGTAAGAAGATTGCAAAACTCACAGATGGTCCAGCGATCGCCACCTGAAAAGCCTGCCCCGGTGTCTTTGACTCCTGATCGATAGAGGCAATTCCACCAAACAAAAACAGAGTAATGGAGTTGACGATAATGCCTTGCGATCGCGCTACCAAACTATGTCCCAATTCATGCAGCAGCACCGACCCAAACAGCAATAATGCCATGATTAATCCGACAATCCAGGTTGCTGTTGGGCTAAGTTCGCCTCCTTGCAGCGACGAACCGTAAAAGAACGTCACCAGCGCCAGGATGAAGAACCATGACGAGTCAATTAGCAGCGGGATGCCAAATACAGAGCCAATTTGCCAACCTGTTCTCATGCCACCTTCCTGACTCTGCCTACGGTGCCCATAGCGACGCACAATTTAAGGCACCAGGTTCAGGTAGACAGTACTAAGCCTTCGCCTGGGTCGCACCTTTCCTCAATCTTACTGAAAACAGGTCTGACGCAGCCGAGAGCAAAAATTGGCGATCGCTCCAAATAAACAAGTAGGGGCAGTTCGCGAACTGCCCCTACAGGGATTTGTGGTTTATCCAAGTGGAAATTGCTGTAAGTCGCAAACGCTAGAGCAAACCTGCGTTGCTTAATCCTAAAATGGCTCCAGCTCCCAAAATATGACCAAAGCTGGCAGTTGCTAACAGTTCAGGAATGCCAAAGCCAGTAAACATAGCAGGCACTTCAACTGGAAGTGAAGGTCCAACGCCACGCTTTTGAATCGCGTAGTAGCCAATGGCGATCGCCAGCAGATTGCAAACAATCATGACAACAGCCGTGCTAGTCGACCAGGGCGAGGTAGAAGCAACAGTCGTGAGTAAAGTAGAGTAAATCAAAACAAATCTCCTGTATTGCGTGTGTCGAACAAATTTTTAGAAGCAAAAGCTTTCGTCAGAAAAGCAATAGGATTATAAAAATCTGCTGGACTACAATTTACGCTTTGTTTTAAGAGTTAACAGTCGGCGCTTAATTTGACACAAAAGTACGTAATTTTAAGAATATGAGGATCAAAATCTGCGGCATCACCAAGCCAGACCAGGGAAAAGCGATCGCCCAAATGGGGGCAACCGCACTTGGCTTTATGTGTGTGCCCCAATCTCCCCGCTACATTTCGCCTGAGCAAATTCGGCTGATAGTCGATCATCTGCCCGTCCACCCCCTGACTGGAGCATTAATTGATCGGGTTGGAGTGTTTGCGAATGCGACGTTGGTAGAAATTTGTCAGGTGGTGGCGATCGCCAATCTCAATGCGGTTCAGCTTCACGGCAGCGAGTCACCTGAGTTTTGCCAGCAGCTTCGAGCCGCCTTACCAGAAATTGAAATTCTTAAAGCTCTCCGAGTTCGCAGTTCAGAGACTCTGGCTGAAGCAAACGCTTACACGGACAGTATTGATGCGCTATTGCTCGACGCATACCACCCCAAACTGCTCGGTGGTACCGGAAAAACCTTAGATTGGTCGAGCTTGCAAAACTTCCGCCCAAATTGCTCTTGGCTTTTGGCAGGCGGACTTACCCCCAGCAATGTGCGAGAGGCTCTCAACCAGGTTTTTCCTGACGGTATTGACCTTTCTAGCGGGGTGGAGCATCTGCCGGGTGACAAAGACTTAGCCAAAGTTGCCCAATTGTTCGAGCAACTCAAACTGCACCATGTTGCTAAACTCCAATCCCTAGCCTCCAGCCCCTAGTTTCTCAGGCTCCAACACCATCTCATCTACCTCCGATTCCTCCAGCTCCTTCGCCTCCTCCAAGCGCTGCCAAACCGTTTGAAGCAGAGAATCTAGTCCAATCCGGGCGACGGCTGAAATTTTGAATACAGTTGTTTGGCTCAGTTCTTCGAGTTCAGTGGCGATCGCTTCCAAATCCTGCATTCCTGGCGTAACCGCGTCAATTTTGTTGAGTGCCAAAATTTGTGGGCGATCGGCTAAGCCCCGTCCGTATGCTTGAAGCTCTGCCTGGATTGTTTGATAAGCGCCGATCGGATCTTCGGACGTTGCATCAATCAGGTGCAGCAAAACACGAGTTCGCTCAATGTGCCGGAGGAAATCGTGCCCCAAACCAGTACCCAGATGTGCGCCCTCAATCAACCCTGGAATATCTGCAAAGACAGTACCATCTCCGGTCGGCTTGCGGACAACACCCAAATTTGGCACTAGCGTTGTGAAAGGATAGTCGGCAATTTTAGGACGGGCTGCTGACAAGGCAGAAATCAGCGTCGATTTTCCGGCATTGGGCAGTCCAATGATCCCGACTTCTGCCAGCAATTTTAGCTCTAGGCGAATCAACCGAGTTTCTCCTGGCAATCCTGGCAGCGCATGTTCTGGCGCTCGGTTACGATTGCTAAGAAAGTGCTTATTCCCCAGTCCACCTTTACCGCCTTTAGCAACATAAAGCGTTTGCCCAGGAGTAGTCAGATCCCCCAAAATTTCGTCTGTTTCTACGTCATACACAACCGTGCCGCAAGGCACTTCAATCAGGCGATCGCTCCCTGCCCCGCCTGTCATATTCTTAGGTCCGCCCCGTTCTCCATCCTCTGCCTTAAACCGATGGGCGTATCTGAAGTCCAACAGCGTTTGCAAATGCTCAACCGCCTGGAGAATCACTGAACCGCCATTGCCGCCATTCCCACCAGCAGGGCCACCAGCAGGCACATACTTCTCTCGACGGAAAGCGACTATTCCATCGCCGCCATCGCCCGCCTGAACCTCAATCTCCGCCTGATCAATAAATTGCATAACAATAACGTCTAACCAAAATGTCTAGCCAATCGCCCTTTCCTCAATCATAGGCAATCCCAACCACTCCCCAACCCCAATCCGTAACCTCTCAGTCCCAACTCCTCATTCCTCCAACCCCTACTTTGCAATTTCTGCTTCTTCCCAGGGAAAACTATTCACGGTTGGAGAAACCTGATGAATCGTCTGGGCGATCGCTCTCCAAAAGGGGCGGTCGCCTACGCCCTACAATAAGCTCATGCGTCGAAAACTGCCTCGCTGGTTAACTTACCTCCTGAGTGCCGGATTGGCGCTCCTGGTCGTCACCCGTCCTGCAATTCCTCAAGCCATCTCCGCACCTTCCAGTGAAATTCGGGGCGTGTGGCTAACCAACGTTGCCAGCGGCGTGCTGTTTTTACCCCAAGGCGTGAGTCGAGCCGTCAATCAGCTTGCCCAGCTTAACTTCAACACGCTCTACCCAGTCGTCTGGAATCGCGGCTACACCACCTATCCCAGTTCCGTCACTCAGGCTGCCACTGGTGAAACTCAGCTTCCCCTGCTGCGCTCAACGCGAATTGGACGCAGTTTACTGGCAACGTTTATCCAGCAGGGGCACCAGCGAAACCTGCGCGTTATTCCCTGGTTTGAATATGGGTTCATGGCTCCCAGGCGCTCATCCCTGGTAAAACGTCATCCTGAGTGGCTGACCCAATATAGGGATGGGAGCCAGGTCTTGAAAGCAGGCACCGCAGAATTGGGTTTACCCGACACCCCTGAGACGCTCTGGCAGTCTCGTCGTTCTAGACTACGCCAACTGGTGCGGCAACAGTCCAGCCATCAGCTAGTTTGGCTTAACCCACTCCACCCCCAGGTTCAGGAATTTTTGCTGGATCTGATTTTGGAAGTGGTAACCCGCTATGACGTAGACGGAATTCAGCTAGACGACCACTTTAGCTTGCCGGTTGAGCTAGGGTACGACCCCTTCACAGCCCAGCTTTACCGTCAGGAACACCAGGGCAACTCTCCTCCTGACGATCCTTTAGACGAAGAGTGGATGCGCTGGCGAGCTAACAAGCTAGGTGACTTTATGCGACGAATCTTTTTGGCAGTCAAAATTGCTAAGCCAAACTGCTTGATTTCACTCTCACCTAACTCACCCGGATTTGCCTATCGACACTATCTACAGGATTGGCAAACCTGGGTCAGACAGGGCTGGCTGGGAGAAGTGATCGTACAAACCTACCGAAATGACCTTGATCGCTTCGTTGCAGAACTAGAGCAGCCTGCAATGCGAGAAATGCATCAACTTGTGCCAATGGGAATTGGCATCTTAACAGGCACCTGGAATAATCCGATCGCGATCGCCCAAATTCAGCAGCAGGTTGAGGCGGTACGCGATCTGGGATTTGACGGCATTTCTTTCTTCTACTGGGAAAGCCTCTGGGGTTACATCACACCAGAACCACCTAGAGAGCGGCGAAAGGGATTCCAGTCTCTCTTTCTGCCAACCGCTTAGGTTGAGAGCTACAAATCTTAAACTTCGCCTCTGAGCCAGCTTTTGTCAGTCATCGCACCTTTAAGGTTTTGCAAAACATCGAAAAACCATCCCATCAACCTATTGGCAGAAGAAACAATTAGCGCTAAGAATAGCATTCATGTAGCAATTTCCGGCGGGCTGTGGCTCACACTCACAATTCACCTATCAGAAGTTGCTTCGTTCTCTTCTGACTTAAAACTGCTGATTGAACTGACAATATCTACCAAATTTTTTCAGGCGATCGCTTTTAGGGTGTGGTTACCCCTACATCGAAGGAATTCACGTAGACAAGAAGTGGGTGGAAACTGGTACAAGTAATGCTGCGATCGCCGCAGCATTCGCTAAAATCTATATCCAAACATTCGACCCACTTTTAACAAGCGTAGAACTGTAAGTAGTGAGCGCTTATTTGCAAAGAATCCTGAATCTCTGTCCTCTATTCTTGTTTTATCGCAGACTATACTCTTCACCACCTGATTGAAATATTTCTCTAATGACTGCTGCTCCAATTCCACGACAGCCATCTCAACCTTCTGAACGCTCTGGCGGCACTGCTTCGCCAGACATTACGCCTGTTTTTGCGTTGAAAGAACTGGTGGCTCGCTTGCATCGGGAGCAAAACAAGATTCAGGATTTGCTCAGTTCTTTAGGATTTGCGCTACGTAGCTTCAACAATCTCAATCAGTTTTTAGAACTCACACCCCTGATTGCTAGCCGTGTCACCGATGCTGATGGGGGCGCTCTGGTGCTGTTCAAGCCCAATGGTCAAATGCGCTTGGAGCGGTTGCACTGTCAAGATACAAACCAGTGCCAGGATATTCGTAAGGCGTTAGAGGCAGCTACTCGTCAAATGACCGCTTCTGCACCTACGTCTGGAAAAACAGTTGCTCCGGCTCAAAGTCTAACGACTGCTTTAGATCATCAAGTCAGTCAATCTCTTGGCGCAAACGTGCAGCTTTTTGGTACGGCAATTCTAGTCAAGAACGCCGAACGAGGCAGGCTGTATGTATTCAGTCGAGATTCAGAATATAGCTGGACGGAGACGCGCCAGAAGCTAGTCCGGCTGGTGGCTGACCAGACTGCCGTGGCGATCGAGAACGATGAACTGACTGTAGAACTACGGAAGAAAGAACGCCTGGATCGCGAGTTAGAAATTGGCGCAGAGATTCAGCTTCAGCTTCTGCCTCGGAGTTGTCCTAACATTGAGGGAATCGAGCTAGCAGCACGATGCCAAACGGCCAGTCGGGTCGGTGGTGACTACTACGACTTCATCCCAACGAACTACGACCAGATCCGTCCTCGCAAGACCGGGCGCAACGAAGCAGGACGATGGAGCCTGACAATTGGCGATGTCATGGGTAAGGGAGTTCCCGCAGGGTTGATCATGACTATGCTGCGGGGAATGTTGCGGGCTGAAGTGCTAAATGGTCACTCTCCTGCCCAGATTCTTCAGCACTTAAACCACGTGATGTATAGCGATTTAGAAAATTCAAATCGCTTCGTCACTCTGTTTTACTCGGAATATGATGTCACGACCCGAACTCTGTTTTACAGCAACGCGGCCCACAATCCGCCTTTGCTCTGGCAAGCAGCAACAGGCTCTATTAAGCAGTTAGACACGTTGGGAATGCTGATTGGGCTGGATATGGATACGCAATATCACGATGCTCAGGTGCAGCTTCATCCAGGGGACACCATTATTTACTACACGGATGGATTTACGGATGCAGCCAATCAGGGCGGCGATCGCTTTGATGAGGAGAATCTAACCCGTGTGTTTGACTGGGCTTGCCAAAATCACTACACGCCTCAGCAAATTCAAGATCATTTATTTGAGCAAGTGCAGCAGTTCGTGGGGGCAGACCACCGCACTGATGATGATATGACGCTGATCGTGATGCAGATTAAGCCCGATGGGGCGATCGCCAACTAGCCAAAGCAGTATCTTGAAGCTATATTTCTCCAGATTAAGCAGATTTAATTGAACTTGAGGCTTTACAACGGCTAAAAATCTGCGACGCTTATTGATGAGCAACTTTTGCTGCATCAATACAAGTTCTGTGTGAGGTTACAGGGAGAATGTTACTAGTTCATTTAGCGCAGGATGCAACGACCTGGTTGGCTAGCGTGAGCGATTGGAGTGAGGTCTGGCAAGGCTACTGGCAGTCCCCAATTGACTGGAGCTTACTGGCTCAGCAGTTTGAAACCGACGTGTTTGCTGATTTTCGCAGTGCTTTCAACAACTTTATTGAATCTGGACAGGCTTGGGCGCTGGTCATTGGGCTAGTTCTGGGCTATCTTATCCGCAGTCTTACCTCTTACGGCTAAACAAAGCCTAAATGCCTAGATTTAGAGCTAAATTCGGGAATAGGGTTTGATTGCTCACTGTCATCAAAAGTAGGACAGCTATTAACGGTAGGACAGCTAACTTGAGTAACGAATCTCAGCCACAGACCTGGAGTCAACGGTTTGAATCGGTGCTGCATCCGGCGATCGCCCGGTTTAATGCCAGCATCGAGTTTGATATTGCGCTGATCGAGTACGACATCACAGGCTCACAGGCTCATGCCACGATGCTGGCCCAGACTGGAATCATTTCCTCAGAGGAGGGAAGCCAGTTGGTTGCGGGTCTGGAGCAAATTCGGCAGGAATATCGCCAGGGGTTCTTTCACCCAGGTATTGACGCAGAAGATATTCACTTTGCCGTGGAGCGCAGGCTAACCGACATCCTGGGCGAGGTTGGCAAAAAGCTGCATACGGGGCGATCGCGCAACGACCAAGTTGGCACCGACACGCGACTTTATCTGCGCGACCAGATTCACCTCATTTGTCAACGGTTGCGTCAGTTTCAGGGTGTGTTGCTAAACCTGGCAGAGCAACACGTTGAAACCCTGATTCCTGGCTATACTCATCTCCAACGAGCCCAGCCTCTAAGTTTGGCGCATCACTTGCTTGCCTATGTAGAGATGGCCCAGCGAGATTGTGAACGCTTGGGCGACGTATATAAGCGTACCAACATCTCGCCTCTGGGTAGCGGAGCGCTGGCAGGCACAACCTTTCCCATCGACCGCCACTACACTGCCGAACTGTTGGGCTTCGAGCGCGTTTATGCCAATAGTTTAGATGGGGTGAGCGATCGCGATTTTGCCGTCGAATTTCTCTGTGCCACTAGCCTGATCATGGTTCACCTCTCGCGCCTGTCAGAAGAGGTAATCTTATGGGCATCAGAAGAGTTTGGCTTTGTCACCCTCAAAGATAGCTGCTCTACTGGCTCTAGCATCATGCCCCAAAAGAAAAACCCTGACGTGCCAGAGTTGGTGCGAGGAAAGACGGGGCGAGTATTTGGGCACCTCCAGGCAATGCTGGTGTTGATGAAAGGCTTGCCGCTAGCTTACAACAAAGACTTGCAAGAAGACAAAGAAGCCTTGTTTGACAGCGTTAAGACCGTACAAGCCTGTCTAGAAGCCATGACAATTTTGTTTCAGGAAGGGCTGGAGTTTCGGGTGGCTCGCCTGACTGCAGCAGTTGCGGAAGACTTTTCTAATGCAACAGATGTGGCAGACTATCTAGCAACCAAAGGTGTACCCTTCCGAGAGGCCTACAACCTAGTTGGCAAAGTGGTCAAAACTAGTCTTGCTGCTGGAAAGCTGCTCAAAGACCTGACGATCGAGGAATGGCAGACGCTTCATCCGGCATTTGAGTCTGATATTTATGAAGCGATCGCCCCTCGTCAAGTTGTCGCTGCCCGCAACAGTTACGGCGGCACCGGCTTTGATCAGGTAAGGCAGGCAATTGCAGCAGCGCGATCGCGCTTAAGTGTCGAGTAACTAGATGCTCAACCTATCTACAAGTCAACGCTGTTGGTTCACCGACCAACAGCGCTGACTCTTATTGCTATCTCCAACTCTGGTTCTACCTAATTCCACGTAGAACGAAAGTTGGTGGCAGAGAAAATTTAAGCGATCGCCTCTATTTGCTTTTTCTTGATCTAAATTAAATTGAATTTACAACTTAGCTAAAGGGAGTTGCTTACAGTTCCCAGAGATTAACCCACCGCTCAACGTGTTCCTCGATACCAAAATTCTCTCAGTAAGTATCTTGCTTACGAAAGATTGTTTAAGTAGTCATTAGGGTTAAAATCTGGTTAAGATTGGGTTAATAAAATACCCTCCCTTTAGTTGTGCATGAAGTTACATCCTTCAAGGTATGTCTCAGGCATTCTATAAATGCGGTTTCAAGGCATACCCCTATAATGAAAAACCAATCGAAAAGCCTAAAAACTTCAATTTATGGGAGCAAATTGCAGCAATGGACGAACTTTCCAACTTTCTCTACCCCCACAGTCGCTACCACGGTGAAGTCAAGCCAGAAAACCTGGTCTTCAATGCCAACCTACAGGAATTTGCTCAGCGTGTAAGCCTCATTTCTAACCTTGAAACTGGCGGAAAACTCACCCCTATCGAGTCTTTTCAACAAATCGAGTTGCTCTGGAAAAAGCTTAAAGACTCCAAGAAACAGCTTGGTATCGGCAGGCAGAGAGAAGAGCACGGCTAGAATGCTGAGAATGTCTTTACGCCGCAGGAGACATCCTCTTACAACCTTGTGATTTGTAATCCAATAAATAAAAATTTGAGCGTGAGAATTATGGTTCTCACGCTCAAATTTTTATGGTTTTTATCGCAATGCCTGTGAGCCGCTATCAGCCGGGATTAGACTGAGAGCTATTGTCTCGGCGCTTAATTGGCTTGGCGAGCGGTTCCCGACGCTGAGGGGGTGCTCCGACTGGCTTGTCTCCGCGTGAGGGACGCTGCCCTTCACGGCTACCTTCCCACCGCTTTTTGCCGTAACCACCGGCCGTCGGTCGTCCACCTTTGCGCCCCCCGCCGCCTTTACTGTCCTGACGTTTTTTGGGCGGGACTAAACCGATCATAGTGCCGTCTTGCACAACCAACAGGTTCTCTTGCCGCTGTACCTGTAAATCCCAGAAATAGCCTACTGCTTTACCGGTTAGAGCGCCCTCCAAGTTTAGCTTAAAGGCTCTGCCCTGACTGTCTCCACGGCGGGGAGACTGCTGAATTTTGACGATTAGTCGCTGATCTTCCTGAGACTGAAACAGCACCTCACCGCGAATGGAGAAGTAGCCATCTTCATGCCCCGGAGAATCGATCGCTGATGCATCCGCTTCAACTTGAGCGCTACCTGACAGAGCAGCTTCCTCAGTATTCGCAGGTTGCTCAGAACCTTCAACTTCAGAGCCTTCCACTTTATTCAATTTTTCAGGTTCCCAAACGCCCACAATCTGCACGTGTAGATTGGTATTTTTTTCTCGCGTCCGAGGATACACTACCCACAGATGAGGCTGCTCTAGGTCAACATGTTTTTTGACCAGGCTCATCACACGCCCTAACAGAACGGCATCAATTGCAGTCCCGTCCTCTGTATGCAAGAAGCCTCGGGTAAACTGCTCGTCCGAAGGTTCGTATCTTCCCCGCACCAGTCCGATCGCCCGATATTGCATCGGTTCGCTAGCAGGCGGAATCGGCTGCTGTCGCATGGATGCAATTTGGCTATCAACGTCTTCCGCATCATCGCCCTCAGAACTGATCTCAGATGCCTCGATCGGCAAGGGGTCTGGGGTTGGTGCTGACGCTGACTTGGACACGGTTGAATCAGCCGCCGCAACTGAAGGTGCTGGCGCTGGCGCTGGCTTTGGAGGCATTAGCGGGGGAATTGCCTTGGGTTTTTCCTCTGATTCCAGATTTTCCTCTGACATTGCTTCTGAAGCATCTAAAACAGTAGGGGGAGCGCTTTCAAGGGTTGCGTTGGGCTGCTGATCCATATTATTCGTACTGGTTTCTGCTGAATTTGCAGGTTCAGGTGAAGGACTAGAAGAAGCCTGATTTTCAGGCTGCTCAGGGGAGGAAGCCGATTGAGATGAATTAGGGAACTGGTTCTGAGAAGGACTCACTAAAACCTCCTTGCGGTGGAAACCTGCCCGTCCACCATTAACCACTAAAGCAAGATACCAGTGCAGATTAAACACTAGGTTAGCATCCACACTAAACCTACCTTGCTAAAGAAATGAGGCTAGTGTTCGGTGACACCCAATTTGTTTATACGGGCGCGATCGCCATCGTCAGGGATTTTTATCGAGCAAGGCAGATGTAGTTAATCATGGCAGAATGACAGTAGAGTTTGGGAAAGTTGTGTGTTTGATAAACGCAATCGCTGGATCATCAATCTAATCATGGGTTTTGCAGTACTCTGCTTTGTCGGGCTAGCGATTTTGCCGCTCGTTGGGCTACTGCGAACCACCCCCACCACAGCTAATGCCCCAGCTAATGCCCCAACATCAGACTTGGAGGCGCAGGCACGGGGTTATGAACTGGTATTAGAGGATGAACCCGATAACCAAACCGCACTTCGCAATCTATTGAGGGTTCGGCGGGAGTTAGGTGATGTTGAGGGAACGATCGCCCCGCTGGAGAAACTTGCAGAACTCAACCCAACTCAACCCGAATATACGATTTTGCTGGCACAGGCAAAGCAGCAGGTTGGCGATCGCGAAGGAGCTGCCCAAGCCTATCGCAGCATTTTGACAACCCAACCCGGAAATATCTATGCCCTCCAGGGGCTTGCCGCTCTACTGATTGAACAAGAGCGCCCGGAGGCAGCAATTGGTTTGTTGCAGGACACCCTGCGGAATGCAAATCAGGCGAATCAAATTCAAGCCGGTAGCGTTGACTTGACCTCAGTGCGGCTATTGTTGGGGCAGGTCTATGCAGAGAGCGATCGCTACAATGAAGCGATCGCGGTCTACGAACAGGCAATTCAAAGCGATCGCCAGGACTTTCGCCCAGTATTAGCAAAAGCATTGGTGCTGCAAGCTCAAGGCAAAGATACCGAAGCCCAACCCCTGTTTACCACCGCTGCCTCTCTAGCTCCCGCCCAATACAAAGACCAGATTAACCAACTTGCGACTGGAGGAGTAGAAGAGCTTCCTCCACCCCTTACTGAAGATTCTCCGAGTCAGTCCTCACCCGCTCCCGCTCCCGCTCCCTCGCCCGAACAGACTCCAGCCTCCACACCTGAGTAATCTGCAATGGCTGTCTAGACTTAGGTTACAGCCAGATCTCTTCACTCATGCTTCATACGTAAGAGAGCTAAAACGGGTGAGACGTAAAGAGTAAGTAAATATACATTTTTGTCCCTAGCAATAGTGCGTATGCATTGGCTACCTTAAAACTCGACATCCGTGTGGAGTTACGTAATGCCAAGCTAAATTTTCTTTTTTTATACGAAACCCACAGTGATTTCACTGGTAACTCAGTGATTTTGAAAAGGGCAGAAAATTCTTCACTTTACGTCATACTCTCCTCAACAAAATTCGCTGTAAGTTCGGTGTAGGTCTTCTATTAACGGTTTCAGGGGCATCGTCTCCCGTGTCACTTTTGCTGACTTAAAAGTTGGCATTTCAGCATTTTTCCACCTGAGTTAAGCAAGTTATCTCGTCTTCTCCTACAGTGCTTCAGTTGTAAAAGCACTAACCAGGAGCTAGGCGGAATATTGCTATGCAAAAGCTTACAGGTGAATTTAGTCTCCAAGAACTTGTATAACTTGCAAAGGTAGGTTCCCAGTACATGGCATCCGATATTCGATCTTCCATTGAAAAAGCAACTGCAAGCAGCTACAGCAATACAGAGCGCGCTAGCAGCCTCAGTTCCTCAACCACGACCAATCTGCATCGCTCCAGTGCTGCCAGAGCTAACACAGGTCCTCTAGCACGTGTTTCGGTGACTAATATTGAGAGAGCAACTGGCGCAACCAAAACGTTTTCTGTAACCTACGCTGACAGTAGCGGTATTAACCTTAGAAGTATTGGATCTAGGAACATTCTCGTTACTGCTGGAAATAAGTTTAGACAATTTGCTCGACTGGTGAGTCCAGCAAAATTTGTTGCAGGAAGCAAGAATACACGGGCGATCGCAACCTACAGCATTACTGCGCGGGACAGAGCTTGGAGTGCAAATGAGAATGGTCGATACTCAATTTCTCTACAGGGACGACAGGTCAAAGATACACTTGGAGCTTTTGCCGCCCCACGCAAGCTAAAGGACTTCCTGGTTGATGTTCCAACTGTATCTTTTGTTAGTGGAGCCATCACTGGCCCTGGAGAGTACACCCTACGCGTCAACTATAGAGATAGAAACAATATCAGCTTGCCTAGAATCGATTCAGCTGATCTTGCTGTCTCTGGCGGTCCAACTCCACTCAACGTGCAGTTTGTCAGCGCTGAACAGGGGCGCACTGGCACCCTGGCGACCTACCGCATTAGCGCTCCAGACAGTCGCTTTGATCCAGATGACTATGGCACCTACAGCATCAGCCTACGCGCCAACCAGGTCAGCGACATCGCCCGTAATTTTGTCCAACCAGGATTAATACGCTCATTTACAGTGAATGAAGCGGCGCTACCGCCGATTGGACTTTTAGGTAGTGAGAGAACAATCGAAAGCGGCGCACAAAATCACTTGTTCACCGTAACGTATCAGGACAATGGTTCTGTTGATGCCACAACCCTTGGAACGGACGATGTCCGGGTAACTGGACCCAACGGCTACAACCAACTTGCAGAATACGTTGGATCTCAAACTGGTGCTAATGGACTCACAGCCACCTACCGCATTTCTGCTCCAGGTGGAAGCAGTTGGGGAGCAGATGAGACGGGCGCTTACCAAGTGTCACTGGTCGCAAATCAGATCGCGGATAATAATGGAAACACCAATGTGGCGGCTACCTTGGGGAGTATTCAGGTTAACCCTCAAAGCTTGAGGTTTGAAGCAGAAACCTTCACTTCAGACGGGTCCTACTTTGTTGAAAGAAGTGTTACCACTGCCTCGGGTGGAAGAGTGCTTCGAGTGAGACAGCAAAGCACTCCAGGTCAAGCTTCTCGACTATTCACAGGTCCATCTGGTACATACAACATTGTGGTTGGCTACTTTGATGAGAATGATGGAGTAGCTAAGCTTTCAGTCAAGATTAACAATACCTTGATCGACAGCTGGAATTTTGACCAGAACTTGGGTAGCACTACTGCGACTTCTCAGACGTTTGTAGAACGACAAATCGCCAACGGTATTAGTGTTTCCCGCAACTCGACAATTAACCTTGAAGGAATTTTTGCGGGCGGAGAGGCCGCGCGGGTCGATTACATTGAATTTATTCGGGTTTAATTGGTCCAGGTAGTATGGTGCTGGTTGCTTGAGTCAGGCATAATACCGTTTCTCTGAGAAGTGGTAACAGATGGGAAAGGTCTCCTCACACTGGAAGTGCCCTTCCGTCTGTTGCTCTGTCTCGAAGTTGGTTTAAGCCAGAACGTAAAGGAGGATAGAGCTAAGCTCTATCCTCCTTTACGTTCTGTTTAGATGTAAAACTGGTGGGTCAATCATGGGTACGAAAATTGCTTCTATACCTATGATTTAGCCTTAACTCGCAAAGCTAAATATTTAACCGCTGGTAAATGGTGTCTAGATGTTTTAGATGCTGTTGAGGGTCGAAGCAAGCTTCGATTTCTTCAGCTGATAGGTGGGCGGTGACGGTCGGGTTTTGTGTAATCAACTCATGAAAATCGCCGCTTGGGGTGTTCCAAGCAGTATGGGCACAAGATTGAACGACCGCATAAGCTTCTTCTCGGCTCAGTCCTTTATCGACCAGAGCAAGCAAAACCTTTTGACTGAAAACTACACCGCCGTACCGGTTCATGTTGCGCTGCATATTTTCCGGGTAGACCAGCAGATTTTTCACCAGATCGGTGATTTCTACCAACATGTAGTGGGTCAAAATGCAGGCATCTGGCAAGATGACTCGCTCAACAGAGCTATGGGAAATGTCTCGCTCGTGCCACAGGGCTACATTCTCGATTGCAGCAACCGCGTGTCCTCGAACAATTCTCGCCATTCCAGTTAAGCGCTCAGAGCGAATGGGGTTACGCTTGTGAGGCATGGCTGAGGAGCCTTTTTGCCCTTTGGCAAAAAATTCTTCCACCTCCAGGACATCGGTACGCTGCAGGTTGCGGATTTCGACAGAAAATCGCTCAATTGAGGCAGTTACTAATGCCAGCGTTTGCACAAAGTCGGCATGGCGATCGCGCGAAACGACCTGGGTTGAAGCGGTGTCAGGTTCTAGCCCTAAATTTTGACAGGCGATCGCTTCCACCTGCGGGTCAATATTGGCATAGGTACCCACCGCTCCCGAAATTTTGCCCACTGCAATTTGACCGTGCAGACGACAGAGGCGGTCGCGATGTCGCAGCACCTCTGCCAGCCAACCAGCCAGCTTAAACCCAAAGGTAATTGGCTCAGCGTGAATGCCGTGCGATCGCCCAATCATCACCGTATCCCGATGCTGCTGCGCCTGATAGCGAATCGCCTGAATCAATGCCTCCAGTTGACCCAGCAACACATCCAGGCTGGCGACCAATTGCAGCGCCAACGCGGTGTCTAGCACATCAGAACTGGTCAGCCCCAGGTGAATGTAGCGCCCAACGTCTCCGACATACTCATTCACGTTGGTCAGAAACGCGATCATGTCATGGCGAACTTCGGCTTCAATTTCTAACACCCGTTGGGGGTCAAAATCCGCCTTCGCCTTGATCGTTTCTACTGCCTCAGCCGGAATGTAGCCCAATTCTGCTTGGGCCTCACAGACCGCAATCTCGACCTGTAGCCAGGTTTTCAATTTATACGTTTCAGTCCACAAGTTGCCCATCTCAGGCAGGGTATAACGCTCAATCAAGGCTCGTGTCGCAGAATACAACCGTCCTATTGTACAACTCTAAGGATTGAATAGAAGTTTGCGGGCACCCGCAAGTTTTTGTCCAGTCTGGCGAAGCTGAAAAGTTGTTTGAGCCTTAATCTGTATCCAAAGACGTAAAAAAATAGGAACCAAATTTTGGTTTTCCTTCGTCACCAACAAAAAATAGACAGTTTGCTCCTTAAAAGACTAGTAAACGAGTTGAGTTAAGTTGAGGCATTCAGAAGCTAAAAGCGTGATTTGTTGACCGCCATCAGATACAAAATTGTGATAGGTGTGAGTGGAGTGTGAGTATTTTTAGAATGGCTTAAAGCCTGTCCTGCTAGGCATTTCAGGACACTGCTTTGGTTGTTTGATGTAGGTCTCACCCAAATTAGTGAGTCCAATCGTTAAACTGCCACAGCTAAAGAAATTTGGTGCGGAAACCTCTCAAAGCTCTCTGTATAGCCTCGATAGGAAGCTCAATTTGGACGTTGAGAGTTTGATTATGCCGCCCTCACACACCCCCCAGTCCAACTTAATCAGTCGGTTGCATTGCCCTACGGTTTCGATTGGTTTAATCCAGCCTGAACCCGCTCAACCCCTGCAACTTGGCCGTGTTGAACTCGACTTTGAAGATTTATCAGCCTTTGAGCAAGTCCGAGACCAGTATTCAGGATTAGGGATCAAGTTTGCTGGAGCGATCGCCCTTCAGCCTTCTAACCCCGCCTTTCTGCCTCGTTCTGGCTCAGTCGTACTCATGCCTATGACCAACGGGCTGAGTTTTGATATTTATCTCTATCGCGCAACCCAAACCGTTGGCGCTTTTGTTACAGGTACCAAACAAGTTAGGCTCACTGCATTTGACGCTGATGGTAAAGTGATTGCCCAAAGCGATACCGGCGTACGTCAATATGTACAGGAACAGCGACAAACCGTTGATCCCCTGCCTCAGCACAAGTTGGAATTAACGGCTGTAGGAATTGCCAGGGTTAAATTTGCCTCGGATACCCCTTTTACACTAGATGATTTCTTTTGCGGTTAGCGATCGCCACCCTCAAATCAGGTTCTAATAAATCTGCTCTAATGAATCTATAGCCCTTTGCCAAAATATCCATGATCTACTCCTGTGAATTAGCTGCGGGTCAGAGCCTTTACCTGGATGACCAGGGAATGCAAGTTGTCCTGACGCTAACTAGCAGCAGTCCGGGGCAGCAGCAACAATCTAGCAGCAGCTCTCAGGGCAGCTTGACGGCTCCGCCTCAAGTGTTTCGGACAGCTCAAGGCATTGTGGTCAAGTTGGTTATGAGCGATGGCGATCGCCTGATTCACCTCCAAGGGAGTCACGTTAGCCCGCTCAGCCATAGCCCTGATCTGAGTAACGCCGAACAAATCCAGGTACAGCAAACTGCTAGTCAGCCATCCGCACCAGCAATGAAGCCGATGCCGCCAATGGAATCCATGCAACCAATGCAACCCATGAACTTGAATATGGGTGATATGCAGATGAGCATGAATCCAATGCAAATGCGGATGGGAGACATGGAGCTGAAAATGGGTTCAGCTGCTGCATCCGCGTCTGCTCCAGAAGCCGCTTCTCAGACTGCTCAAACTCAGCGCTTTTGCAGCCAATGCGGAGCCACAGTTGATGGAGGCGATCGCTTTTGTTCTAGCTGTGGACATCAACTTTCCGTCAAGGTTTGATGCTAAAAAATTAAATTTTAGATTTCTCCCCTATTTCCCCCTAAAAGTACGGGTCACAGTATCAGATATCAGTGTCACAATGGATCAAAAGTAAACCTGACATTTACGGTCTCCATGGTTTTTAACCCTGACAACGCCAATTTTTTCAGTGGCAGTGCCGAAGAGAGCCAAGCGAATCAACTTCTGAAGTATCTCCAGCATCAGTCGCCTGAAGTTTTGGCAAGAGTTGCAAAGTCCGTCAGCCCTGAGATTAAGCAGATTATTTCTCAGAACGTCCAGGGACTAGTAGGAGTTTTGCCATCAGAAACATTCAACGTCCAGATTACTACCGACCGCGAAAACTTAGCCGGACTGCTAGCATCTGCAATGATGACAGGCTATTTCCTGCGCCGCATGGAGCAGCGTATGGAGCTAGAAGACAGCATCAGCAGTTCTCTCTCGCTACATCGTGAATCTGGCAATGGGGAATCTTCCTCTGATTCTCTGTTCTAAGCGAAGTTAGCGAGATTGAAGGATATCTGAGATTTTGTTCTGAGATCCTATCGGAGTCACGCGCGGCTCTACGATAGCTTTTGTTTGCTTATGCGATGTGCAGTCTCAGTTGAAGATTCAACAACAAGGAAAGCGGGGAAATTTACTCTTCTCCCCGCTTTTTTGTTCTAGCCTGCACAGCTACAGCGGTCCGTGAATCTCAGCGTTCTACCCGTCCTAGCCAAGCTGGTCAGCCGGAAACGCACTTGGACGCACTTGAATGGTTTGAACTTGACCACTACGATTGATTTCTAGCTCCAGAACTTCTCCAACGCTG
Source organism: Cyanobacteria bacterium FACHB-471 (assembly GCA_014695345.1). GTDB lineage: Bacteria > Cyanobacteriota > Cyanobacteriia > Elainellales > Elainellaceae > JAAUTN01. Next base: position 110,157 of record JACJOC010000017.1, read on the forward strand.
CTAGTCTCAACCTGGTCTTGAACATCTACAGCCGTTTCTACAGACGTATCGTTCACCTTCAAAATCACGTCTCCTTGCTGTAAACCTGCCTGGGCGGCTGGAGTGTCTTGCATCACCTCAATGATGAGTACCCCCTTTTCAAGATTGGCATCTAAAGCAAGCCCTTCTTCCTGGCTGATCCGTTCTTTCAGCTCTGGGGTCAAGTCCACCATTTGAATGCCCAGGTAGGGATGCTGAACTTCACCATTGGCGAAGAGCTGATCTGCAATTCGTTGGGCTGTCTCGATCGGGATGGCGAACCCTAACCCTTGAGCATTGGCGCGAATGGCAGTGTTAACCCCAATTACTTCACCCTGGTCATTGAGCAAGGGACCACCAGAGTTGCCAGGATTAATTGCTGCATCGGTCTGGATAAACCTAACTCGCTTGTCAACGCCAACCTGAGAACTAGACCGCTCTGTAGCGCTGATGATGCCAGCAGTGACGGTATTGTCTAAGCCGAGAGGGTTGCCGATGGCGATCGCCCACTGCCCCGGCACCAGGTTCTGAGAACTGCCAATCCTCACTGTCGGCAGCTCGGTTGCTTCAATTTTAATCACTGCTACATCGGTCACCGGGTCAACCCCAACGACTTCCCCGTCAAAAGTGCGTCCATCCTTCAGCGTGACTGTAACGGTGTCTGCCCCCTCTACAACGTGAGCGTTGGTCATCAACCGTCCGTCTGGGGTCAAAATGAAGCCTGATCCAGTGCCTTGCTCAGTCCGTTCTTGCGGCATGGATGGGGCTTCGTCTCCAAAAAAGCGGCGCAGGAGAGGATTTTGGAACGCATCGGGAACGCGGCTAGCGATCGTGCGAGAAGAATCGATTCGTACGACAGCAGGTCCAACTTGCTCAACCGCATCAGCAATAAAGTTAGGGTTATTCCGCTCAACAATGCGAACAGTCGGTTGGAGGCTTTCTTGAGGCGGAGATTCTAGCGCTGCCGGAACTGCTTCTGGGCGATCGGAGCGATTTTCTGAATTGAGATAGTAGCCGCCCGCCCAGCCTGCACTTCCTCCGATAATCAGAAAAGCTGCGTAAATGCCCAATTGCTTTAGTGAGAAGCCCATACTCTTAGTTCCCGCTGTTGATTCCCGCGATGGCAGTATTTTGCTGACTCCAATCTAACCAAATTGAAACTCGCAATTCACACCACATAACCCCATAAACAAAAAGTTTTGTCAAAATTTTATGAGGAACTTCTGTCTGCTAAATGCAGTGAAGTGATTTAGACCTCTCAACCCGCACTCGTAAGAGATGCATTTTGAGCGAGGCAAATGCTTTGTCGTTTTCATTTGGGTTTCGAGTATGAATTTGTCGCGCTGCCTCACTTTTCCCGCACTGCTCTGGATTTTGACTCTGGTCGGGGCAGGACAGGCTACCTCATCTCTCGCCGCATCAAACCCTTATCAGCTCGAAGTAGGCGAACCCGCCGCCTCGTTCAGGCAATCTTTTGCCGTGGGCAAGCTTGATCGCTCAACGCTTGGCATTCCTTATCCTACCTCTGCCATTCAGAATTCTCTAGAACTTGAAGAGATTTATCAGACCCATCAGAATGCTGCTCGGTTAACTCACTTGTCAAGCAAACAAGCTGAGCCGCAAACTGCTTCTCCAACTAGCTCTGAGGCTGAAGGCGATACACTCTGTCCTGAACCAGCTTTGTCTCGTGTGACCCGCCATCGCATCGCTGCGGGCGAAACTTTGACCAGCTTGTCGCAGCGCTATAACTTGATTCCAGCAACGCTAATGGGAATGAATCCTGTGCTGCGGGATGGGAATGCTCCTGTGGGGTCTGAGATTTTGGTTCCACCGTATAACGGTATCCGAGTGGAAGTGCCCGCAGGAAGCACCTGGCAGGCTTTGGCAGAACTGTACGGTACGCGAGCCGATGTTTTGTTTGAGGTGAATGGCTGTCAGGCGGCTCCCCGCGTTGTCTTTGTACCCGGTGTCAACTGGTCGCCCAACCAAACCGCAGCGGGTACGCCCGCGCGAGTGGATGGCGTGTTAAGGGAATATCCTTTGCCTGCAACCGCCTTTATTTCAACAGGTTATGGCTGGCAGCTCAACTCTGATAACGGCAATGTTGCCTTTCATGGTGGAGTAGACTTGACTGCTGACCGAGGAACACCTGTGCTAGCAGCAGGTGAAGGCACCGTTGCTTTTGCGTCAAACCAAGGTAATTACGGCAATCTAGTTGTGATTAACCATAGTCAGGGTTTACAAACTCGCTACGCCCAACTCGACAGTATCGACGTGGAAGTGGGTCGAACCGTTAGAGCAGGCGATCGCATTGGCACGGTTGGCAACACAGGAGTCGCGACCAACCCCCACCTGCATTTTGAAATTCGCTCCAACTCCGACTTGGGCTGGGTTGCTCAAGATCCCGGAGCTTATTTTCAAGATATGAGACTCGCAGAGCAATAAGATTACCTTACGCACATTCGAGCTTGTCTAAATGCAGTTTCACAACCCGTTCGAGGATTGTTGAGCAAGCAGACGTAACCAGAATGGAAGGATAAACCGCACTGCCCCAAATTGGATGCTCAATCGTTCGGCAACCCCCTCGATTTAGCACGGAGTAGCCCAACGTTGAGCGAATCACTGCCACATCATCCAACCGGAGCTGCCCTGAAACTGAAAACATGGGCAGCCCTGTTCGCGGATCAAACAAATCTGCAAAATACCCATCCTGCTGAAGCTGAGTGACGATTTTGTCGCCGAGTTCAGTAACTTTTTGCCGCAGTTGAAATTTATGAATTTCGGTTTCAACCGTTCGATCTACCAATGCCAGCTCACAAGGTTGAATAACAATTAATACCGACGAAACTGGGGCAGACCAACTTGGTAAAAGCTCGTCTAAATGAGTTTTAATAAATTTGCTGGGTGGATGAATTGAATACTGCAATGAGTGACGGGTTAAGTTGGAATTTCTCATTCTATAGCGATTCTGAATCTCAGTGAATTCGAGGTTTATTTCCAGGTCAATCCTTAATCAGTCACAAAAAGCGCACCCTGGAAGAGTGCGCTTTTCATTAAGTTGCTTTTCTGAATCCTAAGTTAGGGTCAGCTTTTTGGCTCGAACTTTAAAGCCGCTGAGTTCATACAGTAACGCTGTCCTGTAGGTTGAGGTCCATCATCAAAGACGTGACCCAGGTGGGCATCACACTGAGCACAAAGAACTTCAGTTCGACGCATGAACAAAGCGCGATCGTCTTCGTAGCCGATGTTGTCTTCCTTTGAAGGTGCCCAAAAACTTGGCCAACCCGTGCCAGAGTCATATTTTGTGTCTGAACTAAACAATTCAGCGTTACAGCAAACACAGCGATATATTCCTGGCTTTTTGTTGTCGTGATATTCCCCTGTAAAGGCTCTTTCCGTCCCTTTTTTGCGGGTTACTTTAAACTGCTCAGGGGTTAACTGCTGCTGCCATTCCTGGTCAGTTTTTTGCACCTTATTCACCATGAATTATGCTCCTATATCGCTTAAAAATTGCTATGCAGTTCACTAGTAGGAAAGTCTTCAATACATTCCTCACTACCTGAAATGCATTTGCCTGAGCGAAGTCGTTGATCTGATTCTAAATCAACACTCTGGACTACAGCAGGTGAGGATTTCTCGCTGAAATTGGTGTAGTGCTAATAATATTCCTCCAAAGAGGGGCTATAGATGGCAGGGCGAAGCAGCGGTCAGGCAGACTCTAAAGTGAGTCGGAAATTGCTGCCCAAATGCTTCGCCCTTAAGGAAACTCTAGTTCTTCTGGTTTCTATTACTGCGCGTTCAGTGCAGTTGTTAGCTGCTGACGGATTTGAGGGGGCAGCAACACTCGGTTAACGGCATGAACCACGCCATTACTAGCCTGAATATCTGCCCGAATCACACTACCGTCATTCACTACGATGCGTTCAGGAGTAACGCGGACAGCAATGCCGCCGTTGAGGGTGGAGATTGCTCCCGTCTGAAGCTGGCTGGAAGTGAATTCGCCAGGAACGACGTGATAAGCCAAAACTTGTCTCAGCAGGTTGCGGTTTTCGGGACGCAGCAGGAACTCAAGAGCACCATCGGGCAATGCTGCAAAGGCAGTGTCAGTGGGCGCAAAGATAGTAACGGGGCCACCAGCATTTTGCAGTAGAGGCGCTACATCTGCTGCTGCTACAGCTTGTGCCAGGGTGTTAAAGGAGTTACCGCTAGGAGCTTGTTGGGTAGAAACCTGTTGCAGCAACTCAGTAAGGCTAGCGTTGCTAGAAGTTGGAGGCGTAGCAGCATCGCGGGCAGGGGCAGGCTGGGCAGCAGGGGGTTCTGTTGCAGGTGTAGTTGCGTCGGGGCCGGGGGTTGTGGTTGGTGGTGTTGTACTCGGTTCCGTTGTGCCAGGGGTGCCCGCTCCAGGAGTGGTCGGACCCGGTGCAGTAGGAGCAGGTGCGGATTGGGTTTGGGCGAGCAGAGGAGCGCTGGCTGCGGCTGCGACTCCGGCAGCACCTAGCAGAATGGCGATCGCCCTCACGCTTCGGGAATAAAAAGTAACTTGCATCAGCTTAAAACTTTGTTACAACAACGCCTTTAGGCTAAAACAAACTGCCTTTTATGCGATCGCACAAAAGGCGTAGCCGGAAAAAATAACTACAGACAGGTGACAAACCTGACTATCGGTCAAGTTTGGTAGTCCCTCATCAAGAGCCAGAATTTATAACGCTTCTCCAAACAGATAGAAGAACATCCCACGGCGCGGGGTGTCCTTCTGTAGCCCTAATTTTTGAAATTGGTATTACTACTCTAGCGATCGCAGCAAATCTCGAATTTTAGTGCGCTGCTGTTGATTGAGGGATTCTGGAAAAGATAGTTCTATTGCAATTCGTAAAGGCGGGGTGTCATAGTCTGAGCTAATTTCTGAGTCAGCACCAGGAGGTTGAAATGCGACAACGGGTACCAAATTCAGAATTTCAACAGATTGCACTTGGGCTAACAGACTTTGGGGTGCAAAATCGTTAGTGTCGCTGCTGATCAGCAATCCAATCATCGGTTTGGTTTGCTCCATCGTTTCCAGATGTAGCAGGTCTCCTTCTAGCTCCAGCCGAATGTCTCGCGTACCCATTTCGGTGACTTTGGCAGTGTAGGATGTGCCTTCCCAGTCCTCCCAGAAAAGCTGAGCGTCAGCCCGGACTTGCTTGCGTACCTTCATCCCAACTTCGGGGCGAAACTCACGGTATACCCGCTGTATGCTGGTGGCAATGAATTTGAGCGACTGAATTGGGTTGTCTGCCTCATTTCGCTTCTGGGAATACCATTCTTTTACGTCTGAGTAGATGACGACTGAGAGGTCATCCAGTTGAGTTTGGCTGACGTTGACAAAGTCGAGGGCGAGTAGAGTTTGCAGTTTGTCAGTGGCGATCGCTCGAATAATATGGGCATCTAGCAGCACCCGCGCCCCATAATCCCCAATCAGCTCGATCCGAATTTCATCAGGGACGTTGGGCCAAACATCTAACAGCACTTGCGCTCCAGTTTCACTTACGTTTACCGTTTCGCCGACCCAACTTTGGTTATCGCCGTGAATCACGACGGCTAATCGGCGGGGTAGACGGTGAGCGCGGCGCAGTTGGGGTTGCTCAAAGGCAACCAGGCAGGCTGCCATCACCAGCAGCAGGTTAAATACACACCAGAGCGTGTTGATCAGCACAGCTTGCGTATCTTGCGGACTCAGCACCAGCCAAAACGGAACGGCGACCAGCGACGCAGCGGTAATTGCGCCTAGAATCACCAGGTAACGCACAGAATCCAGGTCAAAGCTGCGCTCCTCAACAGTTAGCCCTTTGTCGGTCACGTTGAATTTGCCCAGCTTGGGGTTGATTAGCGCCAGCAGGGTAACGATGCCTGCCTGAAAAGACATGGCAAACTCGTAAATCTCGTTCCAGAAGGAAAAGCGAACGTGTTTGTAGGGAATGTGGTTTGCCTGCATCGACAAAACGATGTGGGGCAGGGCATAGAACAGGGTTTCCAATCCCAAACCTTTAACAGAGTTGATGCCGAAGAGGAGGAACAGGTTGGGGGCGATCGCATACATCAAACGCGGAAAGCCAAAAAAGAAGTGTGATGTCGCGCTGAAATAGCACACCCGCTGCGCCAACCGCAGATTTAACTTGCGGTTGACCATTGGATTCTCGATTCGCAAAATTTGCGCCATTCCTCGTGCCCAGCGCACCTGCTGACCGACGTAGGAGGAGAATTTTTCAGGTGCCAGTCCTGCCACCATGATTTTGTCGTAATAGACGGTTTCATAGCCCTGGGAGTGTAGCCGCAGGGAGGTGTGGCAGTCTTCAGTCACTGTTTCGGTAGCGATACCGCCAATGCCGAGCACGTATTCCCGCCGAATCACGGCTGCTGAACCGCAAAAGAAAGCCGCATTCCAAAAATCGTTACCTTTTTGCAGCACTTTATAGAACAGTTCGTTGCCGACGGGTACTCGTCCCTCGGTCATCAGGTTGCGCTCAAACGGGTCAGGATTGTAGAACCAGTGTGGTGTCTGCACCATCGCCACTTTGGGGTCAACGATGAAGAAGCCGACGGTTTCTTGCAAAAAGCTGCGAACCGGAATGTGGTCACAGTCCAAAATCAGTACCAGATCCCCATCGGTTCTCGGCAAGGCGGTGTTGATGTTTCCGGCTTTGGCGTGGTCGTTGTTATCGCGTGTGAGCAGGGTGCAGCCCAGTTCATCGCACATTTGACGAAGCTGTTCGCGGCGATCGCGATACTTTTCTGCCCGACCGTCATCCAGAATGTAAACGTGCTTTTTGTCGTAAGGATAATCAGTTGCCAGTGCGCCTAAAGCCGTTTTGCGGACAATCTCGACTTCTTCGTTGTAAGTAGGAATGTAGATATCAACCTTGAGCCAATCATCGTGGGGTAAGGTCGATAGATCGATGGGTTGGCGCTCACGAATCTTCAAAGTCTGAAAATAGGCCAGCATGAGGGTGGCGATCGCATACATCTCTGCCGCATACAGCAACAGACAAAATATGCCATTCACTACACCATCAAAGTTGAGCGTATAGCTGGTGCGGTAATAGAAATACCGCATCGTCGTCACCACGCTCAGCACAATTAGAAATAGGTGCAGATACTCGCTGCTGTGAGTGTCACTGCGCTGGTCTTCCATTCGCAGTACCGATCGCCCCACAAAAATTAGCAGCACTGCAATTAAGCCCTGCTGCCAAATGCTGGGGCGCACCGTTATCAGCGGCAGACACATCATCAACAGTGACCCTAGCAGGATCACCAACTGCCGTCGGTTTAGCCACTTCAGCACGTGGTCAAACGTGTGCGGCAGGCGATCGACCAGCAGCGTTGCCAGCCATTCTGAGTTAGAAGGCACTCCTTCGCGAATCCACCGTCGCTGCGTTCGAGTCTTAGAAGGACTAACCATTTATTCCTGCCCCGTGAGCCGCTTTAAGTAGAGTTGAATCACCCCATACAGCACCAGTGACGCTGCCACGATGCCGGGAGCCAATACAAACCAGTTGCCGCGCAGCACCGCCGCAATTCGGCTAGAAAGGTTAGCCGATGCAAGCTGCCGTTGAGAAGACTGCTGCAAAAATTCCAACGAGTAAGCGTTGGGGTCGTAGGGTGAAGGGTCAGGTTCGTTTGCCGCAATCAGCACTGTGTCACCCTCTAGCTGAAAGAACAGATTGTCCTGGCTGATCAGGTCGCGCACCTGCTGCAAGCCTTCATCAGTTTGGGCACTCAGCGCCAGCATGACCCGCTCTTGATTCCAGGGTGAAATGATTTGCTTGACCAATCCTTCCTGGTCGGGCAGGGTTTGAATCTGCTTTTGCCCCCAGTGACGGGAAAATAGATCTCGCAGGGCAAAGCCATCTCCTTGCTCAAACGCTTCGGGCAATGGAAACTGTGCTTCGGTGCCGATCGCAATAATGTGGCGGCTGTCTCGCTGCTCAACTGGCAACTTGCTAGCGCGGTAGACATCCAACTTCACCGATTCAGCACGGCTGAGTCTGCCTAGACGCTCACTCACCTCTAGCAGCAGCAGCAGGTCAGACTGAGCTGGGTTTTCGGGCATGGCGATCGCCGTACTCGACAAATCCTGCGGCGCTGCAAACGGGTAACCTGCCCGCAACAGTTCCAGGTCAGGCAGCCGCACCACCTGTTCGCGATTCAGCTTAAATTCGGTGTCGGAGTGAATCGTACTCCAAAGCTGCTGGTCAGTCACACGGCTACAGGAACGGCGTTCTCGCGGATCGAGCCGAAAATTCACTTGGATTCGCGAATTTGGCTTAATTCGGTCTTCGGGTAGCGTTACTTTCAGCGTTTCGCGATCGCCACCACTCACTGAAGTGAGGCGTTTTCCAGTGATCACAACGTTGTCAAGTTCCACTTCCACCAGGGAGGTCAGCGGATTGATCTGCGGCCCGTAGCTATAGCGCAGCGTCATCGTGTTGCCCGGCGAAAACTGGTCATCGGGCAGTGCCCGAAAGTCCAATTCCAGGCTGGGGGAATGGGAACCCCGCACCGTTACATCACCATACGCTTGCTCGTCAAAGGTACGCAGGTCGCTCAGCTTAAAGGAATTTTCTAGTGGCAAATAGCCTTGCCATGCACGCGGATCAGGCGTTTCGACCTGATCGATTTGATCAACGATCACAAGATTACCCGTGCCGATCTGCCGATCTCCTGGCTGCACCAGGAATTGAACTGCCTTGGCGACTCCTTCAGCCCCGTTGCCCGTCGCAACCAGCACGGGAGCTGCCCCATCAGGAGTCGTGGTCAGCATCAGTAAACCAACATCGCCCGGAAAAGGCTGCTGTTCTGCATCTAAAAATCGACCACTGCCCAAAGACAGCGGCAAATCCAGAGATGACAGATCAGGCTGAATGGCAGGAGTTCCAATCACGATTAGCCGTTCACGTCCTGCCACTTGATCGATCGCTTCAACAATCCGCGTGTCTAGCGGACGAAATTCTGCTAGCCGCCCCAGAGAGGTGTGCAGGCGACTGGTGGCGGTCAACCAGGTTTCATCAATCTCGTTGGGCTGAAGGTAGGTGACCTGATTGGGTTCCAGGCTGAGGTCGTCAAATACCGGATAGGGATAGCGGTGAAAGTCGAGGGCGATCGCCTTCGGCTGGAAGTTAAACACCAGCTTGGAATCGGGCAGAATCTCCGTCCACAGCGACGGGTCAAATGGGTCTTGGGTACAAGTTGGTGAATTGTTTTGCAGCGCTGCCAGCACCACCTCGTTGTAATCCTTAATGGCTCCTGGCGGCACATCAAACACGACATTGCCAATCTCGCCCTGAGGTTTGTTCAGCGGCACGCTGCCAATGCTCGTACCGTTGACCAACACCGTCAGATTTGAGCGAGTGGCATAGAGCGCTGCCGAGTGCCGAAACCGCAGCGAAATCTGCACGGATTTGGGTTCCCAGTTACGCGGACGGGTAAACCGCAGCCGCCGCTCATCGTAAATGCCCTCCATCCGTAACCGATTTCCCACAATGGGGCTGCGGTTAAACTCCAGTACATATTGTCCAGCCGCTTCAGGGGCAACGGTAGGCGGAGCAGCGGGAGGATCAGGCAGGGCAAATTCAGAGCGGGACAGATCCGGCTGGGGCGCTCCTGACTCCTCTGTAGGAATTGGAGCCTCAGTCTGAGCGGGTGCCGGGAGAATAGCCCACCCCAAAAGCAAGCCGCAACTGAGCAGCAGCATTCCAGCAAAAGCCCAGAGGGGGCGATCGCGTCGATGGGAAGAGGAGCGCGATCGGCGTCGAGAAGATTGACGGTTAGGGGTTGGTGAATGTAGGTCGTGTTTCATGAACTAGATGCTTGCATCAACTGTGCAGAAGGAGAGACAGGAGGTAGTAACCCAAACCAGGCAAGATTTTGCGTGTAATAGGCGGAACTGTTGTCCCAAAAGCCTTGCCGATATTGCGGCACTAACTTTTGCTGGTAGATTTGCTCAGCGATTTGCGGTTCCGTTAAAGCAAACGCTGGGTAAAGCGTGGCGTACTGGGCTGTCGCTTCGTAGTCGGCAATCGCCCTTCCCTGCATGTCAAATCGGGCAGGAATCTGCTGTCCGTCCTGCCAAAACCGTTCTAAGTACGCCAAATGTTGGCGCAGAAATTGCTCTGCCTGCGGTTCTTGAAACCAGGCTGCATCTAGCGCCACTCGCCACCACACCCGATAAGCATCAAAGCCGTACTGACTTTGCAGGTTAGAATCGCTGACTGGGGAGAGTTCTGCCGTTTGCGGATTGAGCGAAATCCAGTCACTCGGCAACCCAACCGCCGAAACATCAGACGACGCTTCTAAAAGCTGGTAGCTGCTGTCTACCAGGCTCATCCAGTCGTGTTCTGGGTCAACCTGAGCGAACAGGCGAAAGGCATAAGGCGCAAAGTAAGAGGGGTTGAGAATCAGCGTATCTGGCTGGCTCCAAAATGCTTCAGCGGGTCCGGGCAGCAACACCCGACCGTTAGCTAACTCGGCAGTTGAATAGTTCCAAATGTCGGTTAGTTTAACTTTTGCTAACTCCAAATATTCTGGGCAACTCCAGCGACGAGCCGCAAAAATCAGGGCGGTAGCGGCATCAATATCGGCATCGCTGGCAAAGTTGGCATCGATCGTCGTCCATTGCCCAGTGGAATTGCGACCCCATTTCCAGGCCCAAAGCTGATCGAGGCGATCGCTCTCCCCCTTGCGAATCAAATTTTGCTCTGCCCAGTTCAGCGTTTTCACAAAGGTGCCAGGGTCGTTGATCAGCACCGCTCGCAGCATCGCGTAGGCTTGTCCCTCAGAGGTGGAGCGATCGCCATCTTCTCGGTCAATCACTCGCCCATCTTCCTGAATAAATCGCTGGCGGTAAGCAATCCAGCTTTCCTGCAGCAGCGGCAAATTTTCAGCCCGAAACGGTAACGATAGTGTATTTGGCGTACTTGCCTGAATGTCAGAAGGCTGTTGCCCTACTACATCCTGCAAACACACGGGTACTTCTGCCTGAGACGGCTTCCAGCAGCCTGCTGTCAGACTCAAGAGCAGCGCCATTAGACCGAGGAGCGATCGCCGCGCAGCTTTAGTGCGCCACCGTCCTGTTAGCCCCAACAACACTTGAGAGACAGTTGACAAAATTCGCAGCGCAGCTAGAAATGGGGGTTGGAAGGAAAAATACAGCAACATTCTGCAAAACCTGTCAAGTTTAAGAAGGGCTGGAGGCTAAGGGCTGGGGGCTAGGGGTTAAGAATTTTCATCCTTTATCCCTCGTCCTTCCTAATACCGCTCCCACGCAGGCTGAAATCCTCGTCGTCGCATCAGATCTAACTGAATCTGCTCAATTCGGTCGTCCAGGTCAGCGTCGGGATTGCCTGCTACCAGACGCTCTTGCTGCAAGCGTCGGAGCTGTTGAAGTGCTGCCATTGGACGATCTTGGGCAACGCTGAGTTCCGCCAAGATGCGGCGCGTTTCCCAATCATTTGGCTTAAGAGTCAGCACTCTTGCATAAAGCATGGTTGCCTCCGTGTAACGCTGCTGTTGAAACCGAATTCCACCTAAAGCAGCTAGAGCATCGGTGTTTTCGGGTTGGCGATTTAGCACTTCACGGTAAGCCTGACTAGCCACATCTAAATTGCCTAAAACCTGAGCCAGTTCGCCCTGGAGGAAATAGCCGTTGATGTCATTGGGATTGCGCGACAGAACCCGATCAACTTGTGCTTGAGCCCGTTCGGGATCGCGCAGTGCCAAGACCTGCACCAGCCGACGGTTTACGCCAATGTCATCGGGGTTAACGGTTAGCAGCGCCTCATAAAGCCGTTCTCGCTGTGGACTTGGCGGCAAAGCTCCTACCAGGCTAAACAGCTCTGGTGGCGCATCGGTAGCGGGACGGGCCGCCAGCCAGCGCTCCAGTACGGCTTCGGCTTCCGATTGGGAAATTTGCTCAATCTGGTAAGCCAGACTGGCTCGACCAAGTTGAGTTTGCAGGTCATTGGGATTTCTGGCTAGAAGCTGGTCGTAGAATGCTAGGGCTTCCTCTGGACGATTTTGCACCAACCGAATGCCCGCCAAACCGCGCAGGGAAGCAGTGAGAATTTGGTCTTCAGGATTGCGGGCAATCAGTGCCTCATAGCGGCTGGCACTGGCTTCCAGGTTTCCTTCGCGCCGCTCGATGTCTGCTAACAGCAATTCTGCTGCCAGATCTTGAGAACCAACGGAAGTCGCACCATAAGCAGTTAGGGCTTCCCTTGCCGCTGCATAGTTGCCTTGCTGAATCAAAATTTGGGCAACTCGGAAGTTTAAGAAGGGAACGTCCACATTGGACTGAAGCAAGTTCTGGTAAATCGGCAAGAGTTCTAGGTCGGGCGGGTCGAGGCGAATTAGAGACTGGGCGATCGCCCGTCTCTCAATCTCCCCATCACTCGCCTGTAAAACAGACTGAAGCTCTTGCTGAAGCTGAGCGCTAGAAATTTCTCCAAGCTGCCGCTCCAACACCGATCGCTTCACCCGCAGGCTCAGGTTATTGGGCTGTTGAGTGGCAAGCTGTTGATAGAGCCGCAGTGCCTCTGCCTGAGAGGTGGGTGACTCGCTCAAGACATCTGCCACCTCAGTTACCAGCCCCGGAGATGGATTGCTCGTTTGCTGAAGCACTCGACGGTAAAGGGCGATCGCCTCTTCATAAAGCTGAGCATTGCCCGACTCTCTACCAATCGTGCTGAGTGCCCGTGCTAGCGGCAAGGTTGCGCCTTCGGCGTCGCGTAACGGTTCCAGGGTTGCCAGAGCCGCTTCTGGGTTTTGGTTGGCTTGATGGGCGATCGCCAGTGCTGCCCGAATCTGAATTGCCGTTGCGTCCAGGCGATCAAACTGTCGTAGCCGGGATTCTAATACCCGTACTGCCTCAGCCGGATTTCCCGTTTCCTGAAGCGTCGACGCATAGGCTGTAATAGCCGTATTCGGAATCGTTTCCCCGGTTGCCTGATAGCGTTGAAATAGCGCCAACCCCTGGCTGTAGTTGCCGCTGTAGGTGTAGATTTGAGCCGCGCCCAAAATCGTCTCGGCTGAGGGATTGTTTGCTAGCGCAATTTGGTAGTCTGCTAGCGATTCGCTGTAACGTCCCTGGTAGCCCAACAGCAGCGCCCGCTGCGCTCTGGCGTTTTGGTTATTCGGGTCAAGGTTGAGTAGGGTGGTCAGCGCTTCGATGCCGCCTGTCTGCCACTCTGAACGATAGCCGCCCAGCAGTCCCACAGCTTCTAGGGCGCGGCGGTTTGTTGGGTCTTGAGTTAAAACCTGACGGTAGGTATTCCAAGCATTTTCATCCTGTCCGGCTCGCTGATAAGCGATCGCCAATCCCAGTCTTGCGTCCAGTGAATCAGGATAGCGCTGCAAAGCTTGTCGAAAGGCGGCGATCGCATCATCGACCCAGCCTTGCTCTAGCAGCGTATAGCCCCGACTCACTGCCGCAGGCACCGTCTGCGCCTGCACTGCCAAAATTCCTAAACCAATCGGAGACAACAACATTCCCGCCGATGTCCCCAGTAGCATCAACCCTAGTAGCGTGTGTTGCAGCACCTGACTACCCCGTATGAGAAATTCCATGCGTCGCCTCATTAAAACTGCCTCCCTAGTCCTGTTACATCCAGGTCAGCTCGAACCCGGAATCCGAACACAGTCTCTGAGAATTCATTTCGCTGTTGAATCGTTGCCCCCGCTCGCAGGTTGGGCGAAAGTCGGAAGTCGTAAAATAATTCCAGGACATCAGGCGACTCGTCGTCGCGATCGCGACGCAGTTCATCGTTTGACAAACCCCGACCGTAGGCTAGTCCGAGCCGATCGTCTGGCATGAACAAGTCCAGCAGATTTATCCCAAAGCTGTAAGTGTTGGCGCTTTCGTCTACATCCTGGTTGGTGTAGTGTCCATAGCGGGCAAACAGCCCCAGGTTGATACCGGGAATGAAATATTCGGCGTTGAGTCCAAAGGCTTCTTCGCGATCGCCCTCCTGCACGCCAAATGCGTCACCGCGATCGATGCCAAAAATCTCTTCAAAGCCGTCGCCGCTGCCCGGATCTTCTGCCGAAATGTAGGTGCCGCGCAAAATCAGATTGCCAGCCCGAAAACCCACTTCTCCAGCAAACGCATCCAGGGCAAATTCGCTCAGGTCACGATTGGAGGAAAAAACAGTAGCTCTCACGTCCACGTTATCGGTTGGGTTCCAGGTTGCCATTGCTCCAATCCGCGAAGACAACCCTGCCGCACTCAATGCCGGATTCGTTTGAAAGACTGGATTGAAGAAGTGAGTCACCACATCTTTGGCAAAACTGTTGCGGTCAAAGTAGGAGGTTAAATCCATTAACCCTGCTGTAAACCGCAGCCCCGACGTTCCAGGTGGCAAAAACGTAGCGTATAGCTCGTTCAGTTCCAGCCCAAATCCGTCTGCGTTGCCAAATGCTTCACCGCCCGCCAGGTCTACCGTTGCGCCAAACAGCAAATTAGGACTGGAGGGATATAGCACCGTCGCTCGCGCCCGCGCCGAAGACTCATCGCCTTGCAGCACATATGCCCCCTGAAGCTGAATGTAGGGCGCACCCAGGACTAGCGCACTTCCAGACGTAGCGGCTTCATCCTCCGACTCAGCCTGTCCAATAAGAATCGGATCAGGGGTTGATTCCTCAGCCACTTCAGATGAGGTTTGAACCAACTGCAACTCTGGTAGCGAAGCCAAATCAACCTCGCTCAACTCATAGCAGTCCGCAGTGTCGCAATCCCACATCAGCGGTTGCCAGCCTGGTTCAGCTTCTGCCCCCGTCCAGGCGATCGTTTCCACTCCTGAATTCAGCGCAATCACAATCGGATCACGCACAGTTACACCAGGGGCGATCGCCTCAGATCCTAATAATTCCTCAGGTGTAAACTGATACTCTTCAACTTGAGCCAGCTCCGGCTCATCCAGAGCTATATTCGTATTCGGCTCACTCTCAGAGTTAAAAAATTCTGCCTCTAGCGAAGCCAAAATTCTCGTCAGCTCACCCGTTTCATTAGAAGATGAAGAAACTGAAACTGTTTCACTATCTGATGTAAAGAATTCCGTCTGTAACGCGGTCAAAACTTGTGACCAATCATTCGCCGTGCTATCTATTACGGAGGGGATACGCAAAGAAGTTGCTGCCGTCTCAGATATCTCCTCGGCACTGGCTTCTCCAAACTCTATAGCTTCAGCAGGGTCTGGTTCCGTGTGTTCTGGTTCAGAATAATCTGATTCAGTTTCAGTTCTTTCAACGTTGCTCGTCTTCGCACCCGTCTCCGCATCATCCGTCTCCGCATCAATGAACTCAATGCTGAAGTGACGAATAGTTTCAGTGTGCAGCCTGCTCAGTTCAAGGGAAGTCGGGGATGCATCTACCGCTCCTGACTCCGCTTCTAACTGTGACTGAGCCAACGAAAGGCTTTGAGAACTTTCCCCCGCTTCATCTTCTGCCCCGATGATTTGCTGCCCTTCGTCCAAAGGATCTACCAGGGGTGTCGATGATACTGACTCAGCATGTAATGCTTCAGCCGACAGTACTTCAGCAGAGGATGCTTCAACCGATTCCGTTACGGCTTCGATTACCTGCAAGCTGCTTTGGGGCTCTTCGGACGGTTGGGTAGACGTAGCAGCAGTCACGCGAATAGAGGCTTCCTGCCAAGCGATCGCCTCTGAGTCGATTTCGGCAACAGGTTCCAGTTCACGAGAAGGAACTGCGGAGCGATCGCCAACCGATATATCAGCTTGCGCTGCGGCAGCCAGACTCGATTCCAGCAGCAACACGAAACTGCTGGCTAGAACAGCACTGCTCCAAAGCAAAGAATTGCGCCAGTCGGTTCGCCGTGGGGTGACTTGAGTTGAACTGGCATCAGTAGCGTTTACATTCATATTTCCTACCAGGGGGCACACGGCAACCCTAAAAATAGACATGCCGAATTAAATGGCAGGCAAAATCAAGCGCCTGTCGTGAGTGAATTAATGGCGATCGCTACAACAGAACCGACGCATCAAGCTGCAAAACCAGGAAGCCAAAAGACACTGAGAACAAAGCTGAACCTGCTAGGAACAAGCCATCCTCTTAAAAAGCTCTGCCTTGTGATGCCAACTGAAAAATTTCGCCTCCTGCCCGTTTCCCATAACGCTCCTGGATGTGGAGAAATTTCAGGTAAAAAAAGAATAAAGAGGACGAAGCAATCGTCTTGATGCGTGTAGTCGCTTCTAAAAGCTTCTTTCAGCCAAAATTTTGAAGGAGATGCACATCATTCACCTGTCGAATTACCGAACGAATAGAAATAGTCAGGTAAGATGCATAGTCGCCGCAAGGCTTTTATCTAATCACTTTTATAGCCCATGTTTTTGAAAAAAGAATAAAGGAAATTCCGAACTTATATAAAGATGACGCGAACTTCTTCAGCAAGAATATTATTCTTTCAATCAGGATTTTCTTTGTAGAAGATTAATTTAAGTTTGAGCTATGGCTAATCATTTTGAGGCTAAAAATCATAACTTCTTTGAAAAAGATCCTGTTTTCACTCTCATCAACTGAATAATGGATTTTACTCCTGTCCAAAAGCGTTTTGTGAATTTCTTTAGACTGATAAAGACTTGCCAGATAGTGCTTTGTAGCTTGTTAATTTTAGGCTAATGACGATCGCTAACATTGAGCCAAAATCCCAATCCACCGCTCATTCAAATATTTCTTGTGCTTGCTGTGGTAGTTCTAAATCATTTTCAGGATTAGCAATTCCTAAGAAAAGACTCTTTTTAAGGCAGGTTTTTCACAATTCATTCGAGTTCCTACATTGCCCTGCAATTGATTAACTAGATCTGTGTTAAAAACTAGAATTAATATGAAAATAAGAATATTGAGTGAAGCAGCCTGTTTTTGAATTTACTTCAAGAATTTATTAAAAAATAAGTCTATCCAGCACTAGGACTTACTAAGTAGAAACTTGAAAGACTGCGTAAGTTCCCTTTAAGCGTTTTTATTGAATTCTTGCTTCTTATGGTTGCTCCATCCTTCCGCTCTTTGACCCAACGGCTGATTCATCAGCTCAGACCCAATGCCCGACTTAAACGGGTTGCTCAAAGTTGGCTGACTCTGGCGCTGGTGCTAATGCTGGCCACAAGTTGCACTCAAATCAAGCTGCCCGTTCAGCGAGGGGATGTCAGCCTTGATATTCGCACGGTGACAGCCCAACCCAATGGGGTCTATACGATCGCCGGAAACACTGACTTGCCCAAAGATACTGAGATCACGGTTGCGGCTGTGCGGTTGCTTGCTCCAAATGGGGCGATCGCTGCCGACCCTGACCCGGTTTATTCGCTGTTAGCCTACGAGTCCGTCAAAACGGAAGGTGACACCTGGCAAGCCGAGTTAAACCTGTGGGAAGTCGCCCCCGACGGTCGCTATCAGGAAACCTGGCAGCTAGAGCAGTCGCGCCTAGACATGACCTTTGAGCCAGACGGAAAAGTAATCTTTTTGGCAACGCTAGCTCCGCTGGAAACGCTAACCCAGTTAGAACAACGCCTAGCCCAGCGCAACTTGGAATTTGCCAGCAATATTGTCCGCACTACTGCAGAAGGGGAGCAGTATATCCAGGCAGTTAGGGTAGAGGCGATCGCCCTTCCCACGGGCGCAACCACCCCACCCCCCACTCGTCCCGAAGACCTCAACGGTGGCTGGGGCAACCGCTACGTCCTAGTTCCCGAACCACCCACCGAAGTCGAGTACGAATTTCCCGAAGAACGCAAAACAGATGCACCGCCTCGGATTGGGGAATTCCTTCAGTAGACTTTCTGCGTAATGGAGTGATGCGCAGCGGAGACACGCATCACTCCACCACCTCCACGCCCTCATCCTGCTGCAAAATTGTCCCCGTCAAATCTGCTTCGCTCAGGCTAGCATCCGTTAAATCTGTGTCCGTTAAGTTGGCTCTGGTCAAATTTGCGCCCCAAAGGTTCGCTTTAACTAGATTTGCGCCCGTCAGATCAGCCTCTTCCAGATTTGCTCCCCAGAGATCGGCTTCAGCTAGATTGGCACCGCTCAGGTTTGCGCCACTCAAATCCACCCCACCCAGCTTAAAACCACTCAAGTTAACACCGCGTAAATCTGCGCCTGCTTTAAGGACACACATTCCTGCAGCAGCAGGGTCAAATTCTTCAGGAAATTGGGTCGTGTCATCACACAGTGCGCCCTGCAAGTTTGCCTTCTGGCATTCTGTCCGCAGGTCTGCCCCTAACAAAATCGCTTTTCGCAGGTCGGCTCTAGTCAGATCAGCTTGCTGCAAATTTGCGTTACTGAGGTTTGCCCCAGCTAGGGTTGCCTCGCTCAAGTCGGCTGCTGTCAGATTTGTGCCAACTAATTTAGCGCCACTTAAATCACCGCCAAACAGATTTGCCTGACTCAAGTTAGCTTCCGTCAAGTTTGCCTGACTGAGATCTACGCCACTCAAGTCTCTGCCGCTCAAATCGGCGGTGACTAAGGCAGCTTGGGGTGCAAGCAAATAAGCCCCAGCATCAGCAGGGTCAAACTCTGGCGGAAACTGAGTTACTTCATCGTAAAGTGCGCCGTTGAGCGTCACGTCGTAGAGGATAGCACAGCTTAATTTTGCTTCCCTTAAATCTGCCTGACTCAGATCTGCGCCATTCAGATTTGCTTCGTCTAGAACCGCCTCTCGCAAGCTGGCTCTTTTAAAGCTGGTATTGCTTAGGTTTGCTTCACTCAAGTTTGCATTCCAAAAGTCGCTTCCCTGCAGGTTAGCGTTGCTTAAGCTAATGCAGCTCAAGGTCACGCTGTTAAATTCTCGTTGTCCTGCTGCATATCGCTGTAAAAGTTCGCCAGCCTTCATGGTGCGATCGCCCGCCTTATTTCAATTTCAATTAACATCAGTTTGCTATGAGCCAGTGCAGCCTATGCCGTTACTTCATCGACGATGGCTTCAGCTTGCCAAATCCAGACTGCGTAGCCATTGTGAGTCTGCGTCACAATAGTCTTGTCGCCTCTATGCTCTAATTTTGCTGCAATTTCTAAAGCGCTCTCCTGAGCCATGCCAGATCTAAAAAGACTGAAGTACTTTCCCTGAATGAGTACAGCAAACAATCGTCTTTTCAGATGAGGAACTCTAATGCGGCAGGTTTGGTACTGGTCATAACATGCCAACTCTGAAGCCGCAGTCAACCCTGAACCCCAATCAGCGTCCTGCAAAGCTTCGCTGTAGAAAGGCGAGTAGCCTGATTGAAGCGCATTTACAACTTCTTCCTCAGCAGGGGAATGCCCTCCATTACCCCCATTAAAAGAAGCGATATCAGTTGGGTCGGATTCCGTCTGAGCTGCTGGTAATGCCTCCTCTGGAGTAACCTTACCCTGGTTGAGGTCAACCAGGTTAGGCTCCTGTTGGGTTTTAGCAAGAGGAGCATGGCCATTTTGAACCGGTTCATCTTTACCCATATCCTGCTGAATAGCCTGTGCCCACAGCGACGCAGGCAGATCGGCAGTCGGATCAGCAGAAGAGGCGATCGCCTGCGTTACCTCAAGAGACTCAGTCAGCTGTTCAGACCGGACTAGCGGAAAAGCATCAAGGTTTTTTCCCAGGCTCTCCGCAGCGACGTACTGATCAAACGTTGAAGTTAACGACTCTGCCTCTTCATCCAGATCGGCATCAAAGCGATCTGCTGCATCGTGCGGCTCAGACAAATCAGAATCGTCTTCCGGGTCGAGTAACTGAGAACCATCGGCTTGACCCGATTTTTCTTGTAGGCTTAACTTTAGGCTAGAAAGCTGGTTCTTGGTTTGAGTCAATTCTTGGGCAGAATGTCTCGCCCGCAGCAACTCAACCGTACCAATGCCCGCTCCAACGCTAAATAGAATGGCAATGCCCACATAGCGAATCGCCACATCTTTATTTTCAGCATCAAACATTGGCTCGATGCGCCCACCACTGAGCAGCGGGGGAATATCAATGGTGATCGGTTCTTTAAGTAAAACGAATGGTAGAGTTAGCGTGGAAAAGACTGCACTGGAAACCAGTACAGCAGGTAAAATAACCGTTCGTAGGGGAAAGCTGCTCATCTGCGACCGCTCCAAAGTATCGACTTGAGCCAGCCCAAAGGCTGAAGAGCGGTAGATAACCCTTAAACTTCAATCCATCTCGCAAGATAAAAGTTTGACCACATTATAGACTAATCAGTCAAGTAGATTGCGGCTAGCAATTGGCAGCAATAGCTTCCAATTCAAGGTTGAGATGGTTCAACAGCATTGGTCTGCTGCCACCAGCGATTCAGTGGATAGTAAACAACCGGTGCCCACAGGCTGCTAAGAATCGCCGAACTTAAGGCAATTCGCTGATGGTAGAACCATATCTCTGCCAGTGCGCGATGGGCACTATGGGTCGATGCACCAATTCCCTGAAAACTAAATTGAATGGCAGTAATGGTTTCAGCTAAAACCGCCATACCAAACACAATCAGCGCAACTGAAATAAAGTCTTCCTGAATGTAGCGCTGCTTTTGAATACGGGCGGTCAACATTCCCACTACCGCAAGACTAATCGCGTGACTGGGATGAGGTGATGTCATGCCGTCTTGAATCAGCCCCAATACGAGTCCAGCGATCGCCCCCTGCCAAACTGTCCGCTGAATGCTCCAGGAAACTACCCAGATCAGCAGCCAATTTGGTCCAACCCCCAGCAGTTCCATACCAGGAAACCGCGTCGGCAGAATGAACAGGCAAAGCAGAACCGAGAAAGCAGTCACAACCCAATTCATCACTTGGGAAGTGTAAATGCCAGACTGAGCGAAGTTAGAGAGTATCGACTTAATCACTTTCTCAATATGTAGAACCTTGACACTAAGGACTACCGGGAACTTCAGTTCGACTGTTAGGGTACACCACGACCCACTCCAGAGCATGAATTGGAGCAGACAGCTCAATCACAGCTTCAGGAGCGGGACTTTTGCTCAGGTTGACCGACTCTACCCGACCAATTGGGAACCCAGGCGGAAAAAGCTGACTAAACGAAGAAGTTGACACCACATCGCCCGGTTGGACATCTGGCACTTTATCAAAAAACTCCATCACAGCCCGATTTGCCGCCTGTCCGCGCATATATCCCATATGACGCGAACGGCTGATTGTCACACCCACCTGGCTCGTCGGATCGCTAACCAACAAGACACGGCTCGTGCTGGGCGTAATATGCGTAATCCGCCCAACCAAGCCACCAGGGCCAGCCACAATGCCGCCTACTTCAATGCCATCTCGGCTGCCACGACCCAGCGTGACTTGCTGCCACCAGTGATCGGCACTGCGCCCAATCACAGGAGCGGTAATGCCTCCAGTTGGACGGCTTTGAACGTAACCCAGCATTTCCTGAAGCTGTTGGTTCTGACTCTCTAACTCAGCGAGGCGCTGCTGCAATTCCTGCATTTCAGCACTTTCTATACGGTCTGCCGAAGCTGGCATTGATTCAAAAGGACGAGAAACCTGTTGATAGATTTCAAAAACGGCTGCCCCCTGAGTTTGCCGCAATACCCAAGCGCTACCGAGAGCCAGACAGACTAGCCCCATTCTTAATCCGTGTCGATCCCACCAGCGACGCAGCGTATACATTCAGTCCAATCGTCTCTAAACTAGCGATGTCAATCTTTCCAGAGAACAAACTCCGACCTGACCAAGATTTCTAATACGAGAATCATCAGGTCACTCAGCGATGCAGCACCCGTCTTGCAAGCGAAACGCGATAGTTTAATGACTCGCTGAACCGGGGTGACGATTTTGAATGCTTTTCTACATATTGCGAGAGCGACCGCTAAAGACCCGCTCAAGCTGTTTGAAGTTTTCTAGCACCCTACCTGTTCCTAGTACAACGCAACTGAGAGGATCTGCAGCCACATGGACAACGATCCCAGTCTCGTGACTAATTAGAGTATCCAATCCTTTGAGCAGTGCCCCACCACCAGCTAGCATGATGCCTCGATCGATGATGTCAGCTGCGAGTTCTGGCGGCGTGCGCTCTAAAGTGCGTTTAACAGCCTCAATGATGACGGAGAGGGGTTCTGACATTGCCTCTCGGATTTCAGGACTCTTGACCATAACGGTACGAGGTAACCCTGAAAGTAGGTGCAAACCACGAACATCCATCAAAGATTCGTCATCATCATCGGTGGGATAAGCCGAACCAATAGAGATTTTGATCTCCTCGGAGGTTCTTTCCCCGATTACTAGGTTATGCACTTTCTTCATGTACTGAGAGATTGCTTCACTCAGCTCATCTCCAGCGACCCGAACTGATTCACTCAAAACAGTTCCCTGTAAACTCAGAACTGCCACCTCGGTCGTGCCACCGCCGATGTCAATGATCATGTTTCCGGTCGGTTCAGCCACCGGCAGACCCGCGCCGATCGCCGCTGCCACAGGTTCATCAATTAGATAAACATCGCGTGCGCCTGCTTGCGAAGCTGCCTCCATAACTGCTCGACGCTCTACCCCTGTGACTCCGCTTGGAATACCGATCACAATCCGGGGTGAAACCAACGTCCGCCCCTCATGCACCCGACGAATGAAGTGCTTGAGCATGAGTTCAGCGGTATCAAAATCTGCAATTACTCCGTCACGTAGCGGACGCAGGGCAACTACGTTTCCGGGAGTCCGACCGAGCATCTTCTTGGCGTCCTCCCCAACGGCTAGAGGCACTTTGTTCTCTTGATCCATTGCAACGACAGAAGGCTCTTGCAGTACAATGCCTTTGCCAGATACATAAACTAGCGTGTTAGCGGTACCGAGATCGATACCCATATCCCGCGAGAAGCGACTGAAGAACCCCACTAGCTTTCTAAGCCCCCAAAGTCAAAATCTTGATCACTGCCAAATTCCTACCGCTATCAAAGTGCGGTCGAAGTGGATTCTATTATGTTTTGTAGTTAGAGTCTAGTCAGATGTGCGACTGAATGTTTTAGTCTAACCTCAAGACTTGCTTCAGTCATCTGTATCCTCAAATTCTGTTCCTTGACAAAGAGTCCTTCTCTGAATAAATCAGAAGAGCAGACCCATTAAGTAAGTTGTCCTTATTCCTGGAATAAGCATCAGGATGAAATTAAGATTTCTGCTAACAGCTTTCCTGCCAGGTCATTCAAGCAGCGATCGCAGAGGCGAGGGAAATGTAGTGCGGTAGCTATAAAAGTTCGGTAGAATGTTTTCAGATAGAACTTTTGTACTATACGGGCGATCGTCCATCAGCAGTGTAAACTCCTGCTAGTCCAGCAACATCATCGATACAAGTTTTATCGCATTCAATACAGAAAAAGTCAGAGGGCGCTATGGGTTTGAATATAGTGACGCTAGTGGGTCGGGTAGGCGGAGATCCTGACGTTAAATATTTTGAGTCGGGCAGCGTTGTTTGCAATTTAACCCTGGCCGTCAATCGCCGCACTCGCAACAGTGAACAACCTGACTGGTTTAGCCTGGAAATTTGGGGCAAAACAGCAGAGATTGCTGCCAACTATGTGCGTAAAGGCAGCTTGATTGGAGTGACTGGGGCACTTAAATTTGACTCTTGGAAAGACCGCAGCACAGGGGCCGATCGCTCAAAACCAGTTATTCGAGTCGAACGACTAGACTTACTTGGGTCCAAGCGAGACAACGAAGCTTCTATGTCAGACGGATACGGCGACGAAGAATTTTAGGCGTTGCTGAATGCGGGTATGATTCACGGATCTCAATTCCCTCTGTAGGGTCATGGCAATGCCATGACCCTACAAAACTTCATATATCAGAGATCAGGGATGCTCCTGCGACGCGGGATCATCCCTGATCCTTATAGTGGGAAGAGAATAGTAGGAAAAGAGTAAGCTCACAGAACCCAAGGCTAAATTCTGTCGGAACAGATTGGTGTTGGTCAATCAGCTCATTCCCAAACTGTCGGGCACTAGCCCCTTAATCTGTGCTCTGATGTACGACTTCTGTACAGATGAGTACGTTATGCTACCTACAACGAATTGGTCAATGCTTGCTTTAATGTTTTAAGGGTGATCCTATCTAGAAGAGCAAACCTTGGTTAAAGGTGCGTTAGCGTTCATATCAGCCTTAGCCGCTTTAGCATCCATGCCTTTATGTCTTTAGATACTCCGCCTCAGCAGGGCGATCGCTCCCCCAAGGCAGAGTTACAGCAGCTTCAGCTAGAACAGCAAAAGATGCTGCTGAGCGTCATTACCAAAATTCGAGCATCGCTGGATTTAAGTACGATTTTGCAAACAGCGGTTGCAGAGGTTTGGCGTTTTTTGGCTCTCGATCGAGCCAGCGTGCTGCAAATTCCTCGTTCCAATCCAACTAAGGATTGGAACGCAGGGCAGTTTGTAGCTGAAGAGGTCGCTGCTGGGTTTAGCTCAGTGTTAGTAGTAGATGCTTCAGTCCGCTCTTTGAGCCAATTTCTGTGGGCACAACACCATCCAAAACAGATTCCGCAAGGACAAATTCTAGCCATTGCTGATGTCAATGCGGCTAACCTCACAACAGCCGATTTGCAGACATTTAGCCACTTTCAAGTCAAGGCCAGTCTAAGCGTGCCCCTTATGCAGGGCGATCGCCTGTGGGGGATCTTGTGTCTGCATCAGTGCATTACTTCCCGCCAGTGGCAAGCGAATGAAATTGAAGCAATTGAGCAAATTGTGGCTCATCTCATCACAGCAATTCAGCAAGCGGAGCTATTGCGACATCAGCGCAATCTCAACAGCAAATACCTCGATACTGAAGCCGGAATGCATACGCTGTTTACAGCGACTATTACCCGTTTGCAGGCAGAAGTTCGCGATCGCCAACAGGCAGAAGCAGCCCTCCGCCAAAGTGAAGCGACCTATCGGGCCCTGCTTAATGCGATTCCTGATTTGATGATCAGAATGACTCGAAAGGGTATTTATTTAGACTTCATTCCAGCCAAAAATTTTGCCACCTTTAAGACACAGATGGAATGGCGAAACAAAAGCATTTTTGAGACGCTGCCTCCAGACCTAGCTCAGCTCCGAATGGCTAATGTAGAGAGAGCTTTGCAAACTTGTGAAACACAAATTTATGAGCATCAAATTTGTATTAACGGCAGAATTCAAGTTGAAGAAGTTCGGATTGTAGTCAGTGGTGAAGATGAAGTTTTAGTGATCGTGCGCGACATTAGCGATCGCAAACAAGCAGAGAATAAGCTAAAAGAATCGCAAGAATTTTTACAGCTAGTCATTAACAATATCCCTCAATGGATTTATTGGAAAGATCACAACTCTGTTTATATGGGCTGCAATCGCAACCTTGCCCATGCCGTTGGGCTTGAAAAGCCTGATGATATTGTTGGAAAAACAGATTACGATTTTCCGATTCCTCAAGAACAAGCTGATCACTTTAGAGAATCTGATGCTTATCTAATTGAAACAGGAATAGCTGCTCTGCATGTAATTGAAACTATGTTCTTGGCAGATGGTAGCCAAATTTGGATTGATTCCAGCAAAATTCCGCTGTACGATGCTGCGGGCAATGTTGTGGGCATTCTTGGCTCTTACGACGACATCACAGAACGCCAGCAGGCAGAAGCAGCCCTGCGCCAGTCAGAGACTCAATTGAGACAGCAGGCGCTCGATTTAGAAAAGACTTTACAGGAACTCAAGCAAACACAGACCCAGCTAATTCAGAGCGAAAAAATGTCTTCGCTAGGTCAACTTGTCGCTGGAGTTGCTCACGAAATCAACAATCCTGTTAGCTTTATCTACGGCAACCTCGCTCATGCCAAAGAGTACACCCATAACTTGCTGGCGTTATTAAATCTATATCAGAAGCACTACCCCAATCCAGATTCAGAAATTCAAACTAAAGCAACAGCGATCGACTTAGATTTTTTAATCGAAGATTTGCCCAAGCTCCTAACTTCTATGAAAGTAGGTGCAGATCGAATTGAGAAAATCATCGCTTCTCTTCGCACCTTCTCTCATACTGACCAGCTAGAAACTAAGACAGTCGACATTCATGAAGGAATTGATAGCACCTTGATGATTCTACAAAATCGACTTAAAGCTCAACACAACCGACAGGCAATTCAAGTACTCAGAGATTACGGCGACTTGCCGTTAGTAGAATGTTACGCCGGACAGATGAATCAGGTTTTTATGAACATTCTGAGCAATTCAATTGATGCTCTAGAAGAGTGTTTAGCTCAGCTTGAAGCTGAATCAAATAGTTTTGCTCGAAATCAAAGAATTAAATCCTTCAAGCCTTTGATTCAGATTTCGACTCAAATGCTCAATGAAGACTGGATTCATATTCGACTTGCCGATAATGGACTGGGCATGGCAGAAGCCGTTCAAAATCGATTATTTGATCCATTCTTTACAACAAAACCCGTCGGTAAAGGGACTGGAATGGGACTTTCGATCAGCTATCAAATCGTCACAGACAGACATGGAGGAACACTAAAGTGCAACTCCTTCCCTGGACGAGGAGCAGAGTTTGTCATCGAGATTCCGATTCAACAGCCAAGGAAATAAATTAACCTGTTAAGAATTCACGCCGTTATTGAGTTTATTTAGGACAAGAATTCAATTAAAAAACATTTTTGAAGGGTCAGGTACGGTAGAGCCGATTGGCATTGCCGTTAAGAATGGCGATCGCCCCCTCTTCTGCTTCTTTTGCAGTCAAATCTCCGTCTTGAATGGTTTGCTCTAGCACCTCACCCAATACCGTTCGCCCCCATTTTGCTCCCAGATAATACAGTTCTGGAATCAGGTGAGCATCAGAGGAATACATCACTTTGCTCATAGGACTCAGCTCAATCAACATTTGCACCGTCTGCCGCATTCCGGCAGTACTCAAAAACGGTACAGCCAAGCCAAAGTCAACATAAACGTGTGGATAGACCGCTGCTAGATAGCCTGCTTCACGCATAAAGGGGTAAGCGGCGTGGAGCAAAACGATTGGAGCCTGACGAAAACCCAGATCTTCTAACAGCGGTCGCAAGTGCAGCGGATTGGCTAGCCGTAAGTCCAGGTCAGGATCACCAAAACCTGTATGAAACTGCACAGGAAGTTGATATTGGTTGGCGATCGCCAATCCCTGGCAGAGCAAAAAGTCAATCAGCGGCTTGTTCGTCAACCGAATAGGCTGATCCGGAAATGCTTCTTTAATTGCATAAAACTGATCTTCTGCCAGATCGTAAGGGATGGGCTGAATGTCCAAGCCTGTTCGATAAGCTGCAATGCTTTTGAAGCCCACAACTCCTTGGGGTGGCGGGTCAAGCTCACTGCGAAACCACTCCAAAAATATGTCGAAGCGGCTAACTTGGCTAATCAACTGCTCCGCCAAATATTCCAACCGCAGCAGCCGATGCACCGGAACAAACTGCTGATGCCACTCCGCAGGCAAAATTGTGTCTGGCAAAAATCCGTCGTCCAGCAAAATTGCTTCTAAATTAGCAGCCTCAAAGCATAGCTTCGTTAGTGGTTCTAACCCTAGCTCTGTGCGACGTGCCAAAATCGCCGCTTCAGCCGGTTCACAATTGAGCAGTGCGGCAATGTCTCTGAGGCTGCGCCGATAGCAGAGGGTATGCTGGGCGTGCTGAGTGAGAATCTGGGCATCATAGCCTTCGGTAAAAGCTGCTGGGTAGGGCATTTGGGCAAAAGCTTCTGAACGCACCAGATTGTGGGCGTGCTGATCAATGGCTGGGATGCTTCCTAAATCCATCAGTAGCGCTCTAGCAATAGTTTGACTTCTTCTTCAAGCGTAAATTGCTTCATAGCTTCCCACTCAGCAGTGCGAACTGCGAGAAATGCCTGTGCCAACCCAGGTTCTAGTGCCTGAAGCAAAACTTCGTCTTGCTGGAGATGGGCGATCGCCTCTCCTAAATTTTCGGGCAGTCGATCAATCCCTCGCTGCTGGCGCTCTGCTGCTGGCAGCGTTCCTGGATCAACCGAGATGGGTTCTCCGGGATCAAACCCACGTCGGATGCCGTCCAATCCAGCGGCGATCGCTGCCCCCAAAGCCAGATAAGGATTAGCAGACGCATCCACCGTCTTTAGCTCAAAGTGGGTCGGGCTGGGAGGCGCAGGATTACTAGGTACTCGCACCGCCGCTTCTCGATTGTCTACTCCCCAGCAGCGAAAAGCACCGCTCCAAAAGTGGGGCTGCAGCCGACGATAGGAGTTGGGGCTAGGGGTCGTCAACGCCATCAGTGCAGGCAGATGATGCAAAATTCCGGCAACAAAAGCCTTAGAAATGGGGGAAAGTTCGCCTATTTCATTTGCGTCGGGTAAAAGGTTTTGCCCGTCTCGCCAGAGGCTCAAGTGCAGGTGACAGCCACTTCCAGCCTGATCTACAAAAATTTTAGGCAAAAAAGAAGCCCGCAGCCCATGCCGCAATGCTACGCCGCGTACCGTTTCACGAAAGGCGGTCTGCCAGTCGGCTGCCTGAAGCGCATGGGTATAACGAATAGAGATTTCGTGCTGTCCTGGTCCCGACTCCGGATAGTAGCGCTCTACGGGGATCTTTTGGGCGATCAGGGCATCAGCGATCGCATCAATCACGGTCTGATTCAAATCCATCCCTAGCGTTGACGCAAATACCGTATGGTCTACGGGAATGGGTTTAGCATCTCGCTCAGCATTTAAACCAGCGGCCTGGAGTAAATAAAACTCATTCTCAAATGCCGCTATGATTTCTAGCCCTTCCACCGCCGCTGCCGCAATCATTCGCCGCAAAAATCCGCGCGGGCAAAGCGCCCAGGGCACTCCATCTGTGACCAAATCACCCATCACACGAGCGTGTCCAGGCGCATAGGGCAAAGGGTTAAACGTAGACCAATCAGGCGCTAGCCATGCTTCTCCCACGGGACCTAAGCCGCTGCCAGGAGCAACAGCATCGTACATCACGGGGATCGCCTGCTGTGCCACCGAAATCCCAATGCCGTGTTTTTGATGTTCTGCCAGAAATCTTGTGTGAAATGCCTTTCCCCGAATCACATTGGCATTATCGCACCAGAGCAGTCGCACAAAGCGGACGTTCTGTAAGTCTAAATCTGGCAGTTGGTTTTCCATCGGCAGCCTAATCGCGATCGCGTCTATGCTTATCTCGTCCCCGGCGTTTTTCTTCGCGTTCTCTCGGTTCATCCGCTTCTTCAGTCCGATCAGCTTCAGTCTCCTCAATTTCAGTCTGATTGCTACTCTGTTCAGCTGCAGGTGGCACTGAAGACGGAGGCTGTACTGAAGATGGAGGTTGCACTGAGGACGTTTGTGGTGCAGGTGTAGCTGGACTGACTACAGGAGCAGGAGACAAAACTCGTTGAACAATTAGCGGAATTGCAGTTGCACCTACCAGCGA
This sequence comes from Cyanobacteria bacterium FACHB-471, assembly GCA_014695345.1. Taxonomy (GTDB): domain Bacteria; phylum Cyanobacteriota; class Cyanobacteriia; order Elainellales; family Elainellaceae; genus JAAUTN01. Next base: position 139,536 of record JACJOC010000017.1, read on the forward strand.
AATTGCACCAACGACCCCTCGTACAATTAGCCCTTTTAATTTTTGGCTGTCCTTAGGTTGGGAAGAACTTGAGTTTTCTACCATAAAAGCTTACCTGCTCTTCAGTGAATGTGGCGATCGCAAAAACTAGATCTTCGACGGATAACTCCCAAAGTTGTTGCTGGATCTGCTTCACCCATTACCAACGCTTTATAAAACTGCTACCCAAATAAAAAGAAGGGGAAGTTTACCTTCCCCTTCTTGCCTAACTTCGCTAATTACCGAAATTAGTTGCCGCCGGACTGCACAGCTTTGTTGGTAATGTTAGTCTGCTGGGGAACCCGTCGCCAGCAGCCGTCATTACCCTGCACGTAGTCTTGCTTTACGGTATTCCAAGCAACTCGTTGAGCCGCGTTTTGATCCATTCCGTTTGACTCGGCGCTGTTAAAAGCTGCCACAAAAATTTGTGCTGAACCTTCTAATAGCTTGTCTTTTACGTCAGCTGGCAATTCATCTACTTGTTGATAAGGCATTTTTAATGCTCCTACTTTAATCTTTTGCCTTATCTTAAGAGGCTAATATCATCTGCTCCTCTTTCGGCTGGTAGAGAATGAAATCTCCCTACAGTAGCTATTTTGCGTTCATTCAGGCATTTCAGGCTTGAGCCAATGAGCAAATTCAGTGAAAAAGCGATCGCTCAATATCGCCTCCCTAATTCGTTGAGTGAATCGAATTAGTTCAGTAATGTTGTGAATCGACAGCAAAGTGTATGCCAAGAGCTCCTGCGATCGCAGCAAATGACTCACATAAGCACGGGTAAATTGCTTGCAGGTGTAGCAGGGGCAGGTTTCATCAAGTGGGCTAAAATCCTCTCGGAAACGATTGTTTCTCAGGTTCCAGCGATCGCCCCCCACCAGGGCGTTGCCATGCCGCGCCAAGCGAGTTGGGATCACGCAGTCAAATAAGTCAATACCAGCAGCGATCGCCTGTGCCATTTCCCGATAGGTGCCAACGCCCATCAGATAGCGGGGTTTCTCCTCTGGCAGTAAAGGAGCCGTTGCCTGCACAATTTTCTCGATTAACTCTGGCGGCTCACCCACACTGACACCGCCAATCGCGTACCCCGGCAAGTTCAAGTTTGCCAGGTCACGAGCCGCCTGCTGCCGCAAGTCAGGATAAACGCCCCCTTGAACAATTCCAAACAGCGCCTGATCTTGACGTTGATGAGCTGTGATGCAGCGTTCCAGCCAGCGGTAGGTACGGTCGGTTGCAGCAACAATCGCTTCCCGACTGGCAGGATAGGGGGGACATTCATCAAATGCCATGATCACATCTGCCCCCAGTGCATTTTGAATCTGGATTGAGCGCTCCGGAGTCAGGTGAATGATTTGCCCATCACGGGGCGATCGAAACGTCACCCCTTCCTCAGAAAGCGATCGCATTTCGCTCAGGCTAAATACCTGAAAGCCGCCCGAATCAGTCAAAATCGGACCACTCCAGCCCATAAACTGGTGCAATCCACCCGCCTGCTGCACGATAGCTTCACCGGGCTGAAGATGCAGATGATACGTGTTAGACAAAATCATCTGCGCTCCAGTTGCCTGCAGTTGGGCTGGAGTCAAAGTTTTAACATTAGCTAGCGTTCCTACCGGCATAAAGCGTGGAGTTTCTACCAAACCGTGAGGGGTTGAAAAAACTCCGGCCCTTGCTTGCGTATGCCGACAGCGACCCTGACACTGAAAAGAAAATCCCACGCTTAATTCATCAGAAGAAACTATAGCAATACTAAATGATTGCGGTTGTTGAGCGCAGGTTTAGCCGCATCCAACAACCGCAATCATTATCAAGAACCACTCAGGATTTTTGTATCTTAGAGAGAGAAATTTTCTTCATCATCAATTCGCACATCCCAATTGGCGGAAAGTACTTCGGCAACAACTGCTTCTAGGGCTGCAGCATTGAGACTCCGGGTACTCTGTTCTTGAAGCGGATTGGAGAGTGGAATCAGCCGCAAAACGCTGCCGTCTTGCATTAAGTCAAAGCAGGGTTGCTCGTCAGGGACACGCTTAAGCTCTAAATAATCAAAGCTCTGAACGTTGAGGTAGAGCGTATGGTTGGCTACAAGTGTTGACCGTTGAGGATCAGCAAACACTTCTAACACATACCCTTCGTCTTCCGCTAGCAGCTTGCCGTCTTGACTGTAGCTGTAATGAACCCGACTCAAGTCAGCCAGCAGCCTCTGCATATCTTGCTTGTTGACGACGATGCCATTGTCAACAATGCAGGGGGCTGGCAATTTGGTGTTTCCAGAAAGTTGATCGTGACTCATAGAATGAAAAAGCCCTTGGTCTAGGAAGACCTCAGGTTTGCTAACAACTAAATGATGCAACTATTGAGGAGTTATCCCATTGAGGGGTTGTCTCCAGCACTGTCTAGATCAGAAGTAACAGCAGAATTCGCCTGGGCGAATCGCAGTTTGAACCATGAATCTGAAAAACAGCTAACTTATCATGCTGGGCTGGATACACTACTTCAGGACAAAGCGTTTCAGGAAAAAGCGTTTAACGAAGGATAAGTTGGCTCTATTGCCCTAGCTTTGGTCGTTAGTAGTGAGAATGACGAACAGAAGGAAGACTGACAAGCAACGAAACCAGGAGAGAAAAAGTAGTGCATGAGACAGTGTTATTCCAGGATTCTAGCCTACTTCTTAATGAAATTTACGGAACTTATCTTTGTGACACTCGTCTAATTGGATTTTTGAGATTTTCCTGTCGTCAGTGACTAGATTATGGCTCCCGCCCTGTACTAAAACATTCGGCCATTAGGCTGAATCCAACACATTAGCAAATAATTGTGGGAGATGCACAGTCTTGGAGATAGATAGTTTTGTCCGATAAACAGCCTTCAACGCAGTTGAACAGGCAAAGTTGGCGATCGCTCTCCAGCAAAGCAGTAGGATCTTTATCTAGCTTGGTTGCTGCGATTGCCTTTTACACCTGCATCCCCATTCCGATAACCGGAAAATTAGAATTTCAAAACGTCGCCCGACTTGCACCTCTGGTTGGGCTAATCATTGGCGGAATATTAGGACTTCTTCATCAAGGCTTGCATCTGCTGGGAGTGCCCGACCTGACCCGTAATGCCGTCATCGTCATTGCCTGGGTCGCGGTCACAGGAGGGCTCCACCTGGATGGAGCAATGGATACGGCTGACGGGTTAGCTGTGTTAGATCGGCAGCGCCGACTTGAGGTGATGGCAGATAGTGCGACGGGTGCATTTGGCGCAATGGCGGCGATCGCCATTCTCTTGCTGAAAGTCACCGCTCTGAGCGATCTCACCGCCTGGCATGAGCTAGCTTTGCCCTTAGCAGCAGGTTGGGGGCGATGGGGGCAGCAAGTGGCGATCGCCCGTTACCCTTATCTAAAGCCAACGGGCAAAGGAGCCTTTCACAAAGCTGCGATTCGCTCACTCAAAGATGTGATGCCCGGGTTTTGCTTGCTGTTGGGATTGAGTTGCATCCCTGTCTTTTGGGATTCTGCTCTGTGGGCTGTGACACTTGGCTCAGTGGCAGCAGGAAGTGCGATCGCTCTGCTCACCGCAGCCTGGTTCAACTGTCAATTAGGAGGACACACAGGCGATACCTATGGAGCAGTCGTAGAGTGGACAGAAGCCCTGTGGCTAGTCGTGTTCACAACCCTACAAAGCTGATCCAGGAAAGGAATTTGAACGGATCTAGATCTAGATCTAGATATAGTTAAGGTGGATAACGGGTTAAGTCCATAGCCTGAAATCCTAAGTTTTTTTCCCGGTCTTCCACTCTATAGATTCATGACTTCTGACTGCGATCGCTCAGCACCTAATTCATTGACAGCCTGCTCCCAGTCTCTCGGCTTGCCCCAAATCCAACGACATGTCTTTATATGTGCCGATCAAACTGTGCCTAAGTGCTGCGATAAGGCGGTCAGTCTAGTTGCTTGGAATTATCTCAAGCAGCGGTTGAAAGAATTAAAACTAGATGTGCCAACTAGCGATCGCCCGACCTGTATCTTTCGTACCAAAGCCAACTGTTTGCGCGTGTGTCAGCAAGGGCCAATTATGGTCGTCTACCCGGACGGAGTTTGGTATCACAGCGCCAACCCAGATGTGATCGAGCAGATTATTCAAGAGCATTTGATCGGCGATCGCATTGTGTCAGAGTACGCATTTCTAGTCCATCCTTTGCCTGAATCAGCCCAGGTTTCTGGCTCTGAACCGAGTAGGTGATAAAACCTAGAAAATTGCTGTTTTAAGTAGCACCTTCCCATAGGCTTAAAAAGCAAAAAATTATCTTATTGAGGTAACTTATTTCCATATCCGGTTAATTTATTTCTTTATATGGAAATAAATTGCCGGATGTAGAAACCTGGAAATTAAAAAATAAGAAAAATTGGGTGATGGGCTGTTGCAACCCGACAAAATGAAGGGCAGCATATTGAGGGAAGGGTCGAAATAAACCGAACTCTTCTCAAGCAAGCTCAAAAGTCCTGTGAGAACACCAAATACTCTGTCTGTAAGTGTTACTCTTGACCTATGCGTGGCGAGTAGTAAAGCATGAAGGAAACCAGTGCCGGAGATCATAAACAGCTTTTGCTGATTGATGATGATCCGAATCTAATTTTGTTAGTCAAAGACTACCTGGAGTTTCGTGGGTATGAAGTGATTACGGCTGAGAATGGTCGTGAAGCACTGGAAGTGCTAGAGAATGCTACTCCGGACATGATCATCTGTGATGTGATGATGCCTGAGATGGACGGATATTCGCTGGTCGAGCATGTGCGAAAGGACGCACGGACAAGCTGGATTCCAGTGCTGTTTTTGTCAGCTAAGGGACAAAGCCAAGATCGGGTCAAGGGTCTAAACACCGGAGCCGATGTCTATATGGTGAAGCCGTTTGAGCCAGAAGAACTGGTGGCTCAGGTTGAGTCTTCTCTAAAGCAGGCTTCACGACTGATTCAGCACCAAAACAAGGGGACAGATAGTGGACCTAAAATCCAAGTTCCATTTGATGTGGAGTTGACTCCAACCGAGCTAAGAGTGGTGCAATTTGTGGCGCGCGGTATGGCAAATCGTGAAATTGCTGAAGAGCTAAATGTGAGTCAGCGAACGATTGAGAGCCACGTCAGCAATATGCTAGGCAAAACCGGGTTACACAACCGAACGGAGCTGGCTCGTTGGGCGATCGAAAACAGCATGGCTTGAGCCAGGGCATAGCCCTAAAGTGAACTGATCAAAAAGACCGAGCAAGCAGCAGGACAACAAACCTGCTATTTTGTCAGGTCGGCTTGAATTTGATCGAAAACTCCACCCTCATCAAAGAATTTTTGCTGAACGGTATTCCACCCTCCCAGATCTGCGATTGTGAACAGATTGGTGACAGGAGGAAACTGGTCAGCAAATTCTGTATTGATGGCTTCATCTACAGGACGAAAGCCAAACCGTGCAAATTCTCGCTGCGCTGCTGGGGTAAAGAGAAACTGAACAAATGCTTCAGCGACCTCACGGGTACCGTGCTGATCGACATTGGCATCAATGACTGCGACCGGATTGTCAATCGAGATGTTGGTTTCAGGAACTAGATAAGGAATGTCCTGTCCGTTTAGTTTTGCCAGGATGATTTCGTTTTCGTAGTTAATCAGCACATCCCCCTGCCCTTGCTGAAAGAAAGCGTCGGTTGCTTCGCGGGCATCTTTAGGTAGGATGGGAATATTTTCAAAAACCTGAGTGGTGTAATTGAGGGCAGTTTGCTGATCGCCGCCCGCTTGTGTGATCGACCCCCACAATGCCAGGAAATTCCATCTGGCTCCTCCTGAGGTGTGTGGGTTGGCGGTGATAACGCTGACACCGTTTTGCGCTAAATCTGCCCAAGTTGATATTGATTTGGGGTTACCGCTGCGGGTGACTAAGGCGGCTACAGACTGATGAGCGATCGCCCCATTCGGCACTCGATCTTGCCATCCCGGTTGGATCAACCCTGCTGCTTCAATTTTCTCGACATCCAGTTCCAAGCCCAGGTCTACAATATCTGCTGGTAGACCTTCGATTACCGCCCGAGCCTGAGTTCCTGAGCCGCCGTAGCTCTGGTTAAACACTACTTTTTGCTGGTGCTTTTGTTCCCAATCTGCGGCAAATAAGGGCATGATTTCTCGATAAGCAGCCTCCGTAACCGCGTTGGATACCAGCGTGAGTTCGACAACGTTGCCATTGTCAACGACGGAACAGGCACTAAATCCAGTTGAAACGAAAGCTAAAAGTAGGCTCAGGACAAAGCCGGTCGAGAGGAAAGAGAGGAATCTTTGAGGCGATCGCCCCTTTAGCCTTGCAGCAAGTCGTCGTAGAGATGAGAAAAGCACGGTTAACCGACTGGAATAGTGTGTTTGCAGCTACAAGGTTGAATGGTACACCAAAAATTCCAACACTGGTGAAGGCATCCTCTTCAGACATCCTCTTCAGGCATTATCCAGGGAATGGAACATTGAATTTGGGTGAGAGGGGCAGCGATCGCAGCATCTTCTGAAACGGCTGCTGGTCGTGTAAAAACTTCTAGCCGACCGTTCATCTTCTCGATTAAAGACTGATTGACTAGCAAAGACAGCCCGAAGGAAGGTTTGATGGACTTCTGTGAATTCGTGGCAGGGAGCTTCGTTGACGGGGACACTCCTTCAGGCTCAGGACTGGACTGCGATGGGTTAAGTAGCTCTCTCCATAAGTGGTCTGGCCGCTGATCTTGAATCTGAATGTGAACCTGTTGAAGCTCTGGAGCGACCTGAGTGGTCAGTCGAATGCTGCCCTCCATCACTTGAGAAACGGCTGGATCGACTAGATTGACCAGAACTTGCCTGAGCCAGCGCGGATCAGCCAGGACGTAAATTTCTGGATCGGGAGGGTCAATTTCTAGCCGCAATCCGCGATCTTGAATTTGCAGGTGGGTGAGCGCATGAACTTCTTCGAGCACGTCTGCCAATTGCAGCGGCTGAATTTGCATTTCGTAGGTGCCGTGCTGCACTTTAGCAATGCTGATTAATTCATCCAACAGTGCCAACATCTTCGAGGCAGATGCTTGCGCTTGAGCGATCGTTTCTCGCTCCTCCTCTGGGCTGTCACACAGATCGGACAGGATCAGCTGATGCAGGCTAATGATGTTGTTGAGGGGCGATCGCAACTCATGGGAAGTGCGTGCCAAAAACCCTGCTTTGAACTGCCCCATCTCAACTGCCATGTGGTACGCCAGCTGAGTTTGCTGAAGTTGAGCAAGTAGTTCTTGCTCCGGCAGATTCTTTTGCTGAAAATTATCCTCCGGCAAATTTATCCCTCATGTTTCATGCTTCATCTTTCCCAGGCTACCCCGTTGCCAATACCTTCTGCCACGCCAATTTTGCGGCTCCTACGATCCCTGCTTTGTTGCCCAACTGAGCTGACAATAGCTGTAGACCCGTGCGGGAACTGGGCAAAACTCGACGCTCAACTTCCGCTAGCGTCGCCGGGAAAAAGTATTCAGCACTCGCGCTGATGCCGCCACCGATGATTACCGCTTCGGGCGTGAGGACATAGATTAGGCTAGCTAGACCTGCTCCCAAATGGCAACCATAATCTTGCCAAAAGGCGATCGCTTCAGCATCTCCGGCTTTGGCTCTGCGACCTAGCTCATCAGGCTCTAGCCCCGTGCGGCGACGAATGGCTTGAATCGAAGCGTACTGTTCTAGAGAGCCACGATTGCCGCTATTGCATTCTGGCCCGTCCATGTTGAGCGTCACCAGTCCTAGCTCTCCAGCGGTGCCATGATGTCCAGTAAACAGTTTGCCATCTAGAATCACGGCTCCGCCAACACCCGTTCCTAGCGTCAGCAAAATCAGATTGCGAAAATAGCGACCTGATCCCAGCCAAAATTCTCCTAATCCAGCGCAGTTGGCATCGTTGGCAAGGGTAGTCTGAATGCTGAGTTTCGACTCTAGCCAGTCTGCTAATGGAATATCGTGCCAACCCTCCAGGTTAATTGCAACTCTGGCAATTCGCCCTTCCGCATCGGTCGGGCCAGGAGTGCCAACGCCGATCGCCCCACTTTGCCCCAGCGGATCAATTTGGGCGATCGCATCTACCATTGCTGCCAGTACTAGTTCTGGATAGGCGGGCTGTGGAGTCGGCACAGTCAAAGTTTGAAGGCAAGTGCCATCCGCCCCAAAGCGTCCCAGTTTAATCGCTGAACCACCTAAATCAACCCCAATAACGTGTTGACAGGAATGCTGGCAATCGGCGGCGTTCGGATTCCCCATATTTTGAGCTACTCAGTGCAGTGGATTGGTTAACTTGCGGCTTACCTGACTGCCAATTATACGGGGAGGCTAGGGGTTGTTAATACTTCGTTGAAAACGGAAATTAGGAATTTTGTGGAGACTTTGAGTTCTTAATTCTTTTGGCTCCAATTTTCTCGTCGTAGTAATGGATTGACCCATTCATTCAGTCCTTCGCCGATGAGGGAAAGCCCTACCACTAGAAGGGTCAATGCCAAACCGGGGAATAGGGCTGTCCACCAGATTCCGGTAGGCAGGGCATCCAGCGCCTGACGCAAATCAGAACCCCAGTCGGGTGTAGGTTCAGGTAAGCCTAAACCAAGGAAGCCAAGGCTACCTAGCGTGAGAACGGCATCAGCGGCGTTCATTGTAAACAGGACAGGGACACTCTGGATCACGTTAAAGAACAGATAGCGGGATAACACCGTCCAGGTTGAGGCTCCCATTGCCTGGGCTGCTTCAATGAAAACTTCGGTTTTGACGCTGACCGTGTGGTTGCGAACAACGCGGTAGTACAGCGGAATGTAGGCAATGCTGATGGCGATCGCCGCATTCAATACACCTCGCCCCACGATAAATGCGAGCGTCACTGAAAGTAGGAGTCCGGGCAAGGTGTAGATGGTATCCATAAGAAACACCAAGACCCGATCAAGCCTGCCGCCCAGATAGCCACTCAACATTCCCAGCGGAACCCCGATCGCCAGACTCAGCGCCGTTGCTAAAACCACCACCAGCATTGCCGATTGCGCCCCAAATAGCACCCGTGAGAAAACGTCGTACCCTTGACGACTGGTGCCAAACCAATATTCAGATGAGGGGGGCTGGTGTAGTGGATTCGTCAAAGTCTCGGTTGGGTTTCGCAACCAGCCCCAAGATTCTATGGTTGGAGCAAAGAGCGCAACCAACAAAAACAGCAGGGTAATAACGATGCCCACCCACATCATCTGGACGGAGAGACTGGGGTTTTGGGAGGTTTGGAGGAAGCGGGGAAAGCGGAGCCTGGTAGGGGTCATTGGGAAGGAAGGGGCTAGGAGCTAGGGATAGATTAGGGTTGCTTATAAGTGGTGCGTCGCCACTGTAGAACTACTCCAAGGAGAACGAGGGCGATCGCCATTGTTGCACCAGTTTTAGCGTTCAGGTTACTGAGTAAGCTTTGAAGAGAGTTTTGTTCTGGATTAGAGATTGACCAGAGCTTGATTGTACCGTCTTCACTAGCTGTTACTATGTACTGTCCATCCGGTGAAAAGTCAATGTATTCCACGCCCTGGGTATGTTCAGTGATTTGCTGTTGAAGGCTGAAGTCAGAGACGCGGTAGAGTCTGAAGCCAAAGTTTTCGTTGGGGTCTTGACGTTCCGAGCCGCCGCCACCCGTAGCGAGATATTTCCCGTCGGGCGAGAAGGCAACGGCTTCTACCAAAGAGGTGCCATGCTCTAGCTCGGCGATCTGTTCGCCTGTGTCAAAGCGAAAGACTTTAGCGACATCTTCATTACCATTAGCAGTGGCGATTAACTCTCCATCAGGCGAAAGGCGAACAGACTTAACCGAGCCGCCATTGTTTGCCGCCCGGACAGTTCTGACTAGGCGACCGTCCGAGGTGCGAGAAATTTTAACGGTGCGATCGGCTGAACCTGACAGGACATACTCACTATCTTGGGTGAAGTCGATGGAGTTGATGTCCCGACGGTGCGAGATGCGATCGCCATATCGCAAGGACCAGTCGCCTGGGTCATACATCTTCACCTGACTGTTGTTGCCGTGACTGGGGGCAGCAAAAAACTGTCCATTTGGAGAAAAAGCAATTCCGTCTGCGCCATCTCCTTCTAGAGTGGTGAGAAGGCTACCATCCCTGGCTCGATAAATTTTAATGCCGTCAGTATTGCCTGAAACCGCGATTTGCTCACCATCGAGTGAAAAGAAAACTGCTTCAACTTCGCCCTGTTTGTCATCGAGCGAACCGTCCCAGTAAACTCCTTCCCAAATTAGGGAGCCATCCGCAACCCGCCACAGCCGAAATTTGCCGTCTCCCCCACCTGAGACAATAAACTGACTATCTGGAGAAAATTCTGCGGTTTCTGAAGTCCCAGCTTCACCACGCGGATCGGCAGCAGCAGTCCATACTAGCGTCAGTGAGGGAGTTTCTGCTTCTGCACTGGCGATCGCTTGATCTTTGACGGTTAATGCTGAAGCAGCAAGAACGCCTAGACCAATCCAAGGAAGCAGCCAGCCCAAATTTTTTCTAAACTGCATAGATGTTTTATCTTTTTGGAAGCTTATTCGTAGAGACGTAATTCCATCGCGTCTTTACCGGGGCATCTATGGCCGAAACAATTTTTGGTTTCTGTCATCGTGCCTGTCTAAGTCAGCCCCAAGATAACTCATCCAAAAAGTACTGGCATCTCAACGATTTGCCCTAGGATCAAGGCTGTCGCGCAAACCATCCCCCAGCAGGTTAAATGCCAGAACAATCAGAGTAATTGCTAAACCCGGAAACACAATTGTCCAGGGCGAGGAAAGGGAATAACCGCCTCGAAACGAGTCTGACAGCATCGTGCCTAGCTCTGGTGTCGGTGGTTTTGCACCTAAACCCAGAAATCCTAAACCAGCCGCCTCCAGGGTTGCCGTACCCAATGCCAGAGTCGCCTGCACGATAAGAGGAGCAAGACTGGCTGGCAAGATGTGGCTAATGATGATGCGATCGGAAGTTGCACCAAAAGCTCTGACGGTTTGGATAAAGTCTTGTTCGCGTAGAGATAGCACCATGCTGCGGGTCAGGCGAATGAAGATCGGAATTTGGACTACGCCAACCGCAATCATGACGCTGGGAAGGCTAGGGCCGGTGACGGTGACGACGGCGATCGCCAGCAAAGTGGGCGGAAAAGCCAGCAAAATGTCTGTAACCCAACCGATCACCGTTTCCAGCCAGCCCCGAAAGTAACCTGCGACCATTCCTAGAAAAGTGCCAATCAGCAAACCTGACCCCACCGAAATCAAGCTAATCGTTAGCGAGATGCGAATGCCGTACCAAATTGCGGTTAACATATCCCGCCCTAACCCATCTGTACCCAGCCAAAATTCCAAATCGGGTGGGCTGAGGCGAGAGGCATAGTTTCGTGCTGTCGCAGCATCATAAGGACGAATCAGCGGAGCCAGCACTGCCAGCAACAGCAACGCCACTGTGAGAAATAGCCCAATTCTGCCAGAACTGGATTTAAGGAACTGGCGATAAACGCGCTGTAAAGGTTTCGATGCAGCCTGTGTGGAGACTTCAGGGGAAAGGGTTTCCATGAGTAAAGGGGCTAGGGACTGGGGACTAGGGGCTAAGGGTTGGAGGCTAGGGGTTGGGGGTTGGAGACTAGGGTTATTATTTGTATTGGATTCTGGGGTCGAAGAAGGCGTAGGAGAGATCGACCAGGAGGTTGATCAGGACAAAGGTGATGGAAACGAAAACTACACCTCCTTGAACAACCGGATAGTCTCTGGCGAGAATGCCGCCGTAAATCCATTCGCCGATGCCGGGCCAGGAGAAAATGGTTTCGGTGAGGACGGCGCTGCTGAGCAGGGTGCCAAATTGCAGCCCAATGATAGTGATTACGGGTAAAAGGGCGTTCTTGAGCGCATGTTTGAGAATGACCCAGCGTTCTAAGAGGCCCTTTGCTCTGGCGGTGCGGATATAGTCTTGGGACAGGACTTCTAGCATGGCGCTGCGAGTGAGCCGAGCGACGATCGCCAAAGGAATGGTGCCAAGGGCGATCGCAGGCAAAATCAGGTGAGCCAAAATATCTCTCAGCGCCGTAAAGTTGAACCGCAATAGCGCGTCCAGCACATAAAAGCCCGTGATCGGCTGAAAGCCAAACCCTTCACTGATGCCAATTCGTCCGCTGGGCGGCAGCCAGCCTAGATTCACCGCAAATAGGTAAATCAACAGCAAGCCTAACCAGTAGACAGGCATGGAAACGCCGACCAGCGAAACCGTCATTGCCAGGTTGTCTACCCAACTGTTTTTACGAACTGCGGCAATAATTCCTGCTGGCACTCCAACCAAGATTGAGAACAGCACAGCAGAGGCCGTTAATTCAAAACTGGCTGCCCAACGTCGTCCAATTTCAGCGGCGATCGGAATTCCGGTGACGATGCTGTTGCCAAAATCAAGCCGCAGCAGGCTTCCCAAAAAAGTGAGGTATTGAATCGGCAACGGTTCGTTTAACCCCATCTGCTCTCGAAAGGCAGCGATCTGGTCAGGCGTTGCCCTTTCTCCCATTAAAAACACGGCTGGGTCACCGGGAATTGCATGGAGCAGGGTAAATACGAGCAGGGTAATTCCCAGAAATACGGGCACCAGTCCGAGCAGTCGTCTAACGATGTATCGCAGCATGATTAGCTATTTGCTAGCAAAAACTCCAAGCGTGAAACTAATTGCAAGAAGAGAAAGATAGGGAGCAGCAAGTTTTGGTGTTGCTGAATGCGAGTATGATCCACGGGCATTGATCCCACCTGTAGGGGGCGTTTCGCGAAACGCCCCTACGCAATTCATATCCCAAATCAGCAATGCCCAAATTTTGAAGGGCGCAGCATTCGGCAGCTATGCTCTGCTCTGCAATAGAGCTTTTGCCTGAATGCCACGCCCCTACACTGCTTCATCACTCCTCCGTCCTGAAGGCGCTGTTCCCTGAAAGGTTTATTCCTTGCTAACCGTGTTGAAGGGTTCAGATCCTAAGGGGCTAGGGTTCCAACCCTGGATGTTGGTGCGCTGTGCTAGGAGGGGCTGTGAGTGAACGATGGGAATTCGCACAACTTCGTCGTAGAGAATTTTGTCTACTTCAGCGTATGCCTGTTCCCTTGCACCCTGGTCGTCTTCGGCACGAGCCTGATTGAGTAGCTCAATTACGCGATCGCTTTTCCATTCACCGATATCAGTGGTGCCACCTGGTCCAAAGTGATAGTAGTAGAAGTTATCAGGGTCACCATAGTCGCCTGTCCAACCCAACATGAAGGATTGAAATCCGGGTGGCTTTTTGCTGTCTTCGATGTAGACAGCCCAGTCTTTGGTTTGTAACGAGACGTTAATGCCGATCGCACTCAGGTCAGCCGCAAATGCTTCAGCGATCGGTTTGGGCGTAGGAAAGTAAGGACGAGAAACAGGCATGTAGTACATTTCCAGGTCAAAGCCGTCGGCGTAGCCCGCTTCACTCAACAGTTGCTTTGCCTGTTCTGGGTCATAGGGATAAACTTCCAGGTCGTTAGCGTTGAAGTTTTCCATGGAAGGAGGCAAGAAGTGCGGATCAGATACGCCTAGCTCACCCCAGAAAGCACTAACAATTTCTGGACGGTTGATTGCTAAGGCGATCGCCTTCCTCACTCGCACATCTGCCAGCGGCTCAAAGCCAGTATTTAGTCCTAAATAGCCAACATTGAAGGATTCGCGGAAAACTGCTTCTAGATTATCGTCACCTTCAATTTCCTGAAGCTGGTCTGGCGCTAGCTCTACCGTAAAGTCAATGCTTCCGGCTCTTAGCTCAGCTAATCGAGCTGAGGGGTCAGTGATAAAGCGGACGACAAGCTGCTCTTCAGCGGGTGCTCCATCCCAATAGTCAGGGTTGGCTGAGAGAATGACGCGATCGCCCGATCGCCATTCGTCCAAAACGTAAGGACCGGTTCCAACTGCGGTCGATCCAGGAGTTCCATAATCAGGTCCAGCTTCCTCGATCGCGGTTGGGCTAGCAATGCCAAAATAACCAGAACCGATCGCCACCGGGAAAGCAGCAAACGGCTGATTTAAAACAAACTCGATGGTGTAGTCATCCACTACATTTAGAGACACCAGTGAAGAGGCTTCGTCTCCTTTAAAGCCGCCAAATAAACCGGGCCAGATTTCGTATCCTCTGCCCGCATCGCGATATCCGGTTGGACTAGCCGGGTCCCACCAACGCTCAACATTAACTCTGACTGCCTCCGCGTTAAAAGGAGTGCCATCATGAAACGTTACCCCTTCCCGTAGCGTAAATGTCCAGGTCAAACCATCCTCTGAAGCTGACCACTCTGTGGCTAAACCTGGGACGGGAGAAGTGGTTCCTGGCTCAAAGTGAACCAGGCGATCGTAAATCTGTTCGTGTACATAAATTGAATTGTTGTCCGTGATATTGCCAGGTTCGAGGTTGGCAGGTTGTCCTCCCAGCCCAAACACAAGTGCCTGCTGTTCTGAAGATGCGGCAGGGCTGCTTGCTTCTGGAGAATCAGTCGCGTCTGGAGAGCCACCACAGTTTGAAAGAACTATGGTTAGAGCAAACACCATGCTTAGCAGCACGGGTTGCCACCGCCTCCATCGTTTCCATCGTCTGATCATGCTGTCCTCGCTTAGTTGAAAGTTTTTTATTAAAGATTCCGTTTTTTTGGCGGATCTAGCTGGAAATTCCATTTACACCGGACAATGCTAGAGGGATGAACTGGCAACAAACTGTATCAGTTGTGATAAATGAAGCAACTGTTCTAGCTCTAGTGTTGATAGCGGCTATTGTGAAGATACTTACCACTCGCGATCGCCTTCCAAGTTTATGAACTTTCCTGTTCTGGATGTCCGCAATCTGTCTATCAGTTTCCCTACCGATGCAGGCATTGTGAGAGCGGTGCAAGATGCATCTTTTACTCTGGCAGCGGGTGAAACTCTGGGAATTGTGGGTGAGTCTGGCTCAGGTAAATCAGTCACTTCCCTGGCAACGATCGGGCTGTTGCCCAAATCTGTTCAGGTTAATGGAGAAATTTGGTTTCACGATCCTCGCTCCGTATCAGCAGAGCCTGTAAATTTGCTGGGTTTGCTAGCAGGCGATCGCCGCACCTACCGAGGTGGGCAAATCTCAATGGTGTTTCAGGAGCCGATGACTTCCCTGAATCCAGTTTTTACCTGCGGCGATCAGGTGGTGGAAGCAATTCTGCTTCATGCGGAAGTTTCCCAGGAGGAAGCCCAAAAGCGGGCGCTCGATCTGTTTCGAGAAGTCAAGCTGCCCAACCCAGAAGCGATGATGAACCGATACCCGCATCAGCTTTCAGGCGGGCAACAGCAACGAGTCATGATCGCAATGGCGCTGAGCGGCAATCCGGCAGTGCTGATTGCAGATGAGCCAACCACAGCACTAGATGTAACGATTCAAGCCACAATTCTAGAGTTGCTGAGGGAAATTCGCGATCGCCGGGGCATGTCGATCCTATTCATCACCCATGACATGGGCGTAGTCGCCGAAATTGCCGATCGCGTCATGGTGATGTATCGCGGTCGAGTTGTAGAAACTGCAAATGTTTATGAGCTGTTTGCTCAGCCTCAGCACCCTTACACCAAAGGGCTACTCAGTTGCCGTCCTCGCCCCGATCAGCAGCTAAAACGGTTGCCTACGGTCGCAGACTTCATGCAGGTACAAACCAACCCGGCAGGACAACTCGAAATTCTCGCTAAAACGCTTGACTCCAATCAAACGGAAACACTTTGGTCGGAAGTGCCCACAACCGAGCGTGACAACCGATATCACAGTCTACTTCAACAAAAACCGCTGCTCTCGGTTCGCAACCTGACCAAAAGTTTTCCGATTAGAACGGGGCTGTTTGGTCGTAAAACCATGCTCAATGCAGTCGATGATGTCAGTTTTGACGTGTACCCCGGAGAAACGTTGGGTCTGGTCGGTGAATCGGGCTGCGGCAAGTCGACGCTGAGTCGAGTGCTGCTCCGGCTAATTGAACCAACTTCAGGAGAAGTCATCTTTGACGGACAATCCGTGTTTAACCTAAATGCTGCTCAGATGAGGCGGCTGCGACGGGAAATGCAGATCGTGTTTCAGAATCCGTTTGGCTCAATGGATGCGCGTCAGAGTATTGGTGCTGCTCTAATTGAGCCAATGGTGATTCACAACATCGGCAACTCGCGAGACGATCGCTGGCAGCGGGCGATCGCCCTCTTGGAGCGAGTTGGACTAGACGGCAGCGCTATGCACCGGATGCCTCACGAATTCTCTGGTGGGCAACAGCAACGAATCTGCATTGCCCGCACCCTGGTTTGCCAGCCACGCTTCATTATCTGCGACGAGTCGGTTTCTGCCCTGGATGTGTCTGTGCAGGCGCAGGTACTCAACTTGTTGAAAGATTTGCAGCAAGATTTTGGCTTGACCTATATTTTCATTTCCCATGATCTGAGCGTGGTGAAATTCGTCAGCGATCGCATTATGGTGATGAACCAGGGCAAAATCGAGGAAATTGGAGCCGCTGACGCAATCTACAACACACCTCAGCAGGACTACACACGCCAACTGATCCAGGCAATTCCCGATACTCGGCTAGAAGATCTTCAGGCAAGACAGACACAGCGGTCGGCGAAAGTAAACAGCTTTCGTTCCTAAGCTGGAACATTGATCATCTCACGAGTCAGAATTAACAAACTTCTCAGGACTGACTCTGGCTGCGTTGCATTAACGATGACCAGAGGGGAGCAATATCGATCGCTCTTAAGACCCAAGGCCAGCTCTGCATTAGCAAGTGTCCACGCATCCGGACAATCTGCATGAGTCAGACCAACAATCATGGGCACCTTGCTCCGCCGACTCAAGTTACTCAGAATACGACGAGTCGAGCGAAAATCTCGGGGACGCTGAGCATCCATCAAAACCACACAGGCATGGGCTCGACGCAGTAAAATGTCCCACATAAAATCCAGATGAGGACTTTCGGGAATACCGTACAAGTGCAGCATTTGATAATCGCCGAAGGTCAGCCGACCAAAATCGAGCGTTGACATACTTTGCTTCTGCAAATCAACATTCGTGGGTTGTCGCTCTAGACTAGCAACATCGATTTCGCTAACCGCACGAATAAAGCTTGTTTTTCCGGCTCCCGTGGTGCCTGTAACAACAACACGTAGAATTTCCATTTAAGTTTTGCTCCTTGGGTAGCTCACCAAATTCCACAAAAGTGAAAGGGGGGTTTCTGGTTGATCCTTAAGTTTTTTTACCCAGAAATGGTCAGAAAATCTCAAGGGTTTTCACTTTAAAAGTGCTATGTAGCTGTTATAAAAACTTTGGGGCAATTGCGTCTCAGCATTCAACTCGATATTGACTCCGCAATATCGCTGGTTTTTAGCTACCCATTCGTCAGATATTAATTTAAATTAAGAATTGCGCCTCAACCTTACGAAACGTACATTTTTAGTATTTTTCAGTTTTTCTAAGAAATTTAAGTAAATGGACAAATACAAGGAACGGGGTACTCCCCCATTTTTTTCAACAGTGTTTAATGAGGTCTACTTACTTAGTACAGCTATATGATTCAGAAAACTCGTGGGGCGATCGCGGCCGGAAATTTGCAAACGGCTGAAGCAGGAATAGAAATGTTGCGGTTAGGTGGAAATGCGTTTGATGCTGCAGTCGCCGCAGTTTTAGCCTCATGTGTCACAGAAGCAACGCTCACTTCTTTGGCAGGTGGTGGTTTTCTACTTGCTCATACGCAGCACAACGAAAACATTTTATTTGACTTTTTCACTCAAACTCCAGGTCAAAAGCGAGACGTTAAAGACATTGATTTTTGTCCTGTTTCAGTCAATTTTGGCAGCGTTGCTCAAGAGTTTCATGTTGGACTAGGGGCGATCGCCGTCCCTGGAACTGCGAAAGGGCTTTTCCACGTTCATAAACGATTGGGCAGACTACCGCTTGAGGTAATTGTTGAACCTGCAATTCACTATGCTAAAACGGGTGTCCTGTTAGATGATTTTCAGTCCTACTGTCTAAAAATTTTAGAACCGATTTTGCTGCGTACCGCAGGAGCGCGGGAGATTTTTGCTCCTAATGGAGCGTTACTTCAAGCTGGCGAAACCTTTGCAATTCCAGATCTGGCAGACACCTTAAATTGTTTGGTTGAAGAAGGAGTTGAAGCTTTCTATGAAGGCGAAATTGCTCAACAACTAGTTAAGGATTGTCAGGAAAACGGAGGATATTTAACTTTAGAAGATCTCAAAAACTATCGGGTGATTGAACGGAAACCCTTAAAGACTAGCTATCGAGGCAACACATTTTTAACGAATCCTCCCCCTAGTTCTGGCGGTAGCCTGATCGCATTTACCTTATCACTACTATCTCAGTTAGATTTATCTACCGTTGGCTTTGGCACAACCGAACACCTGAAAACTCTATCCAACGCAATGCGCTTGACCAATCAGGCCCGAACAGATGGATATGACGCTAACTTATATCAACCCGATGTAGCGCAAAACTTCTTATCTGCTGAGCATATCAGCCAATACGCTAATCAACTCACTCCTGTAACCAATAAGTGGGGTAGTACAACGCACCTGAGTGTTGTTGATGCAGAGGGAAATGCCGCTAGCGTCACCTCATCCAATGGGGAAGGCTCTTCTCATGTCATTCCTGGAACTGGAGTAATGACAAACAACATGTTGGGCGAGGCAGATTTACATCCCACTGGGTTTCATCAGTGGCAAAACAATGTAAGAATCTCTTCAATGATGGCACCTACAATGGTGCTACAACAGAACCAGCCTGAGATTGTTTTAGGTTCTGGTGGTTCCAATCGAATCAGGACTGCTATCCTTCAAGTCATTTCCAACATCATTGATTTTGATATGTCGGTAGATGATGCAGTCAACAGTTCTCGGATGCATTGGGAGAACGATGTGCTCAGCCTAGAGCCTGGCTTTCATCACTCAGACTTCGAGAAAACATCTTTTCCTTTCAATGGAGAACTGGTGTTATGGGAAAACCATAATATGTTTTTTGGTGGAGTACATACTGTGATGCAACACCCTGATGGAACAATTAGTGGAGCGGGCGATCGCCGTCGAAACGGTTCAGTTGCCACCAGTTAATCCTCTTGTAGAGACGCAATTAATCCAAAGGCAAAGATTAATCACGTCTCTACAAAATTGAAAATTGTGGCTTACATTGCCAATAAGTCTTCTAACTCATTCAGTGCTTCACATCCGCTGCTCGGTCCTTGGTTAAACGTAGTCGAGTCCAAAAAGTGAACATTTGACGCTTCATCCATAGACTTCCCGCGTCCATACAGATACTCATCTGAGTAGCGACGGAAGACTGCTTCCACAGCAGCACGGGCATTTTTGAGTCCCCACTCGGCAGCAATGAGTTCAGCCTTATCAAGGACATCCTGGCTTAGCCTTACTTTGTTGTCATACATAGCTGTGTATCGTTAGATAAAAGAAACAAACCACGAACATTTGCAAACTGAGGATCACCCATCACAGCAAACAATTTCCGCCCTGCCAACCGCTCTGCGATCAGGTGAGAACCTCCCCCTGTCACCAAAAATCGGGTCACTCTCGCCATGTAGGGCGTATATTGAGCCTTGATGGTTTGAAAAATTCCTTTAAACCAGGAATCTAAATGCTCTTCCAGCCAGGGTGCCCAAGTTAACTCGGTATCTGCATAGGTATGTCCTACCCGAAAGCCATCCATTACAATGCTGGGGTCTGCGGTTGTGCCGAGAATATCGGTCAATCGTCTGTCGAAGCTAATCGACGCAGCTAACTCATAAGTTCCGCCCCGATCCATGACGTTTTCATCAATCACGTCACCTTCTGCATCAACCAGACGAGTTAGCCAAGTTCCTCCCCCAATATCAACCACAATCGTGTATCCGTTGTTGGGAATGTGTCCCTGCTTACGCGCGTAGTGGTAAGCCCCCATGCCTTCCCGCTCAACCTCAACCTGCTCTACATTGACCTGAAACTCAACGCCATTCCGAACAAACTCATGCCTTCCCAAAAGTTGCTCTCGAATCGCGTCTTCGTTTCTAGCAGGTTCAGGAGTAGAAACGTAAAGGTTTAAGGGGAACTCAGAAACTTCTGCACCTGTAGGTTCGAGACAAGCGTACAAGTGTAGCTTTGCCAGCTCAACTTTGTTTTCGACTACAGTTTGCTGCTGCCTTCTGTATTTATAAGCCTGTGCGCCAAAGTGGTACCGTGTACCATCAGGTAGCGCAATGAGAGGCGAGGCTTCAGAATAACGAACAGCATCTCGACCTTGAGGTAACTGGAAACGTACAGATCGAATCGCTTTTGGATGCCCCGTGCCGTCATAAAACTTAAGGTCATAGTTACCCGCATCCAGTGCCAGGGTCCGAGTCGCCGTCACAGGAGTTGGATCTTTACTAACTCTTCTCTGTCTGGTACCTATAGTCATATGTCTCCCCCTGTTTCCAGGTGTGCAGGTTTGTCCCCATCAGTACATACGTACTATAGCACCATAGACAAAGATGTGGGTCATCGGACGTTGACTAACTGTTATGGAAGCTTCATCTACAAATTCTTCAATCTCTCAACGCGCTTTGTAGAAACTTGGCAAGGAAGACTGCTATACTTGTCTACTGTCTATGCCGATGTGGCTCAGTGGTAGAGCACTCGATTCGTAATCGAGCGGTCGCGGGTTCAAATCCCGCCATCGGCTTTAAGGTTGTAGAGTGATGCTTTATTTAGACAAATAAAGCATCACTCTACAATCTGCTTGGCAAGCCGAACCTTCGACGTGGAGATCACTGACTATAACTATCCGTCGCGATTTATCGACTTCTAATGAGAGAGCAAGGGGCTCGGCTGCGTCAGATTGCCGTTCTCGGTGGCTACACGCACCACATCGCCAGAGCGGTCGATCGCCTTCGTAAAGACTTTAACCAGCCGCTTCGGATTGAAAACATTGCACGAGAGCTTGGCATGAGTGTTTCGGGCTTTCATCATCACTTTAAGTCGGTTACTGCCATGAGTCCTTTGCAGTTCCAAAAGCAACTGCGGCTTCAGGAGGCTCGCCGTCTAATGCTGGGGCAAAATCTGGACGCGACCACTGCGGCGTACCAGGTGGGGTATGACGATCCTTCACACTTTAACCGAGAGTATAAGCGGCAGTTTGGTGCACCCCCAATGCGCGATGTGGAGCGGCTAAGAGAAGTCGCAAAAATCGGTTCAACTTAGTTCTTCACAGGTCTACTTCAGGCTCCGTAAAACGTCTGTCTCACATCTGTTGTGCTCTTGTCGCTGCGTTTAATTGAGCACGAAAATGCGGTTTCCTGCTCAGAATTATCCCTTATCATAAAGCCATTCAGTAGAAGAGCAGTCAACAGGGCACAGATTGCAAATGAGTATCCATAAGTGAGTATCTATAAAAGATATTTCTTCAAGAGTGAGGTAGTTCAACTTGACTTATAGAAGACAGTTTATGGCACTCTCGGTGTCCACTCTGCTTGGGTTCGTAGTATCTGATACAGGTAAAGTAGTTGCCTTGCCTTATTTGCAGCAATTGCTAACTCAAAGTCAAACTCAAGTTGGAACAACGTTTAGCCAACTTCAGTGCCAATACATTAACTTGAACTATCAAGAAGCCTTTCGTCAGATTTGCTCTCTTGGACTTAAGAGAATTCGCTTATGTAGCTACTGGCATGAGATTGAACCATTAGAGAACTCGTTTGATTTCACGACTCTTGATTGGTTGCTTGATGAAAGCCACAGACACGGAATCGAAGTGATACTTACAGTTGGCATGAAAGCACCACGCTGGCCAGAGTTTCACTTCCCCAGTTGGCTAGCTGCCCAACAGGATACTTCTATCACTTCTCAACCTGTTGATCACAATGCAGCGATCGCCAATTACACATTACGCTTCATTCAAAAAGTTATTGAACATACCCGCGATGCGCCCAATCTTAAATACTGGCAGATTGAGAATGAACCGTTCACTCGACTAGCCATTACATCGGGGCGTTATTTGAGCTATGAATTTGTGCGTCAAGAGGTTGAGTTAGCCCGTACACTAGCGCTGCCGAGACAGAAACTGTTGCTAACTAATGCAATTACACTACCCGATGCAGGCTCGAATGAGGACGATCGAGCATTCCAGGAAAGCCTATCGCTTGCTGATGCAGTTGGAATCAATGTTTACACACAGGTTCCAGATGGCAATCTATCTAGTTACCTACAACCATCCCCTGCATACTGGTACAAACTCAATGCATGGCAACAACAACTGTCTACGAGCGGCAAAGAAGCATGGGTTTCGGAAGCACAAGCGGAACCTTGGGAACCGAATCACCTTGTTGCCCTGGATGCTGTTCAGTATCCCAGTTCATCTCCCCAACAAACTTCTGGGCTTGTAAACCTGTTAGTGGATTTAGGCTATCGCACTATTTTGCTGTGGGGGTGCGAATACTGGTACTGGCATCAACAAAATGGGCGCGATCGCTGGTGGAACACGATCGAACAATTGTCAAAAGCACCTTCTCAATCTATCCAGGAAGTTTGATATCCCACAAATATCATTGTTCTGACTGTTGATCGGGTAGCCCCTTTTTTGCCCTGTTCTGTATTCACTCTGTATTCAATAGACCTCTGAATCACTTCTTAAGGCGTGAATGGTAGCGCAGCGGAGCCGCACTACCATTCATGCTGAAGGTCTACCACGACCACAGATGGACAAACTGGAAAAATAAACAGTAACAAAGATTACAAAATAGAATATTTTTTAGAAAAACGGCTAGTCTGGCCATAGGGATCAATAAATAGACATTCAGTTCGTGGAATTCCACGATTGCGAGAAGATTTATGGTTTTATCACCGCTGGTACCGTTAGAAGCACCTTCTCCAGCTCACATTTGCCCAGCCGATCAAGCCTGTAGCTATCTTGAGGCGGCAGCTAGAGAATTGCATTTAGATCAAGGTGTTCTAACTATTCTGAGCAATCCGCGTAAGGTCGTCACTGTCTCCATTCCCATCAAGTTAGATAATGGCGAAGTGCGGGTTTTTGCGGGACATCGCGTTCAGCACTGCGATATTCTTGGACCTTATAAAGGCGGGACTCGCTATCACCCAGCCGTAACGTTGCAAGAGGTTTCGGTGCTGGCCATGCTGATGACGTGGAAGTGTGCGCTGTTAGGCATTCCTTATGGTGGAGCCAAGGGAGGAATTGCGCTCGACCCCAATCGTTATAGCGTGAATGAATTGGAGCGGATTACGCGCCGCTATACCAGTGAGTTAATTAAAGACATTGGCCCATCTGTTGATATCCCGGCTCCTGATGTGGGCACCTCAGCCCGCGAAATGGCATGGATGATGGACACCTACTCGATGAATGTGGGCCATGCGGTGCCAGGAGTAGTAACGGGTAAGCCCATTTCAATTGGTGGGTCGCGCGGGCGCGAAATGGCTACCGGACGAGGAGTGATGATTGTGGTACGGGAAGCGTTGGCAAAGCAGGGAAGGGCGATCGCCGATTCCCGGATTGTCATTCAGGGTTTTGGAAATGTTGGCAGTGCCGCAGCTCTATTGCTACATCAAGCTGGAGCTAAAATCCTGGCAGTATCTAGAGGCTCTGGCGGAATTTTTGCGGCAGATGGGCTCGACATTCTAGCGCTCAAGGCCTACTCTGCAGAACATGACAAAAACCTGAAAGGCTTTCCTGGCTCCGTTCCCATTAGCAATGCTGAGTTACTGGCTTTACCGTGCGATGTTCTCATTCCAGCCGCTCTAGAAAACCAAATTACTGCGGACAATGTTGACCAGGTAAAAGCCAGCATCGTTGCAGAGGCGGCAAACGGACCAGTTTCCTTAGAAGCAGACCGGGCGCTAGAAGCACGAGGAGTAACCGTTCTTCCAGATATCCTGGCGAACGCAGGCGGAGTAGTGGTGAGTTATCTGGAGTGGGTGCAAGGACTTTCCTACGTGTTTTGGGATGAAGAACGAGTTAACCGAGAAATGGAAGGATTAATTGTCCACGCCTTCCAGCAGGTAATGGAACAGTCCCAGATGAGACAGGTGCCAATCAGGCTTGCCGCTTACATGCTAGGGGTAGGGCGGGTTGCTCAAGCTCTGCTCGACCGAGGACTTTACCCGTAATAACGTTTCTCTAAAAAGAGGCTACGGGTAGAAGGGCACTCTGCTGAGCGGGGTGCCCTTCTACCCGTAGCCTCTTCTTGGAATTGATATAACGTGAGGGTGACTTAAAAATAAAGCGGAAGTATGTACACTTCCGCCACTGCTTCCTCGATTAAAAATTGATATAAGTTACGAACTTAGCCGTCGGTTGCGAAACCGACTTTAGAGACCAGGGTTTTGGTCTTTATCAACTTTAGGTACAACGTCTGGACGCTCTTTGCCTTCCCAACCAGGAGGACGCTTCGAGTTATACCAGGCGATCGAACCAATGGTCACAGCGGCAATAAACCCGACGACGTAAACTAGCGTAGCGGAAATTGGAAAATGAGGTCCGGCAACTTCCGTCATTAAAGTCATTGGCTATCAGCTCCTCTATAAAACATTAGATAACCATACAAAAAAACGCTAAAGAATACATCCACCTTTCTAGGTATCCACCGATACGCTTACTCTGCTGCGGCTTCTGGTGGCGGTGCAGGTTCGGAGACGGGCTCAGTTGGCACAACTACAGGAGGTAATGGTTCAGGTGGGGCGGGTTCTGCTGCGGGAGCAGGTTCAGGGGCAGCAGCCTCTGGCGGAGCAGCGGGAGCAGGAGCTGAGTCACCACCAGAGTTACCGGAATCGCCACTATCTCGCAAGCGCTCTCGCAAATCCTCGGTCTTCTCCTCTTCCTCATTACTGCGCGATCGCTCTCTCCGTGAAGGCTCAGATCGTCTCTCGGTGCGATCGCCGCCCTCGTCGTCGTTATTATCATTATTCCTAGCACTACTCGCCGAAACGCGTCTCGGTCGCACAGGGTCAGCTTCAATACTGCCCCTACGCCCCTCTAGTCGAGGTAGTTCAGGAAATTCTTGAACCGGTAGCCATTGCACAATCGTACCCATAAAGTCCCGCCAGGTACGAGCAGCCGTACTGCTGGCTCCGTACGTTGGGCGGCTGTCATCATTTCCTAACCAAACGCCAGTTACAAGCTGAGGTGTGTAGCCGACAAACCAAAGATCCCTTCTTTCCTCAGAAGTGCCCGTTTTTCCAGCGACCGGGCGACCCAGTTGAGCTCGTGCTCCAGTTCCATTTTGGACGACTCCTTGCAGCATCCAGGTCATGATGGCTGCGCTGGTTTCGTCCACCACACGCTTGGGTTCAACCTCCGATTCATAAATCACTTCGCCAGAGCGATTGATGACTCTAACAACGCCGTGTGGTTCGGCATAATTTCCTTGCGTTGCCAGGGTGCCATAGGCACTGGTTAGCTCTAGCAGGTTAACCTCAGAGGCTCCCAAAGCCAGCGAATAGGTGGGCAACAATTCTGATTTAATCCCCATGTTGCTTGCCATCCTGATCACGGGGTCAAACCCAACATCGATCAGGGCTTTTACTGCAACGATGTTAATCGAAGAAACTAGAGCATCTCGAATGGAAACGCTGCCTCTATAACCCCTGCTGTAGTTCTGCGGTTCGTAGCCGTCTACAACAAATTTGGCATCTACATAACTCTTGTATGGAGAAGAACCAGAGGCGATCACCGCTGTATAAACGAAGGTTTTAAAGGTAGAACCAGGTTGCCGCTGTGCTTGAGTCGCTCGGTTGAACTGACTTTCAGCAAAATCATCACCCCCAACCAGGGCTCTGATTTCGCCATTACGCGGGTCGATGCAAACCAAGGCTGCTTGCTCAAAGTTTTGCCCCGGCCCGTAGTTGGCGATCGCATTTCTCACCGTATTTTGAGCAATTCTTTGCCATTCCAGGTTCACGGTTGTTTCAACGGTAAGACCACCGACTTTTAGTTCTTCTTCTGGAATAAGCAGGGGAAGCTGTTGCTGAATATAAGAGGTGAAGTAGGGAATCTCGCTGTAAAGCCGCTTTGGAATGCTGGGGTTAACCGTTAGCGGAGTGGCGATCGCCGCATCCATTTCAGCTTGCGTGATGAATTCTGAATCTAGCATTCGGGCTAGCACCACGTTGCGCCGCTGCTCGGCCGCCACCGGATCAACCAACGGAGAGTAAACGCTAGGAGCCGGAGCCATGCCTGCAATCATCGCCATCTCTGACAGCGTTAGCTGATCGGCAGTTTTACTGAAATAGACCCAGGCTGCATCTGCTACCCCATAGGCACTAGATCCGAGATAAACCAGGTTGAGGTAATACTCTAAGATCTGCTGTTTATCTAAATCGCGCTCAATCTTTTGGGCCAGTAAGGCCTCCCGCAGTTTTCGCTGAAAGCTGCGTTCTTGAGAGAGAAAAACGATTCGGGCCAACTGCTGGGTGATGGTGCTACCACCTTCTACTAATTCACCTGCTGAAACGTTGGCGATAACTGCTCTGGCGATCGACTGATAATCAATCCCGTTGTGTTCATAGAAATCCTGATCCTCAGCCGCCAAAAATGCCTCGATCAGTTGCGGCGGAATCTGGTCAAAAGTCAGCTTATCGCGAGTTGCGGGACCAAGCTGCTGCAAGATAGTGCCATCCGCTGCTTTGATGGTCATCGTTCCATCGCGGACAAAGGTCAAGATGTTGCCTGTGTCAGGCAGCTTTTGATCAACAGCCTGCACCGTTCGATAGGCATAAACTCCGCTACCAACAACGCCGACGCCAAGTCCCAGCAATACCCAGGGCCACCAACGCCGATAGAGCGGCTTTTTGTGCCCAGGCTGGGGAGTACCCTGCCCTGGAGACTCCGAGCGGCGACGAAGTTTAGAGTTGGTCATTGACTGCAATTTTGCAAACAACGGCGCGGTAGGAGACTTTGAGCGCCGCCTATTTCGTCTAGCAGAAGAATTTTGACGCGAACTGCCAGACTTGTCAGATGCTCTATTAGATTGAGTTGAACCAGAATTGTTGAACTTAGCCGACATGGCTTTGAGCTTGGAAATAAAATCTGCCACTTCAGTTCCTCTCGCACCACCACAAGCCAAGCCGCTTCTGTCGATCTATAGGGCTTGGGAAGAATCTACACCCCAGTGTATCTAGTCCGTTCCAGGTTGCAGCTTTGGGTTGGAAGGCGATCGCTCCCTTCACAGCTACAGCACAATTTCCTGGTTCCTCCGGACGAATTATCGTTAAGTCTAGTGCATCAACAAATGAATTCATCCTTAGCTGCTCAGAATTGGCTCGGATCAATGAAACCTGGAAACTAGAATTTAGTCGGTCTAAAGTCTAAGGGCTAAAGCCTGAATTCCACAAGCGAATTTGACCAGAACTGATGGTATGAATTGCACCCCAACGCCCTCAAACCCCTGCATGTCCAAGTGCTAGAGCCGTGACCAACATGCCAAAAACCAAAAATGGCTGTGCGCTAGCTTGATACTTTACGTCGTTTTCTACGGGATTCCGCAAGAAATACATATCCTGAAACGTAATTTGCGGAATGATCAGCAAAATCAGGATGACAGCATAGAGATTTTGGTGAATGCTGATTAGATAAGCTGCAACCCCAGATTGAAATACGTCGATCATCAAGACGCAAATCCAAGCAGCCGTACCAATGCCAAACATCACGGGTAAGGATTTGAGACCGAGTTGGCGATCGCCTTCCACACTCTTGAAATCATTCACAACCGCAATGCCCAACCCCGACAAGCTGTAAAACAGCGTCAGCACTACAATTGTCGGATTCAAATCGCCAAACAGAGCATGACCTGCCCACCAAGGTAGCGCAATATAGCTAGCTCCCAATGCATAATTGCCCAACCAGCCATTCTTCTTGAGCTTGAGCGGCGGAGCAGAATAGATATAAGAAATGAAACATCCTCCCAGCGCCAGCACTGCGATTGTGGGGAATTCATGACCTGCCCATACGTCAAGGAGGTAGGCAACACCCAACCCAGCACCCAGCAGAACAAGAATTTGAACCACCACCTGGGGCACGGAAATTGCACCAGAAGGAATGGGGCGATAAGGCTCATTGATCGCATCAATATCGCGATCGTAGAAATCATTTAGCGTCTGAGTATAACCGGTCAGCAGCGGTCCAGACAGCAGCATACAGGCAGCAGCCAGCAGCACGTTTTCTAGCGTCCAGGTATAGCCACCCGATGAAGCTGCCCCACAAACTACGCCCCAAATTAATGGAATCCAGGTAATCGGCTTCATTAGCTGCAGCCGGATCTTCCAGATCGAAGTTTCTCCAGCTTCTGCACCCTTCATGCCTAAAAGCTGACGGGCTTTGCCACTACGGTTTACAGCAGCGGGTGTAGCAGCCTCTAGGGGTGAATTCGGATCTACGCCATCAAGGGGGCTGTCCTGAATTTGCTCTGATGAGTCTGCCGAAAACTGAGGGGAAGTGGGTTCAGCCATGAGGTTAATCCGATATGAAAAAGCTTGAGAATCAAGAACGCTTCATTTAATAGCGTAGAAGACTTCCTGTAATAGCGTAAAAGACTTCCTGCCAAAAGCACGAATCTTCTAAGGGCTCTTCTAACTTCTAATTGGATTGAATGATACCAATCTGATTCCTAAGCTTTACATAAACTTCACAAACTTCCGCCATCTTGATTCTCAATGACAAGTTTCTGCAAAGACTGGGTGTCACCCTCTCCTCCGTTCTGGAGAGCAGACTATATTCTTTGGATAGCTTCTTAAGTATTTACACGGTCATTGTTTTCAAGCATTGATGGCAGGAAGGTTAGGATGACCCAATATACAGTCTCAGAGGCAACCCTCTCAAACTCTCTAGCACCTTCCATTCAGTTGGGAAGAGACGTTCATCCGTCAGCTTATTCCGTTTTCAAGCGGTTGCTTGATATCGTAGGTAGCCTGGTGGGGTTGCTAATTTTGGCGGTAGCGTTTGTTCCAATTGCGATCGCCATCAAGCTAGACAGCCCCGGTGCAGTCTTTTATGAGCAAGAGCGCTTTGGCTTGCAGGGTTCCCGCTTCAAAATCCGCAAGTTTCGCTCAATGGTTGACAATGCTGACCTCCTTAAGGCACAGGTTGCTAACGAAGCTAAGGGAATGATCTTCAAAAACGAACAAGATCCCAGAGTTACCAAAGTTGGGAAGTTTTTACGGAAGACCAGCCTGGATGAGCTGCCCCAGTTTTGGAATGTGCTGGTTGGCGAAATGAGCCTTGTAGGAACTCGTCCTCCTACTTCTGATGAGGTTAAGCATTATGGCGATCGCCACTGGCAGCGCCTTAACGTCAAACCCGGATTGACGGGCGAATGGCAAGTCAGCGGTCGTTCTTCAATCAAAGATTTTGAGCACATCGTAGACCTGGATCTGCGCTACCAGAGCCTCTGGAACCCAATGTATGACCTGGTGATCATCTGGAAAACGGTTCAAATCCTATTCTCTCGTCGCTCTGGTGCTTGCTAGAGCAATTTCTGGGAAAAGTTATAACGTTGCTTTAGAAAGAGGCTACAGATGGAAGGGCACTCCGCTCCGCAGAGTGCCCTTCCATCTGTAGCCCTAATTTTTGGACTTCTCACTCTTCAAGCCTTTTAGTCTCCAAAGGCAAGAAGATCGTCAACACCTCTCCCTGCTCAGGACGCTGTCGCACAATCAGCTTACCGCCCAATGCCTGAAACAGATTCTTGGTAACCGACATATTTAAGCTGAGACTACCTGTTTCTGGCTGGAACATCAGCAATCGACCCACAGATTTAAGCCCAGTTGCAAAGCTCGACTGTACCGTTTTCCTAGAGCCTCTTCCGTTTGAGCTTTCTACGTCGTCTTTAGGCTGAGACTGAAGCTGTAGCTTGAGCTGGTGTCCCGCCAACATAACTCGCACCTGAATGTGGCTTCCAGACGGCAGACTATGGGTGATTTGATCCATTAGCCCAGTCAGCACTTGATTTAACATGGTTGGATCACTGACCACCAGTGGCAGCTTTTGCGGCAAGATGACTTCTAGCGTCAATCCTCGCTGACTCGCCTGCTTTTGCCAGCGAGGTACATTGTCCTGAAACACCTGAGTCAGGGAAATTGCTGCCAACGGACTTAACGGATGCTTAACAGCGGATGTTTCTAGCTCGACCGCCCTGAAAATTAAGCTAAAGCGGTCAATCTGCTCCGTACATTCCCGGTCGATGACTTCCAACCGTTTAACCGCATCTGGGCTGAGGTCTTTTCGCTTTAACAACAGCCGAGTCAAGGTGCGAATGGTGGTTAGAGGCGTGCGAACTTCATGGGCGATCGCCTGCAACAGCTCTGCGTCTGAGCCAAGTTTCGCTTGAGCCAGTTTCTCTAATGAAGAATCATACGGTCGCCCTTTAGTAGCTATCTTCAAGGGCTGATTTGGTTTTGACAGAGGATGACGAGTATTTGGCTTTGTCCCGACTGTCAGGTTGTCGTTCTGCCCCTGAGATGTAGACGATTGGTTGGCAGAAGACAGGGTGTAAGAAACTTGTCGAATCGGTACGCCAGCGCGATCGCCTCCCATCTCCCAGTCCAGCGGCTCAGGCAGGTGTGCCAACATCAGTTGGCTAAATTGCATGACCAATCGGTAGTCCGGTGGCTTAGGCAAAAATTGCTTGACCAACGTATCCAGATGTTCAAAAGATTGAGGATTAGTCAGCAGCAAGCGTGATTGCAGCGATCGCCAAGACTGCCAGACGACTTCAGGTTCAAACGAAAACAAAAAGGCTGGCTTGGCATCCGCATCTTCACCCAACACCATCACCAGGCTAAACTCAGAAGTTAAGACCAGACAAAACTGCTCTGCTGCCAGCGGATCATTGGGCAACAGAGGCAGCGTCGAAGAAGTAGGGCGAGATTGAGTCACCTTGCCAGCCGCCGGAAGCAACTGAAACGGCATCAGGCTCAAAGCGCCCATGGGCTCAGTCGTAAATGTCCAGGTTGAGAAACTTGAAACCAGATTTGGCTGGTCTAGTACAGGCAAAGGACCCGACAAAACTAGCCCTTGCTCCTCCTGCTTAAGGGAAGCTGTCTCTTCTAAATTAGCTGAATTAGCTGAAGCAGCTAAACCATCAGGAGTAGCTACCGATCTAGATTGGAGCAAAGAGTTGAGAGCGGCGATCGCACCACACCACTCTCGTTCTGCTCTAACTCGTCGCTGTGCCTCAAAACCAGATCTTTCAGCGGTTTGAGCTGATTCACTCACCGCTAAAATTTCACCTAGAGTTGGCAAATACCACTTATACACCTGACTTACCCAGATAGTCGTTAGGAACACATAAATGCATTACGTTGTCCTCTGTTACGACAATAACGGCATGTGCTGATTAGGTGTACCCGCAAAACCGAACTGAGTTAGTCGCAATCCCCGTGCAAGCGAACTATCTCCTGCACTTAATTTACATTTGCTTCAGCAAAACCTCAACCAAACCAATTAGATGGGGCAAAAGCAGAACTTGTCTCTTGGGGAATACGACGCTCGATCCAATCCATATTCTCCTGGAGAATGTGCTCAATCCCTTGACGAACCAAATTCTCGATCTGAGTTCGCTGTTCCAAAGAATTGCACAAGGACTTAGGATTCATCGCTGCTTGGTCGGCTTCTTCAACTACTGTGTACACTCCAGGTACCCGACAGAGTACGTAAGAAATTAGCTTCTTCCGTAAATCAGGAATTGAAAATGCTTGCTGATAAGGATGATAAGGGTAAGTATCAAGTACATCCTCAGCTTCTTCCACTACTACAGGTAAAGTTAAATTGACGATTGTTTTACTCATCTTTCAACTCCAAATTAAATGGGATTAAGCCAATAAAATTGCTTCCGAATGTTGCTTGTGATACTGAGACGTAAACTCAACCAAGCACTCCTAAAAAGGAAGGGAACAATTTATATTTCCTCACTCCCACACCCACCTGTAATTCCTAAATAGACTGCTCTTTGCCAATGTGAGCAGCTCCTTCAGCACCTTAGACATCAAAGTTTGTTTACAAAGAATCTATTTAAGAAGACCGTTCTTTGAAAGAGGATTGCTTAAGAATTTCTTAGAGCGTAAGTTAACTTTTGCTGAACTTTTCAAGAAGCTGTAATCAAATTATGCGATGACATCCAGAGAATACGTAAAGGAAGTACTTAAAAGTTACTGTTTGTTTTCACTACTTTACAAATGCCTTAGATTCTGCCGCAAAGATTAAGCGGGAGTGTAGCAGTGCTACACTCCCGCTTAATCTTTGCAGATTTAGGATCTGAGGACCTTTTTAGTAATAGTCTGGCTCTGACTGTGGAACCTCAAAATTAGACGGATCGTACAGATAGCGAGTGGCTTCTTCTTCTAAGCGGTGAATTAAATAAGGCTCAATTGCGTTGCTATGACGCAAGGCAGCTAGGTAGCCGTCTAGATAGAGCCGCAGGTCGTCAAAACGATAACCCCGGTTCCACTGTTCAGCCAGAGCATCGGTGATTCTCTGGTAGTAGCGAATAGTTTGAGTGTCTCGAAGCATAGTTAGTGATGAGGATTCTTATACCTTGTAAACACAAAATTTATTCAGACAGATACTTAAGCAGGTCTTGACGGAGCAGAGGTCAGAGTATAGGACGGGCCCTAACTTGGTCCTTTGAATGTATCGTAAATAGGCAATCGTAAACAAGTAACCGCTAATAAGCTGATTTTTTACTATCTAAACTACAGGGATTGGCGGACTGGTAGGAACACACTTTTGTGACAGCTAGTAGGATGAGTTGTGAGGCGCGAGCGCCAGCAAAACGGAGATTAAGTAACCTTGGTAGAGCTAATCCACTAAATTCATTCTAACCTCAGGTGCTTCTATCTACCGTCCCTCAATTGGATTATGCCCAAATGGACATTACATCTCCAGCTCAAATATTTAAGCTACAGAACGGAATAGCTCGGAGATACAGTGACGGGTTAGGGTAGCAGCAGTTACAAAACCTTGACAGTTGCTCTGATAACCTTAAATCCGCTGACTTCGAGGAAAGCTTAGCATTGTGGGATCTGTTTGCATCCAAATTGTTGAGGGAAATCCTCATTTGCGATCGCTGCTCGGCTGGCACTTGCAGCAAGTAGGCTATTGGGTTCATCAATCGGCTGACATTCATCAAGCCCGAGAGGTGTTTCACAATCGTCAACCAACGCTGGTGATCCTGGACTCTGAGCTGCCGGACGGAGATGGGTTAGAGTTTTGTCGCTGGCTTCAACAGCAGCAGCAGGCATTAATCTTGATGCTGTCTGCTCGAAATACTGAAGCAGATATCGTGAATGGGTTACGTGCGGGTGCTGATGACTACCTAACCAAGCCCTTTGGGATGCAGGAGTTTTTAGCTAGAGTCGAGGCTCTGACTCGCCGCAGCCGCACAACTGCTGCTCCAGCTTTGCTTGACTACGGCGATTTAAAGATAGACCTGATCCAGCGTCGAGTTCGCTTTAAAAGCGATCTCATTGAGTTAACTCCTCAGGAATTTAGTCTGCTCTATGTTTTAGCCCAGGCAGGAGGTTTGCCGCTCAGCCGTTCAGAGCTGTTGCGGAAAGCCTGGCCTGACGCCATCGACAACCATCGTACGGTTGACACCCATGTTCTTTCGCTACGCAAAAAAATTGAGGTCGATCCCAGGCAGCCTAACCTGATCCAGACAGTTCGTAACGTGGGCTATCGGTTCAACGTCGAAGTAGTGGGCTCCAACGGAATACCGGGCGATCGCCACTCCGTCTCAAAGAATGCCATACGTCCGCTATCGAAAGTAGTGGAAAGCCGCTGAAGCAGGGCTACTCCCATTCTTTAGCTATCTCAGCCTCGGCTTGAATTAAAGTCTGTTTCAGGTCGTTCCAGTCTGCCTTTTCGGCATTCAAGTCTTGAGCTAACTTGCCCTGTTGCAGATATAGCACTCTGGTACAAAACTGCTCAGCTAACTCTAGCTGATGATTCACCATCAAAATCGTCATTTGACCAGATTTAGCCCAGTCTGATAGAACGCTAACCACGTAAGCCGCCCGACCCGCATCCAGGGCAGAGGTAGGTTCATCTAACAGCAGCACTTCAGGCTGAGCGACCATAGCCCGGGCGATCGCTACAAGCTGTCGTTGCCCTACAGAAAGCTGTAGTTCTGTCCGGTCTAGCCACTCTAGAGGAATGTGCAAGCGCTCAGTCCACTCATCAACCCGTTGCTGCATTTGGGAGCGCTCCATGCCCCGCAGCCGCAGCGGATACATTAGTGCCTCTCGCACAGTCATTCCCAAAAGTTTAGACTCTTGCAGCACCAGCATAATTTGCTGCCGCAACTGTAAGACCGGGATCTGTCGAATCTCGCGATCGCCAAAATAGATTTGCCCTTGGGTGATTTCGCTTAACCGATTGAGCAACTTCAGCAAAGACGTTTTGCCTGCCCCAGATGGTCCGATTAGAGCGATGCGATCGCCGCGAAGAATTTCACAGGAAATATCTTGTAAAAGACATTGTGAACCTATGCCAGATACCAGACTGACTTGCTGTAGTCGCAGTTGAGTAGAACCTGAACGAGCTGAACTGGGCATCCGTAATAATTGCGATTAAATTAAGTTTCCTTGAAGCAAGGCAGCCCAGATTGTCCAGCCATCGACTATCAGCAACAGCAGCGTAAATACCAACAAAATTAGGTACATCCAGGGTTGCGCCAGAGGGCGAACATCCGTCGTATCAATTCCCGTTTCAGCTTGCACTCGCTCAACTAGCTTGGCAAATCCAGTCACTCGCATAGGCAGTAGATAGGCTTCCCCCGATTGACTCAAGAAATAATAAACTAGCCCACCCTGTCCGGTAGAACGAGGCTTTAACGCTTTCATCTCTGACCAAGGCAAAGACCATCCCTTTCGCCAAAAATTGGGGACCCAGCCTGGGTATGCAACTTGAATCCCCTGATCGTTCAAAATCACGCCCTCACTCAAGGCTGCGTAGAGTCCTAGCCAGCCGATTATCAACCCTATTGTCAATAGTTGGGGCGGCACAGGAGACGCTGTTACCTGTGCTAAAAACGGCAGCGGTAAGGTGAGTGCCAGGTATAGCAACGTTAGCGTCAGCCGAATTAATGGTGAAATTCTTAGCACTAATTCGGCTTGTTGATTAGCCGCAGTTTGGCGAGAGGTTTGAAGGTTAGGGGGTTGAGTTGGATCAAGCTGAGGCTGATTCATGGAAGCGCAACACAATGAGGAAAAAAGAGCAAACTTTAACAAGACTCCGAAAGTCAACGAGCAGATTTACGGAGTTCTGATGTTAACGAACTAGTATTTTCACCAGAACACCCTACTTCACCCAGCAAAGAAAGACAGAGTCTCACCGATGCTAGATCAGCGGTCCATCCAGTTATATCGAATTATCTAACCTCATTACCTATTTACTCCTCCTATGACCTCTACCTATGCATTAGTGACAGTTCGTGTACCAAAACGGGTTGATGCTTGGACAGCTCCTTTTCTTGCACAAGATTTGGAAGAGAAGATTCAAGAAGGCATCTCCATCGTGCTTGACCTGACTCAAACCCAGTTCATGGAACCCAGTAGCGCCAATGTTTTGCTTGAAGGGTTGATCAAGTCTAGGGCGCGTCACGCTCGAATGACGTTACGCGGGGTTAGCCCTCAAGTCAAAGTTGTCTTAGAAATGGCAGGGGTATTAAAACACTTTCGCCGCAAATAAAGCCTATATACACACTCAGTGATTGAGGGTGAGAGGTTAATCGTCTCGCCCTCAACCATTTGAGATCCGGGTCAGGGTAAATACTTTTGCACAACGTTCCAGCCCGTTAGCGAAACGGCAACGAAACCTAGTAGGAGAGTGATGTTAGTACCGATGTGGAGCGGGCGTGCCCAGGGGTGTTTTGGACTAATTTGCGTTGCACTCCAAGCTGAGAGCAGCGTTAACGCCACCACAGTCAGTCCGGCTGGTAAATGTACAGAATGTCCTAGATTGCCGTAGTAACCAACTGTACCAACTAAACCAACCGCCAGCAGCAGCAAGACTAGCACAACCATCGTCCCTCCTATTCCGTAATGGAGAGGGCGCAGCCACTTAGGTCGTCCTTGCCGCTGCTGACGACTGTAAAAAAGCCAGGTTCCAGTTGCCGCTAGCAGAACATAAGCCAACAGGGATAATCCCATTGACCAAGCTGCAATGCGCCACAACCAAAGGAAGGAGGGTAGATTCAAGGGACGGATTCGAGAGACAGCTTCCTATAATCTTATAGCGGTTCGTATTCGCACTAAAACCGAAGCATGAATTTTGGAGGATGGATGCCCTAACACCTCACATGCATAGGAAACTGCTATTTCTGCCTGCTTTTATAGATAATGATCCTAAAAAAATTGCGAAAGCACACCTAACCTAAGCAGACCTTTCAAAACCCACTGTAGGGATACATTTGCTTAAATGCTCTACTGGCTTTCTAGATTTTTTCATCAACACGTAACTTTTGCCAAAGGCTCTTCAATCGCCAGGGTGGCGATCGCCTCTGTCTCTACTAGGTCAGGTTCCTCTTCTATTTCTTCTTCGACTTGGAGGCGATCGCACGGGATGCGATCAGACAAAATCGCACTAGCCATCATGCCAGTATGAATTTCCAAATGAGCATGGGGTAAGGATTCAAACACCAAACGCTGTCCTGGAAAAACTACGCGCTCAAAGTACCAGTTAGGAACGTTGGTCACGCGGACAATCTGGATCTTGTTCGTTGCATTCACGTAGCAGCAAAGGATTTGGCTTGAGCTATCGGAAGGTAGGGGATCAAAGATTTGTGCCATGACTGTGGGAGGAGCTTTGCACCGGAACTAAGGGTCGTATCGGAACATTAACATTCCGCGATCCCTGCTGCTGTAAACCCGACTACCAACCCCCAGCGCCTGATGCTCCACAGATCAGATTCAAGTCAAGTCACCTAAAGTGCTTGAGTTTGGCGGTTCCAAACGATTTTCGGCTATTCTTTCGACCCAGACGCGAACCAACTATCTAATAAGGGTAAATTCGCCTGATCTTTGGCTGAGTCTGCAATTTGTCTCCGAGGATGAGCATACTCCAATTCGGGATTATTTTTGAGCATCATGCAACAGCCGAGAGTCAGTGGTATCGTAAAGTTATATAAATTAGTTTTCAGAATCTTA
Source organism: Cyanobacteria bacterium FACHB-471 (assembly GCA_014695345.1). Lineage (GTDB taxonomy): Bacteria > Cyanobacteriota > Cyanobacteriia > Elainellales > Elainellaceae > JAAUTN01. The sequence continues at coordinate 176,746 of JACJOC010000017.1, forward strand.
CCAAAACAAACTCAGGTCGTGAAGATGGGAAGCGATCGCTCTTAGGCTAGACTCACCAATTAAAATCTTCAGCCCCCACTTGATCCAAACTTTTCAGATCCTTGTTATTTTTCTCCATTGCTGATTTCTCCTCTGTTTACTGTCAATAGCGCCTTAGACTGCTAATGAACCCGCAAGAGCTACCGTTAAGCAAAGTTTCCTCAGAAGATCGAATTCTGTACGTGCGGCTACCCTGTAATCCAATCTTTCCGATTGGTGTAGTTTACCTAGCTGACCACGTTCACAAACTGTTTCCAACCGTTGCACAGCGAATCTTTGACTTAGGCACTGTACCGCCTTTAGACTTCAGCTCCGCTCTAGATGCTTGCATCGATGAGTTTCAGCCAACGCTATTGGTGTTCTCCTGGCGAGACATTCAGATCTATGCTCCCGTAGGTGGGCGGGGCGGAAACCCGTTGCAAAACGCTTTTGAGTTTTATTACGCTCGTAACCCGCTACTCAGGCTACGAGGGGCGATCGGCGGACTACGGATGGCAACCTCCTATCTTGTAGAGCTTCAGCGCAACTCAAATTTGATCAGACGCGGCTTACAGCGAGCTAGAAAACATCAGAGCAACGTTCGCATAGTCGTGGGTGGCGGAGCTGTTAGTGTCTTTTATGAGCAGCTAGGTACAATGCTGCCAAAAGGCTCAATCATCTCAGTCGGTGAAGGAGAAGTTCTGCTGGAGCGGCTCTTGCAAGGTCAAGACTTTTCCGATCAGCGTTGCTATGTCGTCGGTGAGACAACTCCCCGTGAACGGATGGTTCACGAGCAGCCTGATCCCATTGAGAAAACTGCTTGTAATTACGATTACATCGCAAGCATCTGGACGGAGTTTGAATACTACCTACAAGAAAGCGACTTCTACGTTGGCGTACAAACTAAACGCGGCTGTCCCCACAACTGCTGCTACTGCGTTTACACCGTCGTTGAAGGAAAGCAAGTGCGGATCAATCCTGCCGATGAAGTGATAAAGGAGATGCGCCAGCTTTATGACCGGGGTGTACGAAACTTCTGGTTTACTGATGCTCAGTTCATTCCAGCACGACGATTTATGGATGATGCAGTCGAGCTACTGCAAAAGATCCTGGATGCGGGTATGACAGATATTCATTGGGCTGCTTACATTCGGGCAGATAATCTGACCCCAGAACTGTGCGACCTGATGACAAAAACAGGCATGAACTACTTTGAGATCGGCATCACCAGCGGTTCCCAGGAGCTTGTTCGGAAGATGCGGATGGGCTATAACCTGCGAACTGTGCTGCAAAACTGCCGTGATCTGAAAGCGGCCGGATTCAACGATTTGGTTTCCGTAAATTACTCCTTTAATGTGATCGACGAAACCTTTGACACGATTCGGCAGACGATCGCCTATCACCGTGAGCTAGAGCGCATTTTTGGAGTAGACAAAGTAGAGCCTGCCATTTTCTTTATCGGACTACAACCTCACACTCACTTAGAGGATTACGCCTTTAAACACGACATCCTTAAGAAAGGCTATGACCCTTTGGCAATTCATTTACCTTGGGTAGCCAAAAAGCTACTCTGGAATCCAGAACCACTTGGCTCTTTTTTCGGGGAAGTTTGCCTGCAAGCTTGGCGGCGCAATCCTAATGATTTTGGACGAGAGGTCATGAAAATCTTAGAAGAACGGTTAGGAGTTGCTGATCTGGAAGAGGCTTTGAGTGCACCAATCGCCACTTCCGATCGACAATTAGCTGCCATATCGTAGATCAAGAGATATTTCAACGTTGTAAATCCTTCATTTAACCGCTGGCATGTTACAAGGCTCAATTTTACAAAAGCTAGGATCGGCCCACCAATCTGAAAAAACCGGAAAAAGACCACTCAATTTTGGCGTGTATTACAAAAATACATTGGTAGCACTCTGTCATGCGTTGGAAGATGCCATCCTTGATTCTGACTCTGCCCCCCTGGTGATTACAGCGTTTCAGCAAGGAAAGTGGTATTTACAAGAAGCCGATCGCTACGGTGAAATTGCTGATCAAGCCAGTCAAATTGTAATCATGGCGGCGGCTGGCACAGGTTTTGCCGAGCATCCGACCAGCCAGCGCTCGAACGTGGCTTTAGTAAACCTGGACAAAACAGACCCAGTAGCGCAGGAATGGCACCTGATCATTTTGTCGCCCAGTTACACAGCGATGGTGCTGTGTCAGGAGTTATCCGAGGCAGATTATGGTGCTGCTGGAGTGCCCCAGAACGATCTAGAGCGCAAGTTTTATGGGTTTTGGACGTTTGAGTCGGGTTTGGTGCTAGAAACAGCAGAGCTAGCGATCGCCCACATTCACCGCTACGACCCAGAGCTACAGCAAGCTCTGGCAGGTCAAGTCGAAGCGATCGCCACCTTAGCTCAGAACCAGGAAGCACGTTGTAACCAGCCATCTGCTGAGAACTTGGGTGAAATTGTTTTCCGGGTAGTGGATTATCTGCAAACTAGCCAGCAAAACCTGTCACAGCCCACTAGCTATGCTCTAAATGCCCAGCAGGGGCTAGACAACAATCTGGTTTCTAACGAATTGCAGGCCTACCTGCGGGTTGCACAACTGATCGACCAGTCAGATGTGAATAATCCAATGGCAGCAGCAGAGGTGGCGACCCTTGCAGAAGTAGTGGGTCAATTATTAGATCTTCCCGCATGGCAACTACACCGACTACGTTTAGCGGGGTTGCTGCATCGAATGGCCTTTCTACAAACCTTTGAGAGTGACCTGATATCTGGAACAGTTCACTACGATGACGCTCCTGGCGTACCGCTTAGCTGCCCACTTGTGCCTGGAACACAGGTGCTAAGAAAAATGCAGCGGCTCAGAGCGATCGCTACCATCATTACGCACCAAACCGAGTGGTGGAATGGCTCTGGTCAACCTGCCGGACTAGCTGGAGACGAAATTCCAGTTGAGTCCAGAATTTTGGGACTGGTAGCAGAATTTCAGCACTATCTAGCAGGATTTCGAGCAGAGGATAGCTCAGACAGCCTATCGAGGGCATTGAGTGAATGTCAGACCCAACAGGGCGATCGCTGGGACCCTAAAATTGTGGAAGCCTTGCAGCTTCTAGTCAGTGGACTTCAACAAGGCATAGACCTGTCCATCTCTCTACCTAAAATTGCTGCAGGACTGTGGATGTTAGATTCCCACTCTGAAGAAAATTTGCTTAACTTAGACAGCTACAGCGAAGCAGAACAGAATGCCTCCCTTAAAGTCAGTCAATAGATTACGGATGCATTCCCTGCATTAACCTACCTGTCAACCCAGTTCCTGTGAATAGCAAAGTGTAAATAGCAATGGATATTGAAGCAGTTCGTATAGGAAAACTTAAACAGCTAGCAGGAGTTGATCTGGAAGATGAAGACTTGACTCGTGCCGACTTGAGCGGGATAAACTTGGCAGGTGCTAATCTCGTAGGCGCTGACTTTAGCAACGCTGATCTCAGAGGAGGGCGGCTCGACGGAGCAAATCTGGTTGGCGCTAAGCTGATCGGCTCGGATCTGCGAGCAAGCTTTCTGGGCGCAAACCTGATGCAAGCAGACTTGACCGAAGCCGATTTACGGGGCAGCAATCTGCGTGGTTGCAATCTAATGCAAGCTCGGCTAGCCCGAACAACCTTTGCCGGAGCGTTCCTCAGTGGCGCAAACCTGATGGGTGTCAACCTTCAAGGAGTTGATCTGCGGAGTGCCGATCTACGGGGCGCGAACCTAAGTAACGCAAATCTTCAAGGTGCTAATCTCAATCAAGCTGACCTGCGCGGTGCAAACCTAAGTGCAGCCAATTTAGAAGAGGCCGATCTGCGAGGTTCTAATCTAGCTGGTGCTGATTTAACTGAGGCAAATTTGCTTTGTGCTGACCTAGAGGGAACGAACTTGAGCGGCACTAGCTTTTCAGGAGCTTGTCTAATCGGTACAGCCTTGACCCCGACTATCTGAAACTCCTATGTCTGGAGTGATCTGCCATTAAAAAGTGGAGACACAGCTGCCTTCACTTCTTCACTCAAGAATTTAAGGACTTCGTTTTCATACTGATTTGATTTAAAGATACTGCAGATACGGGAGGGGCGCACTACGGTGCGCCCCTAGAGAGATTAATGTGTCGCGGAATCGGTTTAAATCGGTATCGCCAGCGCTGATAGAACGCTAGAGATGCTCTATGCCGTCATGTTCTCCAAAATGCGCTGAATAATTTGCATTCCTGTAACAGCCTGCCAGCCAAACAAAGCTAACAGCCCAACGTTGAGCAGGATATGAGTGTAGCGTGCCCAATCCTGCCCTTTCTGCATGAAAGGAGAGAGTGAAGCAGAGGTAGCGACTAAACCCGTCATTCCCAAACCAACCAGTAGATGGGGTCCAAAGAACAACTTTCCGTTGTTAATGTAAGTTGCTGCCATCCCACCAATCGTACCGATGACCATAAAGGCAAGTAAAGCAGAACCGATTTGGTAGTGCTTAATGTTGAATTTTCCTTTAATCAGTTCTTTTTTGGCATCTCCCTCAGCTTTGCGAGTACGACGGATTTGAAAGCCTAAGTAGAGCGCATAGATGGCGATCGCCAACAGCACCCACATAATCACAGGGTGAACAAAGTTAAGCCAGGGTTTAATAGACTCAGGGATATCTAGACTCATAAAGCATTTAAGAGCGGTTAAGGAACTTTATAAAAGTTAGTACATTTTCGTTCATAAAACCAAGCTAGTTCAGCACATTTCTAAAGAAACTCTAAAATTTCTTAGCTTTTTGTTCTGATACGAATATTGCCTAGCAAAATTACCCCTCACATCAAAAAAGTTTGTTTAAGAGAAACGTCTAAAAATATGAGACTTTGTGATAGATGTCACATCCTTCTCGCACATCAGTTCAGTACAGGTGGAAGAGTAAGTTTTGGCTATCTGGATGGGCGATCGCTGCCTTCATTCCGTCCAGGTCTTTTCTAAGTCTTTAATCCAAAAATTCTTAACCCCAAACTACGAGCAGATTCCGTTTTAGGACATTCTTCAACATAGTGATTAGTCATCTAGTTAGTGCAGAGCTCAGAGGTTAGCTTTGCTCAATATTTGGGATAACTAAGTGAAGGATTAGGACTCAACAAGTTTTGTCGGTTTCCAGATGCTCAAGTGCAAAGAGGTCTAAGTAGAAATGCTCAATGGCACTCAAAACCTGTTCAATTTTTCTGAACTTCCCTAACAGGGCAGCTTTACTTTTGATCCGGTTATGAACCAGACACAACAGACAGCAATTACTCAACCTATTCTTCAAGCTCTTCAGGGTTTACGAAAAACAGACGAGGCACTGCAAGCTACCGTCAATCAACTACATCTAGCTCTAAATGTTAGTTGTTGTCTGTTAGTTAGACCGGGTGCTGGACAAGTAATTATTAGTCAAGCCACCCCAAAAACCGATCTTTTTGCGGATACCCACTGCCTCCAATCTCATTTTCAGCTACAGCTAACTGAGGGAGATGCAGTAGTGTGCGATCGCCTCGACACCATCCTTTCCCCAGAAATTCAGCAATTTATTCAAACTAGTGAGATTGGTGCCACAGTTATAGTCCCGCTGGTCTGTCATCAATCTTATCTAGGAGAAATCAGCCTTTATCAGTGCAACCGTCCTCGTCAATGGACAGCAGCAGAATTAGATTTAGTGCAGCTAGCTGCAAAATACATGGCGATCGCCCTCTATCAAACGGAATTACACAAGCGTTTAGAACAAGCAGAGCAAACAGAAATAGCCCTGCGAGAAAGCGAAGAGCGTAAGCAGACAGAAATTGCGCTACGTCGGCGAGAGCAAGAATTTAGAGCTTTGGTTGAGCATTCCCCCGATGTGATTGCTCGCTTTGACCGAGACCTGCGACATCTTTACATTAATCCTGCTGTCACTCAAGCAACTGGCTTGTTGCCCGATTGCTTGATTGGTCGTACAAACCGAGAAGTATGGGGATCTCAGAACACTATAGCGATGTGGGAGAGGTCCTTGAGGGACGTTTTCTCAACAGGGCAATCCAAAACTATTGAATTTGAGTTTTCTACACCAGTAGGTACAAAATATCACCAGTCTCGTCTAGTTCCAGAGTTTGATAGCCAGGGCAAGGTTGAGTTTGTCCTTACGGTTTGTCGCGACGTCAGCGCCCTAAAACAGGTAGAATCAGCCCTCCGCCAAAGTGAAGAACAGTTTCGTCAGCTCGCTGAGAATATCGGTGAAGTTTTCTGGATCACTAGCTCAAATCGCAGCCAACTCATCTATGTCAGTCCTGCTTACGAGATGATTTGGGGACGTAGCTGTGAAAGCCTTTACGCTAACTCGCAGACTTGGATAGAGTCTATCCACCCAGAAGATCGTGAACACGTAGCAAACTTAGTTCAAGAGCAAGAACTACAGGACTGGGAAACAGAATATCGCGTGGTTCGTCCTGACCAGACTGTGCGTTGGATCCGAGATCGCGCCTTTCCCATTCGAGATGAATTAGGTGAAGTCTATCGCTTTGCTGGTATTGCAGAAGATATTACCTTAAGGAAGCAAGCAGAGCAGGAGTCTAAGTTACTCCAAACTATGACTCAAGCGATTCTTGAGTCAGAAGACTTTCACTCGGCGCTTCAGGTAGCGCTGCAAAAAGTTTGTGAAGCAACAACTTGGGCTATTGGAGAAGCATGGGTTCCCAATGCGGAAAAATCGGTCCTCGAATGTAGTCCTGTCTGGTACAGCAAAGTAGAAGGTTTGACTGAGTTTAGAACTATAAGTCGGGAGTTTGTTTTTCCACTTGGAGTTGGTCTTCCAGGTCGAGTTTGGGCAGCCAAGTACCCAGAATGGTGCCGTGATGTTTCAACTGAAGCTAGCAACGTTTATCTGCGGGCTAAGCTCGCTTTGAATGCAGGACTCAAAGCTGCTCTAGGTATCCCGATTGTGGCAAACGATCGCGTGCTAGCAGTTCTAGTGTTTTACATGTTTGAAGCACGTGAAGAAGACCAACGACTCATTGAGTTAATTTCTGCCTCAGCAGAGTTGGGCTTATTCATTCAACGCAAACAGGCAGAAGGCGAAATTCGTAAATCTCTGCTCAAAGAAAGAGAACTGAATCGGCTCAAATCTGACTTCATCTCGATGGTGTCCCACGAGTTCCGTACACCTTTAAGCAGCATTGTTTTGTCAGCCGAGCTTCTAGAAACCTATGGGCAACGGTGTACCGAGGAAAAGAGGCAAATTTATTTTCGGCGAATTCAAAACTCTACTCAACGCATTACCCAGCTATTAGAAAATGTGTTGTTCCTGGGACAATCCGAATCGGGAAGACTAGAGTTTAATCCCCAATTGGTGAACTTAGGGCACTTTTGCCAAAATTTGGTAGAAGAGCTACAACCCGATGAGGGTAGCCAACACTCCATTGTCTACATAAGTCAGGGAAATGGGGAGCAAGTTTATATGGATGAAAAATTGCTTCAACATATTTTTGGTAATTTGCTCTGCAACGCAATCAAGTACTCGCCGAAGGGTGGAGTGATTCGATTTGAACTTTTAACTCAAGTAGAAGAAGCGGTTTTTAAGGTGCAGGATACAGGCATCGGTATTCCTCTAGTAGATCAACTTAAATTGTTCGAGCCCTTTCATCGAGCAACCAATGTTGAAAAAATTGGCGGCACTGGGTTAGGGCTATCTATCGTTAAACAGTGTGTAGACTTGCACCGTGGACAGATTACGGTACAAAGTGAGGTAGGAGTGGGAACAACATTTACGGTTCGCCTTCCTTTGGGTCAATCAGTCGGAAGGTAAACAGGATAAAGATTATGCCCAAAATTTTGGTGATTGAAGACGGACTAGATGTCCGAGCCTGCATCATTGAGCTACTTGAAGTAGAGGGTTTTGAGGTAATTGCCGCAGAAACCAGCCCTGAGGGAATACGGCTTGCTCAGGAACTGTTACCAGATCTAATTTTGTGCGATGTCATGATGCCAGAGCTAGATGGCTATGAGGTGCTAACGGCTCTGCGACAGCACCCCATAACAGAGACAGTACCGTTTGTTTTTCTCACAGCTAAGGCAACCAAGTCTGATTTGCGGTATGGTATGGAATTGGGTGCTGATGATTATTTAACTAAACCTTTTACTCGTTCGGAACTGTTGGGTGCGATCGCCACACGCTTGGCTAAACGAAAAGCCTTTTCTCATCGATATGCAACCGATCTAAGTCAAGCAACTGAGTCTCTCAACCAACTCGCTTACTATGACAGCCTAACGGGTTTGCCTAACCGACTGATGCTAAGTGAACGCTTTCATCAGGTATTAGCTGAAACTGATGGAGTTCATTTACCCATTCCAGTTTTATATCTAGATATCAGTCAGTTCCGCCGAGTCAATAGCACATTAGGATATGAACTAGGCGATTATCTGCTTAGGACGATGGCAGAACGTTTGCAAGCTTTTGTTGGCTCTAGGAACTTAGTTGTTCGTTTGGGAGATGACGAGTTTGCCATCGTTTTGGGGACAATGGGCTTGGAATTATCTCAAACCCAAGACATTCATTCAGCGATCGCCCGTGTTGCTCAAAACTTGTTATGGGCCATGAGCCAGCCTTTTACGGTACAGGAGCGAACAGTTTTCTTAACAGGTTGCTTAGGAATTGCGGTCTATCCCGAAGATGGGAATGATATCGATACCCTGATTCGCCATGCAGACATTGCCATGCACGAGGCTAAAAGCCAGGGCAGTAGTCAGTTCAAAGTTTATCAACCAATAACCAAAGTTACATCTGACCAACTTGCGATTGAAGCCGATTTGCGTTATGCGTTAAAACGTTCAGAGCTTCAAGTCTACTATCAGCCTCAGATCAATCTCAAGACAAAAATGATCACAGGTGCAGAGGCTTTGCTGCGCTGGAAACATCCTCAACGAGGAATGATCTCACCAGCCGAATTTATTCCCTTGGCTGAGGCTACAGGTCTGATTGTTCCAATCGGGGCATGGGTTCTACAAACAGCCTGCCAGCAAACGAAGTTGTGGCAGGCTGAGGGATTTGACAATCTCCAAATTGCTGTTAATTTGTCGGCACATCAGTTTGGGCAACCCAAATTGTGCGAGGCGATCGCCCGAACACTTCAGCGAACTGGGCTTGACCCTGCTCTGTTGGACTTGGAGTTGACTGAGAGTGCTTTAGTCCAAGATGTTGACTCCGCTATTGAAACCTTAAAACAATTGCGATCGCTAAGCATTAGAGTCTCTGTAGATGACTTTGGCACAGGCTATTCTTCCCTAAGTTATCTACAAAGATTTCCCTTTAATACTCTAAAAATCGATCGCACTTTTGTTAAAAGCATTAGCCAGGATGCCAAAAACGGTGCAATTACAACTGCAATCATTCAAATGGCACACCAACTTCAGCTACAGGTAATTGCAGAAGGCGTAGAAACCCCCGCAGAACTAGCATTTCTCAGCCAACATGATTGCGATCTAGCGCAAGGCTATTTGTTTAGTCCACCAGTGTCAGCAGAAGCATTCACCGAACTACTGCACCGTCAAGCTCTAAGTTCCCAAAGGCAGTAACCCCAAACGAATTAGCCGTTGACTACGGTACCACCGTTAGGATGAATCACCTGTCCAGTAATATAGGATGAGTCATCTGACGCTAGAAACACGTAACTTGGAGCAACTTCTTCTGGCTGTCCGGCTCGCTTCATCGGCACCTGCTGCCCAAAGCTTTCTACTTTATCTTCAGGGAAAGTCGCAGGGATCAGAGGTGTCCAGATCGGACCAGGAGCAACTGCATTCACTCGGATTTTTTTCTCGACTAATGCTTGAGACAAAGAGCGAGTAAACGCAACAATGGCACCTTTTGTAGAAGAATAGTCCAGCAGTTCAGGGCTTCCCTTGTATGCGGTTACAGAAGTTGTGTTAACGATCGCACTGCCTTCTTTTAGGTGAGGTAGAGCAGCTTTGGTGAGATAAAACATTGAGAAGATGTTAGTTCGAAAAGTTCGCTCTAGTTGCTCTGCACTAATCTTTTCAATGCTATCTTGTGGATGCTGTTCGGCAGCGTTGTTGATCAGGATATCGATTTGTCCAAATTCGTCGACAGTTTGCTGAATTAACTGCTGACAAAACTGCTCGTCTCCAATGTCGCCCGCCATTGAGACACACTGAGCACCTTCCTGCTCAACTTGCTGTTTTGTTTTCTCAGCATCCTCGTGTTCATTTAGGTAGGCAATCGCGACTTTTGCTCCTTCTTTAGCAAAAGCAAGTGCAACAGCACGCCCAATCCCGCTATCACCACCCGTAATCAAAGCAACTTTATCTTTGAGTTTATTGCTGCCTTGATAGCTCGAATCTTGAGCTTGAGGTTTAGGATTCATTGCCTCCTCGCTTCCAGGTTGCTGCTCCTGATGCTGAGGGGGTTGCTGTGCTTTTTCCTTGGTTTTCTGCTTCTGAGGCATTGTTTTATATCCTAACTATTGGGAACTAAACTGCAATTTATTCAAACATTCACTTTGGCATGCACACCAACTAAGAGTTTCAGTAGTGCAAATTAAACTCACTACTGAAACTCTTAGTAATTCAGGACTACTTGTCTTTACTTACCACCAGACACGGTTGCCATCTTCATCGACACGAGCTTGGCGAATGACATCTGAAATCTCTTCTGCATCTTTTACATGATGTAGAGCTTTCTTTTCGCCATCCGGTTCATCTACGATGAAATAAGTTGGAACGGTGATGTGATCACCTGTAATATCTGCAGTATCTACAGCGACCTGTTGTGCTTTTTCTTCAATGGTTTGAGGTTCATCGGAAATGCGATCGCCAGGGTTAGCTGTCAGGTGCTTTCCACCCTTACGCATCTCTTCCTTAATCGCTTTTTTCTGCTCTGGTTTAACGTCTTCTGGTTGGGTGGGTTGTTTAATTTGATCGTTGTTTTGCTTATCCATAACAGAAGCTTTAATGAGTTGATATGGTTGTCTTTTCTGTCATAATGCTAGGAAAACAGAGACAATCATACCTCCTTCAAATGGAGTAGCTTAAACTGTTTCAGCCCCTTGACTAGTATTCAAGAAGTGGGAAATTGAACCGTAAACTGAGCCCATCCTGCTTCACTCGTGACCTCGATGTTGCCGTCGAGTCGTTCAACAATTTTTTTAACTAACGTTAACCCTAAACCACTGCCGCCTTGTTGCCAGCGATCGGCATTTGGCACTCGGTAAAACTTGTCAAACAGACGTGGCAGCGCAATATCAGGAATATCAGCTTCGTTGCTGATGACTAGCATAATTAAACTAGAGTTGAGCGTCGCTGAAGCTTGTGGCGCACGATAAACTTCTAGAGCAATTTTTCCAGAAGGAGCCGTGTACTTGCAGGCGTTGTTGAGTAATTCAGCTAACATACGCTTTAAGTTGGCAGAATCTACTGTGACCGTAGGCAAGTAAGGCGGCACATTAATTTGCAGCGTCTGCTGACGAGCCTGAGTACGAACTTGAAAAGGTTCTGCAACGGCTGGAACCCAGTCTTGCAATTTTATTGTTTCAACGTTAGCAGGGTGCGAATCAGTTTCCAAGCGCTGCAAATCCAATAAGTCATCAATTAGTTCCAGTTCACGGTTAGACTCTGCTTGCAAAACTTCCAGATAGCGCTGTAGCCGCTCCTTAGTGGGAGCTTTCTTCAGCATTTGAATTGCCATCAGAATGTTGGTGGCTGGGTTACGTAACTCGTGGGATGCAGTATTGAGGAAGTCGTCTTTCTCTAAATTACTTTGGTTCAACGTTGCAATCTTTTGCTGTAGTTGCACGATTAAATTTTGTTTAGTAAGCCGAGTGGCGATCGCATCTAATAAGTCAGTTCGCTTAAAGGGCTTAACAATGTAATCATCGGCTCCTAACTTCATCCCCTGCCGGAAATCTTCAACCGTGTTCCTAGCGGTTAGAAAAATAAAAGGAATTAAAGCTGTAGCCGGTTCTTGACGAAGCTGGGATAGGACGCCATGCCCATCCAACTCAGGCATCATTACGTCACAAACGATTAAGTCGGGTAGTAGCTCCTTTGCCATCTGAACACCAGCCAACCCATTTTCAGCACTGGTAATCTGGAAGCCCTCAAGTTCGAGCAGTTCAGAAATTTCCTCCCTAAGTGATACTTCATCTTCGATTACAAGAATTGTAGTCATCGCCCGTGTCTAATTTTCCTAAAGAAATGACCCCTGATCATAGAGTTCCCTACTCCAATCAACTTAAAACGCTAGGACAAACGGGACCCACCAGATGAACAGACCTCTTAAACATAAAGAGCCTCCATACCTGAAGGTATGGAGGCTCTTTATGTTTACTTACTCAGCCCAATCTAGTCGTATATGACTGTTATACCAATTTCAAAAATTAGGGCTACAGATGGAAGGGTACCTTTCCATCTGTAGCCTCTTTTTAGAGAAACATTATTACTTATACGATTGAGCTAACCACAAAACTAGCGTTAGTAAGAGTTGGTACAGTTCCAAGTGCTTTATCCAGGGTGGCAACTAGCCCACCATTCTCGCCAAGACCATTCACAGCTCCTAGTGCATTCGTACCATTCGCATCATAGAACAGCTTGCCGCTCTCAGTGCTATAGATGAGGCGAGTTGCTCCAACCAACAAATTAGATAAAAGACCAGAAGCACCTTGCAACGCTGATGCATCACTATCAACTACTACTAACCGATCTGCACTTAAGACTGAACCAACTACTTGATCAACCAACCCAAAGGCAGTTTGCCCCAGAGCAATAATGTCTTCTCCTGCATTGAAATCGGTGATGATATCTTTGCTTGTATCCAAGAGCGCAAAGGTGTCAATTCCAGCGCCACCCGTAAGCGTATCAATGCCTAAGCCACCAATTAACTTGTCAGCGCCAGCACCGCCAACAAGAGAGTCAGCACCAGCACCGCCAGACAAGATATTGTTAGCGGCATTGCCGATAAGCGTATTCGCTAAATCATTTCCTGCACCATTGACTGCTCCAGTAAGCAACTCCAGGTTTTCTACCTGCTGAGTCAGGGTGTAGTCAGTGAGAGTAGAGCGAACTACGTCAATACCTTCATTCACTAACTCCACTACAAGGTCTCCAGCATTATCGATTAAATAGGTATCGCTGCCGAGTCCACCAATTAGTTTATCTGCTCCTGCTGCACCATCTAGAACGTTGTCAGCAGTGCTTCCAGTAATGGTGTTTACTAAGTCATTACCTGTACCTTTGATAGCATTACCAACTAGAAGCAGGTTTTCTACCTGAGCGGTGAGCGTGTAATCAGCGAGGCTAGACTTAACCAGATCAACCCCTTCTCCTACGGCTTCAACGACTAAATCTCCTGCATCACTGACGATATAGAGGTCGTTACCAAGTCCACCAATCAGTTTATCTGCTCCTGCTGCACCGTCCAAAACGTTGTTGCCAACGTTGCCGATGATAGTGTTGGCTGAGTCGTTTCCGATGCCGTTAGAGTTTTTGGTGCCCGTAAATTCCAGATACTCGATGTTATCAGCTAATTTGTAATCAGCTAAAGCTGTTCTAACCCGATCAATACCACCATTGGCAAGTTCAATTGTGGCATCTGCGACGTTGTCAACCAGGTAAGTGTCATCGCCCATTCCACCCGTCAAAGTATCTGCACCTGCATCACCATTCAACACGTTATGACCGCTGTTGCCGGTGATGGTGTTGGCGAGGCTGTTTCCTCTCCCGTCTAGGTTTTGAGTGCCTATCAAAACTAGATTTTCTACATGATTGCCCAAACTATAGCTGATCGAGGAGCGAACGTTATCAATCCCTTGATTGCCTCCCTCTACGACTTTGTCTTTGAGGTTATCGACGACGTAAGTATCGTTGCCTACTCCTCCAATCATCACATCTTGACCTACTCCGCCATCAAGAACGTCATTACCAGCACCACCTCTTAAACGATCCTTTCCTGCTAAACCGCTGAGCAGGTTATTGCCTGCATTACCAGTGAGATGGTTATTCAGTGAATTGCCTATTCCTTTGATTGCCTTGTTGCCTTTTAGAGCGAGATGTTCAACGTGCTTACCCAGCCTGTAACTGGCAGATGACTGAACTATGTCAGTTCCTTGATTTGCCAACTCAATGGAGCGATCGCCACTATTATCCACGACATAAGTGTCGTTGCCCAAGCCACCGAAGAGAGCATCTTTACCCGTGCCACCATCAAGGACATCATTTCCCTTTTGCCCCATTAAGCGATCATTACCGCTGAATCCGCGAAGGTTGTCTTTGCCTTCAGTGCCTTTGAGAGAGTTCTTCTTAGAGTTACCTTTGATGCGAGCCATAGGAATTAACCAGGAATTAGAAACTTCGTATTTAAGGTAATAAAGTCACCCCCCTCCTAATAACCAGAAAAATACTTGAGTTTCTGTTTGCTCTTCTGGATTAAGAAGCTTTACTTACGCAATTAGAGTATAAATTTATACTAGTCTAGGTGCGCACTGAGATTTTGCTTAGGGAGTAACAGGAAATTCCGCAATACTCAAAGATTTCAGCCAAGCGATGGAGTGATGAACTGAAACACAAAAGCTATTCTGAACAGTGCTTTATATTTCTTGACGTTCTTGAAAGGCAGTTTTTGGGTGCCTTTTGAGCGTGCTTTCGGCTTTAAGGATGAAGTGATGATTGTGAATTTGGAGCAGGACGGATGGCAAGTGATTTATCACCGTGCCCATGCATTGCTGGCAGCACAGCTAGCAGGGCAGTGGCGACGAAAAGATGCACCTCCTCGTCTGTATGAAACTGTGGCAGCAATTTCTCACCACGATGACTTGGAGCGTGAATGGGAGGGAAATGAACTAACTAGAGCAGGCACACCGTTGGACTTTACCCTTGAGCAGGGAATTTCGGTTGAGCAGTTGTCTGAGCAGATCGAAAGTTCGCGCTATCGAGGGCGGTGGGTTACTCTGATGACTTCTATGCACATCAGCCGCCTGACAGAGCCGAGCCGTGGAACATCAAAAGAACTAGACAAGTTCTTAGATGAACAACTTGAGCTTCAGCAGCAGTATCAAAAGGAGTTGGAAATTCCTAAAGAGGATGTGGATGCGGCTTATGCCTTTATGCAGTGGTGCGATCGCCTCTCGCTCATCCTCTGCCAGCAAAAGCTTCCTGAAGATGAGCGAGCATTGGAAGTGAGTAAAGGTCCAGATGGAAAGCGGTATGACGTGATTCAGTTTCGTGATAACCGCGTCACGATTAGACCTTGGCCCTTTGAGGATGAGGAGTTTACTGTGAACGTAGAAACCTGTAAGTTGTCACAGGTGAAGTTTGACAGTAACACAGAGTTGAGGGAGGCACTTCAACAGGCACCGATTGAGGCATTGGAGTGGACGTTCGAGAAGCGCTAGCTCGCTTGTTTCCATACAATCAGGAAACTAAACTCACGATAGATGAAGGGGGCACGGGTTTGCCTCCAAAATTGCTCATGTAACTGCAACGTTTCATTCTAGCTAGCATGTAGAGACCAATTATGATTAACACTTTTACCCGCAGTCCCTTTAAAGCCCTGATGGGTTGGGTTGTGGCTGCCTTTCTAGTGGTTGTTGCTGTGGGTTGCGCGCCTAATGCACCTGAAGCTGAAGAGGGTGGTGGACTAGGTGAGGAAATTGAGGAAGAAGCTGAGGAGGGAGAAGTTGAAGAGGGAGAAGCTGAAGAGGGGGAAACTGGGGAAGGAGGAGAAGGGGATTAGTAGAAACTGAACAGGGCGATCGCTTCTCTATTACTAAGTATCAAATGGTTTTCCTATCTATGACACAATAGGAAAACCAGTTAAGAAAGGGTTATGGATACAGCAAAAAAACACCGCAAAAATGTCTGGCTCAACGAGCTTGACGACATTATCCGTGGCGCTTGCGGTGGTTTTCTGTTTGGTATTCCACTGCTCTACACAATGGAAGTTTGGTGGATTGGCTCGGTTGTTGAGCCACCCCTGATGCTACTGGCGATCGCAATTACCTACATCGTTATATTTCTACTTAATCGCACTGCAGGATTTCGTAAGATTGAGAAAATTCGGGCGATCGATGCAGCTAGAAACAGTGTTGAAGCCATTTCTATTGGCATCGTTTGTGCAACGGTAATGCTGACTTTACTCCGTGAAATCAATTCTGATGTCTCTCTAGATGAAATGTTAGGCAAAGTGCTATTCGAGAGTTTGCCATTTACACTAGGGGTGGCGCTAGCAAATCAATTTCTAAGGGGAGATCGAGGTGGTAATGAGGGGCAACGCTCCTACAAAAGCGAAATCAACGCCACCTTTAGCGACATTGGGGCAACCTTAATCGGTGCTGCTGTGATTGCTTTAAATATTGCTCCCACTGATGAAGTTGTAATGTTAGCCAGTGCCGTCTCAGGAGGAAGGCTGCTTGCTATTATCGCGGCTTCGTTGATCATTTCTTATGGCATTGTGTTTCAGTCGGGTTTTGCTGATCAGCAAAAACGGATGCAGCAACAGGGTATCTTCCAGCGCCCAATGAGTGAAACGCTTGCTTGCTATTTAGTTTCATTGGCAGCAGCAGCATTTATGCTGTGGTTCTTCCACCAACTGAGCTTTGGCGACCCCTGGACAATGTGGTTACAATACACGCTCATCCTAGGATTGCCTGCAACAGTTGGGGGTGCAGCGGGAAGGTTGGCAGTATGACCCGAACCCCAGCCCATTCTCCTGACCAGCAACCCTCTGAAGCTTCGCCACAGAAACGTCCGCGCTCGCTTGCAGAACAGACCACGTTTGGCATTGCTGGTTTGATTTTAGCCATGATTGTGGGACTCGTGCTGTATATCTGGTTTGATGAACAAAAGCAGCAACCTCCTGACATTACAGTTTCTAGTCAGGGTGCGGTGCGAGAAGCTTCGGGACAATTCTACGTGCCGTTTGAAATTGAGAATGTTGGCGGGGGAACAGCCGAATCAGTGCAAGTGATTGCTGAACTTCGCATTGATGGCGAAGTTGAAGAATCGGGTGAACAACAAATCGATTTTCTTTCTGGTGGTGAAACGGAGGAAGGAGCCTTTGTCTTTAGCCGCAATCCTGAGGAGGGAGAGCTAGTGCTACGGGTGGCAAGCTATAAGCTCCCCTAAAATGCATTAGGGGTAAGGAAGATGCTATTCCTCTGGTGTTTGTTCACCTGGAGAACTGTAGCCTCGCTCAAAGGCAAAGCGAATGAGTTGGGAACGGTTTTCCAGGTGGAGTTTACTAAGAATGTTGCTGAGGTGCGTCTGTACGGTGCGAGGGCTAACAAATAGGCGGTCGCCAATCTGCTTATTGGTAAAGCCCTGAATCACTTCCCAAAATACCTTTTCCTCGGCTGGTGTAAGCGGCAGGGGAGAAGGTGTTGCGACACTGGGCTGCTCAGCAGTATTATTTTCGGACTGCTGCATCAACCGCACGATTTCTGAATGAATTCGACGCGATCGCTCTAACTGAGCTTCGATTTTGGCAACTAACTCTCGCGGCTCAAAGGGCTTTGCCAGATAGTCATCTGCCCCCATTTTGTGCCCCTGAATGCGATCGTCAATATCTTTACGGCTCGATAGGAAAATGAACGGCACCAACTGCCCAAAGCGAGTATTTCGCAAGCGGCGGCAAAACTCTAACCCGTCCATCTCTGGCATCATGACATCAGAAACGACCAAATCAGGCGGATTTTGCTCAAACAGCTCCATCGCCTCAACGCCAGAGCTAGCATTTTGAACCGAATATCCCCGATTCTCCAGATAGCGGATCAAGGCAGTTTTTAAGGTGATATCGTCATCAACAATCAGAATTTTCTTCATGCAGATTTACACAGCCGTCACAGCACAGAGCGATAGAACTAGCCTTACTCTTTTTTATCTTAGGATCACGAATCGTAAAACTTCTCTTTCTAGTCTTTCTTAAACAGCAACGCGGCAATATTCACCTTAGTCAAAGATCTGAATTCTAATTCAAACCATTGATTCTGAGCAAAAGTACCCTTTTAGCTTTACAGCTTTGGTGATACAGCAAAAAGGCAGACGAAAAAATCAAGTCTAACACCGTTGTGGGGCAGGAAGTTTGCTAATCTGCCAGGGAAGCTACAGAATCGCTAGCAAGCAGGAGTTGCTGCAACCATGTACGAAAAAATTGTTCCTCCCAATGTTGGATCGCGAATTACCTTTGAGAACGGCGAACCCATTGTTCCAGACAACCCGATCATCCCTTTTATTCGAGGAGATGGCACGGGAGTAGATATTTGGCCTGCTGCTCAACGAGTTTTTGATGCTGCTGTCAAACAGGCTTATGGCGACCAGCGACAGATTGTCTGGTTCAAGGTTTATGCTGGGGACGAAGCCTGTGAGGTTTACGGGACTTATCAGTACTTGCCAGAAGATACGCTAACTGCCATCCGGGAGTATGGCGTGGCAATCAAGGGGCCCTTGACCACTCCAATTGGCGGCGGAATTCGATCGCTCAATGTGGCCCTACGGCAGATTCATGACCTCTACGCCTGTGTCCGTCCATGCACATACTATGCAGGTACGCCTTCCCCTCATAAGACCCCCGAAAAGCTAGATGTAATTGTTTATCGGGAAAACACAGAAGATATTTATCTGGGGATCGAATGGCGGCAGGGTAGCGAGGTGGGCGATCGCCTGATCAAGCTACTCAACGAAGACCTGATCCCGGCTACACCTGAGCATGGCAAGAAGAAAATTCCCCTCGATTCGGGAATTGGCATTAAGCCCATCAGCAAAACGGGTTCTCAGCGATTAGTGCGTCGTGCCATGAAACACGCCCTTCGGTTGCCCAAGTCCAAGCAGATGGTGACTTTGGTGCACAAAGGCAACATCATGAAATACACCGAGGGGGCGTTTCGAGACTGGGGCTATGAGTTGGTCACAACTGAGTTTCGGAATGAGTGCGTGACTGAGCGAGAATCCTGGATTTTAGGTAACAAGGAGCGCAACCCGGATCTGAGCGTGGAGGATAATGCCCGTCAAATTGAACCAGGCTACGATGCTCTGACGGCCGAGAAAAAAGCTGATGTTTGCAAAGAGGTACAGGCAGTACTGGATGCCATCTGGGAAACCCACGGCAGCGGGCAGTGGAAAGACAAGATCATGGTGAATGACCGAATTGCTGACAGCATTTTTCAGCAAATTCAGACTCGCCCTGATGAATATTCGATTTTGGCGACCATGAACCTGAACGGAGACTATCTGTCGGATGCAGCAGCGGCGATCGTGGGTGGGTTAGGAATGGGACCAGGAGCAAATATCGGCGACAACTGCGCGATTTTTGAGGCGACCCACGGCACGGCTCCTAAACACGCTGGATTAGACCGGATTAATCCGGGTTCCGTCATTTTGTCGGGAGTGATGATGCTGGAATATATGGGTTGGCAGGAAGCGGCCGACCTGATCAAGCAAGGAATTGGAGCAGCAATTTCGCACCGTGAAGTGACCTATGACCTAGCACGACTGATGGAACCTCCGGTAGACTCACCGCTGAAGTGTTCAGAATTCGCAGAGGCGATCGTTAAGCACTTTGGTGGCAACTAGCATCTTCTACCCTCTTCGGGAGAAACACAGTTCATTGCATCTCTGGAGAAAATCACCTTCTAGTAGGGGACATGGGTTTAGCCTGTAACCTCTTGTCAATGTGGTCTCCAGGTAGAGCCTGGAGATGTTTCATAGTGAGGCTCTGCTTCTTGGGACTCCCACAGGCGGAGCCTCATTTATAGACCTGGTTGACTGACAAAACTTCCCAAACTATGGGTTAGCTCGTAGGTTGGGTGAAACAACGTGCAACCCAACATCCACCTGGATTCTGTTGGTTACGCATTCGCTTCACCCAACCTACATCAGAAGATTTGTCAGTCAACCAGTTTATAGGCACTACAAGGCAAAGCCTTAGAACGAGAAAACGGGAAAAAATTGTTTTTTGCGAGTGTTTACAGATTGGGTTTCAGTTGAGAGAACAAGCAATCCCAGTCACGGGAAGCGCAATTGTCTTCGGCTTCTGTAACCAGAAAGGTAGTGTTACGAGCTTGAGAGTGGGAAAGCGATTGGACGCAAACGGCTGCGACATCTTCACGGCTAATTTTGTTTTGCTGGTCAAGGTTTTCTGGGAGACTGTCTGACGTAAAGAGGAGCGATCGCCCCCCCGCTTCATCCGTTAATGAGGACGGTTTTACAATCGTGTAAGCGATTTCACTTTGACGTAATCTTGATTCTGCTTCTGCATCAGAAGCGCCCACGGGACTGACCAGAATAAACTGCGGCAACTCAGAGATTTTGTAGGTTTTGATAAATTTCACTTGAAGCTGAAACGGTCCAGGTGAGAAGTGAGGATTGAGCGCGCCATCATACTCAAACTTGCTGAGCATTAGCTGAAAGGCATAGACTCGGCTGGAATCAAACGATTGAGCGTCTTTTACCGTCTTAGCTCGAAATACCGGGATCAGCGCTGAAAAAGGAACCCGAATCAGCATTTGGGTGTCTGGGATCGTGTCAAACGAATAGCTGTAGGCAAGGCTGTCCCAGCCCGATTCGCTCCGCAGCAATAGCTTGTAGCGATCGCCATCCCCTTTCACGCACAGCTCAACTCCTTCTGCTTGAGACAGGTCGAGCGGCGGCTCAAAGTTGCGCGTACGAACGGAGACAAAACCGCCAGAGTTTGCAGTTGAGACGGTTCCAGAAAATACGGCACCGTCAGTATCTAAACGAATGCTGCTTTGACTCGTACCGCCCATGACAACATCATCCAGCGCACCCCAAACTTCCTTAAGGTCACTGGTGGGGTTAGTGAAATCGAAAACAAGCTGACCCGGTCGATTTAGACTATCTGCGGCTGCATCAATCAGGCGAGGCAAAAAGTACTCTGGTCCATTCACACAGATAATTGCGCTCACGCTTTTCAGGACATCGGAAATTGCTTCAGGGCTGGCAAGATCTGCTTGCACAGGTTCTATTTGATTTTGGGATGGAGTTGAGACTTCCTCAGTCGGCGTGAACAGCGATCGTACCCGGTAGCCCTGATCGACCAACTGCTGCACCACCTGGTGACCCAGGGCTTCAGCCGCACCCACGACGAGAATGTTGCCTAGCTTGGGATCAGTTAAGAAACTAGTGGCGGTTTTTGCAGAGGTGCCGTAGGAAATCGCAGAGCGATCCACCTTTGGGTCAGGACGACTGCCTAGCCACTGCTGGAACCAATCGACACTGCTTAGGAAGGGGATCGCTCCAAAGTAGGACAGCGTTTTAATAAAGCGTCCCAAATCCCAGCTAGAAGAATTTTGCTGACTCATACGGTCACCTACTGTCACCCGTTTTGCTTCCTTTATCTTAGAAAACTTGCGCTCGCCTTCCCTCTAGCGTGAGTGGTGCATCGCAAGATCCCATCTGTGATTTAGCTAGCAGCTTGCCCTTAAGAATTATGTAAAGATACGTGTAGATCACGACCGTCAGGCAAAAATACTTGGCAATTGGCGGTCATTCCTTGAGGAACTGACCATAAGTACGCAAAAGCGCCCTCGAATCGTGATCATTGGAGCGGGATTTGGTGGGCTATCGGCGGTGCAAAGTGTTGCTAGCTCAGCAGTTGAAGTGTTGCTAATTGACCGAAACAATTACCACACCTTCAGCCCCATGCTTTATCAGGTTGCGACGGCTGAACTGGGAGCAGAGCAAATCGCTTACCCAATTCGCAATATCTTGCGAAAGCTGCCAAATACTCAGTTTTTGCAAGCAGAAGTAAAACGAATTGATTTTGCTCAACAATCTGTAGAAACCGATCGCACCGTTATTTTCTACGATTTTTTGATCTTGGCGACGGGAAGCGTTACCCAGATTCTTAGCGTTCCGGGGGCAGCAGAATATGCATTTCGGCTGGACAATTTGAGACAGGCGATCGCCCTTCGCAATCACATTTTGCGTTGCTTTGAGCAGGCATCCTATGAGTCAAACCCAGAACGCAGACGGCAGCTATTGACCTTTACAATCATTGGTGGCGGTCCAACAGGCATCGAATTGGCAGGTGCATTGGTTGAATTGCTCGACAATTCTCTCAAGCGGGACTATCCAGTTTTAGATTTTCGTCAGGTGAAGGTGCTACTGGTGCAATCGGGAAGCCGCTTGCTGAGGGACATGCCAGAGCGATCGCAGCGTTATACCCAGCGTCAGCTTCAAAAAATGGGCGTGAAAGTCATCCTGGACGCAAAGGTAAACCGAGTCACTTCCGGTACCGTGCATTTGCACGACGGACGCATCATTCTTACAGAAAGTCCGATTTGGACTGTAGGAGTACAGGCTAATTCACTCTTGCGGCAATGGGGTTTACCGACGGGTGACAAAGGGAAGGTGACAGTTTTGCCGACTCTCCAGGTGCCAGATCATCCAGAGGTTTATGGAGTAGGAGATCTCGCACTGCTCAAAGAAAGCGGTCAACCGTTGCCGATGGTGGCTCCGGCTGCGATTCAGCAAGGAAGAGCAGCCGCAAAAAATATTCGGCGGCAACTGATAGGGCGACAGCCCGTTCCGTTTAAGTATTGGAACAAGGGAGCGATCGCCATGATTGGGCGAAATGCGGCAGCAGCCCAAATTGGCAAATTCGTCTTTATTGGGTTCCCCGCATGGCTACTATGGTTGGGAGTTCATCTTGTTTATTTACCTGGATTTCGCAATCGCCTACAGGTTCTGATTGATTGGCTGTGGGATTATGTTTTGCGCGATCGCCCTGCTCGATTTGTGTCGCCTACTTCGAGGGCGATCGCTGAAACTTACCCAACGCCAGATCATAAATCGGACGAAGTTCGCCAGATTTACAACAGACAACGGGTTTAGAGGTAAGCCGATGGACTTGCAAAAAATCATTCCGCTCATCGCTCGCACCTGTCTGGCAGTGATCTTTCTTCGCTCTGGAGCAGGTAAAGTACTTGATTTTGCTGGCACGCAAGAACAAATTGCAGGGGCAGGCTTGCCTCTCGCAGCCCTGATGACGGTAGGTGCGATCGTATTTGAATTGGTTGGCGCTGTCCTGGTTTTGCTGGGTTACAAAGCCAAGTGGGGCGCGCTGTTACTCATCTTGTTTCTGATTCCGACGACGCTGCTCTTTCACACCAATTTTGCAGAGGGAATGCAGGTTACACAATTCTTCAAAAACCTGGCTATTCTGGGTGGACTTCTGATGGTGACAGCGTTTGGTTCAGGTCCATTAAGTTTAGAAAATCGGTTTCGTTCGCGGCGCAGGTTTGGAGGAATGTGAGATCCTAGAGTTCCATCATCAGGGTGTAGCAGTCGATAAGTAAGTTACTTGAATTAAGCGTAATACACTGCCCAAATGCTACTCCCCTACTCCGTGCTGGGTAACAAACTCAGACTTCTAGACTCATGCTGGAACTGCGACAGCAGAAAGCATTTGCTTCAGGTTTTCGGGCTGCACAAACTCTAGATACTGACAGGCGATCGATGGCGGCAGCAGTTCAATCATCATCGTATTTTCGATCCATAGTTCAATCACTTCAAACAGTCCATCCCGACTGCAGTGGAGCGATCGCCACCCTTCCCGTTGAGCCACTTCCTGAATCTTTTCCTGGCTAACAGGCACTGAAATTGCAGCGTGAACTGCACCAAAACTGTAGGCAAACGCATTGGTAGAGAAAGTTGCCTGTTCAGTGTCAGTTCCTGGCAGCAGTTCAGTTCCAGCCGGATAAACTTCGATTAAAGTTCCATGTTCATCCAGGGCAAGCGCCATGTAGCTACCTGGATGAGGTGGAAAGGGGGCAGCGCAGCCGTCCAACAATTCAGCCAAAACCTCAGCAACATGAAGCGGATTGCTGGCAGAGATAGAAATGTGATGAATCATAGAAATCCCTCCGAAATCAAGAACCTTTAAATAGGACTTACGCCAGGACTTCTCACCGACCTTGGCTGTGTAGTCCTGATCTATACATCGCTTTGAAGTGCATCCATTTCGTAAGTGAATATACCGAAAACGTAGATCTCATTCCATCGGGGGATTTATCTTCATCCGGACAAATCACCCGATGGAATGAAGCTAAATTCGCTAAAATCTCAAGGCAATAGCCTACGAGAGTTTTCGCTGGGCTATTGTGTGGTGTTTGCTCTCGTCCGAATGGTTCAGTGACTCAAAATCCCCGGCAAGCGGCCTTTCTCGCACTCCGATCAGTCCATCGGGGCGCATTTGCAGATATAGCGTTAGACCGTGCTTTACAGCGGTCAGAACCAGCCCCTCCAGATCGCCGCCTGGTGACAGAGCTGGTCTACGGCAGCGTTAGACGACAAAGAACGTTGGATGCTCTAATTGACCAACTTGCAAAGCGGCGATCGTATCAGCAGCCTCCCGATTTACGGGCTATTTTGCATTTAGGGCTGTATCAACTGCGCTATCTCAATCAAATTCCGGCAGCGGCAGCAGTCAATACAACGGTTGATCTGGCAAAGCAAAACAGCTTTGAGAAATTGGCAGGGTTTGTCAATGGGCTGTTGCGCCAATATCTTCGGCTTGCAGAAACGGGCGACCCGCTACAGCTACCCGACGATCCGGTCAATCGACTGGCAGTACTGTACAGCTACCCCGACTGGGTGGTGCAGGTTTGGCTGGAGCAATTGGGCTTTGAGGAAACGGAAATGCTCTGTGAATGGCTGAACCGATCGCCTCACATTGACTTAAGAGTTAATCCACTGCAAGCTTCTTTAGAACAGGTTCAATCAGCGCTGCAAGAGGTGGGAATCAAAACCACTACGGTCGCCGCACTGCCTCAATCACTGCGATTGTTGGATAATTCGGGGTCAATTCAGAACCTACCCGGCTTCCGGGAGGGCTATTGGACCGTACAGGACAGCAGCGCTCAACTGGTAGGTCATTTGCTTGACCCGCAGCCAGGGGAAATGATTGTTGATGGCTGTGCGGCTCCAGGCGGCAAAACAACGCACATCGCTGAATTGATGGGCGATCGCGGCATTGTTTGGGGATGCGATCGCTATGCTTCGCGGTTGAAAAAACTACGCCAGAATGCAGAACGACTGAGGCTGACCTGCATCCAGACCTGTGCTGGAGATAGCCGTCAATTTACTCAATTTGCTCAACAAGCAGATCGGGTGCTGCTCGACGTTCCCTGTTCAGGGCTAGGAACCCTGCACCGCCATGCCGATGCCCGCTGGCGACAAACGCCAGAAACCGTCCAGGAATTAGCCCAACTGCAAACCGAATTGCTTGACCAGGCAGCAACCTGGGTCAAACCAGGCGGAGTGCTAGTTTATTCCACCTGTACGCTGCATCCTGCCGAGAATGAGGCGATCGCCCAGTCCTTCCTATCTCGCCATTCAGAATGGGTGATTCAGCCGCCGTCTCACCCTCCTGGCGATGCTTTTGTCACTCCAGAAGGATGGCTCAAAGTTTGGTGTCATCAGCGCGATATGGACGGTTTTTTTATTGCTCGTTTCCGCAAAGCTATCGAATAACATCCTTAAGAGTCGAATAGCGCGGTAAACTCAAATCGTTACACATTGAGGAGTTTGACCTCAGCACACGGAGATCGCAGATTGGGCGTAGAACTTCGCAGTTACGTATATTTAGACAGTTTGCAGTCTCAGCACGCTGCCTACATTGGCACAGTCTCACTAGGGTTTCTGCCGTTACCAGGAGATGCCTCTCTGTGGGTAGAGATCTCACCTGGTGTTGAAATTAACCGGATCACAGATGTAGCGCTTAAGTCTGCGGTCGTTCGTCCAGGGGTGCAGTTTGTCGAACGGCTATACGGGCTACTGGAGGTGCATTCTAACCGCCAAGGAGAAACTCGTGCCGCAGGCAAAGCGATTCTTGAAGCATTAGGTGTGCAAGAGCGCGATCGCCTCAAGCCGTCTGTCGTTTCCAGCCAAATCATTCGCAATATTGATGCCCACCAGGCGCAACTGATCAACCGCAACCGTCGCGGACAAATGCTCCTGGCAGGGCAAACGCTTTACGTGCTAGAAGTTCAGCCTGCTGCCTACGCCGCTTTAGCCGCAAACGAGGCAGAAAAGGCAGCACTGATCAATATTCTTCAGGTGCAAGCAGTTGGCAGCTTTGGGCGACTTTATTTGGGCGGCGAAGAGCAAGATATTTTGGCGGGTTCTCAGGCGGCGATCGCGGCAATGGAAAACGTCTTTGGGCGAGAAAACCCGATTGGCGGGCACAAGGAATGAGGCTTTCCGATGGCAAGGATTGAACATCTGTCGCTCCTCCAAAGTGCTAAGTGGACTTCCTGGAGAATCCAAAACCCTGAAATTCAACTCGACCTGAGTGAAGCAGACTTGCACGGCGCAAATTTGCCAGGAATAAACCTGAGCAATGCCGATTTAAGTCGAGCCATCCTCAGGGACGCTAAACTAACCACCGCCGATTTCAGCAGGGCGAACCTCAGCAACGCTGATTTACAAGCCGCAGAACTAAGTGGGGCAAATCTCTACGCAGCTGAGCTGGTTGTCGTTGACTTGAGAAGGGCAACCCTTAAAGAAGCTGATTTGACTGGAGCAAACCTGATTGGGGCTGACCTGCGAGGAACGACGCTTAACCGAGCAGACCTGACCAGAGCTAACCTGATTGGCACAAACCTGAGCAATACTCGTTTGCGCTGGGCAGACCTGACCGCAGCAAAGCTGGCAAAAGCTAACCTTAGCCAAGCCGATCTGTATCAAGCAAACCTCAGTAACGCAAACCTCAGTAACGCCACTCTTTACCAGGCTCAATTTATCGGGGCTTCTTTGTATGAAGCTAACCTGGCGCAGACAGACCTCGGAGAGGCATACATGACTCGCGCCTATCTATTCAATACAAATCTGCAGGAAGCGTCACTACGAGGAACGGATTTAAGGTGGGCAAACCTGAGCAAAGCAAACTTAGAGGGTGTTGATCTGAGAGCCGCCAAACTAAAAGGTGCAAACTTCAGCAAAGCGAATCTTAGCCGTGCAAATCTCAGCAACACAGATCTCACTTATGCCGACTTAACTCGTGCAAACCTCCGAGGCGCAGTCATGCCTGACGGTACGGTGCATGATTAGAGGGACAGGCTAAGAACTGTCTACCTCTTGCCCCAGACCCAGGTGGCTTTCAGTATAGGCTAAAGCCAGTAGGTGAAAAGCTGGGACTTGGGGTGTTTACTTTAGAAGAAAATTTAGGTCCAGCAGTATTTTCCGTGGCTTAGCCTGTGTGGAACTGAGAGTCTTTAAACCCTGTCCCAACTGTAGTAACAACATTTACTAGCTTTTCCTCGTAGCGCCCGCGTTAAGCAAAACAGTCATGAGTCGGAGTTTAAGTTTGAATCGATTCATAAATTCATTTCTGCACACCCCCCCATCTATTAGTAAGGTAATGCTACGAAGACATTCCCCCCATGTCAAAATGTCCATTCCTGTGGGCATAACCGCTCTTTTACTGTTAGCGGGTGGAGCGATCGCTGCCCCCCTTCCTGCTAACCTGGGCTCCTCCATTACCGCCCAAATTCCCGCAAATGCCACGGTCCTTCATGTCAACCCGACCCTGGGGACAGACAACCCTGACGCAGGTAGGGAATCAACTCCCTTTCGCACCATCAGCTACGCGATGCAGCAGGCACAGCCTAATACGGTCGTTCAACTTGCGCCTGGTAGCTACACCCGCGACACAGGTGAAGTTTTTCCAATCGTCGTCCGACCTGATGTAATCTTGCGAGGTGATGAATCGACCAAGGGACAAACGGTTCTGATCATTGGCAGCGGCAGTTATGCCAGCCCCACTTTTGCCGTCCAGAACGTGACGATCCGAGCAGAATCTGATAGCTCGATTCGCGGGGTCACCGTCACCAACCCTAACAGTCGCGGCACTGCTATTTGGGTAGAATCCACCAACCCTAGCATTCGCGACAGCACACTTTCCAATAGCCTGCGAGACGGTATCTTTGTCACCGGTACAGCTGCCCCCACGATCGAAGGCAACGTCTTCACCAACAATCAGGGGAATGGCGTTTCGGTTGCTCGGACTGCCCAGGGTGAAATTCGCGGCAACATTTTCCAGAGCACTGGATTTGGAATTGCGATCGGCGACAACTCGTCCCCTAGGGTAGAGAATAATCAAGTCGTTCAGAACGTAGACGGTATCGTTGTTTCTAACAATGCTCGTCCGGTTTTACGAAATAACGTAATTGAGAGTAATACCCGTGATGGTGTAGTGGCGATCGCCAATGCTCAACCTGACTTGGGTACCGCCGAAAGCCCTGGAGAAAACCTGATCCGTAACAACGGTCGCTATGACCTCTACAACGCTACCCGTAGCAACACGATTGTTGCAGTTGGCAATCAGATTGACCCCGAACAAATCTCTGGCTCCGTTGACTTTGTCGCAGCTACGGTTGCAGGCGCATCCAGGTTTTCAGACGTGACAGGACATTGGGCCGCAGCATACATCGAAGCCTTAGCTAACAGAGATGTAATTGGTGGCTTTCCCGATGGCACATACCGTCCTAATGAGCCCGTCACTCGTGCCCAGTTTGCCGCCATTGTGAATGCTGCTTTTTCACCCACTCCAGAGCGATCGGGAATTACTTTCCCTGACGTTCGCTCAGATTTTTGGGGCAATGCCGCAATTCAGTCGGCCTACCGGGGAAATTTCCTTAGCGGCTATCCAGATGCAACCTTCCGACCCAATCAACAAATTCCTAGGGTTCAGGCACTCGTTTCCCTGGCATCGGGCTTAAAGCTGCCTACTGGTGATACGACCGCGCTAACTCGTTACCAGGATGCTGGACAGGTTCCGGCTTATGCGACAGGGGCGATCGCCGCTGCCACTCAGCGAGGCATTGTCGTCAACTACCCCAACGTGCAGCAGCTAAACCCCAACCAGGTTGCCACCCGAGCAGATGTAGCGGCCTTCATTTACCAGGCTCTAGTTAACGCGGGTCAAGCCGAGGCAATTCCCTCACCATACTTAGTGCTTAGCTCTGATGTTAATCCTTTGCAATAGCTGAGAGGATAGCTTCGGAAATCTCTTAAGCGGCGACCATAAATGCCGAGTGCCAGCCCTTTGTGAGCTGGCACTCGGCATTATTTATTCACAGAGAGTTAATAGTCAGGACCTTTACATCGGCTGATCCCGATTGAACTTTTACTATATTGCCGGAGGTTTTTGCGGCTCCTCAGTTCTGTAATCTTTTCTTTGTGTTTCCCTTCCTTAGGATTCTCAACCTTTTGTTCCCCAAACTTCAAATATATTCACGTCTCGTCATCCCTCATCTTTCACTTTACCTTTCTGCTCCAAGCGATACAGCCAGACCATTAGCGCTACCACTCCAACTTGGAGTGCAAAGTTGGGAAAAGCAGCGCCAACTTCCCGACCTGCAAGCAGTTGTGTGAAAAAAACAAAAGCTCCGATCAGTCCAGATGCACCAAAAGCAACATAAACAAACTGCCTCAAGCCTCGGTAAGGTGCCTTCGCCTCAGCCCTCAAACGGGCATACTTTTCGGGACTAAGATTCCGAGCGGGTTTTGCCTTGCCACGACGCTTAGAATTTGAATCAGCCATAACTAGATTCCTTCTCAACTAGACCAGGATTGCCTAGATAAGATAGCAGATTCAAAACTTAGGCACTGGGCAATCTTGTAGCCATTCGCTACCATACGCCTCGCTTGCCGCTGGGATGAACGGTTGTCCAATTTGTTCGAGCTGTAGCAAGCTGTTCTTCAGAAACTTTTGCTCCTGTCAAATCAGCCCCACACAGATTTGCGCCGCGTAAATTGGCATTGCTCAAGTAGGCAAAGCTCAGGTCTGCACCACGCAGGTCAGCTCCCTCTAAATCAGCATGACTCAAGTAAGCTCTCGCCATATTTGCATTTCGTAAAACAGCGTGACTTAGACTGGCTTTACCAAAGTCAGCGTTAAACAAATTAGCGCCCTGAAAGTTAATCTTCTGTAGCTTCGCCTGATGGAAATTTGCTTCAGCAAGATTAGCTCGTTGTAAGTTTAATAAGCTGAGATCGTGAGAAGTAAAGTCCCTTCTTCCCTTGGCATAGGCTGTGAGCAGGTCAGTAGAAGCCAGTTTAGGTGCCGCAGAATGTACCCCAGCAGTCCCCTTAGATTTGATAGCAGTAGATAAAGAAGCTTTTTGGGTCATAAGCCTACGTCGAGGAGAGCCAGGCTGTAAGCTGGTCGCTTCAGAGGATGCTGCTCTGGCTTGCTGTCGCGCCCGAATTGCGGCCGCCATCCGAGAAGATGGGGTAGATGGAGTGGTGTCATTCAGGTCAACAGAAGGAGAATACTCCGGCTCAGCTTGATAGAGAGGTCGATTAGGTTTCGTGACCATGCCCTGAGCTAAGCTATCAAGATAAGGCTCAAGGTCGAGTGCCCTCAAAACTTCGTTGGAAGACTGATAGCGATGGCGAACCGAGACCTCCAGCATCTTCCGCAAAACATCAGCAAAGTGATCGCTAATGTGAACTTTCTCCCGCCAGAGCATTTCTCCGGTTGCAGGGTCATAGTCTAGGTCTTTTGGCGACTTCCCAGTTAGTAGATAGATGCAGGTGACTCCAAGGGCGTAGATATCACTGGCATAGACTGGACGCATTGCCATTTGCTCAGGTGGAGCATAACCCGGAGTGCCGATCGCATAGGCCGTTAGAGCAGTTTGCTCAGAAGCGCCAGCACGAGTCGGATTTACCTGGTCTTTTACTGCCCCGAAATCAATCAATACCAGCTTTTTGTCCTGAGAGCGGCGAATCAGGTTAGCAGGCTTGATGTCGCGATGAATCACTTGTTGGCTGTGAATATACTGCAGCATCGGCAAGACTTCGCTGAGAAACTGCTTGACCCCGGCTTCGCTAAATGGGCCAGAACGTTTAACCTCTTGCTGAAGGGTAGAGCCGCTGATGTACTCCTGTACTAAGTAAAATTCTTGATTGGCTTCAAAATAATCTAGCAGTCGGGGAATTTGGGGGTGATTTCCAATTCTGCCAAGGGTTTTGGCTTCGCGCTTAAACAGTTCTCGTGCCATTTGCAGCACGTGAGGAGAAGATGCGGCTGGGCGAAGCTGCTTAATGACGCAATGGGGAAAACCTGGTAATGACTCATCCTTAGCCAGGTACGTTGCCCCAAAACCACCGTGACCGAGGGTTTGGAGAACTCGGTAGCGATCGCGCAGCAGCAACTTGGAGCCGCAAGCCTGGCAAAGCTCGGTATGAACTAAATTTTCGGGGTTAGGACAGGCTGGATTTAAGCAGTAGCTCATGCGGCATCACTCGCTATGTCAGTCGCCGGGGCATCACTTCATCCACTTCTAGACGTAGACACCTTAACTTCTATTATCTTTCCAAGAAAGACGAGATAAAGCGCCAAGTTTGCGGAAAATCTCTTGAAGAGTTGCTAAAGCTCACCCTACTTTCCTTAAAATCCTTGTGAATACCCGATTCTCTGTAGTTTAAGGGAGGAGAAGATGTCACAGTGGAGGGGTTGCACCCAGTTATGGCAAAGCACCACAGACTCGTAGCAAGCTTCCATCATTTCAGAGGCTTCTCACAGTTGAGCGGTAGAATGGTGGGGCACTATTGTAGACCGACCTAGAGTTAAAGAGCAAGTTAGGCAATGCGTATCTCACTAAACTGGCTGCGAGAACTAGTAGACCTGACAATGAATCCAGAAGAATTAGCAGAAATGCTAACAATGGCTGGATTTGAGGTCGAAGAAATTGAAGACCGTCGCACTTGGGCAGATGGTGTCGTAGTCGGAAAAGTGTTGAGCTGTGAGCCACACCCCAATGCAGACAAACTCAATGTCTGTCAGGTTGATATCGGCAGAGGCTCCCCTTCCACCATCGTCTGTGGCGCGTCTAACGTCAAGGCAGATCTTTACGTTCCTGTTGCCACAGTGGGGACTTATTTACCAACTGTAGACTTAAAGATTCGCCCTCGCAAGCTGCGGGATGTCGCCTCGGAGGGCATGATCTGCTCCCTGGCAGAGCTTGGGCTTGCGAAAGAGTCTGCAGGTATCCATCACTTTGAGCAAGATTCCTTGAAGGTCGGCAGTGATGCTCGCCCGCTTTTGGGCTTGGATGACGTGGTGCTGGATTTGACCTCAACAGCAAATCGAGCAGATGCACTCAGTATGGTCGGGGTAGCAAGAGAAGTAGCAGCCTTGACAGGGGCTAAGTTGAAACTGCCCAATGTGTCTGAGCTTTCAGTCGAAACCAGTCCAAACCTAGCTGTGAAAGTTTCTGAACCTGAAGCTTGCCCGATCTATATTGGCACAATCATAGAGCAGGTGAAGATTGCACCCTCGCCTGAATGGCTTCAGCGACGGCTCCAGGCAGCAGGAACGCGCCCGATCAACAATGTTGTAGATATTACCAACTACGTTCTGTTGGAATGGGGGCAACCCCTTCATGCGTTTGACCGCGATCGCCTGCGCTCTGTCGTCGGCACTGATAACCTGACGATTGGCGTTCGCTTTGCTAACTCTGGGGAGTCTTTAACCACTCTAGACAGTCAAAAACGAACGCTACATGAGCAAACTCTCCTGATTACGGCAAATGACAAGCCCGTGGCGCTAGCTGGTGTGATGGGTGGTGAAGAAACTGAGGTTTTTGCCGATACGCAAAATTTGATGCTGGAGGCAGCCCTGTTCGATTCTGTGGCAGTCCGCCGCTCGGCTCGCTCTCAGGGGCTTCGGACGGAGGCTTCTGCTCGCTATGAGCGGGGCGTAAATCAGGCAGAGCTGGCGATCGCCTGCCGCAGAGCCATTCATCTAATTTCAGAATTGGCAGGGGGGGTAACAACGGTGCAGGCGATCGCTGACTCACGTTCCAGTCAGGCAACAGCAACTCGCACCATTGAGTTACGCCTTGACCGCGTCAATCAGGTACTTGGGCCAATCGAACCGGATGCAGAGGTGCTCTCAAGCGCCGCTACGACCGACCCCAAAGACATGGACGAAGACGTTGGTGAACTACAGCCTGAAGACATTGAGCGCATTTTGACTGCTTTGGGCTGTACGCTGGTTCCAGTTCAAGAGCGAGTTTGGAGTGTCACCGTTCCACCCTATCGTTACCGGGATTTGGAGCGAGAAATCGACCTGATTGAGGAAATTGCCCGACTCTACGGCTACAACAATTTCTGCGACACTCTACCTGCCAAAACTGAGCCAGGATACCTTTCTGTTGAGCAAGCACTAACTCAAAAGATTCAGCAGGCGTTTCGAGCCGTTGGACTAACCGAACTGATTCACTATTCTCTGGTGAAACCAGACAAAGAGAACCAAATTTCGTTAGCAAATCCTTTGTTCGCAGAATACTCAGCCCTTCGCACTGAGCTTTTGTCTGGGCTAATTGATGCCTTTCAGTACAACCTGGAGCAGGGGAACGGAGCACTGAATGGGTTTGAAATTGGGCGAGTGTTTTGGCGAGAAGAGGAAGGCTTAAACGAAACGGATATGGTTGCTGGCATCCTGGGTGGCGACCCCAGCCAGGGGCAGTGGGTGCGCGGCGGGCGAGAACAGCCGATTACCTGGTTTGAGGCGAAAGGAGTGATGGAGAGCGCCTTTCAGCGGTTGGGGCTGTCCGTTGAGTATCAGCCCGATCGCCGTAACGCTCTCTTGCATCCTGGAAGGACTGCCTCTCTCTGGGTTCAGGGAAACCGCCTGGGCACGTTTGGTCAACTGCATCCCCAGCTTCGCCAAGAAAGGGGCTTACCCAATGAGGTTTATGTTTTTGAGCTAGACCTGGATGTGATGTTTGCCCAAATGGAGCAAGAGGAAAACACTGCGTCCGCATTCAAACCCTACTCGACTTACCCAGCTTCCGATCGCGACATTGCCTTCTTTGCCCCGACAAAAGTATCCGTTTCTGAGATTGAGCGGGCAATTAAGAAAGCAGCGGGCACACTTTTGGAATCAGTAGAGCTATTCGACGAATATCGAGGAGAGAATGTCCCTAAAGGAAAGCGCAGTTTGGCACTGCGGTTAGTTTATCGAGCAGGCGATCGCACCCTCACTGATGAAGATGTCGAACCCGTGCACCGTAAAGTTCGAGATGCTTTGATTGAAAAGTTTGGGGTCGATCCGAGAAGTTAGAGTTCACTCGAAAGGTTGAGTTCTCATGCGCGTCGCCCGTAAGAACTCAACCTTTCAAAACCCGCTTAAGGGTTGACTTCTCAAGAAGTCCTAAATCTGTAATGATTTTTGGCAGTGTGGGTTTTGCCTGTGCTGCCAAAATCTTTTGTAGCTCAATTCACCGAGATACTGGTTTATGCCTAAATACGTAATGTGGGGAAGCTACTGTGATGACGTGTTGGAGAAGCGTTCTCCCTATCGTCAGGCGCATCTAGATAGGCTTGCTAAGCTAAAGGAATCTGGAGCGTTGGTCACAATTGGCCCAACTCAAGATCTGACTCAGGTGTTTGGGGTATATGAGGCGGAGGACGATCTTACCGTGAGACAGTTGGTCGAAGAAGACCCCTACTGGCAAAACGGCATCTGGACTGAATACGAAGTGAAAGAGTGGATTCAGGCTTTTTGATTTAGAACGTTTTTGGATTAGGAGATTGCGAATGTCTACTGTCACATCTACTGCAACCCAAGCTCCTATCGCCCATCTCAAAATTACCTGGACCCTCCTGCCAGAGGACTTCATTCTGCCTGATGACCCCCTGGAAAACACCGATCAACCCCTGCTTGCAGCCGCTCTACGACAGCCACTTACTGCATTTCCTGAGTTGATGCAGGATGCTTTGGTCGTCTCCAATTTTGCCCTCTGCGCTGCCATTCAAGACCGAACTATTTGTAAAGCACCTGACTGGATGTATGTCCGTCCAGTGCAGCCCTGGCAACGACCTGAGTCTCGCCGCAGCTATACGCCACACACTGAGGGCAGCGTTCCCCAAGTGGTGATGGAGTTTTTATCTGCAACCTACGGCGAAGAATATTCGGTTGAGTTTACGCAGTCGGTCGGCAAGTGGTTCTTCTATGAACAGGTGATGCAGGTTCCCCACTACATCATCTTTCGACCTGACACGGGACACGTAGAAGTTTATGCACTGACCGAAGGACGCTACCAGATTCAAAAAGCAGACGCCTCAGATCGCTACTGGATTTCAGGACTGGAACTGTTTTTAGGTGTTTGGGAAGGCCCTCACGAAGGACGAATGGGCTATTGGCTGCGCTGGTGGAATTCCGATGGAGAAATGTTGCTCTGGTCTGAAGAGCGCACTGAACAGGAAAGTCAGCGGGCTGAACAAGAACGCCAACGGGCTGAACAGGAACGCCAACGGGCTGAGGCTTTGGCTGAGCGATTGCGTCAGTTAGGGATAGATCCGGAAGTGTAGTGCTGTCGGCAAAACTCTAAGGCGATCGCCACCTCACCCGTTTGTTGGGGATAGGAGACTGGAGGACGAGCGATCGTTACCCACTTCACCCCTAGCTCAACCGCCACCTGCCGCTTTACATCCTCGCCTCCGGCAACCCCAGAAGCCTTAGAGACAACCATTGAAATTTGCCACTGTTGCCAGAGTGCCCGTTCGAGATCGGCTGAAATAGGCGGACGCAAAGCAATTAGGCGATCGGGCGTAAAGCCTGCTGCTAGTGCTGCCTCCAGTGCTGTAACGGAAGGTAAGATGCGGGCAAACAGAGTTGCTTGAGATTGCCACGAGCGAAACTGTTCCAACGGTCTGTAGCCCACAACTAACAGCACCCTTTGTCCCTTCAGATAATCCCCAGCTACCAGGGTTCCAAAGTTATCTAAAATGATTTGGTTTGAGCTACTGTTTTCGTCCAGGCTTGGTCGTTCATAGCGCAGATAGGGAAGTTGAAATTTAGCAGCAGCGGCGATCGCCATCCTGGACACTTCCACTGCAAATGGATGAGACGAATCCAAAATGCAGCTAATCTGGTGAGTTTGCAAAAAATCTTTGAGCTGCACCTCGGACAGGCGACCCACCCAAACTTGTAGTGATGGAGTTGAGCAATAGAGCGATCGCGCTGATTCGGTCGTTACGGTGACGATGCAGGGCAGATTAGAGTGGGCGATCACCCGTACTAGTTGCACACTTTCCTGAGTACCGCCAATCAGCCAGATTTGCCCAAACATGAGGATCAGGAAAAGCGCACTTTATAAAGCTGAAATAGTTCTCCTGGCTGCTGTTTCACAATTTTTGCACCAGCCGACTGAATCATTTTCTGCCAAGCTGTCAGCGATTCCAGGAATACTTCAGCACCTAAATAAGTTTCTAAGATTGCCCAGTTCTCAGCGATCGCTGAATCAGGATCGATTGCGTCAAACACAAACAGTCCCTCTGGCTTGAGCACTCGCTTTGCTTCTGACAAGACGGTACTCCAATAATCCAGCGGATAGTAGCAGCTAAATCCAGTGGCGATCGCCAGATCGAACTGGTTTTCTTCGTAGCTCAATCGATGCGCCCCGCCAAGCTGCACACCCTTAAACAGTTTTGAATTCAGCTGAGGTCCGCGCGCGTTCAGCGTGTCTCGTGCCACCTCACTAATCTCCTGACCGTAAAAAAATGCTTCCCAATCACGCCAGGGATAGATCAGGAAACTCACTCCACAGCCAATATCCAGGCAGCGCTGCTGCTTACGAGGTTGGGCAATTTCCCAGAACGGTGAGGCAATCTTGGCAGCGAGAGAACCGGAAGCCCATTCTCGAAAAATTGGCATTGCCTCGACTTCGGGCGGCAAATCAAACGATTCCCGTCGATATTCCTGATTAAATCGACGTGCTACTACTGCAAGTTGGGTCTGCCAATCTGGGCTGCTGTTGGAGCGATCGCCCAAAAAATTGGCTAGATCTTGAGAATTGCGTTTCCGTTCCTGGGGCATTCCGTTCTGTTACCCCTTCAGCGCTCGGTTAAAGTTTTGACGATAGGACCTATTAGAAATCAACAAAACTGGCCACAGTGCCGCTAGATAAAGCTTTCCCTGGCTGAAGTTAGTGCGGTGAAATCCTGTCCAAAACTTCCATACACCGCCTAGATAAACAGCTAACAGCACAAAACCAAGTAATCCAGTCATCGCTTAAACTCCAGTTTGAAGTCAGACGCTTTAATCCAAGTGTAGAGTAGCGAACCGAATTCCTGCTACACCCCTTAATATGCTTAATACCCTGTTCCAATTTGCGGGATATCGTTACTATTCTCTTGAGCAATGAAAAATATTTGAGTTCAACGAAGCAACTGTGAAGATTCTCACAAATCACCTCTAGTGGGGATATTCAGAGTTTCTTGCCCATAGGAGACTGCATAAGCAGATAAGTTATACAAATATGCGGTTCAGTCTTAACCGCAAAATTACAGAGAGACGGTTGGCAACAACTAAGGAGGATTTATGCGAGCAGTGCTGATGGCCGGTGGATCGGGAACACGGCTCAGGCCGCTAACCTGCGACTTGCCAAAGCCGATGGTCCCTATCCTAAATCGTCCGATAGCCGAACACATCGTCAATTTGCTCAAGCGGCATCGAATTACAGAAGTGATCGCAACTCTGCACTACCTACCAGATGTGATGCGCGACTATTTTCAGGATGGCAGCGACTTTGGGGTGCAAATGACCTATGCCGTTGAGGAAGATCAACCCTTGGGCACTGCGGGCTGTGTCAAAAATGTTGCTGAATTGTTAGATGAAACGTTTCTCGTGATCAGTGGCGATAGCATTACAGATTTTGACTTGAGTGCGGCGATTCAGTTTCATAAGCAGCGCGGCTCAAAAGCCACACTGGTGCTGACGCATGTTCCTAACCCAATCGATTTTGGAGTGGTCATCATTGATGAAAATCAGCGAATCCGCCGGTTTCTAGAAAAGCCTTCTAGCAGCGAAATCTTTTCAGACACGGTGAATACAGGTACCTACATCCTGGAACCAGAGGTGTTGGACTACCTGCCTGTTAATCAGGAATCAGATTTTTCTAAGGAACTATTCCCGCTGCTGCTAGAGAAGGGGGAACCTATGTATGGTTATGTGGCGGAGGGTTACTGGTGTGATGTGGGTCATCTCGATGCTTATCGGGAGGCACAGTATGACGCACTATATCGAAAGGTAAAGCTGGATAGTAGCTATGAAGAGCGATCGCCCAATTTATGGGTAGGACAAAACACTTACATTGACCCAACTGTTCAGATTGAGACTCCAGCACTCATTGGTAGCAATTGCCGGATTGGGGCACGGGTACAAATCGATGCCGGAACGGTAATTGGCGATAATGTGACGATTGGTTCTGATGCAGATTTGAAGCGACCGATTGTGTGGAATGGAGCAATTGTGGGGGATGAAGTTCACCTGAGAGCCTGTGTTGCAGCGCGGGGTGTTCGCATCGATCGCCGTGCTCATGTATTAGAAGGGGCGATCGTCGGTTCACTTTCGACGGTGGGCGAGGAGGCGTTGATTAATCCAGCAGTACGTGTCTGGCCAAGCAAAAAAATTGAACCGGGCGCAACACTCAACATGAATTTAATCTGGGGACATGCCGCCCATCGCAACCTATTTGGACAACGCGGCGTTTCAGGACTGGCAAATGTAGATATCACGCCAGAGTTTGCAGTCAGGTTGGGTGCAGCCTATGGCTCAACGCTCAAACCGGGTTCTAATGTGACTGTCTCTCGTGACCAGCGCAGCATTTCGCGTATGGTGTCGCGATCGCTGATTGCTGGGCTCATGTCCGTGGGCATCAATGTGCAAAATTTAGAAGCAACCGCCATTCCGGTTGCCCGTGCGGTGTTGCCCACACTATCGGTTGCCGGGGGAATTCATGTGCGGGTTGGCTCCGATCGCTCTGACCACATTTTGATCGAGTTTTTTGACGCAAAGGGAATCAACCTTTCCAAAGGGCGAGAAAAGAAGATTGAAGGCGCTTACTTCAAGGAAGATTTTCGCCGAGCGCAGATTCAGGAAATCGGCAACGTCGTTTATCCAGGTCAGGTAATCGACATCTACAGCACTAGCTTTGAGCGCCACCTCAACGCAGAAGCGATTCGCAAC
Source organism: Cyanobacteria bacterium FACHB-471 (assembly GCA_014695345.1). Lineage (GTDB taxonomy): Bacteria > Cyanobacteriota > Cyanobacteriia > Elainellales > Elainellaceae > JAAUTN01. The sequence continues at coordinate 215,760 of JACJOC010000017.1, forward strand.
AGCAATTCTAAAGTGGTGATCGACTACGTGTATGCCGTATCAGGTGCCGTTCTACCTATTCTCTTGGGTAAATTTGGCTGCGACGCCGTGGTGCTAAACGCGAGCCTCAGCCCTAACGTTCCCTCGGTAGCAGACCGGGAAGTGCTGTTAAGCCAACTGGGACATGTGGTAGAAGCACTAAAAGCCAACCTGGGCGTACAGGTGTCTGCAAATGGCGAACAGTTGATTTTGGTAGACGAGTCAGGCAGTGCCATTCGCGGCGAACTGCTGACCGCGCTGATGGTTCATATGATTTTGACAGAGCATCCACGAGGCACGGTGGTTGTACCAGTGAATGCCTCCAGCACAGTGGAGCAGATTGCCCGTCGTCATGATGGTAAGGTGATTCGCACTAAAGCAAACCCGACTGCGCTGATGGAAGCCTGCCACACTAACAGCAATGTGGTTTTGGGTGGCAGCGGGGAAATGGGCTTTATCTTCCCCCAATTGCATCCTGGCTTTGACGCAATGTTTTGCATCGCTAAACTGATCGAAATGTTGACGCTGCGAGAACAGGAGATGTTTGGCAACGCACCACGCACACTAGGTCAAATTCGAGCAGAACTGCCTCGCGTTTGCCACAAAACGATCACGGTGCGTTGCCCCTGGACGGCAAAAGGGGCATTGATGCGGCATCTAGTCGAAACCCATCCGGCTGAGGATCTCGACTTGACGGACGGGGTAAAGATTCTCAACCCGCAGCATGACAGTTGGGTTTTGGTGTTGCCAGATGCTGGAGAACCGCTGGTGCATCTATTTGCAGATAGCAGCGATCGCGGCTGGGTCGATGAAACTTTGAGAGAATATCGCGCTCAAGTGCAAGAGTTTGTCGATCACGAGCAGGGCACTGAGGAACCTCGAATTGATCTCGACAAAATAGGCGTTTGAGCATTGAGGAAGTAGAGGCTGTCAACTTCTTCTGTCAGATCTTATACTAGTAGACGGTAGGTCAAGTGTACTATTTTGTGAAACTTCGGAAGGAGAGCGATCGCCTTCAACAATGTGGAGAATCGCGTCTCTACAGAACTAACGCGAAAAATCTACCCCAAAAAATGCAGAGTTGGGGCTTTTTAGATTAAAACTATTATTTGAGCTCAGGAGTGTTGAGATGAATAGCTGTATTTTGATGGCGGAGATTATTCAAGAACCTCAGCTTCGCTATACCTCTGATAATCAAACGCCGATCACTGAAATGATCGTTCAATTTCCAGGAATACGGGATGATGACCCACTAGCAACCATGAAGGTAGTGGGCTGGGGCAATTTAGCCCAAGAGATTCAGGAGCGCTTTCATGAGGGCGATCGCGTCATTATTGAGGGTCGCCTCAGCATGAATACCATAGATCGCCCTGAAGGGTTCAAGGAAAAGCGGGCTGAGCTGACCGCCCAAAAAATTCACAGCGTTAGCGGAGACGTAGTCGCCAGCGCAGTTTCTAATCCTGCAACTGCCGCTGCACCCGCACCTACATCTGCACCTGCATCCGCACCTCGTAGTCAGGCACCTGCTAAAACGGCGAGTCGCTCGGCAACCCGCTCTGCTGCTCCGGAAACTAGCAAGTCTGCTGCCTACTCTGCACCTGCTGAGACGGCAGACTACGACGACATTCCGTTCTAAATGCTGTGTTATTGGGAGCGATCGCACGAATGCCAATCTTTTGGCTTAATTTCAGCGTTCGTTCTCAAATAATTCTGCATTCAATTACAAGCATATTTGAGCGTGTCCAAATTCAGAATTTGCTCCAGGCCCCAAAGGTGAATAGTTTGGTCACGCCCAGCAGAGGCAATTCACTTTGCTGTTGGGGCTAAATCCGTCGAGTCACGCCCCTTCAAGCAATCGCCAAAGCCAACTTAAAATAACGGGCGTACAGATCGCATCTCGGTAAAACCTTCTGATTTTGCACGCTCGTCTAACGTAATTTCTTCTCCACTTAGATGATGCAACGCTAGCTGAATCAGGTAAGGATTGCTACCCATTAGCGACATCAATTGCTCAACCGAATCTGTTGCCATCTCCGTACCTGCCTTTTCTATATAGGCTCTCAGCAATCCTTACGCTTTGGAAATCGGGTTTTCATCGTGCTTCAATTCACCTCTCCTCGATAAAAATTTACTTGCTTTGAGAAGCTGTTCTTTTTATCACTCCCGTCCTAACTTTACAGCTAGCAATTCACCGTAAGACATCACTTAGGCAAGAATAATTATCATTTACTTTCATGGGTATACAGTATTTAGTCTTAATTTAGTTAAACTTTAATTCTTTTTATACAAGACGTTAATAGCGCAGTTGCTAAACGGTCACAACAACCTGCTATGAACTTGTTGTAAATTTCCTACGAATGAACTATTCAACTTAATTCTCATGTTGAATTAGGATAGCCATGGCAGTAACTTGCTAAAAATAGGAGTTCCGGCGCTTAAATTGCGTGGTTAATTTGCAATTTTCACTTAGTAAGAGATTTAGCGTCAGCTATCCCAACTAAAGTGAAGAATTACTTAGTGATTAAAGAGAAATCTCTCGTAAACAGCTAGTCCGAAGAGCCTGATAGACGAACAGTCTACTGATACTCTGTGAGAGCGAGCAAGTCAGGATCACCTGAAGTTGGCAAGTCACTCACGCTAGTCAAGCTGCCGAGCTATTGACCTGCAAGGAGAAAATAGATTTACGAAACTGAATTTTCACCAAGTGGCAGTAAAAAGTTGCGCTCACAGAATCTAAACTTCTCATCAATAAATATTAATTCACGGTCTGCCTTTGGATAGATGACGACACTTCAATTTTAGCAGCCCCAGAATTGTTAAGTTGAGAAATGTATCGATCGTTCTAGGAGTTTGCTCAAATTCCTAGAAAGTGTTGAGCATCGCAGATTCTAGGAATCCTCATGCTATAACAACTACAGCATCCTCCAGTGGTCTACGTTGCGCTTTAATCTGGTGCATTACCTTTAGGTGTTTTATTAGACTGCATTAGTAGACCAATCAACTTAATTTGTGTCTTTCAATTAATAGACTTTCGGCAAACATTAACAACAAGTTCCATTAAATTAACGTTCTTGTGTTAACCAGTTTGTTTAGCGGAATCCTTGGGAAAGTTAATTAGGTAATAGTTGCTTAATGTTAAAGACTGACTAGATTAATTTGTAGCTATCCAACAACCCAAGAATGTTCACGGAAAACTTTATTCCTCACGGACACTGCTATCTGTGGAAGCCCGATTTAGTAGGCTTGCACATTGTGTCAGATGCGTTAATCGCGATCGCCTACTATTCGATTCCCCTGACTCTGATCTACCTTGTCCAAAAGCGGCGAGACATTCCCTTTAACTGGATCTTTTTGCTGTTTGGGGCATTCATTGTTTCCTGCGGCACCACTCATTTATTAGAAATCTGGACACTTTGGCATCCTGTCTACTGGATTTCTGGAATGACCAAATTGGGAACTGCTGCTATTTCTCTCTACACAGCGATCGCACTGGTAAAGTTGCTTCCTGTGGCGATGGCAATTCCCAGTGCGGCGCAGCTAGAAGCTGTCAACGACGAGATTAGGGAACGCCAGCGAATTGAAGCAGAACTCAAGCAAAAAAATTTAGCACTGGAGCAAGCAAAGCTAGAGGCAGATTTAGCCAATCGGGCAAAGAGCGAATTTTTGGCAAACATGACCCACGAGCTACGCACTCCTTTGAACGCAATCTTGGGCTTTACAGAACTGTTGACCTGTGACTCAAACCTCACCACCGACCAGCACGAACAACTCCGCATCATTGACCGCAGCGGCGAACATCTGCTGTCGCTGATCAACGATGTGCTGGAGATGTCGAAGATTGAAGCAGGCATGACAACGCTCAATCCCAACAGCTTTGATCTATGCGGACTGATTGCCAGACTGAAAGAGATGCTGCAACTCAAGGCTGAGTCTAAAGGCTTGCAGTTTATTACGGCGATCGCCCCGGATGTGCCGCAATACATTCAAGCAGATGAAAATAAGTTACGTCAGGTATTGCTCAATCTGCTGAGTAATGCCATCAAATTTACCGTGACGGGCAGCGTTGAACTGCATGTAGCAGCTAAAACAGCCCTAAACGATGGTGATTCTTCACCAGATCAAATTCTCTACTTTGAGGTGACAGACACCGGTCCTGGCATCGCTCCCCACGAGATTGAAGCCTTGTTCAACCCCTTTGTACAAACTGAGACAGGACGCAAATCTCAAGAGGGAACAGGATTGGGATTAGCGATTAGCCATCGATTTGTGGACATGATGGGCGGTAAGCTAATGCTTGACAGCAAGCTAGGAGAGGGAACGGCGATCGCCTTTGACCTACCCGTTGAACTAACCCCAGCCCCACTCAGCTATGCCAACCTCTCAGGAGAACGGGTAATTGGGATAGCTCCCGAACAGCCCACCTACCGCATTCTGGTAATCGAAGACCGTTGGGAAAATCGTAGCTTGCTGGTGAGAATGCTCAGCAACATCGGCTTTGAGGTGCTTGAGGCAAACGATGGGCAGGAAGGAGTCACCCTCTGGCAAAATTGGGAACCCCACCTGGTTTTGATGGACATGCGAATGCCTATCATGGACGGCTATGAAGCAACTCGACGCATTAAAGCCAATCCTAAAGGACAGTCAACCGCCGTCATTGCAATCACTGCCAGTGCCTTTGACGAAGAACGCGCCAAGATTATGGCAACAGGCTGTGACGACTTTGTTCGCAAACCCATTCGAGAAGCATTGCTCTTAAGTAAAATTGCTCAACATCTGGGAGTGCGCTATCTCTATGAAAGTTCCTCTCAAACGCCCTTGCTTCAAACTACAGAAGCCGAGCATTTGACAGAAATCAAAATGCCCAAACACGAAGCACTGCTGGCGATGCCGTCGCTCTGGCTAGAGCAGCTGAATGAGGCAGCTTTGAGGGGCGATCGCCAACAAATTTACACCTTATTGGACTACATTCCTGATCCAGATTCATCTTTAAAGTCAGCCTTAACTACTTTGGTTAAAAACTTTCGCCTGGATTTAATTGCGAATTTGACCCAGGAGAGTGCAAGCGAATCGCAATTCTCAAATCATCTGTAGCAATCCCAGATGGCTTGTAGAAACTCAATGAATCGTGTCACTGCGGAACTCTCACAATCAATTTGGGATTGCTAGATAACGTAAATCTTCTGGTCGTTAGCACCCTCCAGAGAACTTCGTTCAGGGATGCAAGATGAATAGCTTTAGTCAGATTCGTGCAGGGTTAATCGGCTCTGTGCTAGTGACGCTTATTTCCTCGATTGCCATTAGTCGCGCCGCGTCTGCTGAAAATTTAACTGTAGTCAGCTTTAATGTAGAGTCGGGAGGTTCTGACCCAGTCGTGATGGCGACTCAGCAGATGGCACCCCTGGACGGCGTGGATGTGTGGGGTCTGTCTGAGGTACAAAATGAAGCTTGGGTCAGTGCTTTAGAAACCGGAGCAGAAGCAGGAGAACAAGCTGACTTCGACTCAATCTTGGGTACAACGGGAGGTGGCGATCGCCTCGCCATTCTTTATAACAGCACTTTACTAGAAGAGGTTCGCCACGAAGAACTAGACGAACTCAATCTTGGCGGCAATGTTCGAGCCGCACTAGTTGCCCAGTTTCGCCTGCGGCAAACAGGCGAGGAATTTCTGTTTGTGGTGAATCATCTCTATCGCAGTGAAACTGAGCTGCGCCATGAACAGTCCCGGCTACTCAACGCCTGGGTACAAGAACAGTCTCTTCCAGTCATTGCTGTTGGAGATTACAACTTTGACTTCAATGTGACAGACGGCGACCAGGGCGATCGCGATGCAGGATTTGATCTACTTACCCAAAACGAAGCTTTTGTGTGGATTCGCCCTAAGGATTTGATTGCAACTTTTTGCAGTACTAAATACAACAGCATCCTAGATTTTGTTTTTGTCGCCAATGCTGCTAAAACCTGGACGGTAGAGTCATCCGAGGTGCTGTTTGCTGATCCCACCTCAAACTATTGTCCTGATGACGAAATAACTAGCGATCACCGTCCTATTGAAGCAACGTTTCAACTACCATCCGATCAGGCAGATGGAGAAGCGAGTCTATCCCAGCCAGGAGGGTGGTTTCGACAGGTGCTTCAGGCGATCGCTAGTCTAGTTAGAAGCTTGCAATCTTAAGCTAGCATGGCTGAATGCGGACAGGATTTATGAAAGTTTGATTAATCTACTGGAATCAAGTCAAACTCACGAATTTTGGGCTTGATTGAATCACCTGTATCTAGCTCCACGGTGTAGGAAGCGCCCCACAGGGTCGTCACATCCGGGCTACGTACAACCACTCCCGTTCTGCCATTTAGGTGGTGAGGCTTAAGCAACCTGTTAATCTGAATTTTGACGCGATCGCCTGGCTTAAATCTTGGAGTATTCATATTCAACTCTTACTAAAAATCAAACAAGCTGTGAATCTCTATTAACGACTCAAGCTTCGCAAACATAGCAATCCATAGCCTCTGTCGCACGTCGACTTTCTTCTGCATCTTTAGAGGGTGATTCTCTATGACCCAACCGACTCGTTCTCAATGGGATAATCTGCTTTGCAACCTAGGAGACTGGCGAGGCTCATTTACCCGACTCTCTCCTCAAGGAATCGTCAAAGAAGATATCCCAACCCAAGTCACACTGGAAGGCTTGAACCAAAATCAAACCGTTCGTCAGGTCATCCGGCATTTCTCGGAGACGGGTGAGGTGTCGCAGGAGAAGGTGTTGGAGTACAGTTCTCTTAACCGCAGCACACTATTCTTTGAAGACGGTGCTTTTTCGCAGGGGTCGATACAGTTTGGACCATTTTCAGAATTTGGAGCAGAGCTAGGCTTCATTCGGGGCGATCGCCGTTTGCGTCTCGTGCAGCTTTTTGACACCCACAGCAGTCTCTCTAGCCTGACGCTAATTCGCGAACATCGGGCTGGCACGGAAGCAGCAGAACATCCTACTCTGACTGTCGAGCAGTTGATCGGTGAATGGCACGGGGAAGCGACAACACTTTATTCGGATTGGCGATCGCCCGACTGTTACGCCAGCCAGTTGATTGTGCAGAGAGAGGGCGATCGCTTACACCAAAAACTGATTGCCCCCAATTTAGAACTGAATTCAAGCGCACAAATTCAGCCAAACCTGCTGCTGTTTGACCAGGGAAGTTATCCCATACAGGTACTTTTGTTGCCTGACGGGGCTTCTTCTAATACACCGCTGGCAATTCCCAAAGGTAAACCCTTTTTCCTCGAAGCGGGATGGCTGGTTCAGCCTGGTTTACGTCAACGCTTAATTCGCAGCTATGACGCTCAAGGTGGCTGGGTTAGCTTGACTCTAGTCACAGAACACAAAACCTAAACCCTATTGCGTCGCTCCAGAGCAGCTTTGACGTTGGGTTTACTTAGAAAAATAATAGTCAGAATAGGGTAAATCAAACCTACTAAGCCACCAACCACGCCGCCAACAATACCCCCTATGGCAGCCGGATCACTGGATGCAAGACCGCCAGAAAAGATTCCGACGATAAAAATCATGTTCAAAATGCCGATGGCGATCGCAATGTAGGCGTAAATAATTGAGCCTGACCTTGCCCAGGGCTTTTTCATCAGCAGTCCAATTCCCAGAATCAGCAACGCCAGAGCCATTAACGGAGCAAACCACGCGGAAGCCCTGAACCATCCGATAGTCGCCGAATTTGCTCCAAAGTTCTCAAAAAATTCAATTGATTGATCTAGACTGAGCAGTCCGAGCGGACTAGTAACCAGTCCAAAGCTACCAAATACGATATTTAAAATACCAAAGACTTTTACTGAACTTGGAACAGTTTGACCTTCCATCGCTTCATCCCCTTTTGATGATCGACTTCAACATCAAACTGTAAAGCATTTAGCAATTTGAGCAAACATGATCCTAACTTCAGCAAAATAGCTGAGAAGAATAGGAGATGTCTGGTCCATTCTAGAAGTACGGTATCGTCTGGAACTCAAGCTGAATGCGTCAGTCCTCTACCAAATCCCTACAGCAAAATCCTTTTCTCACCTATCGTGATCCTAAGACGGGACGCTGGCTGGTCGTCAAACCGCAGCAGCAGGTTAGCTTCTCTGACTACACAATATCAATCAAGTTTGATGCAGCCGTTGGAAAGGCAAAAGTTGTTCTTTTGAGATCTTCTGCAGATAACTTGTATCGGATTGCCAACGCAAAAATGTTGACTAGCTCTTCAGCATAAGATCCCAGCAGGTGCGCTCCGAGAATGCGATCGCTCCCTTCTTCGACCAACACCTTAAAGCCTGAGTAGGGTTCATTAATACGGCGTGAAAAGTACCAGTCTGAAGTATCCGGCTCATAGAGGGTCTTGAACTTCAAGCCTTGCTCTCTCGCCGCTTTTTCTTGTAAACCCACCGACGCCAGTGTGGGGATGCTAAACACCATACTAGGAATTTCTGTGAAGTCAGGTTTGTGATGATTTCCCTGGAGCAAGTTATCAGCTACCACATGCCCTTCGATGCTAGACACAGGCGTCAAAGGCGGCGCACCACTCGCTGAAATATCACCGGCTGCATAAACCTGAGGATTTGAGATGCTCTGAAGGTAGTCGTTTACCGAAATGCCTTTTTTCTCATACTTAATCCCTGCCTTTTCTAAATCTAGGTCTTGAGTGGTGGGAACGCGTCCTGCTCCATGAACCACCATCTCCGTATCAAAAGTTTCTTCACCTTGCTCTGTCTCGACCTGCACCACTAGGCGGTCTGCCTGCTTCTGGATGCCTTTGACTTGTGTATTGACTTGCAGATTTATACCTAGATTCTGAGTTGCTTCAACAAGCCGCTCAACCAAATCTGGATCGAAGGGTTCCAGTGGTCTTGAGCCTTGATGCAAAATTCGCACCTGAGCGCCAGCCCGTGCTGCAATGTGGGCAAATTCCATTGAAATGTAGCCGCCTCCAATCATGGCAACTTGGCGGGGCAATGTTTCCAACTCTAGAAACTGGTCACTGTAGGTTAAATATTCTTCGCCTGAAATACCCAGGGGGGCAGGTTCTGCACCAGCGGCGATCGCCACATAGCGTCCGCTCAAGCGTTCGTCCCCAACCTGAACAGTTGTTTCATCTACAAACTTGGCAAGACCATGAAAGGTCTTGATCCCAGCATCGGTGTAGGTTTTCTCACGTTTTTGGGGAACGGGTTTAGTAAAAGTGCGTTTGAACTGCATAAGGTCCTGCCAATTAATCTGCAGGTCTGCTGAGGTTATGCCCTTGCCTTGCATCCGCTTTGCCCAATCGATCACCTCTGCGGCACCACCTAACACTTTTTTGGCATCGCAACCTCTCAAGGCGCAAGTTCCACCAAAGGGACGAGAGTCGAGGATGGCAACGCTCCAACCTGCTGATCGGCACTTTTTGGCAATAATGGAACCCGCTGTTCCGGTGCCTATGACGATCAAGTCAAATTTTTGGGTCATCTAAAATGCCTTTTCTGTCGATTCGATTTACTGCTACAGCGGCTAACGTTTTATCTGCCGCAGGCTGTAACTCTTTCAAAATAGGCATGAATAGCGAGGCGATCGCTCTGTCAAGAGTAGTACATTCAGCAAATCACCTTCAGCCTGTTAGTGCCAAAGTCTGATGCTTCTATCCTTGCTGCTACTAATCAAGGTTTTCCCATCGGGGCTAAAGTCCAACGAGATCACCCAATCTGAGTGTCCAGCTAGCGTATTCACGAGTTCCCCAGTTTGCAAGTCCCATACGCGAACTGTTTTGTCGAGACTGCCACTGGCGGCCGTTTTTCCAGAAGGGCTAACGGCAACGGCAACAACTTGTTCTGAATGACCGGATAGCGTCTTGGTGAGTTCTCCGGTTTGATAGTCCCAGATTTTGACGGTTTGATCCCAGCTACCGCTGATCAAGGTTTTACCATCAGGGCTGAGGTCGATCGATCTGACAGCGTTGGCGTGTCCCTTGAGGGTGCGTAGTTCTTTCCCGGTTTGCAAGTCCCAAACCTTGATACTTTTATCGCTGCTGCTGCTGGCAAAAGTGCGGTTGTCGGGGGCGATCGCCACTGACCAAACCGACTCTGAATGACCAGTGACCGTATGTTGCAGTTCGCAATCTTGCAAGTCCCAAATTTTGACTGTGCCATCGTAGTCACCGGTAACAAACCTACTGCCATCGGGACTAATCGCAATCGTCCACACTGGACTCAGGTGACCTAAAAGCGTTCCACGCAGCTCACCAGTTTGTAAATTCCAAATTTTGATGGTTCCGTCCCCACCACTGCTAATCAGCGTTTGATTATCGGGGCTAATAGCAACTGCTCGAATCGCATCTGAGTGTCCTGAAAAAGAGCGGAGAACTTCACCGCTGTAAACATCCAAAAGCTTAATATTGCTGTCATAACTGCCACTTACCAAGGTTTGACCATTAGGACTAACAGCAACTGCCCAGATAGTATCTGAAGTTTGACTCAGGAAGTTTGTCAAGGAGAAATCGGGCTCTGGAAATGCTTCCTGTGACTCAATTGGAGCAGGGGACACCGAAAGCGGTAGCCCGTAATAATAAGCTCCAAGTGCCAAACCCAGTAGAACCCCAGCGCCAAACATCAGCAGTGGGGAGCGATGCCGTCTAGGGCTTCGAGGCGAAATTTCTGCTTCTTCAATCGGCTTTGCCCAAGGAAGTAACGGTAGCTGAGCAATATCAGTTACCGTTACTTCCTTAGCAAGAATGAGCTGTAAATCGCCTGCTGTTGAGACGGTTGAACTCTGTAACGCTGGCTGGAGGTGATGCTGAACCTCTTGCTCTGAGGGAGGCAACTCAACAGCCGGTAATACTGCTGAGGAAACGGTGTTTTGCAGTCCTGGCAACGCTATCACGATGCTCAGATTCTCCGCACCCTCAAGGTCGGGAATAGAAATGTTGGGCAAGGAGTGTAACAACTCAGCTAGCTCTGCTGAACTGAATTCTCCCTGTTCGGGACGGCGTTCCTGTTGGTGGTTTTGCAAGTAAACATACTCTGCCTCTACTTTATGAAGCTGAGTAGCAGCATTAATTTTCAAATTCTTCAGGCAAGCCCCAGTCCACCGAGTAGCAGTAAAGTCAGCTCCTTCTGCCTGGGCCTTGGTCAAATCGGCATGAGTAAAGTCAGCTTCGCTAAATTTAGCATCACTTAAATCTGCACTCGCGAGATTTGCACCTTGCAGATTTGCTCCGTTAGCATACGCAGCACTCAGGTTTGCTCCAGATAAGTTTGCACCTTTCAGATTTGCCCCAATTAAGCAGGCGCGACTGAGGTTAGCATCACTCAGGTCAGCTTTACTTAAATCTGCCTCAAAAAAGTATGCTCTGTTGAAATCTGGTTTAACCGCAGGGTTTTCCTTTCTCCAGCGGTTCCAAACTTCTATTCCTTGCTCAATCAACTTGAGGTAGTCGTTATCCGCCACAGTACGCACCTCCTTAGAAAGCGAAAGCAAAGGCATTGCACAGAAGCATTACGCAACTGGCAGCCCTAAGGATTCACAATTTGGACAATTAGTAGATGCTGGATGATAGACGTAACCGCTCTGATGGTTGTTCAGTCTGCTTGTTATTCTCTGCTAAATGGCAAGCTAATGCCAACCCTTACATCAAGTAAAGCAAACATTACAGGAAGTGTTTAACCTTGAGTCAAACCCCAAGGTTGAGGGGCGAAAGCAAATAACGAGTTTTTACATCAAGGATTGGAGTAGGGCTAGGACCTGATATGACAAACAGCGATATTTTGAGAAACTCCGCTGTCTACTACCTTTTTCAAAACTGTTTCTTCAACGGACAGCTTTAGAGAAGATTGATATTAAATACTTTATGTAAAGGAAAAAGCCTAATCTCTGAGCCAGCAACGCTTTGGGCATTACACATTAGAAATTAGGCTTTTAAGGTGAGGTGTGAAAAGTGTAGTCTAAGACGACTTAGCAACCTTTTGTGCTAATCAGCAAAGCTAAAGTTTTTCTGTCTAAGCTCTGTCGATTATGTCTTTTGCTGCATCTTTAACATCCTCTACAGCATGCATTGCTGCTGCTTGGCTTTGCTTATCTTGACCCTCAACTTTATCTCTGGGATTACCGGTTACATCACCGGTTGCTTCCTGGATTTTACCTTCAACATTTTTTGCAATCGCTTTTGCTCTATCTTCAATACTCATGTTTGTACTCCTTTATAAATGATGTAAAGTTAACCTTTCGATTTGAAGAATAACACTTTGAATAATAGAGACACATCGTTCCCCAGGCAGACTGGCTACATCTCCCTAGAGATGTATTTCTAAAAACTCTAATGTCTGCCTGTCAAATGATATCAATTGATACTAATTCTCTTCGCTCTTCAAAACATGTAGTTTCACGTAGAAACGCTATGAACAAAAATGGGGGCATAAGCCCCCGTAACAATCTACTTATGCACAATACAAATTTGCTGCCTATTAGAGAGACGAACTTAAACTTATTTAGAATGCTCCTACCCTCGCGAAAACCACGTAGAGAGTTCTAAAGATCACGAACAGGTCATAAAGGGGAGTCCAACGGCTCTGGTAGCGCAGATCCAAATCTACAATCTGCTCAAAATCTTCGATGGCAGAGCGACCATTGACTTGCCATTCGCCGGTAATTCCGGGCTTGACATTCAGGCGTTGCCAGTGGTGATCGCTATATTGAGATACTTCATCAATGGTGGGAGGACGAGTTCCAACCAAGCTCATGTCACCCATCAGCACATTCCAGAACTGGGGCAGTTCGTCCAGGCTGGTTTTACGTAGAAACTTACCTACTCTGGTAATGCGAGGGTCTTGACGATTTTTGAAGATTAGCCCTTTTGCCTCATTCTTAATCTGCGCCTTTAGCTCGTCTGCATTCGTGACCATTGAGCGAAACTTCACTAGGTGAAACACCTGCCCTTGTAGACCGCAACGCTTCTGGACAAAAAAGATGGGGCCAGGATTGTCGAGTTTGATGGCGATCGCGATGGGTACAAAGACGATGGCTAGAACCAATAACCCAATAAGACTTCCACCAATGTCGAGTATCCGCTTGAAGTTAGAGGTTACAGAAGGGTGAAGAGAACTGAGCTTTAACGCTTGGGATTGAGAGGAATCGGCGATCGTAGGTGAAAGTGTAGATTGCATAGTTTATTTCCTTGCTATCGCTGTCGTATTGAGATAAAGCGTGTATTCACTCAGGTTTAATTACCTAAACATATATTCACTTCTTGAAGACAAAACAGTTTCCAAGACGACTTATCCAAAACTTTATTGCGGGATCAGTATTTTCCAGCTTGTTTAAATTATTTATAAAGTGGAAGAAAAACTGTTGTTTCACTTCCTTTAGGTAGATGCTGCTGAGAATGAAGTAGGCAGATGAAACAGCTTTCCTTTTGCACAAAAAAGCGTTAATCAGGAATACAAACTCTATCAAGCCGTCTTCTATCTATAGATATAGATTAGAAGAACTCGGGTCTTCCAATGCTCAGCGTGAAGACGATTAAGATGCTATTTGAGCTGTTTGTAGAAGCCTAGCAAATTGCTGTAAGTTCCTCCCAACAGGCATTTGAGCATCTCAGACCTTCTACGGGCAGTCCTAGAAGCAATGCTGTTTCAGTTCAGACTGGAAAATTATATAGGGCGATCGTCTACAATCTATCCAAAGGTAGAAGCGAGAAAAAAAATTAGCTTCTCGAGTTAGCTTCATCGTGTTAACTTCCTGTTCTTGTAATCTTTGAAACAAGGAAAACAGTCTAAATTACAAGGATTTACGGAAGTATTATCAGAAGAATCGGGAATTATTTTCAAGTCAACTAAAGTTGATCACATTCCACCCTCCGTATACGTAGTATTAATCTGTAAAGGTAATATGAGTGTTCGGTGAAGTTGCGCAGAATCGTTGATCTAGTAATAAAAACTGTGCGATATTTCTTCGCATGTCCTCTTAATACCTTGCGTAGATACACTTAATTAGTGATTACTCCACAACTGGTTTCAAAACAAATTCTTGATTTGAGCAGTTCTAACCTGGAGCAAGCAAAGTTACTAGAGTGTTCTCTACATATGTGCAAAGGCAAATTAAGAGCACATCACGCTGAACTCAAGAGTTTTTAGGACTCATGATCTTGTCCCCCGATAACTTCTAACTAAAAGTTTCCAGAATCTTCTTCACCAAACTCTAAGCGGTCAAGAGGCAAGGACAAGGGCGACATTACCATCTCATGACTCCTCCCAATAGCATAGGCTTTTCTCAAACTGCTGCCTTGAAGAAATTTGATTCAGATGAATCGCTCTTTTAGGCTACGTTCAGGAGTTTCCAGAGTCTTCATTCTGCGATAGTGATGATTGCTTGAGAGAACTGTAAGTTCTCATAGGCTATCTCGTGCTGCAAGTTAAAGCTTTGCCTCAGCTATCGTGAAAGATCAAATTAGTCAGCAGTTGAAGTTATTCAAGTAGAAAAGAACATGGGTCGTGAGGTCAAAAGGGGTAAATTCCAGATGACGGAAGAGGTCAAAATTCTAAACCTGTCTATTAGCAATTTATCTAGGACAGAATTGCTAAATCAATTAAAACTGGGTGTTGTTTTTACGCCTAATGTAGATCACTTAATCAAGCTGCAAAGCGATTCGGATTTCCTTAAGGTTTATGCTGCTGCGGATTATAAAATTTGCGATAGCAAAATTCTGTTATTTGCATCCAAGTTCTTGGGGAGTCCTATCAAAGAAAAGATTTCCGGCTCTGATTTTTTTCCTGCATTTTACGAGTACCACAAAAAAAATCAAGAAATCAAAATTTTTCTGCTAGGTGCTGCTGCTGGTGTAGCTAGCAAAGCCCAAAATAGAATCAATAAAAGAATTGGTAGACAGATTATTGTAGGTTCCTATTCTCCTTCTTTTGGTTTTGAGAAGAATGAGGAAGAGTGCCAAGAAATTATAGATATCATCAACCGTTCAGGAGCAACGGTCTTGGCAGTTGGAGTAGGTGCACCCAAACAAGAAAAATGGATTTGCAAATATAGAGATCAGCTGCCTAAGGTCAAGATTTTTCTGGCGATTGGGGCAACGATCGACTTTGAAGCAGGGTATAAGCGTAGAGCGCCCAAATGGATGAGTGAAGTTGGGTTTGAATGGCTTTACCGACTTATCTCAGAGCCGAGAAGACTCTGGAAACGGTATCTGGTGGATGATGTTTATTTCTTTTGGCTAATTTTGCAGCAAAGATTCAACCTTTACAAAATTCCAATCGCTTTGGGGTTGGAATCAGAGCAGTACAAATCTCCAAAGCCAACTAGTAACCTTTCAGCCAAGGTTTAGATTTTTGGGGAATATCGAATAACTTGGCTTGGCTTTTCACAATAGCTAGAGTTAATTTTTTGGTCTGGTTTTATCTGGTTTTATTACCGCTGTGAGGACACCTATGAATCATCCTGTTATCGCTATTGGACTTGATGCTGCAGACCCATTGTTAATCGAAACTTGGATGTCACAAGGGCATCTGAAGAACTTAAAGCAATTGTGCGATCGCGGACTCTACACTCGCCTCAAAACCTTCGATTACTATCGTGCTGAAACGCCTTGGACAACTTTCCTAACAGGCTGCTCTCCCCAGAAAACAGGCTACTGGGCACCTGTAAAGTTCTACGAAGGCACCTATGAAGTAGAAGAAATCGAAGCTTACGATTTCTCTGAACATCATCCTTTTTATGCCCTAGGAGATGACTATCAGGTTGCAGTATTTGATATGCCGCAGTCCACTCTTTCAGAGCAGGTTAACGGGTTACAGGTCTTAGCTTGGGGTGCACATTCACCACTTACACCTAGCCACTCAAAACCCGCAGGTTTATTAGAAGAACTGATACAGAAACACGGCGAACATCCCAGATTGCGGAAGGACCACGCGAGCTGCATGAATGTAGCAGCATTGAAGCGATTACAGTCGGACATTCAGGTGGGAATTGCTCGTCGTTCAGCCATTTGTCAGGACTTGTTGCAGCGCCAACCCTGGGATCTGTTTCTTACGATTTTTGGTGAAACTCACTCTGCGGGACACTATCTCTGGCATCTGAGCCAACCTAGTCACCCTCTGTATGAAACTTACAAAGATCAAGTTTCTGGCGATCCGCTGCTAGAGGTATTTGAGTCGGTAGACCGGGCGATCGGAGAGATTTTAGACAAAGCGCCCAAAGATGCTCAAGTAGTCGTCTTTGCAGCACACGGCATGGGCAACAACGTGATGGATTTGCCCAGCATGGTGTTTTTGCCGGAACTGCTTTATCGGTTTAACTTTGGCAAACCGGCTCTGGCTCCTGGGCAGCTAGGTGCTCCGCCATCAGAACCGATTACTAAAGGGCGAGTTGAGCGTGGCTGGATTGGTGCAGTCTGGGGCTTAAAGCACGATGCAAATCGGCTTAGAAGCTGGTTGCGGCAAAAGCTGCCTAATAAGCTGTTCAAACATGTGGAGCCGCTATTTGGCAAAGATTCACAGCCTGATCTGGTTTCCCCCTTCAAATTAATTGAGCAGGGCGACGCACTGTTCTTTCAACCTGCGGTTTGGTATAAGCCATTTTGGTCGCAGATGCGGGCGTTTGCGCTGCCTAGCTACTCTGAAGGCTACATTCGCATTAACCTCAAAGGTCGTGAGCCAGAAGGCATTGTTGAACCATCCGAGTATGAAGCGCTGTGTGATGAACTGAGCCAACTGCTTTACAACCTGAAAGACGCGCGGACAGGGCAGCCCATGGTGAAGCAGATTGTCCGCACGCGCCAGCAGCCAGACCAGCGTGACCCCAAGCTGCCTGATGCCGACCTGGTAATCATCTGGCAGGAAGAGCATGTCACTGATGTTGTAGATAGTCCTGAATTGGGACGAATTGGGCCCGTTCCCTACAGCCGCACCGGGAGCCATCGCAGCGATGGATTCTTGATGGCGCAGGGCCCAGGAATTGAGCCAGGTTCTAGTGCGCCAGAAGGACATGCGCTAGATCTCGCTCCAACCGTTTTAAGCCTGATGGGTGCATCGATCCCTCCTCACTTTGAGGGAAGACCGTTGATTGAGACGTTGATTTTAGCGAAGTAACGCTACGTTCATTCATTCATCACTAGGTAAGAACAAAGCTATGAAGCATCCGGTTGTTGCAATTGGTTTAGACTCGGCGGATCCGGTTTTGTTGGAGAAATGGATGTCTCAGGGGTATTTGAAAAACCTGCGACAGTTTCAGCAGCAGGGGGCATATGGGCGGCTGGTCAACATGGAGTATTACAAGGGCGAATCTGCCTGGACAAACTTCTTGACGGGTTGTTTGCCGCACAAGACGGGCTACTGGTCTAAATACAAGTTCAATCCTCAAACTTATGAGGCTAGCAAGATCGGTGATTACGGTGCTTACGACTATGCGGAATATCCTCCCTTTTACGCCGTTGGGTCTGATCATCGGGTGGCAATGTTTGACATGCCGCAAACGGCTTTGTCAGATCAGGTGAATGGGTTGCAGGTGTTGGCCTGGGGTGCGCATGCACCCATGGTGGCTCCTGCGTCTCAACCTGAAGGATTGAGAGAAGAGCTGATCAGAAAGTATGGGGACTATCCGATTGATGTTTTGCACCACCAGGATCGCTCGGACTGGTACAACTCAGACTCGGTAGAGCATTTGCGGCGATCGCTCACAGATGGCATTCTGCGTCGAACTGCAATCACTCGGGACTTGCTGGGGCGTGAAACGTGGGATCTGTTTTTAACGGATATTGGGGAACCTCATACGGCGCAGCATTATCTGTGGCATTTGAGCCAGCCTGATCATCCGCTTTATCAGCCAAGTGCAACTGATCCGCTACTGGATGTTTTTGAAACGATTGACCAATCTCTAGGAGCAATTTTGGCTGAAGTTCCTAAGGATGCCTATGTGCTGATTTTCTCAGTGCATGGAATGGGGACGAATTCTGCTGACTTGCTCAGCATGGTGATGCTGCCTGAGTTTCTCTATCGGTTTAGCTTTCCGGGTAAGTCGATGTTGAAATCGCAGGCAATGGGCGCGCCTTTGTCGGAGGCGATCGCCCCCAAAAAATCTGAACACTGGTACAAGCAAATTCACCAGCTCAAGGACGACCCTGACCCCATCGCCCGACTGTTTAGAGCCTTAGAACCGATCCTGCCAACGCGGTTGCTGATGAAGGCATACAAGCAGTTAGCCAAACTGCGCGGTTCAGCTCAGACAAACCTGTACGACTGGCATCCAGCACATTGGTACAAGCCGTTTTGGCCGCAGATGAAAGCCTTCTATCTGCCTGGTTTCTCAGATGGCTACATTCGGATCAATCTGGCAGGACGGGAAGCACACGGTGTAGTGCCTTTGGCTGAGTATGATGCAGTGTGCGATCAGCTAATTGAGCAACTGAAGGAACTTACCGATGCAAGAACAGGTAAGCCCGTCGTCAAAGGTATCGTGCGGACCCGACAAAATCCGCTTGACCCCGATCCTAAGCTGCCCGACGCAGACCTGGCTGTGATGTGGGAAGACTCTGCGGTCGATACGGTTGATAGCCCCACCTACGGTCGTTTTGGACCCGTCTTCTACAACCGCAGCGGCGCACATCGAGCGAGAGGATTTGTTATGGCGCAAGGTCCAGACATTCCGGCTGGAACCAGCTTGGCAGAAGGACATGCGGTTGATTTGGCTCCGACGATTCTACAAATGATGGAAGCACCGCTTCCTCAACATTTGGACGGAAAGCCACTGGAGTATGCGGACGGCGAACCGCTAGTAGGTTTACCTCTAGTCAAGTAGTCCTGCTTCCTTAAATCCGTCTTCTTGGGGAGAGGGACTTAGATTCAGCTTCCTCTCCCCTCCTCGATAACTGATTTGGTGCGTTCTGATGAAAACGATTCAAGCCGTTGCTCGATATTTTCCAGAGAAGTGTGGTGGCATTCACATTCACCTGAGCGAACTGCTACCTGTGCTGAAGTCCCTCGGCGTGGAGAGCAAAGTTGCGGCATCGCAGGATTTACCAACCGAAGATCACTACACTTACCGGGATACGGAAGTTTATCGCTATCCAGTGTCTCCGCAGCCTAAGTCTGAGCCCAATCATGGGGCGATCGCCCACGGTGGGTTCGACTACTTTGCTCAATGGCTCAAAGCCCAACAAGCGGATGTGTATCACCAGCACCAGTGGACACCCAAATGTGGCTTACCCCATCTGCGTCTGGCGAAGGAACTGGGAATGGCGACGGTGGTGTCGGTGCGGCTGCCCCAACCAATTTGCCAGCGCCAAACCATGATGCTGCACGGGGAGACAGCCTGTGACGGCAAAATTGACGTGGTGCGCTGTAGCCGCTGCTGTGGCGTTTCGTCTGATTTACCACCCGCAATTGTTAGGGGGTTGAGCCATACGCCAATGCCGATTAGCGTGGCAGCAGCAGGAATCTTGCGGCGGCTCAACTCAGGAAGTTTTCGCTCGGTAGCAGAAGCAACGCTGCGACCGATCGCCATTCCTGCATTTGTGGCAGCGCGTCAGTACGGGCTACAGGAAATGGCGCAATTTGCCGATCGCATCATCGTCATGAGCGAATGGGTGCGGCAGGCATTGATGATCAATGGCATTGCTGAAGAGAAGCTGTTTTTGCTGAAGCACGGCATCTCGGATACGTTTGCTCAGCAAAAAGTAGCTCATGTGAAACGGGGCGATCGCCTGCGGGTCGGTTTTTTGGGACGTTGGGCACACGACAAAGGCATTCACGTTTTAGTAGAAGCAATCAAACGACTACCAGAAGACTTTCCGATCGAACTCATTCTGCACGGCGTACCGCAAGATGCTGCCTATCGAGAACGCATCACTGCCCGGATTGGCGACGATTCGCGTATTCGCGTTGCTAAAGAACTGTCGAGGTCAGAATTGCCCCAGGCGTTGGCTGGATTTGACGTGCTAGCAGTTCCCTCACAGTGGCTAGAAACGGGGCCAGTTGTGGTGTTGGAAGCTCATGCACACGGGTTACCCGTGATTGGCTCTGACCTGGGCGGCATTGCTGAAAAGGTGAACCACGGGGTAGATGGGCTGTTGGTTGCAGCTAACGATCCGGGCGCTTGGGCAGAGGCATTTGCGCGACTGACGCTGGACGAAGGCTACTTAAATCAGCTACGAGCCGGAATTCAGCCTGTCCGCACGATCAGCATGGAGGCAGCAGAGTCGCTGATGGTCTACCAGAGCGTGCTGGCAAAACAGTCTGCGGCGGGTAATTCCTGGGCTGATACAACCTCAATGGGAGCAGGCGATCGCGCTCCAGTACGAGGCTTAGCCGGATAAATCACTAAATCGCTGGATCTTCCCAACTTACAAGACTTTGAACATACGGGTGAACGTGATGACTGCTGCAAACCCACTTCCTCAATCTCGCTGGACACACTACAAAGAAGCAATTCTGACAACACTAGTGGGCTGGGTGCCACTCTCAGTCGGTACGGTGCTGCGGCGACTGCTGTATCGAGCGATTTTGGCGCGAGTTGGTGCTGCGGTTGAGATTCGACCGGGGGTTGAGCTAATCAATGCTGATTGTTTGGAGTTGGGCGATCGCGTCAAAATCGATCGCCACGTCCGCATCAGAAACATTGGGCAAAACACAATTCGGATTGGCGATCGCGTCACCCTTAACCGTGGAGTCGATATCAAAATGCACTCCGGCAACGGGGGACAAATTGAGATTGGGCAGCAGACAGCGATCGGTCCCTACACCTGTCTCTCAGGTCGCCAGATTAGCATCGGACGCGATTGCTTGATTGCTCCCCAAGTTGGCATTTTTGCGAGCAGTCATGTGTTTACCGAGCTCACCCGCAGCATTCGAGAGCAAGGACAAAGCTACAAAGGCATCGTGATTGAAAACAACTGCTGGCTGGGCAGCGGCGTCAAAGTGCTAGACGGAGTCACGATTGGCGAAGGCAGCATCATTGGCGCAAATGCCGTGGTAACAAAAGACATTCCAGCGTATTCAATTGCGACTGGAATACCCGCCAAGGTCGTTCGGCGTAGGGTTAATGAGAACGACACCAAGCTTCATACATCTGAGTTGAGTGCAATTACAGCCCTAGTCACTCCCCCTTGATGGGCGGATGGATTAGGAACACCAGTGCTAGTCAGTGTCGCTATTAATTCACATTTGATGATTTGCAGTTAGGAACGAAGTCCGCATGAACACTGAAAAGCTTTTAGCACAACTCACTCATTGGAAAGAAGTTTTAGTCGTTGTCTTCTTTTCGTGGATACCTCTTTCCCCAGGAAGGATATTGCGAAATCTGGCATACCGCAGCATTTTAGGCCGAATCGGAAAGTCTACCAAAATTGAAACGGGAGTTGAATTGATTAACGCGAATTCAATCGAGTTGGGGTATGGAGTCAGAATTGACCGCGATGTTCGCTTGAGAAACGTCAGGCGAAACACCAAAATTTGCTTGGGCGATCGCGCCTGTTTGGGTCGAGGTGTAAATGTCAAAGTACATCCCGGTGAAGGCGGCAAAATCGAAATTGGCGATCGCACTTCCGTTGGACCCTACAGTTGCCTATCGGGTCTGTTTATCAAAATTGGCAAAAACTGTTTGATCGCGCCACACGTCGGCATCTTTGCCAACAATCACGTCTATGCCGACCCAACTCAGCTCATCGTCGAGCAAGGGCACTCCTACGAAGGCATTGTGATTGAAGACGACTGCTGGCTGGGCTATGGAGCCAAGGTGATGGACGGAGTCACCATCAGCCAGGGCAGCGTGATTGGCGCAGGAGCCGTTGTCACCAAAGACGTTCCACCCTATTCGGTAGCTGTGGGTGTGCCTGCAAAAGTGGTTTCACAGCGAGATCAAACGCCTAAACAGGCTAAACACTCCAGACGCTTGAGATTCCAAAGGCTGAGCTACTCATCAGTCGGCTAAGTCAAACAGGTTGATCGGTCTGGACAATCTAATTTTTTCAAGTCAGGTGAATTCCATGATTAAGGGTTTGAGGTTCTCTCTACTTACATCTGTTGCAACGGCAGCAATGCTGGCAGTTCCGGCGCTCAGTTGGGCGCTACCGCTGTCACCAGGCGATCGCATTCGGATTTCGGTTCCGGCTGACGATGCCATTCCTGAAACCTACCGCTTCAGCGGCATTTATGAGGTCAACCTAGACGGAACGCTGCAAGTCCCCTTCCTGGAGCCAATGCCAGCAGCGGGCTTAGAGGTCGCTCAAGTGCAAGAGCAACTAACCGACTCTCTAGTGAGCGGCGGTTTATTTCAGCCTCAGTTCCTTCAGGTGACGGCTCAGGTTGTGGATTGGGGCCCCGTGCAGGTGACAGTAGCAGGCGCAACCTTTGAACCGGGTCGCATTCTGGTCACCGATCAAACCCCCTCCGAAGCGGCACCCCGCGATGTAGTTGTGGAAGAAACTCAAACTGAACCCTTCACCATTTCGGGAGAATATCCAGTTGGGCGCTATCTCACCTCTGTGCTGCGGCGGGCAGGTGGCTTGACTCCCAAAGCTGACATCGAAAACGTTCGCTTAATTCGCGGCGATGAAGAAATAGTCGTCGATTTGTCGGGCGTGCTGAGCGGCGAACCCGTCGAAGACATTGCGCTGATTGCAGGCGATCAGATTGTTGTGCCGGAACTGACCCAAATCCAGCCAGAACTGGTGCGCCCCTCGCAGGTGACCCCTTCAGCGATCGCCATCTTCCTCTCCAACCAAACCACTCCAGGCGGCAGCGGTGGCAATGGCGAAGTGACTCAAGTTGCCTACGGTTCACGCTTCTCTCAAGCGGTTGTGGCGGCCCAATGTGCAGGTGGAACGCGATCGACCAATGCCAATCGGCGCGTCACGCTCATTCAAACCAACCGCAGTACAGGGCAAACCGAAGTTTTTGATCGCAAAGTTGAAGACCTGCTACGAAACTCTAACGACACCGAGATTAACCCCTACCTCATGCCTGAAGACAGCATTGTTTGCTATGACTCAGCCGTGACCAACACAACAGGTGTACTCGACTTTATTGGCAACATCCTTAACCCGTTTAGAACCCTCCGCTCAATCTTCTTTGACTAAATTCTTGCAGCCCCATTCTTTGATTAACCCTTTAGCTAAATGAGTTGAACATTATGACAACGTCTCCTGCAATTCCGGCTTATGTTCCTGAAACGACCCCCTCTCACGGTCGCTGGCTGCGCTATCTGCTGATAGGACTGGCAGCTAATGCACTATTGTGGGGACTGGCATTCGCCTATCTAAAGATGGCAAAGCCAGACTACGCAAGCAAGTGGGCGATCGCCCTACCCTCTGCTGGCACCACTACCCGCGTCGCTCTGCCCGACATTGGTGACACCACCTCTGAGATTCGATCGCCCTACAACAACCCCGACATTCAAGACCCGCGCGAAAACTATAAGTTCATTCTCACAAGCAGTGCTGTGATTGAAGCCGCAGCCGAAAAAATCGGGCTAACCAGAGGCGAGTTTGGCACACCAGAAGTGCAAATCGTCGATAACACTACCCTGATCTCAGTCACAATGGAGGGCGACTCGCCCGAACAGGCTCAACGCAAAGCTCAAGCTTTGTATGAGTCCCTGGAAGAAAGCCTGAGCCAGCTTCGGATTCAAGAAGTTTCACAAAAAAATGCAGGCGTGCAAACGGCACTGGCAAACGCTCAGGCAAAACTGGAGCTAGCCCAAAACGAACTGTCGGCGTTCAAGGCTGAATCGGGCTTAAGCTCAAACATGCAAATTGACCAGATTTCCACCAACCTGGAAGAACTGCGTCGCGAACGCGCCATGATCGCGGCCCAGCAGCAGCAGTCCAACGCCCGTCTGGGGCAGCTTTCTCGCAATCTAAACGTCTCTCCCCGACAAGCGGCAGATGCCTTTAGCCTGAGTGCGGACCAGCTTTTTCAAAGAAATCTGCTCAACTATAGCGAAGCCAGCGCTGCTCTAAGCGTGCTGTCAAACCAGTTTGGTCCCAACCATCCCATGATTGTGCGAGAGCGAACTCGCCAAGAAGCTGCCAGAACCGCCATGCTACAGCGAGGCAGTACCGTTTTAGGACGACCCGTCGACCAGACCACCCTGGCACAGCTCAACCTGGGTGAGGGCGAGCAGCGCTCCTCAGCGCGAGAAAACCTGTTTCAGGAAACCGTTTCTGCCCAGGTTGACAGTCAGGGCTTGAGCGCACAAGCCGCAGAACTCGATCGCCAAATTGCTCAGCTTGAAGGCAGGCTGCGCCAGATGACCCAGTACGGCTCCAGGTTAGAGGCGCTGTCTCGTGATGTGGCGATCGCCGAAGCTGTTTTCTCTTCTACGATTACCCGCCTAGATTTGAGCCAGTCTGATATTTATGGCTCCTACCCGCAGGTTCAGCTAATCAACCAGCCCAGCCTGCCTGCATCCGCCGCTTCTCCCCGGTCCAGCCTGATTCTCTTGGGTACAGCAGCCGGTTCTCTACTGATTAGTATGGCTATCATTGCGCTCTGGCTCAGACCTCGTAGACCGCTGGCAGATGCAACCGTTGCAGCAGCAGGGCAGCCGTCCCAGCCATTAGCACCTCAGCCCTACATTGACATTGAAACCTTGCGAGCATTACTAGCTCCCAAGCCACATGAGTTAAATGGTTCAGCCAAGCATGAGTCTGCTCCAGAAGTATCCATTGTTAATGCTGAAGACAAATAGCCTGACTACAAACCATTCTCTCCCCCTTCAATGAAACCCCAAAACTTTGAAGAAACCGTAATCTGGTACTACATTATTGGCAGCATGGGGCTGTATTTCATCGGAGCTTTGTTTGTTACTGGACCTGCCCTTGCTTGGCTCTTAGCCCTTTACGTAATTAAGCGACTCTGGCAACAAACAGACGAAACCCCTGCTGACCAAAGAATTTCAATTCCACTAGGAGTTTGGGTGTGGATTGGAGCAATGCTAATGATTGGCTTAGCGCTAATCATCGGACACATCAACTTCAACTACGATGACGCCAAAATCATCAAATCATTCATCAACTTCTTCCTGCGAACCTGGGCATTGTTAGCGTTATTTCCGCTGATTGGCTGTCTCAACATTCGACCACAGCTACTCTACCGAGCAATTTGCATTTTGTGTTTGCAATGTTTGGTGCTGATTCCAATTGCCTACTTGCTGAGCACAACGGGAATTGAAACTCCTTTATATAACGTTTCGCTGATGGCTAAGATCGGCGGAAACAGCGAACGTTTTTATAATGTCAGCTTGTTTTTGCGGCAAGAGGGCGAAGTTCGTTTGCTCATCTTTGCGCCTTGGGCACCTGCCTTGGCCTTTGCAGGCAACATTTACTTTTGTCTGGCGAGCCAAGATTCTGACAAAAAATGGCGCTGGATTGGCATGTTTTCTAGCGCGCTCATGGTTTGGGGTTCGGCTTCTCGATTGGGTTTACTATGCCTGATAACTTTGCCGTTTTTGAAGGCGATCGCCGCTAATCTCAGCCGCCCCAGTGTACAAATTGCAGCCGGACTCTCTAGCTTTGCGGCTGGTCTTTTTGGACCTCAGCTAATTGGTTACGCAAGAGACTTTAAAGACTACTTTGATAGCCAAAGAGCTTCCTCTTCCAGCCTTCGGGGACTCCTGGCAAGAATGGCGTTCTATCAATGGCAAGAAGCCCCAATTTGGGGACATGGAATCAAAGCTCCGCGTGGGCCAGCCGTAACAAACTTTATGCCCATTGGTAGCCATCACACCTGGCTAGGACTGCTCTACGTACATGGGATCGTTGGCTTTATTGCCTTAGCGATTCCAATGTTGTACAGCTTTGTAGAACTAATTATCAAAGCCCAAAAAAGTAAGGCTGCTCAAACAGGACTAGCTGTACTTCTGATCCTACTTCTCTTCTCATTTGGCGAGAATTTGGAAACTCTAGCCTACCTCTATTGGCCAGGCTTAATCATGCTAGGTATCGCCCTTAAGGAGCCATTTCCAGCACTTTTTTCTCACCTCAAACCTCAACTCAATCAATCTCAAGCTTGAGTAGGGGCAAACGGTTGTTTGCCCCCTATAGCGACAAAACTTTAATTCCTAGTTTGTAGAGGCTCATATCATGCCGTGTGTGTCTGTGATCGTTCCAGCCTACAATGCTGAGAAGACCATACTTGAGACGATTAAATCTATTCAGGCGCAGACTTTTTCTGACTTTGAATTGATTGTGATTAACGATGGCTCAAGCGATCGCACCATTGAGCTTCTCAACACGATTAACGATCCTCGACTTAAAGTTTTTTCCTACGAAAATGGCGGATTGCCTATAGCACGAAATCGCGGCATTCAAAGAGCTGCAGGAGAGTTTATTACTTTCATTGATGCTGATGATTTGTGGAAACCTAGCAAGCTAGAAGCTCAGCTTAAAGCATTACAAGCATATCCAGAAGCAGGGGTTGTCTATAGCTGGACAGCTTTTATTGATGAAAACAGCAATTTTCTTTATGCTTGGGAGCCACTTCACTGGCAGGGAAATATTTATCCTAAATTGCTTATTCGCAATTTTATTTCTAGCGGTTCCAATATTCTGATTCGTAGGCAGTTTGTTCAAGCTGCGGGAGAGTTTGACCCTAATCTAAAATCCGTTGAAGATTGGGACTACTATCTGCGTTTAGCAGCTTTGTGTCCCTTTGCTGTAGTTCCTGAATATCACATTCTGTATCGCCGTTCTACTCAGTCGATGACCTCCAAAATTGAGGTCATGGAAAATGCAAATTTGACTGTGATTGAAAGGGCATTTAAGGCAGCACCCTCAGAGCTTCAGTATTTAAAGAATCAAAGTTTGGCTAATGCCTATCGGTATTTAGCGAAACAGTGTTTGTTTAATGGAAGCGATCGCCAGGGAGTTCAGCAAGCTCAGCAAAAGCTCTTAAAAGCTATTCAACTCTCTCCCAAAATTCTGTTGAACCGCGAAACCCTACGCTTAGTTCTCAAACTGCTAACCGTAAAATTTCTCCCTCAGGGAACTGCCCGTCGTTTCATTCAATTTCTAGGGAAGAACTTTCCAATGGTGTCAGTATCAAAAGCAAATTGAATACAGGAACTTATTTTTTGACGTTGCGGTCGGGGTTATTTTTGTGAGTTTCGTTAGACAGTTCAGTGTTGGAATTAAACGAAGA
Source organism: Cyanobacteria bacterium FACHB-471 (assembly GCA_014695345.1). GTDB lineage: Bacteria > Cyanobacteriota > Cyanobacteriia > Elainellales > Elainellaceae > JAAUTN01. Next base: position 242,922 of record JACJOC010000017.1, read on the forward strand.
GTCTACCAATCCAACTTTCGGAAGCGATTGCTTAATTCCTCTGTAAAATTCAAGCAATCTAAGAACAGAACTGTTTTACCTCCACAGCTTGAAAGTGTGAAACAGCTCATTCTCAAAAAAGTAATCAACAATGATTTCACTCGCAACTTAGGCTGGTTAAGTATTGCCCAATTAGCAATTCGAGTTTCTCGCCTGGCGGCAACAGTAATTCTGCCGCGCTTTCTAACGCCCCATGACTACGGTTTGGCGGCATTAGTTCTAACCACTTACGAATTTACTCAAACTTTTACCAAAATCGGCATCTTTGCTAAAGTCATTCAATCTGATGATGAAAACCTAGAGAGTACTGCGATCGGTGCATACTGGCTAAACTGGATCATTTACGCAGCATTATTTTTGATTCAGTGCATTGCAGCTTTTCCAGTTGCCTGGTTCTATAACGACGACCAGCTAATTCTACCTATTTGTGTGCTGGCTCTAACATTGTTGGTTAGTCCATTTGGGCGAGTACAGTCAGCTTTAATCCAGAGAGAAAATCGGTTTAAGACGATCGCGATCGCCCAAGCCGCACGTTATGGAACGGCAAATATTCTGACCGCAGTATTTGCCTTTATGGGCATGGGAATGTGGGCAATTGTTTTACCGAGACTCTTAGCAGCGCCAATCGAGTTCGTCATTTATTTAATGAATCATCCCTGGCGACCGAATAAAGGATTTACAACCGAGAAGTGGGGCATAATTTTCAATTTTGGCATAAATATTCTTGGGATCAATCTATTAAAAACCTTGAGGGAGAATTTAGATTACTTGCTGGTCGGTCGTTTCTTAGGAGTTACACAGCTAGGAACTTATTTCTTTGCTTACAACGCAGGCTTAGGAATTAGTCTGACCATCATTCAATCGATTATGACAGCTTTGTATCCACATTTATGTAAGCTGCGATCGCAATTCGCTGCCTTCAAGAAAGGCTACTTCAAGAGTCTTAAAACGATTGGATTAATCATTACTCCATTCGTCTTGCTACAGTCAGGTCTTGCGCCTTTTTATGTTCCTATCCTGTTTGGTGAACAGTGGACACCTGCTATTCCCATTCTGGTTCTGATTTGCCTGTCTGCAATTCCTCGTGCTTTTGATTCAGCCGCTTTTAGCTTATTAGCAGCTGTTGATGAAACTCGTCTCGGTTTAATCGGCAATGTCATGTTTACGGCTATCTTTGCCGTTAGCATTTTGGTCGGTGTTCATTGGGGAGTTGTAGGTGTGGCGATCGCCGTTCTATTAGCTCATGCCATCTTTATTCCACTTTATACCGCTTGGGCAACTCGCTATGTTTTTGCTAAGCAGCGAGCGCTTGCCCAAGCATAAATTACTATTACTGTCACGCTAAGGAATGTTATGAAAAAAGCATCTGTGATTGTTCCAGTTTATGGAGTTGAAAAGTATATAGCGGCGACAGTGCGATCGCTCCTGGAACAGACTTATCAAAATTTTGAAATAATCTTAATTGATGATGCCTCTCCCGATCGCAGCATTGAGATCTGTCAGCAACTTTCTGACCCACGCATCAAAATTATCCATCAGCAAAACCGAGGTTTGGCGGGTGCCCGCAATACCGGAATACGCCATGCTGAAGGAGATTATATTGCTTTCCTGGATGGGGATGATTTGTGGCTACCAGAAAAATTAGCCAAACACATTGAGCATTTAGAAAATTCGCCAGGAGTGGGTATTAGCTTTAGCCGGTCTGCATTAATCGATTCGGCAGGAAATTCTTTAAATACTTACTTGATGCCCAAATTGACGAATATTACAGTAGAAGATCTATTTCGTAGTAATCCGATTGGCAATGGTTCCGCAGCGGTGATTCGACGGCAGGTATTAGAGGAAATCCGTTTTCAAGATAGCCTCTATGGAACAGTAGAAGATTTCTATTTCGACGATCGCTTCCGACGTTCAGAAGACATTGAGTGCTGGCTGAGAATCGCAATTCAAACATCCTGGAAAATTGAAGGAATTCCTGAAGCACTAACGCTTTATCGAGTTAATGCTGAAGGGCTTTCCGCTAACTTACTTAAGCAGTTGGAATCTTGGGAACAGGTGCTTGAAAAAGTTCGTTCCTACGCACCTGAGATAGTAGAAGAGTGGGGGGATTTAGGGATCGCCTACCGGTTGCGCTATCTTGCTCGGACAGCCGTTCGGCTCAAAGATGGGGCAATGGCAGTAAATTTGATGCATCGAGCGATCGCTACTTCTAAACAAATTCTGTTAGAAGAACCGCGTCGAACTCTAAGAACCTGGTTTGCTGCCTATTTGCTTTATCTATTACCTCAATCGCTTTACTCAAAGATTGAAACCCTTGCAGCGAAAGCAGCAGGCTCAATTCAAAAAGACCGCATTCAGAAGGAGCAAATTCAACAGGCAACTTCCCCATAATTAAATTAGCTAACCCTCTAACGTAGGTTGGGTGAAACAGAGTAGAACCCAACATTCTTTTAGCTTCTGTTGGGCTACGCGATAGCGTAACCCAACCTACGATCGGTTAGTAGCTTTGGAAATTTTGAGAGTTAACCAACTTTGTAATTTAACTGGATCTAACCCATGAAAAAAGTATCTGTAATTGTTCCTGTTTATAAAGTTGAGCAGTACATCGCTGTAACCGTTCAATCTGTTTTAGATCAAACTTACTCTGATTTTGAGCTCTTGATCATTGACGATGGTTCTCCTGATCAGAGCGTTAGTATTTGTCAGCAGTTTCAAGACCCGCGCATTCAGATTATTCGTCAGCCCAATCAAGGCGCAAATGCAGCTAGAAACGCAGGCATTCGTGCTGCCAAAGGCGACTACATTGCATTCCTGGATGGAGATGATGTATGGCTACCAGAAAAGTTAGAAAAACACGTTGAGCATCTCGAAAACTCACCCGAAGTTGGCGTTAGTTTTAGCCGTTCTGCATTCATTGACGAGCAGGGCAATGCTTTAGGTATTTATCAGATGCCTAGATTACAAGACATCGAGATTTCTCATTTAATTTGTCGAAATCCGATTGGCAACGGATCAGCGGCGGTGCTGCGACGAGAGGCGATCGCCGCCATCAAGTTTGAGGATAACCTGCATGGCATCACCCAAGATTTTTACTGGGATGAGCGGCTTCAGGGTTCTCAAGACCTCGACTTTTGGTTTCGGATCGCGATTCAAACGCCCTGGAAGATTGAAGGAATTCCTGAATCTCTGACGCTTTATCGAGTCAATTCAGCCGGAATTTCAGCTAATCTGATGAAAAAGCAGGATTCCTGGGAACAGGTCATCGAAAAAACCCGGTCTTATGCACCGGACATCGTCGCGCAATGGGAGAACCCTGCTAGAGCCTATCACTTGAGATATCTAGCCCGCAGAGCCGTGACGCTGCAACTGAGGAAAGATGCCGTTTCGCTGCTGCATCAGGCGATTAGAACTCACTGGCGCATGGTGATTGACGAACCACGTCGCACGTTGATTACCGCTGCTGCTGCCTATCTGCTGTGGCTCTTGCCGCAGTCGCTCTACACCCAAATGGAGACGCTGGCGCTGAAAATTACGGGGGCAACTCAAAAGCGACAAATTCAGCAAGACCAAACCGGACAGCTTGCATGAAGCGAAAATTTTGGATTTTGTTTGGCGTTGGGCTGTTTGCAGCACTGTTTTTATCGCTTCTTCTGATGATGCGATCGCTTGGCGTGGAGCAATCCCGGTTGGAGCGGCTAACCCAGGGTATCAATGTGGCTCACTGGTTTGCTCAGGCAGAGTTGACGGCTGACAACTTCCAAAATCGAATCCAGCCTGAAGACATTCAGCTAATCAAACAGATTGGGTTTCGGCACATTCGACTGCCGGTCGATCCGACAATTCTATTTGACGAAGAACAGCCAGAGCGCTTGAATTCAGAAAATTTGCCCTATGTTGATGCTGCCCTGGATCAGATTTTGGCGGCAGATTTGGCGGTGATTGTAGACTTGCATCCTCGGTCGGAATTCAAGCGACGGCTGTATCAGGAAGAATCATTTGTTGAAGCGGTGGGATTGTTTTGGCGATCGCTTGCTCAACACCTGAGTTCACGCAATCCAAACCAGGTTTTTCTGGAAGTAATGAATGAGCCTGCAACCCGAAATCCGCAGGACTGGTATGCCATTCAGGAAAGGCTTTTGGCTGAAATGCGGGCTGGTGCACCCGACCATACTCTGATTGCTTCAGCAAATCTGCGCGTAGAAGACGACTGGGACACGATCGTAGCACTGCAACAAATTACGCCCGTGGAAGACCCTAACGTCGTTTACAACTTCCATTTCTATCAGCCAATGTCTTTTACTCACCAGGGAGCAGATTGGGGAGAGGACACCTGGGAACATTTTCGCAACGTGCCTTACCCAGCAGATGCAGAGGCGATCGCCGCTATCCTGCCTGAGATCGAAAACGAAACGGCTCGGGACTGGCTAATGGACTACGGAGAGGAGGAATGGAATGCAGCCAAACTGAAGGAAAGCCTTCAGCGGGCGGCAGAGTGGGGGCAATCGCATCAGGTACACATCACCTGCAATGAGTTTGGTGTTTATCGTCGGACTGCGCCAGCAGAAGGGCGTGAGGCATGGTTGCGAGATGTGCGATCGCTGCTAGAGCAATATCAAATTGGCTGGGCGATGTGGGAATATGACTCTGGCTTTGGCGCAATTCGCCGCACCGATGGAGAGCGTGTCCCCGATCCGGTGGTGGTAAAGGCGCTTTTTAACTAACTGGAGGTAGTCAGTTGGACGATAGGCAAACTAGGATCTAGGATCTGCATACCTGGTAAAACTAGATTGCCAGGTTGAATAACTGGATTCAACAATCCGGTTACATCTCATTGAATTTAACAGTACGAGTGATGGCGTAGTGATGGATCATGATCCTTTGATTGCGTATCGTTGGGAAGACTTTACCCAACTGGCCTCAATTTTGCTCTTAGTTGGGCTAGTGGGGGCAGTGACCGTTCTCAAGAATAGCTTTGAAGGCAGCTTCTTCATTGAGGCAACCTTATTTGTGGTTTTGCTGACCTCTGGAGCCATTGCAATTATGGCAATAGCAATTTTTCTAGGAAACGTAGCTTAAGCAGCTAAGCTTTTCTATTCAAACCGCTGATTTTGGGCTGACCAGCGTTGTAGTCCGTAGGTTTGACCATTCGCAACCAATAAAGCCGTTGTGCCGTCGCCGGGGTTGGCGATCGCCACCAAAAATTGAGCTGCGTCGGTACTCAGTTCGCTATAAATTAACTGCCCCTGAGCTGAAAAAATCAGCGTTCGAGTTTCATTCTGATCTGCCGCCTGAGCGCTAGCGGTGACATAGCTTGAAGCAGCTAGCAGGCTGGGCTTGAAGGTAAATACTGATTCAAGCTGTCCATCTCCAGTCACATCTATCAACTCGACCGACCACTGCCCTACCTCTTGCAGCAAGTCCGGGTCTTCCAGATCGGTAGCTTGAACCTGACCTGCTCGCTGCAATTCCTGCCAAAGATTGGTCAGTAGCGCTGACCCTCCGTCGGGCTGCTGTTGGCTTAACTCGTTCAGCGTTAGCAAGTTTCCTGTCTCCAACCAACTGACGGTGGATAGGGTAATGGCTAATGGAGAAAGCGCTTGCCCAGCAGATGAATTTGCATTAGATGGCGGTGAACCTGCTGCCAGCAGTTGCAGTTCGCCGCCGCTAACACGAGCCGCTTTGACGGTTGCTTCAATCGTTTGAGGCTGACCATCGGCTGACCACACCAGGATTTGAATGGGCGAATTATTTGTTAGCCCCAATAGGCTCCAGAGCTGCTGAGCCGCTCCAGTAGAGGGCAAGTTCAGGTCAGAAAAGGGCGATCGCCGCCAGCGCTGCCCATCATGGAAATTAGCAAGCTGGATCTGATACCAAACTTGCTGCCCCGTTAAGGTCAGTGGACTGTTGGCTTGGGGGCGCAGCCAATCTACCGCATTGATGCTAGAAACCTGAGTCGCAGAGCCAATCATGCGGCTATCATGGCTGGCTGTAAGCGTTGGTGCCGATTGGGGATTAACCAGATTCAGGACTTGCTGGACGCGGGTATTGGTATCTGGAGCCGGGTTTTGTTGGCGCAACCAGGCGATCGCAGCGGCGCGATCGCGCTGAGCCGTTAGCACTAGAGCGCCCCAAATCTGGACATCGGGCTGGTTGCGGTTGACCTGAAGAGCAGCATTAACTCGTCGCCAAATCCGGTCAGAGTCAACCTCCAACAGGCTCGACAAATCATAACCGTTGCGAATCGTGGTTTGCAGTAATTGCAGTGCGTTGCCCCAACGTCCGTCAATTAGCTGTGCCAAAATCTGCTGGCTGGGGCTAGCCCAATCACGCTCTGCTTGAGCTTTGGTGGCGTTGGCATGGAGCGCAATCAGGTCTAGCTGAGCCTGGGCTGGAGCTGACCAATTCGCTGCATCGATCTGCTGCTTGAGGGATTCCAGCGTTCGCAGTGCTGCCGACCACAACCCATTTCGCGCCAGAGTCAGCCCATTTTCATAAGTCCGACTATCAAGAGCAGCTTGTTCCAACAAAATTGGTGTCAGGCGAATCGGTTCAGTGGACGATTGCAACCTCTCTACCTGATAAACCTTGAAGCTTGGCTCCAGCCCAACCGTTTGGTTAACAACCAGTTCTGTGGCTTCGCTGCCCGTGATCTGCTGCCAGGTGGGAAACTTTCCAGCGGGGCTTGTCCATTCCACTAGAGAATAGAGCTGTGGAATTGCCGGATCGTAGCGCACCACTTGCCCATAGACGATGCGTGTGCTGCCCCGCATCCGTTCGCCGCTGAGATGTAGCCAGATTCCCGGCTCTGTGGCATTGCCTTCGATCAGGGTGACGGTGCTAAGCGGCATGATCCGATTGGAGCCAGGGACAGCCGTCGGCGAGGTAACAAACGGGTCAAGCACAAAAAATTCTTCAGGGCCGTTTACCGACATCCGGCTCATCAGTTGAAAGGAACCAGGGCGCGCTCCCTCCCTGGCTGAAAGCGGACGATAAATTCTGACTTCGACTAGCCTGCCGCAGCCAGACGGAACGGAGGCGATCGCCCCCCTGCCACCACAGTGATCAGATTCCGCCAAAATTGGGATCAGCAAATCCTGCGGCAACTCTACCGTTGCCGGGAGGTAGAGCGGAGTGCCTAGCGATCGCCCTGCCTCGGTCGCTTCTGCTTCAATCTCAGCCAGCGTTTGAATGACCTCTCGCTGGAGTGCGTGACGATTCCACTCTGGCATCATCCAGCTTAGCCATCTGACTGACCCAGGGTTGATGATGAGCTGCACCGCCAGCCAACCTCCGCCTACAACGGTTCCCGCCATACCCAGCAGGACAAAGGAAACGAGCAGGGCAGACTTGATCCTTGCTCCTCGTTTCGGTTTAGGCGTAACTAAGACATTAATGGCAAGACGGCCCGCTTCATCCTCTAGCTCTTCGTCCAGTTCCTCTTCTTCAAGCCACTCTGGTTCTGCCTTTCGGGGCGATTGAGCTTTCTTGGAAGATTTTTTGGATTGAGCCGACACCAACACGTTCACCTTGACGGGTGGGGTAGGTGTGCTGCTCGTTGGTTCTGTAGATTGTCCGTTTTGGGCAGACAGAGTTCCCTGAGTTAAGCGTTTTTGGTTAGAAACCAGCACATTCACCTTAACCGGATGAGAGGCGCGATCGCCTCTCTGCTGTCCCCCTGAACGCTTAGGAGGAACGGGCTGATGCTTTTGCCGCTCCTCTGAAGCTGAATCTAAGTCATGCGGTCGTTTCGCCATCCAAAACTGCGTAGATTTCTACCCTTCAACAATTGCCCGCTCATAGCGCTGTCCGGCTTGTTCCCAAGTATAGGTGTTCTCGACGAGTGATCGACCATTTTTGGACAATTGACCCCGCAATTCTGGATTCTCAAACAGACGGCTAATTGCGTTGACGTATTCCTCAACCTGGTTAGCCCGCAAAGCCGTTAGAGGATCATTTTCGCCATCTACTGCCAGTCCTTCTAAGCCGCGATCGCTGCCTACCACAGGTACCCCAGCCGCCATTGCTTCTAACGTCTTGTTTTTGATCCCAAAGCCGGTTCGCATGGGCACCACACAGACCGTTGCACGATGCAAGTATTCTGCCATCGAGGGAACCTTCCCAGTAACCGTGATACCAGGGCGATCGTCCAATTGCTGCACCTGCGGCACGGGACGGGCACCTACCAACTCCAGCGTCACATCGGGGTAAAGGGCTTGGATTTTAGGAAACACTTCTTGGCTAAAAAAGCAGACCGCATCAATGTTAGGCGTATTGTCCATCGCGCCGATAAAAATCAGCCGATGTCCTCCCGGATCGGACGCACGATAGGGAAAGGCAGAAAAGTCCACGCCATTCGGAATGACAGCGATCGGTGTCTTCGGGCTAAACCGCTGAAGCTGATCCCGGTCTTCCTCAGTGGTCGCCACGATGGTAGAAAATTTGCCGCAATATTGCCGTTCATAGCGGTGCAGCAGCGGCAGGTTGAGGCGATCGCGCAGCCAATTCTCAGAGGTGCCCGTCTCAAGCTGATTTTTACAGGTGCCATAGACCGAACTATGGATGTTGACGATAGTGCGAAGTTGCGATCGCCATTCTGGCTTCACGTAAATTTCATTTACACTATGTTCACAGGTCACGGCTGCAAATTTGCCTGCTTGTACTGCCTGATCCACCCAATTCTGAATCTCAGGCGAATAAATCGAGAGAACGCTGGGCGGCGTTCCCTCAGCCAAAAAGGTGCCGAAGCGCTTTAACTTGCCACCGATGCTTTGCCCAGCAGCGGCTTGAGGGCGCGGAAAAACTACCAGTTCTGTAACTGCCTGCCGCAATTCCTCTATCTCAGAGTCAGTTACATCAGGGGAACGTTGTGTTATCAGGGTGATATCGTGACGCTGGCTCAAATACTTGATTAGGTTAAACGTTCTAACCTGAGTTCCTCCCCGTGTGGGTGGGTAAGGGAACGTTGCAGAGAGCATCAGGATCTTCATCAGGGGAATTATTGGGATAGATATCAATTTCACCAGGGCAATCGTAGCTAATCGTAGCGACTGGGTCACCTGTGTGAACAGCAATGCTTCAGAAATCCAAACCTTCCATGACTGAAATTCAACTTGGTGCGATCGCCATCCTCGCTCTAGGCATCTTCTTTCGATGCACAGCTTTAGGGCAAAAACTCTATTGGTACGACGAAGCTTTCACATCTCTGCGAATCTCTGGCTACAGCGAAGCAGAGGTGATGCAGCAGGCATTTAACGGCAAGGAAATTACGCCGCAAGAGTTGCAGAAATTTCAGCATCCCAATGATCAAAAAGGCATTTGGGGAACGATTCGAGGACTCGCCCAGGAAGAGCCACAGCATCCGCCGCTGTACTACACGCTGATTCGACTGTGGGCGCAATGGGTAGGCAGTTCGGCAGCGGCCGTAAGAAGTTTGTCTGTAATTTTTAGCTTACTAGTCTTTCCCAGCCTCTACTGGCTTTGCCTGGAGCTATTTGGGTCAACGGATGTGGCATGGTTGGCGATTGCCCTGGTTGCGATCTCGCCCCTGCATGTCGTCTTTGCCCAGGAAGCTAGACAGTACAGCCTGTGGACAGTGTTAATTTTGGTAGCCAACGCTGCGTTGCTTTACGCGATGCGAGTCGATAGCTTTGCCAGTTGGGCGCTTTACGCTGTGACGCTTTCCCTGGGGCTGTATACGTTCCTGTTTTCAGGGCTAGTGGCGATCGGGCACAGCATTTATGTGATCGGAGTGGAGCAATTTCGCTGGACGCCAATCTTAGAACATTATCTGCTGGCTTCAATCGTCGCCTTGCTCACATTCGTGCCCTGGATTTGGGCAGTCGCCACCCGCCACAGTTCCGTGCAAACCACAACTGCCTGGGCAAACCGACCGTCTAGCTGGAAAGCGATCGCCAGAGTTTGGGCATTGAATTTGAGACGCATCTTTTTCGATGCAGACTTCAAACTTCATTCTCAGTTTGCTTACACAGCCAGTATTTTCGGTGTCTATGCTTTTGTGCTGCTGTTGGAAATCGGTGCAGTCTACTGGCTCTGGCAATCTACCTCGATTCGGGTTTGGCTATTTGTCTTCACCCTGATTGGCACGACGGCTTTCACAATTCTGCTACCCGACCTGATTTGGGGCGGACAACGATCCACCGCTACGCGATACGCCATTCCCTGCTACTTGGGCATTCAAATCGCGGTTGCTTATTGCCTGGTAAACCTACTGGAATCCAATGCTTTTGGTTCATGGCAGCAAGTGTTAGCGCTGGCTGTTTTGGCAGGGGCGATCGCCCTCAGCATTCTCTCTTGCAGCATTGGCGCTAAAACCCCGATCGGCTGGAATAAGGTCATCAGCTACTACAATCCGCCTATCGCCAAGATCATCAATCAATCGCCACGCCCCCTGCTGATTGCAAACACCTCAATGGGGGGGGGTGAAATTTTGTCACTAAGCCGTTTACTGAATCCAAACGTGACGCTTCAACTGACCGTCGAGCCGAACGTGCCCCAGATTCGAGCAGGCTTTAGTGATGTTTTCTTAATGACTTACTCGCAGTCCTTGCGATCGCAACTCGCAGCACAGCAGCAGGCATCTGTCCAACCTGCTTACCAAGAACGAGGTAGAACCTGGCTTTGGCGGCTCACGAGCAAAAACTAGCCTCAGTTCAAGGAATCCGTCCCATAGCTTCTGAACAAGCAGACAGAATTAGAATTGGGAACCTTAAAGGGTAACCAGCTTGAATCTTTCAATTCAAATTCATCTTGAGTCTTCAATTAACTAATGCATTTCGCATTCTAGAAAAGGATTTATGCAATCGCGCGGACTCTATACCTTGGCAAATGATCGGGTCTATGACCAACTCATTGCCCTGCTTAATAGCATCGAAGCAAACGTTAGTTCAAATATTCCTATTCTGGTTATTCCTTTTGATCATCAGATTGAGAGAATCACTCAAGAAATAGAATTCAGACCTAATGTAAAACTTTTTCAAGACTGGAACTCAATTCAACGCTGGGAAGACTTTGCTCGGCAGGTTTGGACAGCCCATCCTATCGCCCAATCTCAATGGCTAACTCGTTTGCCAGCAAAAAATATAGGGCTGCATCGCAAATTTGTTACTTTTGACGGACCGTTCGACCAGTTCGTATTTTACGACGCAGACAGTCTAGCGATGAAGCCGATTGACGACATATTTGAAAAGCTAAATACCTACGATTTTGTATTTAATGATTGGGAACATAACAAACCAGAGGGGCAGACTGCCCTTGATTTAGCATTAGCAACTCAAACAGGTTGCTACCCTGAAACTCAGGTTAGAACTAAACTGCATTGCTCTAGTTTCTTTGGCTCAAAACGAGGCATTTTTGCGGAGCAAGAACTATTAGCTCTAAAGCAAAAACTGATTGACTGCCAGGAAGTATCTTGGGTTCCTCGATGGTGGGATGATGCTTTTCTGTTTAACTATTTGACCTTGAGAAGCGATCGCCCCCAATTTAACTTTACGCTGAGTCCCAACGCGCAGGAACGGACTGGCAACTGTGCTGATGCCGATCCTTTCGTCAACATTAATAACGTTCTTTACAATGAACAAGGCTTAAAGCCAATTCATCGCTTGCACTACATGAATTACTCTCCAGAAGACTTTTTCTGCCTGAGCAAAGGAGAGGATGTCGATGTATGCTACAGAGAAATCTTTTTACATTACCGTTTCTTAAAACAACCCGATCAAGAGCCCAAACATTTACAAGCGGTCAACTTTCCGACTCAATTGGGTCGCTACATCCAAAAAATTTCTCAAAAACTCAGGTAAACGCTTCTAGTACTATACCTGCCTGGAAAAATTGAATTTAACCTTCCTCAAGGTACGCACTGTAGAGGGAGAAATAATATTAGAAATCTTTCTTGTTTTGACCTTCAAAGTATCCCATTCCTTGTTGCTTCTCACAACATTCAGAATCTCTACAGTCATCCTCTTTAGACTCTTGAGCCTGCTGCTTTTAGGGAAATCCAGGCTAACTGCAAAATTTGAACCAAGGCGGTTAACGGGCTGCCATGCAGCACTGACATCAAAGTTGGTTCGCACATTATTACCATGAGCCACCATTAACCAAACAGGTTCAGCTACAATCTGGCAAGTTTTATAGTTGCTAATTTCAGTATGACCGTATTCAAGAACGGTTTTGAAATCGCCTTGATAGGATTCGATCAACGTATGGAATGGCGAAGTCAACCATTCTCTCAGATAAAGCTTTTGTTCGCTAACTCGATACAAATAGCCGAACGGAAAGTTAATAAATTCGAATTCTTGCTTCCTAAATTGGTTTTGAACTAGCTGCAAGAAATCTTTCGAAATTGCATCGTCGCTATCTAAGCTAGTCGTAATCAAGTACTTGCAATTCTGATCTGTGTGTTCTCTAACTACTTGCCTAACCGAGTTTAGCAATGTCTCCCGACTCTCTATGTAGATGGGAACAAGCTGAGTTATTGAGCAATATTTTTCAACTCTCTCTTTAAACTGAGTCGGTAAGGCTGCATCTAGAAGCATCAACCAGGTAAAATTCCTGTTGGTCTGTGCTGTGATGGACGGAAGGCAGATCTGCTCGAACAAGGCAAACCTTCTGCTGAGGAACTCTGGCTCGTTGCGATCGCTTCTAGGACGCGAAATCTGCCAGTCCACGTTCATCCGAGTGACGACAAAGTGCTTAAATCCCTGGGTCTGCATCAGTTACCTCACTTTAGTTAGAAAAACTGATTGCCTTGAATGGCTTAAAGCTGCCGCTGACGTTAAATTCTTCTCAACTTAGTTAACATTTGCTAAGACCGCATCCCCACTAGGGAAGGTTCCTCAGCTTAATTTTGGGTTTGCACAACCAGGGTTGTATGCCTAGGAGCGAGGCTATGCGACCGTAGAATTCTTACGAGCACCGATTAAGCTCTGTTGCTTAATCCACAAGGCTTCTCGGCAATCATCTAAAGAATCGGGTCTGTTGGGTTGGCTAATATACGTGAGGAACCTGGCGATCAGGCTTAAGCTGCAAAACCAGAGCAATTGACCAACCATAGTCTGACTGTTGATCCCCCTTTCATTAATCTGTCCACAATTCAAACAGATGCCTAAAGTTAGTGTTTGTATTCCTACCTACAATCGAGAGAAACTGCTGCCGATCGCCATTCAAAGCGTGCTTCAGCAAACTCTCCAAGATTTTGAACTGATTATTTGTGATGATGGCTCAACCGACACCACGGCTGAGATCGTGACTCAAATCGATGACCGTAGAATTCACTACGTTCGGCATCCTCGAAACATTGGCAAGAGCAATAACATGCGCTCTGGTTTTGAAGCTGCCAGTGGTGAATATTTTATTAAATTTGATGATGACGATCGCCTCACGCCTGACTTCCTGGCACGAACTGCGACGATTTTAGACGAACAGCCCGACGTAGATTTTGTTGGTACCGATCACTGGGTAATCGACATTAATAATGCGCGAGATCCGCAAGTGACAGACGACAATTCCCAGAAGTGGGGGCGCACCAATTTATCAGCTGGGATCATCCCAAACTTACTAGAAGTTGTATTTGTGCAGCAAAGTTTTCAAATTGGCGCAACCTTGTTTCGGCGGCAAGTTTTAGCAGAACAGGGCTACATGCGTCCTAATATTCAAAACTGCGAAGACAATGATTTGCTGGTGCGTTTGGCTCTGGCAGGTAAAAAGGGTTATTACTTACCAGAGCGGCTAATGGAATATCGCTTTCATGCTCAGCAACAGGGCATTGGACGAGCGATTCCCTACTTAAAAGACAAAATCCAATACCTGGAGAATTTTCAATTTGAGTCAGAAAAACTAGAGCAGATTAGGCGATCGCGTCTTGCTGAATCTCAGCTTCTTTTGGGATTGCGTCTGATCGAGACGGGCGAGACACAAGCCGGAAAGGCGCTAGTGCGGGTTGGTCAATCTGCTTCTCGTCCTAAAGCTTTAGTGGGACTGGCTCTATCTTTCTTGCCCATGACTTTAAGAAAACCCACGTTTCATCTATTGAGACAAGTACAATCTCAGTCGATTAGTCCAATTTGATCTACTTAGGAGTACGATCTTAAAAGCAAGGTTTGGCGATCGCCTTGAAATAGCAACTCCGCCAAACAAGCAAAGACAAACCCTCCGGCTGAGGTCTTAATGGAGATTCGGGAACAGCTAAGCCAGCAGCGCGTAAAATACATCATCAGTAGCTATCAGCTGAGCGGCAATGAAGTAGATAGATTCAATACCTATCTGGATGAACTTCTGCAAATTTATCCACCGCCCCTGATCGAGCTAGCCTTGGTTGAAACGCTGGTCGATCAATGGTCAAGCGTTCCAATGCTGAGAGGGGTTGAGTTTTTAACTCAGTCTCATAACAAACTCAAAACTTGGGAAAATCAGCCGATTGTTAGCACCATTACCCCATCTCAGTTTCAGCAAATTGCTGGACTCGACCCGACTCCCGTGTTTGGCTCTACCGAATTGCCGCCAACTCGCCCGATTATGCGCCCCTCATAGGCTGCTTTGAGTTTTATGCTCAAGCTTGTTTTGGGTTTCCATGATGGGTTTAGCGATCGCCACCAACCCCACCACTTCGATCGCATGATGATGCAGGATTTGCATTGCAGAGCGAGCCGTTGCCCCCGTCGTATAGACATCATCCAGCAACAGCACCGCAGATGAGCGATGGCGCTGAAGCTCCTTACCCACCCGAAATGCGTCGCTCAAATTTTCCTCTCGCGCTGTTGCAGACAGAGTAAATTGCGCTTCCGTCGAACGAATCCGCTCTAGACCTCGCCGTTGTAGAGGCAAACCTGCGAATTCGCAAAAATGTTTTGCCAGCAGTTCAGCCTGGTCATACCCCCGCTGCTGCTTTTTGGCAGCGTACATTGGAATAGGCACGACCGTCGGCTTTTGACGCAGCATTTTTTGCTGGGATGACTCTAGCCAATCCTGAGCTAACCAATGTCCCAAAGGGCGTGCTAGACGAGGTTGGTTGTCATATTTGAGGGTGGCGATCGCCCGTTTCAGCGCCCCACCGTACACCCCCCACGCAAACAAGGGCAGTGGTTCCTGCCACTGAGCGTCGCTGCCTTGACATCGTTGAATCTGCCGTTGACACCCCTGGCACAGTTCCCCTGGGGTAGACCGTTGACAAAGCGAACAGCCCAACTCCAAAAACAAATTCAGCAACCCACTCAAACTCTGCACCCACCCCTCCCCCATTTGTAGTAGGCAGACACCCTGCGATTCCGAGTAGAATGCGGGTAACAAATCTATAGTTCCACTTTCTGCTGTGCGATCTAATATGTTTGTTATCTCGTTTCATCGCAAACCCTAGTAAGTTCCCTCTCGCAACCGCAAAACATTAACAAAGGACAGCTAACACAATTGCACATGGCTCTGATCAAGCAAAACCGAGACTTACCGACTATTAACGAACGAATTCGCTTTCCAAAAATTAGGGTTATAGATACAGATGGTGGGCAGCTAGGAATTATGGTGCCCCGCGATGCCCTGAAAATGGCAGAGGAAAAAGAGCTGGATTTGGTGCTTGTCAGCGACAAGGCAGACCCGCCAGTTTGCCGGATCATGGACTACGGCAAGTTTAAGTTTGAGCAGGAAAAGAAAGCGCGGGAAGCCCGGAAGAAGCAGCACACTTCTGACGTAAAAGAAGTGAAAATGCGATACAAGATTGAAGATCACGACTATCACGTTCGGGTAAATCAGGCAGAAAAGTTTCTTAAAGCAGGCGATAAAGTTAAAGCCACGATCATGTTCCGGGGTCGAGAGATCCAGCACAGTGACCTGGCAGAAACCCTGTTGATGAGGATGGCAACCGATTTGCAAGAAGTTGCTGAACTTCAGCAAGCTCCAAAACGTGAAGGGCGCAACATGATGATGATGCTCTCTCCCAAGAAGTAGGAATACTGCTTGCCTGGCGACACAGGAAGTGGTGAAACCATAGGGATTGTGGACGTGGAAGTTGGACTTTCACGTCCAAATTTGTTCATCAGAAAATAGCTATGAAAGCTCCAAGGCGTGCTTATATGATAAGCATTGACAAAAAGCTGTAAGGGCAGGGCAAGACTGCATGAATCTGAATGGGTGGTGGTCTGCTGCGAGTCAAAACGCAGCCCAATGGAGGTGGTTGCAGTGGTTTAACCTCCGTCCAGAGGAAAGCGAGCGAACATTCCTCATGTTTGCTTTTTACACCGCTACGTCTATCGGTATTCTCTGGTTGGAGGTCAGTGCCGCAGCACTATTTTTGGGCGAATACGGGGCTGACTCCCTACCCTGGATTTATATTGCCAGTGCCGGAATTGGGACGGGTTTAGGATTTGTCTACTCGCTGATGCAGAAGTTTTTGCCGCTGCGTCGGGTGATCGTAATCATTGCGGTGCTAATGGCGATGCCGCTGTTTATCTTTCGTCTAGGGCTGAATCCAGCTTTTTTGGGCGGGTATACCATCTTCTTAATGCGGCTTTGGCTGGAAGCAATCTATGTTCTAAATGAACTCAACACTTCCATTACAGCTAATCAGCTATTTAACATCCGGGAAATTAAACGCACTTATCCTTTAATCAGCAGCGGTATTTTGGCGGCTGATGTGTTGAGCGGATTTTCTTTGCCACTCTTGCAGTCCTGGATCGGACTCTCTAACGTTATTTTGTTGGCAAGTTTGATGCTGCTGGTTGGGGCGGGGATCTTGTTTTATCTCAGTGAGGCATACCAGCAAGCCTTTCCTGACTCTCTCAAGCGTAGATTGCAGGAAACTCAACATGACTTTACGGCGCGTCGTCTACGAGGTCCGCTTCAGCGCTATGTCATTTTGATCGTCGCTTTTTTTGTGATGGCGCAGATTTTGTCGCTGCTGGTTGATTTTCAATATCTCAGTCAGCTAGAGCAAAACCTGAGCGTTTCCGATATTGCGGCTTTTTTGGCATTATTCAGCGGCATTCTCGGCATCTTTGAGCTGATTACACAGTGGTTTATTTCAGGGCGAGCAATTGAGCGGTTGGGGGTGTTTGCGATCGCCATTCTCCCCCCGGCCCTGCTCACGGTGCTCAGCTTTCTCTCCTCCATCGACCTGCTGCGGCTATTTTGGGGCGTCATCATTCTCAAGTTTTTAGATGAACTGCTGCGCTACACGCTGCTAGCGAGCATTGGCCCGGTTCTCTTTCAACCCATTCCCGATACGGTTCGCAGTCGCATTCAGTCTACAGTTCGGGGGATTGCTGAACCGATTTCTTCAGGCTTAACTGGCGCTGGAATCTTAATTACCATCTGGCTTTGTCAGCGGCTTTTTCCTAACGTAGACGCTAATCTATTTCAAAACCTGGAGAGCCGAGTCTTTCTATTTCAAATTTTCATTTTTGCAGGGGTCTGGCTGGGAGCCGTTCTGCTGTTGCGCTCTAGATATCTAGGGCTGCTGGTACTTAGTGCTGAACGGGGACAGCTGAGCCTATCAGATGTAGATTTGCGAACATTTAAGCGAGCGGTTGTGGAAGCGCTCGATCGCCCTGGTACTGAGGCGGACAAACATTCTTGCATTGAGTTACTCGCCCATATCGATCCCAAAAATGTTGGCGAGGTGCTGTCTCCGCTTCTGCCAAATATGTCTCCTGCTTTGCAGCGTCAGAGTTTGGAGACAATGCTCAACTTTCCCAATCCGATTTACCTGGATCGAGTCAGGGCGTTAATTCAGCAATCTGACTTGCAGCCAGAAGTTTTGGCAGTTGCTTTGCGCTATGTCTGGCTGACGGAACCCGATCCAGATATGCAGGAGTTGCGACCTTATCTGAAGTCGGAGGTTGACCCAGTTGTGAGAGGAACAGCCGCTTCTCTCATGCTCAGGCGTGGCAACCCTCGCCAAAAGGCAGAAGCAACGGATACGCTGCGACGAATGTTGACCCATATGCGGGAACGAGAACGGGTGATGGGCTGTCGGGCGCTAGGTGAGGCAGTTTATTTGCAAGCGCTGCGGCTGTATATCAGACCGCTACTGCAGGATCAGTCGTTGCGGGTGAGGTGCGCTTTGCTGGAGGCGATCGCCGCCACTCACTTAGAGGAGTACTATCCTTCACTCCTGCGCGGACTGCACTACAAATCTACTCGTGAGGCGGCAATGCGGGCGCTGGTGCGTCTAGAAAATGACGCGATCCCAATGCTAATCGAACTGGCAGAAGACGTTCGCAAACCGGAGCTAATCAGAACCTATGCGCTGACGGCAATTGGTCAAATTGGCACGATAGAAGCATTGAATGCACTGGTCGCTCAACTGATGACTGCCTGGGGAGCAACTCGTCGCAACATTCTGCGAATTCTGCTGAAGCTACCGCAGGAGATTGGCATTGATGCAGTTGCCGATATCTTAGGGCGAAGCGGGGTTGAGAATCTAATTAATCAGGAATTGCTGTTCATTGGGCAAGTTTACGCAGCCCTGCTGGACTTGACTCCAGAAAGAGTGTCTGGGCGCGAAGCAGATTTGCTGCGGCGATCGCTGAATGATGCTCAGGTCGATGCATTCGAGCGGCTATTTCTGCTGATGCGGTTTCTCTATCCTTCTAGCGCAATTCAGGCAGCATCCTTTAACCTCCAGTCTGACTCCCACGACAGCATGGCAAGAGGGCTGGAAATTTTGGATAATACCCTCGACATTCCCAGTAAACGAGCCCTGTTGAGCATCCTCGATCGCCGCTCTACACTTGAGAAGCTGGAAAGTTTAGCAGAGATTATGCCTTACACGCCGATGTCGCCCAGTCAGCGGTTACGGCACTTATTGGAGCTACGCAGCTTTTTGTCAGACTGGACGCTATCCTGCTGTTTTCACCTGGCCCGTCAAGCCCGCTGGAGCGTCACTTCAGAGCAAACCCTGTCTTGCTTGCGCCACCCGACAGGGTTTGTGCGGGAAGCTGTGCTAACTTACCTGAAAGTTGCTTCACCCAGAGTGCTGCCAGAACTGCTGCCGCTGTTGCAGAACGATCCAGATCGTTTGGTTGCAGCTCAAGTACGCCAAATGATGGCAGAATTAGGGCTTGAGCCATTGAACGCTGCAATTTCTGGTGTTGAGGGGCAGTCAAATGGTGCGGTACGGTTGCCCGGTCATTCTGGGCTTGAGCCGATCTAGGCGATCGCCACGACATTGACTGACAGACAAAAAAAGCTTGAAAATGGGCAAGCTAGTGGCAGACCGCTTGTCTCACTTGCCGTTTTTGGGGGTATGCATCTATAGGGAAAGGTGAAAGCGGTGTGGCTTGGTTCAAGCAAGATTGCCCAGGGAAGTTTTAATATCGGTTTTCTATGCTGACTAGCGTTGATCGTCTACTGTTTGTTCGGGGAGTTCCAATTTTTACAGAGCTACGGGATGATTTTCTCGTCCGGTTAGCTTCGATCATGGATGAGCTATCTTTCCCAACCAAGCACACCATTTTTACACAGGGGCAAGAGGGGCGATCGCTCTATATTCTGGTGTCTGGGCAAGTGCGGGTTCATATTGGCAATCACGAAATTGTTAGATTTCAGCAGGGAGACAGTTTTGGCGAAATGTCGCTGTTTGATGCAGAACCTCGCTCCGCTTCAGTCACCACTTTGGAACCCTGCGAATGCTTGATGCTGACCCAACAGCAGCTCTATGAAGCGATTGATGAAACCCCTGGCATTGCGGTGAACATTATTCGCTTGCTGTCTCGACGGATTCGAGAACTTAATCAAAAAATGAACACGCTGCAAGATGGCGATGGACACAGGTTGCCTTCTATGATTCAAGAAAAGCTAGCAGAGCTTTGATCTTGATGATGCAGAGGAGAATTCAGTGTCGCGTGAACGTATTGCCCCCGGTCCTGGGCAGGAGTCTGTTTGGGATTATCCCCGTCCTCCCCGGTTAGAAGACTCGACCAAACACATTCAGATTATTTTTAACGGTGTGGCGATCGCCGATACCCATCGCGCCAAGCGGGTATCAGAAACCAGTCACCCGCCGGTTTACTACATTCCGCCTGAAGACATTCAGCAGCAGTACTTCAAGCAAACTTCGCGCTCAACCTTTTGTGAGTGGAAGGGACAGGCAGCTTACTACACGATTCAAGTCAACGATAAGCAGGCTCAGGATGCGGCATGGTTTTATCCATCTCCCACTTCCCGCTTTGCTTCGCTCAAAGACTACGTAGCGGTTTACCCTAGCCGTATGGAAGCTTGCTATGTGGACGGCGAACAGGTGCAGCCCCAGCCCGGTGACTTCTACGGCGGCTGGATTACCAAGGATATCGTCGGTCCATTCAAAGGCAGTGCCGGAACCTGGGGCTGGTAAGGAGCAATTTTCCAACCCAATCCATACCCCTAGACATCCCGTAGGGGCGTTTCGCGGAACGCCCCTTCCAGCGTTGCTAGTTGGCAGCAATGCCCTCCTGACGGGCAGCTCGCTGGACAGCAGCGGCGACTGTTGGGGCAACTCGCTCGTCAAACACCGAGGGGACGATGTGCTCGGAGTCAAGTTCAGAGGGATTGATCAGAGAGGCGATCGCCATCGCGGCTTCCAGATACATTGTGGTGGTCATCGCGGCGGCTCGGCAATCCAGCGCTCCCCGAAAGATTCCAGGAAATGCCAGCACGTTGTTGATCTGGTTGGGGTAATCGCTGCGTCCAGTTGCCATCACCGCTACGTCGTCTTCTACGAGTTCTGGCTGAATTTCCGGGATCGGGTTTGCCATTGCAAATACAATCCGGTCTTTCGCCATCGATCGCACCATTTCTGGGGATAACACTCCAGGCGCACTGACTCCCAAAAATACATCTGCGCCAACCATTGCATCTGCCAAGGAACCGCTCTGATCAACAGCAAACTCGCGCTTTTGCGCGGTTAAATCGGTGCGGCTGTGGCAAATAATGCCGCGTGAGTCGCACATCCAAATTGCTGTAGCTCCGGCTTTGTGCAAGAGACGGGCGATCGCCACCCCTGCTGCGCCTGCTCCGTTAATTACAATTCGCACCTGCTCTAGCGGCTTTTGCACAAACTTCAGCGCATTGAACAAAGCTGCCAGAGTGACAATAGCGGTGCCGTGCTGGTCGTCATGAAAAATCGGAATGTTTAACTCTCGTTGAAGTCGAGCTTCGATTTCAAAGCAGCGAGGGGCGCTAATGTCTTCCAGGTTGACCCCACCAAACACAGGCGCAATATTTTTTACCGTTTCGACGATCGCATCGGTATCTTGTGTATCTAGACAGATGGGGAAAGCATCAATCCCAGCAAATTCGCGAAACAGCATGGCTTTGCCTTCCATCACAGGCAAAGCACCTTCTGGACCTAAATTGCCCAATCCCAATACAGCGCTGCCATCGGTGACGATCGCCACCGTATTGCTTTTGATCGTCAGTGCATAAACCTGTTCTGGATCTTGAGCGATCGCCGTACAGATTCTCCCCACCCCCGGCGTATAAGCCATTGCCAAATCGCCCTGAGTCTTTAGCGGAATCCGGCTCTGGACGCTAATTTTGCCGCCGCGATGTAGGTTGAAGGTGCGATCGTAAACGCTGATTACCTTGATGTCTGTGAGCGCTTTCACGTCTGCCACTATCCGTTCAGCATGTTCAGTGCTGTAGGCATCAACTGCAATGTCTCGAACCAGAGTTTTACGATTTTGCTCAATTAGATCAATCTGCCCGATGTTGCCTCCAGCAGCGGCGATCGCCTGCGTTACACAAGCCAGCGTTCCTGCCCGATTAGGAAGCTGAAAACGAATCGTTAGACTAAAACTAGGATTGGGTGTCAGGCTGACCATACTGCTGCCGCTGCTCTCCTTGGATAAAAAATACGAGTCGATCTAGTCAGGACTTTAATGCTACAGCTTTGAGCCTGTTCCTGATTGCTCTGCTCAGGAATTTCTCAAAGACTCATGCTGTACGCAAGCCCTTCACAGCTTAGGCTAGCGATAAACTCATGACTGTACTCCGTCACACCGAGTAGATCAATTTCACCTGTATGCCAAGTCTCTACGTCGAAATCGAGATTGACGCGCCCCGCTCAGCAGTCTGGCAAGCATTGCTCAACAAGCAAGATTGGCTTCGGTGGAATACCTTTCTCTATGATCGTGATCCGGTTCAGCCCTTCGAGCAAGGCAAAACGGTCTGGCTATCGCTCAAGCGAGTTTCCCGCGAAGAGGAAACCGAGTTTCAACCTACGATTACTCTACTTCAGCCGGAAGTATGTCTCCAGTGGCTTTCCTCTGCTCCCGGATTCCGGAATGAGCATGTCTTTGAGCTACTAGATATTGGCAAACGCACCAAATACATTCACCGAGAAAACTTTTCTGGTCCGTTAACCCGCCTGTTTTTTCCCTTCATTCGCCAGGACGAGCAGCAAGGCTTAAGAAGAATGGCGCAAGAGCTGAAGCAATATGTCGAACGTTCCTAAAATTTTAGTTAAGGTTCGACCTCGTTCCCAGCTGGTCGCGAGGCTCCGCCTCGTGGAGGAGGCACCTCTAGTTGAGCATTATGAGGCGGAGCCTGGGAACGAGGGAAAGAAGTAATGGATTAGATAGACATCTGTTGGCGCTGGTAGAGCGACCAGTACAGTCCCTTCTGCTGAATGAGTGAGTCGTGCGTTCCCCGTTCAGCAATTACGCCTTTTTCCATCACCAGGATTAAGTCGGCTCGTTTAAGCGGTGCAAAACGGTGAGCAATCAAGAACATCGTGCGGTCTTTGGAGACGCGCTGGAGGTTTTCTAGCACCTGCTGCTCGGTTTCTGCGTCAAGGCTGCTGGTGGCTTCATCCAGGATCAGGATCGGAGCCTGAGAGAGAAACAGCCGTGCCAGGGTAATTCTTTGACGCTGTCCACCAGAAAGGGCAGTGCCCCGTTCCCCTACGCCCGTTTCATAGCCATCGGGTAAATCGCAGACAAAATCATGGGCAACAGCCATACGAGCAGCTTCTACCACCTGCTCTGCCGTTACTTCAGGATTTCCCAGCGTGATGTTTTCCAGAATGGAGCCGTTGAATAGGAAATCCTCTTGCAGCACAACGGCAATTTGAGTCCTGAGCGAGGACAGGTCTGCACTTTTGATGTCAAACCCGTCTATCAAAATTCGCCCTGACTCAGATTGGTAGAGCCGCTGAATCAGTTTGGAGAGGGTACTTTTACCAGAACCACTGCGTCCAACAATGCCAACGAACATGCCGGGTTCTACGTCAAAGGAAACGCCACGCAGGATCGGCTCCTGGTTCACCTGATAACGGAAAAATACCTGGTCAAAGTTGACCTGTCCTCTCAGCGGTGGCAACACCAAACCCGTTCCGGGTTCTGCTTCGGGGGCGACGTTGAGAATGTCGCCAATGCGGTCAACGGCAAGCAGCACTTCTTGGAGGTTTTGCCAGAGCTGCACCAGGCGCAACAGAGGGCCTGTGACTCTAGCGGAGAGCATTTGAAAGGCAACCAGTTGACCAATGGTGAAGTCCTGGTTGATCACTAGCCTTGCACCAAACCAAAGAATTAGCAGTGCCGAGAAACTGGTTAGAAAATCACCGATGTGGTTGCTGATGTTAGCGGTGGTGGTGGCTTTGAATCCCGTGCGAATGAAGCGGGCGTAGAGCCCTTCCCAGCGATCGCGCGATGTCTTTTCTGCCGCGTGAGCCTTAACCGAGTGAATCCCCGTTACCGTCTCCACTAGAAAAGATTGGCTGTCAGCACTGCGGTTAAAGGTTTCATTCAGCCAGTTTCGCAGGATGGGGGTGCTAATCAGCGTCAAAATCGCGAATAGTGGGATCACTGCTAACGCTACTCCGGTTAGGCGAGCGCTGTAGTAGAACATCACCGCCAGGTACACCACCGAGAAAATGCTGTCGAGGATAACGGTCAGAGCAGTGCTAGTGAGGAATTGACGGATTTCCTCCAGTTCTTGCACTCTAGCGACCGTGTCTCCTACCCGCCGCGCCTCAAAGTAGGACAGTGGCAGCCGCAGCAAATGCCGGAAAAGCTGGGCAGAGAGCCCCAAATCGAGCCGATTGGTCGTATGGGTGAAGATAAACATCCGCAGGGTGCCCAGCAGCGCCTCGAAGATGGCAACGGCAAGTAGGGCAACTGCCATCACATCCAGCGTGGCCAAACTTTCCTGCACCATCACCTTATCGATCACCACCTGCGTGATCACCGGAGTCGCCAGCCCCAGCAGTTGCAGGGTGAAGGAAGCCAGCAGCACTTCCCCTAGCAGATTGCGAAACCGCCAGACGGCAGGCAAAAACCAGGTCAGGCTGAATTGTTCTTGCTTTTGAACAAGTTCGACCTGCCAGAGTTGCCCATCCCAGACTTCCTCTAGCATCGCTCTGGGAATGCTTTCGCAGGTCTGGCTAGGATTCATTGGATCGGCAATGACGAGGCGATCGCCCCTCACTGCATACACCACCACCCAGCGCTCTTGCCGCCACCGAATCAGCCCCGGCAGGGTAAGCTGCCGTAGGTCTTGCCAGTTGCTCACTAAAACCCGTCGCAGTTGCAGCCCCAGCTTTTCGCCTGTGTCCGCCAGATCTTTAGGGCGTTGTCCTCGGAGTTGACGCTGCACCCATTCCAACTGAGCCGGAGTCTCTAGGTGCTGACACAACATCGTCAGACAGGCAGCAGCGGTGTTGATTGCCGATACAAAGGGATAGCCAGAAACAGGCTGCGGTGCGGTCGAAAATTCGGGCTGATAGCGCGATCGCAGCGTTAGCCAGAATTGTTTGATTTCAGGAGTAGCGATCGCCTTCCAGACCTGAGCATCCCATTGAATTAGGACGACTTCTTTACTGGAAGCTCTAGCTTTCCACTGGTCAGTCAGTTCTGGAAAATCGCCAAACCAGTCACCCGACTTCAGCACCGTTGGTTTGCCCTGATCAGGAATCAGGCGAACATTCCCCGAAATCACTAGAAACTGGCTTCCAAGTGTATCTGTAGACCAGATCACCTCTCCTAACCCGCAATAGCGAGTCCTTGCCTGATCTTTAAGTCGAATTTGCTGTTCGGCAGATAGCCAGTTCAGCGGGGGAGAATCCCACGGAATGCTGGCTAGCTGGTCATCAGTAATCATGAGCCCACCTGTAGCTTAATCGGCAATCCCTGAATTTTGTCCATTAGCCATTGTTCAAATAGCTCGTCTATCAGGGTTTGCCTTAATTGCAGATCGTCAAGTGAGGCTGGAAGAAATTCTTCCACACGAAATAATCCCCACCGATCTTCCATTCCCAGGGGCCCGACAATTTCTCCGGACTTTGCCAAATCAACTGCCGCCCGAAGCGTATCTGGCATTGTCCCTCGGCTGATTGGACCGACCATACCGTTTACGATGCGGTCATCGGTCAGGGAATATTCCCTAGCAAGCTGTTCAAATTTTCCGCCTTCTTCTACAATTTGGCTTCTCAGTTCCTCAGCCAGTTCTTTGTCAACGACAATGATGCGGGATAGCACAACCCGATCTAAGAATATTTTGCGCTCAATGAAATATTCTTGTAGCTTGGGTAACGCCACATCTTCTTTCAGCTTTCGCAGCTTAAACCCAGAAGAGACTTGATTGTGAAATGCCTCATAATCCATCCCATTGCCAGAGAGCCATTCCTGAAACTGCTTTGGATCAGTAAGCTGCTGCTCCAAGCGAAAATCAATCACAGCCTGCTCAACTGCAGCCGTATTGATTTTAAGGTCTTCACGGGTTTGTAATTCCTGGTCAACGACAAACTGGCGAATGATTTCGCCGATGAATGCGTCGAATTTTCTGCCCGTCTGTAAATATCGAATGGCTTGCCCAAGAGAAATGGGCTGGTCGTCAACAGTCAAAAAGGGTTCGGATGTCATGAATCGGCCAGTTACTCGCTAGCAAACTCAATTATGCCCAAACCCAAAGGTACTTCACCCAAACTTTATTCATTAAGTTAAGTAAAATTACTGGACTACAAACTTAGCCAAGAAGCTAAACAACCTGCTCCATCGTCGTCACCATGAGGGGCAAGCCTGCCATCAAGCCTGCGAGGCAAACCCAGAGGCAAAAAGCTTCAACGTCTTCGTCTTGATTAAGGGCAACCTCCATTTGCACGATCGAAAATGGCAGTACGGTCAGAACTAGAGCAAAGACAAAAGCGTATTCTATGAATGACATGGGATCTCCTTTAAAGTTTGTTGCGGGAAATTGTTATGTCCGGTCTAAATGGGATGAGCCTGTTGAACTACATTGGTGCGGCAAACACTCACCTGTAGGAGCTAAAGCATTCGCGCAAAATCTTTGTAGCTATCTGGAAAACACTTGCCGAATGCTTTGCCCCTACGAAACCGTGAACTAATTCAATCCCTGTTCTTTGACGATCGCCACTTCGTCAATATCAGATTTGTATAGTAGAACTGTTGTTTCGCTACCAATTCGACCCATTTCTGGTTCTGGTCCTAACTCCATCTCTACTCGATACATCCAGGTACTAGAAGTAGGTTGAAAGCTTTTGATCGTACCTATACCCCCTAAGAAACTTACCGTTTCACTCCGGTTAAATTTGGGTAATACAGGAACTTGATGAAGCGTAGGAGCGATCGCTATTTCATCCAAATCTCTGGTGCCACAGCCAAGCTCTTGCTGAATTAATAGAGTATTCATGATTCTAATTTGAAGATTAAAGAATTGAATGTTTTGTCGTTGAACCTAGCTATTAACACTGCTTAGCTATAGCTAGTAGCTGAACAATGCTGATGTCCAACAACCAATGGTTATTCACCAGGTGTATCGCACATTGATTTAGAAGATTTCGCAGCGTATCAATTTCTGAAAGGGCGCACTGCGACGCGCCCCTACCCACTATCTTTAGATCAGTTGATATCAGATAACCAAAAGCAATACACGTTAATAAGTGGTTGAAAACGGATTAACTGAAAGAGTATTAATGTCTAGATAAAGCCACCAGTTCTCTAGCCTGAGAACTGGGTATTAATGTCCAACCCGCTTTCATCAATTTCTGATAAGTTGCCCAACCTTTTGAACCCCCAGGAATCTTGTAATCTGGAGCGGCAAACTGGGGATAGGCAGTATAAGGCAACCAGGGTTCATTCGGTTGAGCTTTTAAGTGTAAAATTTTCTCCCCGTCTTTCCCAAGTTTAGATAGCCAGCACATTTGACCAACCATAATAAATTCTCCACTTGTTCAGAGAGGAAGCTTAAACTTGGAGCACATTTATAGGAGTTTTATTAAGGTTCCTTCGGTAAATAGAAACAGTTTTTGGCTAACAATCCAGGCTGAATTTGTGTGTAGAAATAAGGATTGTTTAAGCAATAGTTTGGTTCTATCTAGCTGCGGTTGCCTTTCTACTTCTATAAATACGCTCGTAGTAAAACTTCCATTTAACTGCTCTAAATTTATTTATTAGAGTAGTATCTAGGTTTTAGCTAAAAGTTGTGGGTAAATATCTCTGTCAAGAGTTTTGCTTTAGATTCAACTCTATAGATCTACAGAAGCAAGACTCAAGAAAGTCCTTCGCTCTTAGGGAATAGAATTAGGCAGTGCTGTGCAACACAAACCTAACTGCCGGTTTCCGCCTCTGTCCGTGAGAACCGCAGCCCTACTTAATTTGCGAACAGGACGCCATCTGTAAAGACAACTATGCTCCAACTGGATGCCTTTACAAGTTCTTTTCGGGTAGATTCCATCAAATTGAGAGATCAGCAGTCCGGGGGTAGCGCTCCATCAACTCCTGTACCTGCTCAGCATGATAAGAACTGCGGGTCAGAGGCGAGGAAACAACCTGAAGGAAACCGATAGATTCACCAAATTGCTGCCACTCAGCAAACTGCTCAGGCGTAACAAACTGCTGTACAGCTAAATGCTTAGACGTGGGCTGAAGATACTGCCCAATCGTCAAAATGTCGCAGTCTACCGATCGCAGATCTTGCATTACCTGACGCACTTCTGCATCAGTCTCGCCCAGACCCACCATGATTCCCGATTTGGTGTAGAGCCAGGGAGCAATTTGGTGCGATCGCCTCAACAATTCTAGAGTTCGCTCATAGTCTCCCTGAGGACGAACCCGTCGATATAATCGTGGAATGGTCTCCATATTGTGGTTCAGCACATCCGGCCGTGCTTGCAGAATCACTTCCAGAGCTTCCCAGTTCCCACACAAATCTGGAATCAAAACCTCAATGGTAGTCTTAGCAGAAACGACCCGGATTGCTTCGATGCACTGAACGAATTGAGATGCACCGCCATCCGGTAGGTCATCGCGATTCACAGATGTAATCACGACATGGTTTAAATTCATCCGGCGAACCGCTTCTGCCAACCGAGATGGTTCAGTTGGGTCAAGTGCTTGAGGTTTCTTCTCAAAATCAATGTCGCAGTAGGGGCAGGCTCGCGTGCAGGCTGGACCCATGATCAAAAAAGTTGCGGTGCCGTGACTAAAGCATTCACCAATGTTGGGGCAGGAAGCCTCTTCACAAACTGTATTCAGCGACAGGTCACGCAAAATTTCCTTGACATTGCCGACCCGCTCCCATTGAGGCGCTTTAACCCTTAACCAATCTGGCTTAACAGTCACGCTTAACCTTACCCAAACGTTAACAAATCTAATCTTAGCAAGAGTCAGGACTTGAAATCAGAGCCACAACTGAATGACTTGGATACCCGTTTGCTGTGATAGGCTAGTGTAAAGTTGAAAAACTACGGGATGTAGCGCAGCTTGGTAGCGCACCTCGTTCGGGACGAGGGGGTCGAAGGTTCAAATCCTTTCATCCCGATTTATCCATTAAAGAATTAATGGGCAGTTTTAAAGAACTAATTTCACAGTTTGCATTCGATGACCTATTTGCGGTGGTTGTGTCGCAAAAACGGGCTAATGGTAGGGTAGACAAGCCCAACTCTACCAGCTCGCTCTCCAATGTCTCCTCCTAGTCTGTTCAAGTGGCGGCATTTCTTGCCCCAAATCATCTTGCTGAACGTGCGGTGGTACTGCCGCTATTCACTCAGCTAGCGGAACCTAGAGGAGATGATGCAGGAGCGCGGCATGGGAGTGGATCACTCAACCATCAACCGCTGGGTTTTACGGTACGGACCAGAACTGGACAAACGCATTCGACCGTACCTCAAACCCACGAATGATTCCTGGCGGGTGGACGAAACTTACATCAAAGTCAAGGACGTGTGGAAGTATCTGTATCGTGCGGTCGCTTCGGAGGGTGATACCCTCGACTTTATGCTGAGCGCCAAGCGAGATGGCAAGGCAGCAGCATGATTCTTTCGCAAAGTGCTCAAAGGTCTCTTTGGAATTGCTGCTTAAGAGAATGTAAACCTTACCGATCGTTTGCCCTTAACAAGTTTTTGCGACACAACCCTAATTTGCACCGACTGGAAAGTAACCAGTTTTGGAGTGCACCAGATTAGACAAATAGGAATGCCGTTGTATAAGAAACATAAGCAATTGTTCAGGATAATCCTCAGTGACAGCCTGCTGAATTGAAAGACGATTGCGCAGTGCTTGTCGCCAACCTTGAACGTTGGGTGTGTTTACAAAAATCTTGAAATCAGTGATTGAGTCAAACACGTTAAAGTAGCGGAAGATAGGACCATATACTGCATCAACAAGTAAAAATTGATCACCTGCAAAGTAACTATTGCCTTGCCAATGACGCTCGATCCAAGCAAATTTATCTACGAGCTCTTGGCGCTTCTGCTCAAATGCTTCTTCGGTAGCAGCATTGTAAAATCCGGCGATCGCATTCAGAATGCTGGAGCCAAATTCAATCCAAGCGCGATGCTTCGCTTTGGTCAGTGGGTTTGTCGGATGAAGTGAACCTGATGTAATTTCATTCAAGTACTCACAAATAACCGCTGATTCAAACAAAACTTCATCGCCTACTTTTAGCAGAGGAACTTTACCTAGTGGCGATATGTGACGAAACCAGCCAGGTTTATTCGATAAATCAATATAAGTGCGCTGGTGAGGGATCTCTTTTTCTAACAGTGTGATAACTGCCCGTTGAACATAAGGACACAGATGATGACTGATAAGTTCAAATTCCGGAATAGACATGGAAGACCTTTGAATGAGTTGCTGAAGCACTTTAAGTCACAATTATTGATGTGAAAATTCAGTGTTGTTCACCTGCTAGTGCAGAGAGGGTTGAGGTATTTTCAGTTGCATGGCAGTAACTGCGACAATGATGAGAACACCACCCAGAATCTGCAGCAGCGACAGGGTTTGACCAAACCACAGCCAAGCTAGAATTGCAGCCACAAAGGGTTCCAACGTAGCCACGATCGCAGCTCGTTCGGCATGAACTCGCTGAATGCTCCATAGAAACAGCAGATAGGGCATCAGATTTCCGACAATGCTAACTACTAGCAGTTTGGAGAAGTGTTCAGGTGTTAGCAGGGCGATAGGTAGTCCTTGCGTGAACTGATACGCTAACCAGAACAGGCTGGCAACCGCATAGGTTTTTAGCAGGATACCGACAGATTCACCTGTACCAGTCATTTGCTCACTCAAAATAATGTAGGCAGAAAAGAAGACGGCAGTAGTGAGACCAATCCCAATCCCAAACCAGTTGACCTGCGCTAAATTACTTTCCAGGAGGCGCGACACCAGGACAACACCGAGAATTGAGAGCATCAGCGCAATTAAAACAGACCGAGATGGGAGACGACGAGCCGCAAACGCTGACCATAGCACGACTAAAATCGGCGCGGTGAACAATAGAACGATCGCAATGGCAATGGGCAATTGTTGAATGGCAATGTAATCTGCACCAATCAAACAGACCAGCACCAGCCCTAATGCAAACTGCTTTAAACCCATGGGTCTGGTTTGTCCACCTCCCCAGAAGCTATTGAGAATTGCGAAACCAAGGGTTGCGATCATGGCACTGGTTCCAGCCAATTCCAGAGGGTTAATGCCCGCTGTAAACAAATCGTGGGCAACATTAGCAGCAACTGCCCAACACAAAACCGTGATGAGGATCGCAATCAGTCCCAGCGATCGCTCAGAAAAGCGTGTGGATTTAGCAGTAGGAATGTCCAACATCGTAATACTCCTGAAGAGGTGGCGGAGTTTGCTCTTGGTTTGATTACTTCTGATATAATTACATTTGCAACTACTAGAGGTATAGCATTATTTTAATTACAAATGCAACAATTACAGTAGAAATTATCTAAGTAGGTGAGATGACTCAACTTGATGAAGCTCGAAACTCTTTATGGAGGCTGTTTCTAACGGTTCATACTCGCCTGGTGGAGCAAGTAGAGCAGGACTTGAAACAAGCTGGACTGCCCCCCTTTGAATGGTATGACGTGCTCGTGGCACTCAAGCAGGCTCCGGGTCGGCGTTTGCGGTTGAGTGAATTAGCAGAGGTTTTACTGGTTAACCGCACAAACATCACTCGCCTCGCCGATCGTTTGGAAAAAGCAGGTCTGATCCGGCGTGAAGCATGCGTGGACGATCGACGGGGTGCATTTGCCGTATTGACCAAAGCAGGGTCCGCAATGCAGCAAAAGATGTGGAAGGTCTACAGTCAAAGCATTGCTCAATACTTTGGACGTTATTTAACAGAAGCAGATGTGGCAGTCTTTACACGAGCGTTGTCTGCGATGCTAGCAGCAGTTGATAACCTTGAGAGTGCCAATGACGAATAACGCCTCAGGAATTAAGCTTGTCGGGTGTCAGCAACAGGAGTTCCCAGTTGTAGGGTGAAGAAATAAGTGTCCTTGACGAAGAATTAAACGTCAAAGCCTCTCGCTTTGACTCTTCCAGCTTCCAATAAAAAGGATGCGTTGATACATCTAAAGATTTGCTCCTGCTGCTCGTCTCAGCTACAGAGCTTTTAGGAGAAGTTTCAAACCCTTACAAAGGATGATTTAAGGTATCAGATGAGCTTGACAAATAATTCTTCGTTCTTGTCACTTATTTCTTCGCTCTACAACTGTGTTGACTGGACACGCTTGATTCGGCAGCAGATTGTGCAACGCCGTTTTATCAGACATAGACAGTATGGTTTAAACAATTACTACTCATTTTGTCCCTGTACTGGCGTAGCACCATAACAGCGTAGTCGCAGAATTAAGGCGTTACGACTAACAGGATCTTGCAAGGCTTGAGCGACTTGCAGAGATTGCTGTTCCTGACCAATCTGAGCATATTTCAGCGCGATCGCCTCCAAAAAGCTGCCCCGATCCTGTTCGTCTTCGACCAATAGCGGATCTTCACCACCTCGAAGGTCAACGGTCTGTGATTCCTCACCAGGAATGGTTTGCGCTATCTGGAAGGCTTGAGCCAAGGAACTTGCCGCTTGCGATCGCTGACCAAGCTGGGTGTAGCGATCGGCAATTTTAAGCAGTAAGGTTGTTTTTGTGGTTAGGTTATCCAAACGGCTTAGCGCCGCGAGTGCAATTGATAGGTTCCCGCCCTCGATTGCTTCGGCGATCGCATCGGCGATTGCGGCAGAGCGACGCACGGGTGCGTCAAGGATAGCGTCTGTCACCCGAATTGCAGCCTGATATTGATTTGCAGCGGAAAATTGTGCAGAAATTGACTGTAGTGCAGAAAGACGACTTTCCTCATCTTCGATCGTTTTCACTAATTCAACCGCTTGATTCAACAGTTGCGTCGCTGCTTCGGGCTGATTGGCTCTAAACTGTTCAGTTGCGATCGCCCTGAGTACATCGGCTTTTACAGCGACAGAATCAATTGTGTTAGCCAGTTGAACGGATCGATTAAACAGTTCGGTTGCCGGATCAACTTGCTCAACAAGCTGAATTTGGGCAGCAACAATCGCAAAAACTTGAGCCTGAAAGCCAGGATCAACATTTTGCTGGGCAATGTCTTGAGCGCGATCAAAGTCTCCAGCCTCTGCAAAACCGCGAGCAATTTGCAGAAACAGGCGATCGCGCCACTCAATATAGTTCGGTGGAATTGCCTGCGTAATTTGTAGGGCATCACTATAGCGGTTAGCGGCGATCGCTTGATTGGCAAGCTGGGTTAGATCCTGGGCGCGACTGTACAATATGGATGTTTCTTCTGTTTCTTGTGCAAGATCGACCGTCTGCACCACCTGCAAAGCCAGATCGTAACGTCCGCTCTGCACCGCTTGATCAATCAACTGCCTTCTAACAAGGTTGCGGCTATTGGGGTCTGCGATCGCGGCAACGTTTTGAAATGCCTGGGTTAAGGTAGCTTGAGCACGATCGGTTTGTCCGGCTTCGGCATAAAGCGAGGCGATCGCGCCGTACCCTGTTGCTTTCGCCATTGGGTCGTCAAAATCTCCAAGGACACGCAGGGTAGTGTCAAGTTGTCCTGCGGCGGCGTATTGCACAATGATCGGAACGGCCGCCTGCTGTCGTTCAGGAAGTGTGGCGCGAGCACGAGCGCTAGTTTCTAGGGCTTGACCAAAAAATTCGGCGGCACGATCGGATTGTCCGGCTCTAGCATAGCCAGCGGCGATCGCACCGAGAATGGTGGCTCTCTGGTCATCGACAGGTACATCTGAGGCGATCGAAACAGCGCGATCGAGTTCGCCAATCTGAGCGTAGAGTTGAGCAATTGGCTCTAACGCCCATGCCTTGCGGTAGGCATTGGGATAGGTAGCAGTTTGGGCAAACTGGAGCGACTGCGCCAGGATAGGAGCAACGGCTTGCGGTTGACGAATCGCCACATAAACTTGGGCGATGTTGGTCAGCGCTTTGGTTTGAAATTCTGCGCCGCGAATCGATTGACTTGCTTGCAATGCCTCAGCTAAAACAGTTTGAGTTTGCTGCGGCTGCTCTAAAATACTGTAGTAGCGGGCGATCGAGGTGAGAGTTTGAGTTTTTGCGACACTGTAGCCACTGCTTAAGCTCTGCGTGACCTGTACCGCTTGGGGTAAAACGGCTGCAATCTGCTGCCGCTGCTGCGGATTAGCCTGATTTACCAGTTGCTCTAACAGGCTAGGCTCGGAGCTGCCTGCATAACTGTTGATAATCTGATCAAGCAACGTAACTTTGGCCGGAATATCTTCCACCTGCCCGATCGCTTCAAACGCTTGGATTAGGGCGATCGTTGCTACCTCGGTCTGCCCATCGTTGACATGCTGCCGCGCCTGCTCAACCAGTCCATTTAAGGCAAACTGCTCCAACTGAGCTTGCTCCATTGCACAATCAATCACACTGCTCCCGGTCGGAATTACTGCTGGGGCAGTAGCTTGACTAATTTGAACAGCCAAAGCAGCCGGACAAAGCACCATTAAACAGACGACTGCGCTCAGCGTTTTCAACCCTTGAGAAAACAGAAACATTACAAAAACCTGCAATCTGATATATAAGGCGAATCTCGAAAAATTCAAAACCTGTTGAGAACAAGCACGAGGAATCAAAGGTTTCGGATTACGTAGTTTGCCATAAGACCAATGAATCGAGGTGCTCTAAGTATAGTTGACGTATTTTCGAGCGCACCGGTGTCTGCGTTTGTGCCAGTTGTTTGGTTGGAACGATAGATTTAGTAGCCCAATCCGCTCTATTTGCTTTTCCCCCAGAGCATAGGTTCAAAGTCCAGTGTTTTTTACTCTTGAGGAACTTGAGAAGCATTCGGACAATTGAAGTCTAGTGCCTGGGACAGTCGAGTTGCGGTTAGCGATCGCACCAATCTAAGCGGCAAAGGCGGTTGGCTAATAGACTTTGTGTAAGCAGCACTCAAATAATTCTGCATCGGATTGCTGAACTGCTTCTGTGTTTTGATCGGAAACCATCCGATTTCTTTATACTGTCCTGCATACACTTTTGAACCCAGAGCATCCGCAATCAGTTGCGCTCCCAGACAAATGCCAAGCACTATCTTGTCTTCCTCGATTGCCTGTTTAATTAATTGTTTCTTTGCGATTAGCCAGGGGTACTGCTCCTCTTCATTAGATATTCATTGATCCGCCCAAGACGATCAGCCAATCAAAATCATTCACCGTTGGTAGCGAATCGTTGGCGTAGAGTTTGGTGGATGATAACGAATGGTTTTGTTTGTCCATCCAGGTTGAAATACTGCCCAGTCCTTCGAAGGGAACATGCTGCAAATAGTGAACTCTCATTTTTTCACCCTCGCGATGGTTTAACTTTAATTAGACAATGTGAGCTTCAGGTAGCACCATCAGTTTAGGGATTCAGACATGGGGAGGCTGCTCTAAGATAAAGCGCACGTAGTGAGTAACATCTTGTGGCTGAAGGGATTTGGAAACAATGTTTCCAAATCTCACTATCTTGCTCCTTTGCTGCTGAGTAGTGGTTCAGCTTGTTTGAGATGAGAATAAAGCGGATAAGCTGCACATAGCTCTGAAACTTGCTTCTGATTCATTCTCTAGATTGAACAAGCGATCGACAACCTGTGTTCATTAACATTATTTTTCAGAGAGGTAACTTTTCAATAAAGAGCGTGTGGGCGTACAGGCAACGAGAAGAATCTCAGCATCTTGGTCTCCGATCGCAGAGAGATTGTGGGGGAGAAACGCATCAAAATGTGCCGCGTCACCAGGATTGAGCAAAAACTGCTCGTCTACTAGAGTCAGAATGAGTTGCCCGGAGAGAACATAGAGCCACTCTTCACCACTATGCTGATAATGCTGTTCTCCTTGTCGATTCACAGGCACGATTACTCGGAGTGGATGCAAATCAGCTAGATGATTCCCGCCAGCTAGAGAGGTGTAGAATAGCCCATTGCCCTCTTGAAGACGACGATCGCCTGCACGAATCACGACCTCAGCAAAAGCTTTCCGCTTTGGAGCCGCTAGCTTTGGGTTCTCCGAAGTCGAGCCAAATAGGTCGGGTAGCGATACCCCATACACCCGTGCCAAGTTAAACAAAACTGCCAGTGAGGGCTGTCGTTCGCCACCTTCTAGGCGAGACAAGTAAGCCTCAGACACATCTGCCTGCTCGCTCAGTTGGCTTAACGTCCAACCCTGTTCCGTTCTTAAAGCCCGTAATCGTTGCCCGAGTTTGGCTAATTCGGGCTTGAGTAGAGCCTCGATCGGACTTTCCATAAATTCGCCCATCAAGCAAGTTTCTTTATTGTATTGCCTGGCAGGCAAGTTCGCTAAATTCTTTGCAATTGATCTGGTAATGGATGACTACTGTGAAAGTGGTGACTACTGCCTAAGATGACAGATTTCCTCCAAGCCAAAAGCTTTCCTTAATTAAATCTCAAAGCTGAAAACTAGCTCTGATGGAAAATAGATTGACAGCCAGGCAAGTGGCGTTTTATTATTTAGGAGTCCTAAGCAATTTAGATATTAGCACAGGTATTGCCGCCAAGCGTGTCAATCCTGGCAACTCATAGGAAGGAGTGAACTCACAACAATGGCACTGAATATTGAACTATTGGAACAAAGCTTTGAGCAAGTGAAGGTGCGTGAATCTGACTTCACCGCTTTGTTCTATTCCTATCTGTTTGCAGACTATCCAGAGACAAAACCACTGTTCGTTCACGCCTCAATGGAGGAGCAGGGTAAGAAGCTATTTGCTTCGCTGGTACTAGTGATTAATAGCCTTCGCCAACCTGACGCTTTAAACAGCGCTCTCACAGGCTTAGGTACACGCCATGTTCAATATGGCGTTTTGCCGGAACATTATCCCATGGTTGGCAACACCTTGTTGAAAACGTTGGCATCTTTTTTAGGAACTGCCTGGACACCCCAAACGAAACAAGCCTGGGCAGATGCTTACGATGCGATCGCCCAAATCATGCTGGAAGGTGCTGACTATACCCCCGCAGCACTCAAACTACAGTCTTAGTTCTCTAGGAGCAACTGCATGAGTGAGATTACAATGGTCGCCCAGATTCTTTCAATTCAAGTTGGACTGCCCAAATCGCTTGGTTTAACAGGTGCGCCAGACCCAATGGATCGTCCTTGGTCTACAGGTTTCTTCAAGAAGTCGATTCAGGGAGAAGTCTGGCTCGGAAGCACTAATTTAGCTGGGGATGGTCAAGCCGATCTCAAACATCATGGCGGTGTGGAAAAAGCGGTACTGGCCTATGCGGCTGAACACTATCCCTCTTGGCAAGCGCGTTTGAAGTTGCCCGACCTCTCCCATGGAGCGTTTGGAGAGAACTTTACGGTTGCTGAGCAAACAGAATCATCCGTTTGCATTGGTGATATCTATGACATCGGTGAAGCTCAAGTTCAGGTGTCTCAACCCCGCCAGCCTTGCTGGAAATTATCGCGTCGTTGGCGAATTCGGGATCTTGCATTCCAAGTTCAGGCGACTGGGCAAACTGGATGGTATTTTCGCGTATTGAAAGAAGGCATGGTGGAAGCGGGAATGAAACTGGTGTTGCGCGATCGCCCGTTTCCCCAATGGACGGTCGCACGAGCCAACCAAATTATGCATCACGAATTAAACAATAGGGAAGCAGCGGTTGCACTGGCAAACTGTCCGTTGCTGGCAGTAAATTGGCAACGCACTTTGTCCAATCGAGCTGCTAAAAATGTCAATCCAAATCCGGTTCTACGACTCTGGGGCGAGAACTGAGCCTGATCGCGCTACGACGATTGCAGAAGAAATCCAATTGGCGATCGCCCTTACAACTAACAGGAGAACAAACAATGGATACGATTGCACTGGTTCCTAACAACTCGTTGATTACCGAAACACCTGAGGAAGGACGGCAATTAGCTGTGAAACTGGCGCGACTAATTATCAAGCTGACTCAACCTGATGAAGAGAAGCGCAAGCAGCTACGAGATGTCTATGGTAACGAGGCCATGATGTTGATTGCCGTGGGACAAACCGTTGCTACTGAGTTTGCCACAATCGCCGCTGCTAACAATTATTGGAAAAATAGTGAGGTCTGAGATGAATGATTATTGTTTAGTAGACTGTGGTTTTCATGATCAGCTAGAAGCCCTCGCAACGCTACGGCAAACTTGTCAAATTTCCTATCGCACTGCGACTGAGGAAATCGTTGAAGTTCAAAGTCAGATTGTGGATGTCTATGCTGCGAACCAAGCCGATTTTTTGAAGCTCAAACATGGAACTGAGATTCGGCTCGATCGCTTGATCTCAGTCAACGGTAATCCGACTCGTTTTGCTCAGGAGTAGCATAATGGCAATCCAACTCAAGATCGATCGCGTCTTACAAGGTTCATTTGACCTCAAATCGCTGAATCTTCTGTTTGTGTTTCAAGTGAATTGTCCCGGTTGTTTCATCTATGGGTTCCCACTCGTCAACAAGTTGTATTGGAAGTATCGTGAATCTGGATTAAATGTTCTGGGGCTCTCAACTGCATTTGAGGATTTTGAGTACAACACTGCTGTAAATACAGAGTTGCTTTTGACTCAGAGGCAGACGGTTGGTGCGACTCGGCAAGCCCTCGGAGAGAATTACGCTCAAGCAATTGATTTTCCTATTGCGATCGATCAACTCACCACAGGTACAGCACTTGCAACATCTGCGAACATCGAGCTAGTGTGTGAGGCGATCACTGGTTTCGGTAATTCCTCCCGCCTCGAACAAGAAGCGTTGCGTCAAAAAGTGAAGGCTTACCTGCAAAAGAGTGCTCAAACATCAGCAACCTTTACGCTGAATCATCTACCAGGAACACCAACCTTTCTTCTAGTTGATCAAAACCTACAATTACTGGATGGATGGTTTGGACATACGCCTGAAGCAGATGTGATTCAACAAATTGAGAAACACATCAACACTCTCAATCGAGTGACCCAGGAACTATGCACATAACCTTTCATGGGAAACGAATGCGCTTGATTGGATTGCCGATGAAGGTTGGCACTCGTGCCCGTGATGTGCGGGTCATCGACAATAACTTGTTGCCCGTGCTGCCACTGGAGCGATCGCGAGGCAAAGTCCGTCTGTTACTCACAGTTCCTTCTTTGGATATGCCAGTCTGTAGTGATGAGATCCACAAGTTCAGCCATCATCTAACCTTACTGGGTCAGCAATTAACTGATTTTGTTGAAGTTTTTCTCCTCTCCGCCGACCTTCCCTTTGCTCAAACTCGTTGGCAGGCGATTGAGAAAGTTACCAATATCACCATGCTTTCAGATTATCGCGATCTGGACTTTGCCCGCAGTTGGGGACTGCTCGTTCAGGATCTAGGATTACTAACACACGCTGTTTATGTCGTAGATTCTACAGGCATTGTTACCTATCAAGAAATTGTCACTGAACTGACGGCTGAACCCGACTATGCTGTTGCTTTTGCAGTGCTTTCCGCAGAAATCGCCACATTGAAAGCGGCATCGTAAAGTATCCATGAACAACTCTCAACCCGATCGCGACACAGAATCAGCCCTTCCCGCCGAACAGCCGAATGCGGATGTCATTGTTAATCCCTTTGATGCCTCAACTGCGATCGAGCAACATATCTTGATTGGTCTGGAGAAAATTGGGCTAGTGCTGAGAAGTCAATCTTGGCAGGGTGCCGGACAGCAAGGGTTAACGCCGACTCAAGGGCAAATTCTGGCGCTGCTGATTGACAAGGGCAAAGCAGGGATGCGGTTGACAGAAGTGTCGAAAAATTTGGCAGTCACGGCTGCGACGGCCAGTGATGCGGTCACGTCGCTAGTCGAGAAAGGGTTAGTGCAGAAAACTCGATCGCCCGCTGATGGACGAGCGATCGCGATTACATTGACCACTCAAGGACAACAAGCCGCCGCTCAAACCACGTCCTGGTCTAATTTTCTGCTTAATACAGTAGATGAACTATCGGAGGAGGAACAAGTCATCTTCCTGCGAGGACTGATTAAGATGATTCGCAAGCTTCAAGAACAAGGACAAGTTTCAGTGGCAAAAATGTGTGTCACTTGTCAATTCTTTCAGCCCAATCGATATTTCGATTCGGAACGTCCGCATCATTGTGCGCTGGTCAATGCGCCCTTTGGCGATCGTCATCTTCGTCTCAACTGTGCCGAACACGTTGCAGCCGATCCTGAAACCGCTAAACAAAACTGGAACCTTTATCTTTAGTTTTCTCGTTTCCGAGAGATGTTAGCTAATTCGCAAAGATTCTCTGAAGCCTCTTACCGACAATTGCCTCTTTTGTTACTCAATTTCTGACGCAATTTGCCTTGAATAAATTATCCTTTTGTTGAGTCTCGATTTTTGTTTAAGTTCCGCTAGGTGAAGTAGGGAAGCCGAATGCTGAAAACAGAATCTGTGACCGATAGCCTTATTAGTCCGCTTGAACTCGGTCAACGGTTAAATAAACCTCCAGTGTTATCTAGCCGCCAACTGGGCTGGAATGGAATTTTAGTTGAGCAATGCCAATGTTCCTCACCGTCATCTTTTGAAATGGAACTTCCCGCCATATCAGCTCATTGGCTCAACTTGTCCTTGGGGCGTCCTGCTGCTTTGATCCAGAAACGTGACGATCGCCTGCATGAATCGATTATTCAGAAGGGAGACAGCATCTTTGTTCCGGCTGGGCAGCCAAGCTATTGGCGCCAACACGAAGGTGATATTTGCTGCCCGATGCACATTTGCTTGAAACCGGAATTGATCGAACAAGTTGCTGAAGCATCCGAAATTGATACAAAGCGGATCAACCTCGTGAACTGTTTCGGAAAGCAAGATTTACAGCTTCATCATATTGCGATGCTGCTTTTAGCTGAATTGCAGTCAGGTGCCATCATAGGGCGATTATATGTTGAATCATTGACTCAAGTATTAGTTATTCATCTCCTGAGACACTACTCTCAGTCGGCACAGATTATTACGTCTGAAAACAGGAGGCTAACTCATGCTCAGTTGCAGCAAGTGATCGACTATATTCACACCTACCTTAACCGGGATTTGTCCCTGGCTGAACTGGCAGACGTGATCAACATCAGCCCCACTTACTTTGCTAATTTGTTCAAACAAGCTACGGGGATTTCACCACATCAGTATGTGATTCGACAGCGAGTGGAACGGGCGAAAGTGATGCTAACGAAAACGGATTTGGCGATCGCAGACATTGCGTTACAAGTCGGTTTTTCCAGTCAAAGTCATTTAACGCAACACTTTAAGCGATTTACGGGAATGACACCTAAGCAAATTCGCTAACCTCATAAGAATCTGATAAATCGTTGTAAGAATCCGAAAGAAGTTGAGCATTGGAACTGAATACACTTTAGGTATAAAGAATCAGAAGAATTCCATACAAACTTCCCCGCACAGAGCAATATACAACTTGTTCTTATACATCTATTAAATTCAGGCAAACAATACAACGACTGAGTTGCAGGACTTACAGCAATTTTCACTTAGATAAACCATAAATTCCTGTAGGGGCAGTTCGCGAACTGCCCCTACGCTATGGCTTACCCATCGGAAAATGGCTGTAAATCACCGCAATACTGATTGTGAACACGACGATTACATTAGTATCAGAGATCAAATCATGAAACAGTCAGCAGATTTCTTCGTTCGTAGCGCGGTGACGGAGACCACCCGGTCCTACATGGGCAGTCTCATGTCTTTTCTCGTGACATCAACCGAGACCGAAAACCGCTTCTTCCTTCTGGAGCTTCGGATGAAACCGGGAAATGAGCCGCCACCCCATCTCCATTATGACCAGGATGAGGTGTATTACATTCTAGAAGGCGAACTGGAGGTGTACTGCATGGGCGAAGTCCGGACAGTGCGGGCAGGCGAAACGATCTTCCTCCCCCGCAACCAAGCGCACGCATTCTACTACCTGTCGCCCACCCTCCGGTTCCTCGCCCTGTTGCAACCCGGCGGTTCGGACGGATACGGTCTGAACGGGTACTTTGAAGCGATGTCGAGTCCGTCCACCAGCATGGAACTACCTGCGATCGCGACCACATACGCGCTCTCCGATCCAGTTCCCGCCATTGCGCTGGCTGCCAAGTACGGAGTTAAGATGCTGACCCCGGAAGAAACGGCGGAACTGTTGCCCCACTACCCCGGCTTCGGGGTACCGCGAAAGAACTAGAGTCATTACCTTTAGTTTTGACGAAGCACTGCTACTTTGCCAGGTATCAGAGGATCAGTGGGCAGCGTGGATTTCTGATCATAGTGAAGCGGTGCTACACACCCGTCAATTTTGCGATCGCTTTTAGATGACTTAGGTGCAACTCGAGTTTTGAACTATGTTAACCGCAACTCAAACCATTGAATTTTGCTCTACAGACCTCGACAAAGAGGTTGTTCATTTGCTCAATTATGCAAGAACTAAGCTGCTAACCAAGATACCACGACAGCTAAAAATGACATCCTACCTGCGGCTCTGTTGCCTCGCCATTTGCAAGCTGCGCCAGAAACCGGGATTAGCAGGCAAGCCTAGCCTAAACGAGACATTTGACGATTCCTATTCGCATTTACTGCAAGCACTTTGTAATCACAATGCTGAATGGTGGAGGCATTGCTGGAGCAGCGATCGCGGCGTCCTTAAATCTGATGATCCAACGATCGACAAACTACTACAACCGCTAGAGTATTTCGTTGAAATCTACACTTGCAAGTACTCAAGCAATCAAAAGCTACCTTAAACAGCAACAAAGGAGAAAACGATGAAACTTGAAAATAAAGTGATCTTGATTACGGGAGCAACTTCGGGAATTGGCAAGGCAACTGCTAAAGCATTCGGTGTTGCAGGAGCTAAAGTGGTTTTCTCAGGACGACGCGAACCAGAAGGTAAAGCAACGGAAGCTCAATTACGAGATGCTGGCATTGACTGTTTATTTGTGCGATCGGATGTCTCGAACGAAGCCGAGATAAAAGCGCTTGTGCAAACCACCGTCGAGAAGTTTGGGAGACTCGACTTTGCCTTTAATAACGCGAGCATAGAGGCACTTCCAAAACCTCTGCATGAGCAATCGATCGAAGACTTTGACAAACTGATGACAATTAACACACGGGGGCTGTTCTTGTGCATGAAATATGAAATTCAGCAAATGCTGACTCAAGGAGCCGGGGCGAACGACTCTCGTAGTGCTTACGCTATCGTCAATACCTCCTCGTTAGCAGGGTTGATTGCGTTTCCATGGGCATCTCCATATGCCGCGAGTAAACATGCCGTCATGGGACTGACACGAGCGGCAGCGTTGGACTATGCCAAGCAGGGCATTCGGATTAATGCGGTTACCCCCGGTGCTACTGCGACTGAGATGCTTGATCGTAGCCTTGATCGAATGGGTATCACGGCTGATGATTTTGCATCTACGATTCCGATGGGGCGTATAGGACAGGTAGAAGAAATTGCTCAAGCTGTCGTTTTTCTTTGCTCTGATGCTGCCAGCTACATCACTGGGCAACCCTTAGTGATCGATGGCGGATTTACAGTAACCTGACCGAAACGTTCGCAACGTGGAGGCTAATTGCTTTTAAAGGAGTCTATGCGTTCCACTGGCAACACATTCAATTAGTCGTTCCTGTCGAGCCATATCTCACCCAGGAGAGGTTGCCAACCTGATTATTGAAGCAGCAAACTCTGCTATGACAACAAGCTCTGCTGTGAAGTAATGCCGATCGCCAAAAGTTTGCAATGATGATAAGTGATACAAAAAGCTATGATTTGAGTACCCAAATT
Source organism: Cyanobacteria bacterium FACHB-471 (assembly GCA_014695345.1). Lineage (GTDB taxonomy): Bacteria > Cyanobacteriota > Cyanobacteriia > Elainellales > Elainellaceae > JAAUTN01. The sequence continues at coordinate 286,479 of JACJOC010000017.1, forward strand.
CGATACTCTCAGTCTATCCCCTGTTGATTTTGGCTCGCCATTGCTTGGTTGTCTGTGTTGCCCCTTAATAGTGCGGTCTGTGTCTTTATATCTTGCACTCAGGAGACTGTCTTATGCCAAGCGAACGCAGCCAACGGTTTGATCATAAAACTTCGGTGTTGTCCAGTCGGCAAATGGGCTGGAATGGCATCTTGGTTGAGCAGCATCAACACTCTACAACGCCGGGTGAAACAGCAGAAGGAGAACTTCCTGCCCTGTCTAATCATTGGCTGATCTTACCCCTGCAACATCCCACACATTTTCACTTGAGGTCTGACGATCGCCTACATGAAACAATCTTTCAGAACGGGGACAGCCTTTTAGTTCCTGCTGGAAAACCAATCTACTGGCGTTGTTCAACAAGTCACTTATTCGAGACAAAACTGCATATTCACTTACAGCCGGGGCTGGTTAAACAAGTTGCCCAAGCGTCTGAAATAAACACAAAGCGGGTCGAGCTCACCAACCACTTCGCCAGGCAGGACTTGAATCTTCAGTATATTGCCATGCTGCTTTTAGCTGAGATGCGTTCAGATGGGATGATGGGGCGATTATATATCGAATCCCTGACTCAAGCGTTAACCATTCATCTCTTGCGGCACTATTCTGAGGTTGCACAAATCATCACGCCTGAGAACAGAAGCTTAACTCGTACGCAATTGCAGCAAGCTATTGACTATATTCACACTCACCTGAATCAAGATTTATCTCTGGCTGAACTGGCAAGCGTGATCAATATCAGCCCCACTTACTTCGCCAATTTATTCAAACAGGCGATGGGGATTTCGCCGCACCAGTATGTGATTCAACAGCGGGTAGAACAGGCGAAAGTGATGTTGAGTAAGACGGATTTAGCGATCGCAGACATTGCCTTACAAGTCGGCTTCTCCAGCCAAAGCCATTTGACGCAACACTTTAAGCGATTCACGGGAATGACACCCAGGCAGGTTCGCTAATTTCATAAGAATCTGATAAATCGTTGTAAGAACCTGAAAGAAGTTGAGTAGTAGAACTCATACACTTCAGGTAGACAAAACAAAGAAAATTCAATGCAGCCAGCATCAGACAGAGAGGAGCATATTAGCGTTCAAGCTTTTGCTGCTTGTCATCAATTTTTGGTTCGAGACTTCTATCCCCAATACCGTTTTGCAACACAACCGTAAATCGCTTTGAGTCTGGAATTCGGAACAACTTAGAACCCAACAACTTAATTCTGTCTTGGATGGAGAGCAGGCGAATCGCGTCTTTCTATCTCCTTGCTCGATTTTCAATCACTATTTCTAAGCAACAGGAGTTTGATATGAGCCGTCTTCTTACTGCCTTATTTGGCATCGGTTTAACTCTCGTTCTGTGGATTTCATATCCTACACTTAAACTGAGTGCTCACCCAATATCTCAGGTCGCTTCAACCCCAATCGCTCAATCGACATCTGCCATTACTCCAACCGCTCAATCATCTGATTTGGAAATAGAAGGTACGAGCGTGCACTACCTCAGGGATATGGATCTGCTTGTCTTTGAACAAACCGTCACAGGAACGGCAGGTAGAACTGTACCACAACCCAAAGGGGGCACCGATGGAGCATCCGTATTGGCATACGTGTTCCCAACTACCTTGAAAGCAGAAGATGTCGGCTTTAGCTCAACTGAAGGAATTGTGGCATTAGCAGCCACTTCCCATCCTGATTTCGATGACACCCCACTGTGGGATGAGAACAACAACTTGAACTATACCGATGATGGCGTTGTGTATCACAGTCATTGGGTCGTGCTCACTGAAGACGATCGTGTACCGGGTGGACTATCCGTCAAACAGTTCAGCCCAACAGACTCAAATATTGTGATGCCACCGACCCATCCAGATATGCCGATGTATTTTGATTCTCCTGGATTTCCGGTGATGTTAAACGGCAACACCCTCAAGATTTTAGTTCCAGCCTCGCGGATTGGCTCCAAAACAGACTTCAAATTTGATGGAGTGGCTGCCTACCTGCAAGTGAACGCGACAAACGATGCTCTGCCGATGCTGGGCGTGTACCAGGTGTACAGCGTTAATTCAGGAGACTTAAGCCTTCCCTACAGCGTGCAACCTCAGTAATGGAAAGATCAAATATCTCTCAATGTCGAACTTCTAGAAACAGTTTTGCCCAAGTTGCAGAACAACGTTCAACGTTCACCGAAACATGAACAAAGGAGTACACAATTTATGTCACACCATCTCGATTCCCCCACTGCCAAGGAAGATGGACGAGTAGACATTACCGATGTCTATGTCTTCGCAGGCGAATCCACAGACACCACCGTTTTAATCATGGCGGTTAATCCTTTGGCGGGTGAAGTATCGCCGACTACCTTTCGAGCAGGCGCGCTGTATGATTTCAAAATCGATACCAATGCTGACGTGATCGAAGACCTTGATTACCGTGTCACTTTTGGAGAGCCTGACTCCAACGGCATTCAGCGGATCGAGCTGCGCCGATTGGAGGGCAGTGCCGCCACCGAATACAGCAGTGATGGCGAACTCATTGCAGCAGGCAATACGGGCGAAATCACTCCGATCGATCACGGAGGACGGCTTTGGGCAGGGCTGGTCGCTGATCCCTTCTTCTTCAATTTGGGAGGGTTTGGGCAATTCGCCAAGCTGATTCTAGAAGAGAATCGGTTCGATCCCAGCGTGTTTGATACGGCTGGAAACGCTTTGGCAGGGCATAATGTGACCGCGATCGTCTTAGAACTGCCCAACGCAGCTCTCAGTGCTGAAACGATGCAGCTTTGGGGAACCACAACCATTCAGCACGAAGGCAAGTGGAAAACCATCAACCGAGCGGCGGTTCCTCTGGTTCAGCAAGTATTCATTCAAGATGAGCATCTAAAGGATGCCTATAACAAATCTCTGCCACACGAGGATGTTGCCAAATATGGAGAGGCGATCGCCGCATTTACCGCAAAGGTCACTCACCTCGCGGGCACGACGACTGATCCTCAAGCTTACGGACAGCAGGTCGTACAGTTTCTCCTTCCTGATGTGCTCACTTACAATCCGCAGTTACCGACTAGCTATGGGTTCGCTGGCAGAAATGGGCGAGCACTGGCAGATGATACAGCCGACGTGATTTTGAGCCTGCTGGCAAACACCCCCTTCTCAGACCGAGTGGGTAAGCCCGATGGCTTGCGACCCCAATTTCCCTACTTGGCAGAGCCAAACTCAATTCAGCCCAAATGATTGACGCAGCAGATTTCTAATCGTGTTCTACGTTGAGCGTATAGATTATGAAAATTCTAATTCGAGCCATTGTCGGTTTTTTCGTCTTCGTTGTCGATGTTGTGTATGGCAACCGCTCCTACCCTCGGTTTTACGTGCTGGAAACGATCGCCCGCGTTCCTTATTTTTCCTACCTCTCGGTGCTGCATCTCTATGAAACGCTAGGCTCTTGGCGTAAAGCAGACTTGCTAAAAGTTCACTTTGCTGAAACCTGGAACGAACTGCATCATCTGTTAATTATGGAATCGCTGGGCGGGAATCAGCACTGGTTCGATCGCCTCGTCGCGCATCTAATTGGAGTGGCATACTACTGGGTGGTAGTCGTACTGTACATATTGTCACCTGGGTCTGCTTACTACTTGATGGAGTTAATTGAGAGTCATGCCTATCACACCTATGACAACTACTTGAGAACACATGAAGCGGAATTGAAAACTCAATCAGCTCCCCAAGTAGCGATCGACTACTATCGCGATGGCGATCTCTACATGTTTGAGGAATTTCAAACCACATCAGATCATGAATTTCGCCGTCCCAAAGTAGACAACCTCTACGATGTGTTTGTCAACATTCGGGATGATGAATGCGAACATGTGAAAACAATGACTGCACTTCAGATACCAGAAGCACGGCTGACCCTCAGAAGCCCTCACACAGTTTTTGTTGCAGCCAAAGTTTTGCCAGCTAAAGAAGTTTGATGGGAGCGTTATCTCGATCGCATTCAACTGTCTTAGCCTTCGTTTTCTGCAGGGACAACTAGAGGTAAGGGTACGAAGATACATTGGTGAATTCATCAAAGAAAAAGCAACGCAACTGGGCTCCCGTAAGGTGATAAGGCTATAGGAGTGGCGCTGCCCCCCATGCAGGACACTGGTTCAAAATCTTAGAGGTTTAACGACATGGCTCTGACACAAACCAATCCATCTACTCCAGAAGCAGCCTCATCTCAAGTAGAAACTCTCGCTAAACTCTACTTAGAAGGTAAACCAGCCGAGATTCCTAAAGAAACAATCGCCCAACTTTGCGATTGGCTCATGGATGAATTTCAGCAACTGCCCCTAAATCTACAATTCTCAGACTACATGCGCTACGACACAGTTGAAGAAATGTTTGCAGATATTGAGCAAGGTCATCTCTGGGTTTCCGCTGATAGTTACGATTCTGCTGTGTACCCCAATCCAATTTATGGATTTATCTTTCAGGGCGTGCATGATTACGATCACTATCTAACGAATACTGATTTCAGTTTGGAAGGGGAGATCGCAGCTTACAACTTCACAGCAAAACGGGTTCCCAGTCTGGAAATTCAAAAGATTCTCTACTCCGAAATTGTACTGCGATCGGCTGCCTGCCTTTATCTTGAACATGCTGCGACTCCCAAGATCGTTCTTCCATAAGTGCTAATGAAGATAAACCACTATGCATAATTGTTCATATTGCTCTTATTCATTACTTCAACACATTCGGCACCATCAAAACTACTGGTATCAAATGTCAACTATCCTGACCGATTCGCGACAATTATTTTGACCGCTTTTTCTAATCAGAAAGAGAGCGTTGTTTAGTGGTCTGTTGACGAAAGCTTTCAGCTTGAATTTCAAAGATAACTGCGTGATGAACTAAACGGTCAACGGCAACAACCGTCATCGTCGAGTCAGTAAAGATATGATCCCAAGCACTAAAGGGATGATTGGCAGTAATCATCAAGCTTCTGAGTTCGTAACGTTGAGCAATTAACTCAAAGAGGACAGAAGTTTCTGCTTCTGATTTTTTGACATAACTGAGGTCACCAAGAATCAGTAGGTCATATTTATCGGACTTGAGTAGTGCCTGTTGCAGGTGTAAGTTCGCTTTTGCAGCTTGTAATAGTTGCACCAAAGTTGTGGCAGAGAGAAAGCGCACTCGTGCTCCCAGTTCAACTAAGGCACGACCAATGGCAGCGGCTAGGTGAGTTTTGCCAACGCCTGATGGACCAAAGAGCAAAAGGTTTTCACCCCGTTTGAGCCAAGCAGTGTCTTGAGCCAGTTGTATCACGGTTGCCGGATTGAGCGGTGAGCAACGGACAAAGTCAAAGTTTGAGAAAGCCTTTGTCGGCGGTAGCTGAGCGTCTTTTAGAGCACGTTCGACTCGGCTCTGATAGCGTTGCGTCGCTTCGTGCTCGCACACTGCTAAGAGAAACTGAGTATGAGTCCATCCCTATTGGAGGGCTTGGCGTTCCAACCCCTGCCAATGCTTGTGAATGTGCGGTAGACGTAGGGACTTGAGCAGTAGATTGAGAGACTCGATGGCTGTCGCTTGAGGTAGGGGAACGGAGGAGTTGGTCATAGGTTTGTAGGGTCGGGATCGTGACTTGAGCCGTTGACTGAAACTGTTGCTGTAAGCCACAGGGGGTATGTCAAATAGTTTGTGTCAAGGTATAGAAAACTAGCTTGGAAAGCGACCCCTTGCGGGTATCTCGAAGAGCACAGCAAACTCAATTACGAAACGGTTGAGGACCGGTTTCAATTAGAAATGGGCATCGTCCACTTTTTAGCAATATTTCCAATTGCGAGATAAACTACTTTCAGAGCAGCTTCATCAGTTGGAAAAGCTCGATGATTTTTAATAACCTTTCTGAGGGTCATGTTCACTGATACGAATCTCAGGCGGGAAGGCAAAGAACGGAATAATCCGCTGCCAATGATTGAGCCAGGACTTGCTGATTGTCGGATACTGCTTATCCCACTTGTCGGCAAACTCGACTAAGCGCTGCTCTGCCTGAGTTTCAGTACTTGTCGTGTAGATCAGCTTGAGGTCTGCTGCAACTGCCTTGCGGTCTTTGTAGGAGACGTAGCCCAGGAAATTTCGCACCATGTGGACAATGCACAACTGCACACTCGTTTTAGGAAAGACCGCTTCAATCGCATCTGGGAAACCTGTCAGTCCATCACAGCAGGCGATGAGGATGTCTTTGAGTCCTCTGTTCTGAAGCTCGGTTAGCACAGCCAGCCAAAACTTGGCAAACTCATTCTGGGTCATCCATATGCCCAATAGCTCCTTGGTACCCGACAAGTTGACGCCAAGTGCCAGGTGAATCGCTTTGTTGGTTACCGTCCGTCTTGCCTCACTTTGACCACAAGGGCATCGAAATAGACAATCGGATAAAGCGGATGCTCAAGTCAATCGTTCCGCTTTACGATACGATGCTCGCTTCGGCTACCTGACGCGAGAGGCTGTATTGTCCCTTCTTAGCTCGATACCATTTGTCATTCTTTAAGCCTATAGAAAGGACATTCGAAACTCGGTTACGAGCATCGTTGCGGGCTGTTTGAGGAGTGGCATCAACAAAAAGTGTGTCTACAATTTCTGGAACACCTAAAACTGCATCCGGTTGACTTTGCATCACGCTTGCCACCGCTTGCGGGAGAGACAACTTCGCAAACTCCTTGCGGATGTAATACTGCCAGCCCTTAGCCGGTCCATCGGCTTTTGATTTTCTCGTCGTTTTAGAATTACGTCCCTTAGCAGAAGTTTTAGTGCCTTTGGCAGCCTGTTCTTTTAAACCAGCCGTCTCATTAGAAACTGCAATTGATGAGTTTGTTGCTGGGGACATAGGGGATGCAGGATTAGATGGTTCGTCCACAGCAGGCGATGACTCTACAGAAGGAGAGTCTATCGAACTGAACAGTTCAATCACCGTTTGCAATCCTTGGCGCTTCTGCTCAATTGCCTCTAGCTGAGCAGTGAGTGTGGCGACTTGGGCAACTAGCGCCGCATCTGCCTCTAGTAGCTTCGGGAGTGTCGAGTCAGAAGATGCTTCAATAGTTTGAGCATGAGGCATAGGAAAAAGTTCTCCAATTGGTGAATCTCAGTTTGAGGTTAATTCTGAGCAAAGCATCGCCACTATCACACTCACCTACTGCAGTAGATTCTACCGGTAAGAATTTCAGCAAATAGCGGTCAGAAAGAGTGAGGGGAAGTGTCGAAGCCCCGTTTATAAGAACTAAATCAACTTAATAATACGCATTGACGAGTAGTTTCGTCATCCTTATAAGTAAGTTTAAAGTTCTCCTCGGACAATAGAGCCACAAGTTTTGGCTCAAGGAATATCGGCAGTACCACCGGACATTGAGCAAGATAATTTTGGGCGGATGATGTCACCTCTTAAAGGGAGTAGGAATAGACATCGCAGAGAAATTAGGCGTATCTAGGCTGATTTACCTTACCACTAATCAGTTTTTGCGACACAGCCCAATATAGAGAGAACAGTTTCTATCTAAAATTGAAAATTTAGTGTTCTGGAAAATTAGAGCCAATTTCCTAGCAACACGTAAGGTGCCCAGTAGGAGGGCTGACTATAGTTTGGATGGTTGATGAGTGTGAGTTGGGCTTGACGCAGGGCTTGAGATTTAGAGAGAGAGGGATTGTCTACTAGCTGACGATAAAACTCAATCATTAAAAAGGCACTGGACTGATCATCAATACTCCACAACGAGGCAAGGGTGCTGCGCGCTCCGGCTCGAACTGCTACTCCTGCTAATCCCAAAGCGGCTCGCTCATCGCCTTCGGCCGTTTGGCAAGCACTTAATGTCAGAAGTTCGATCGGACCGGGTTGGGCTTGTCTCGTTTTCAAGATGCGGTTTAATTCATCTATATCAATGCGGCGATCGAGCGCACGAATGAATGTTTTATTGCGATCGGAACTGAACTCACCATGCGTTGCTAGATGGACAATTTGAAATGGAGCTTGCTCAATCTGAGTCTGTAATGCCTCAGCGGTAAACTCTTGATTTAATAAGATAACGGCTCTTGGAATTTTGGCGAGAATGCCGTCTTTTTCCTGTTCGACTGCGGTGAGAGGACTAAAATTTTCGATCGCACTGCTTAATCCAGCAAACAGCAACCGCATTTGTTGACGCTCTAACGGTTGCGGATCAGGCAGTTCCAGTCCTGGTGTTAGAGCAACAGCATAGGTTTCCACTAAATAGCGTTCGCCATCATGTAGAGCCGCCATTGGAATGTTTTTTAGGAATCCGTCCAGCACGAATACTAGTGTGCTGACCTGGTTGTTGCTCAACTCTGCTTCTGCAGGACGGATTAACCAGTCATAAACCTGTTGAGACAGCCTTCTAACAGAGATTTGAGTTTCGGGCTGAGTGATTTGATGGCGAAGATCAGTCAAGGTTTTTTCTACCTCTGCTTGACCCACCATTGTCGAGTAGTGAATTAAGTTAGGTTGGTTCGGTAACTTCAGAATGACTTCGAGGCTATCAGGTAGAATAATCGGGTAGATGATGGCTGCTCGTGTATTGGTTTGATCAGCAGATAGCGCACTGGTTTGTTCAACGATGCGATCGATGGCGATCGGTACGTCTAAACAGGCTTCTCGAAAGAAGTTTTGTAGCTCAACGGTTTGCAGAGATTCCAGTGTTCTCCTGGCTTTTATTAAATTTTCTTGGTTTATAGTGCCTGCTGGCTGTAATAGTAATTCGATGAGTTGTCGATAGGTGGGTTCAACGCTTTCGCGAAACGAAAACTGTTGATCTGGATTCATTGAAGCCAAATCTAATCGCAAAGATTGCAAGGTTTTCAGTGCTTCTTCATAAAGGGCGATCGCTTCCACTCTGTTATTAGCTGGATCAATTCCTTGTTCGGCTTGAGCTTTGAGAATGCGTCCAAGTTGCCACTGCCACAAATAAGTGACATCGGTTGCGTTTGTGGAGAGTGCTAATTGCAGCGCTTGACGGGTTAGATCAGTTGCAGATGACCACTGTTGCGTTTTTTCATAGAGTCCTCCTAACAGTCCGAGTGCATAGGACTGAGTGCGGCGATCGCCCAATTGTTCACTCTGCTGTGCCGCTGTAGACAGCAGTGTTGCTGCGTCAGTGGAGGATGAGATTGCTAAACTTTGAGCTAAATTAATTTGGGCATAAACTGTTGTTCGATTAGGCGGCAAATCTTCAAGCTGGTGTTGAATTTGAGGCAGCAGCGATTGCGCGTCTGACGTTTGTGCTGTCTCAATAAGCAGGCTAAAGCGATTTAAGTTGGCTTGTAGCTGCACGGTTGCTGAATTTGTACCAGTTGCCGCCTGCTGATACCAATTTAGGGCTGCCGCATGATCCTGTTGACTGCGCGCTGTATTGCCCAGACTGAGCTGTATCAAGGCGATCGCCTCAGCCACCTCAGCCGTTGACGAATTGACAGATAGCTGTTGTGCGATCGCCAAACTGTCCTGCAACCGTTGCTGCGACTGATCGAGGCTTCCTACCAGGCGTAGTGCCTCGCCCAAACTCCGAAGTTCTGAAACTTTGGTGAGAGAGTTTGGTTGAGCCTGTAAGGTTTGCTCTAACTCGGTGAGCAGCATGATTGCCCGCTGGTAAAATCCCAGGGTTTGTAGTGCGCGACTTTGCTCAATTTGGTTGCGAATCAGGCGATCGCGGTCGTTAAGCTGTTCGTAGTCTTGAGCGGCTTGCTGCCACGTGGCAAGTGCTTGTTCTGCTTGACCTTGAGCAAACTGTAATCGTCCTTGGATATCGAGTGCTTGCGCTGCGGCTAAGCGGCGAGCGGCAGAATCGTTTGCCTGGTCAAGCAGATTGAGGCTGTTGGCGATCGCCTGATTTGCTTGCGTCCAGTTTCCCAGTTGGTGATAGGTTAGCGCTAAATTGCTCAGGGCGATCGCCTGTCGTACGGTATCCCCTTGCTGCTGATAAGCCTGAATTGCCTGCTGCAAGATGGCTATTGCTTCGGTGAAACGTCCGGCATCATAAAACGTCTTTGCCTGTTGTTCTAGGGTTTGTCGCTCAGCTTGACTGACTTCCTGAGTCAGGGCATGCAAGGCGGGAAGGGTAGCAAAACTGGGGGATGTTACGACACACAGCCATGCACTCCAGATGAGCAGCAGGCAAAACGTGAGAGGCGATCGCAGGCGTTTCCTGATCATCAGTTTTTGGGTGAATCAGTTTTCGGGTGATTGACACATTACAGGCGTTTGAGCAGCACTAGTAGGAGTTACTGCAATCAATCTCACTGTCCCATCTTCAGCGACAATCCACTCCTGTGCTTCTACGATCGCTGCTGCTCCATTAGTTTCTTGATAGGCAGTTTCTTGATGAGGTGAAGCGATTACCCCTTCGGGGAACTGCGGAGCAACCGCTGCTTCTCGCTCATCTAACGTAGACCAACCCATGAGTGATTCTTCCCCAAGGAGCGAATCGATCGGAGCAGTCGGCAATCCTCCTCGTCCGGTCACAACAAACTCACCCGTCTCTCCCCTTCCTCCTACACCAGGACAAGTTTGAGTAATCTGGTCAGACGCATCCACAACTGCAACGGGCAGTTCAGTTAAGCCCCGTCTGGGGTCAACGCTAGGGGGGGTGATATCCACCGTTCCCTGCACTCCCAGTTCTGAACTCGCCGTAATGTCGCTAGTGAGGGGATTGTCTTGCGCCTGAGCTGCAATGCCAAAAAGGCCTTTGGTCGTGATGTTGACCGTGCCGCCCGTGCCTGTGAACGCATTGGCACGAATGTCGCTTCGAGCGTTGGGCAGAGCCACAATGAAATCGGCATCGATGTCGATGTTGCCGCCGTTGCCGCCCGCCCGCTCGGTTCCCGCAGTGGTGGTAATGAGGCTATTGTTGTTGAGTTGCAATAGCTCGACGTCACGCAGTCTAATGTTGCCGCCATCGTCCGCAACCGTTTCTGCCGTAATGCGCGATCGATTATCCAACTGTACGCTAGAAGCTGTGATATCAATATCTCCCCCGATGCCGCTGCCCTGAGAGTCTACTGCAATCCTGGCTCGATCCAACACCTGTAACTCTCCAGTGGTGATTTGAATCCTGCCACCGGGAGCCGAAGAACCTGGTGCAGTGCTGGCATACAAGCCGCTGGCTGCTCCTTGAGGACTGAGGGGTATATCATTTGTCACACCAGAGAGCGTGATTCGATCAGCAACATCGAGGATGATATTGCCTGCTCGTCCCCGGTTATTGCTTGAGGTATTTACCTGTGCTCCTCCGGTTGCCTCAAACGTATTGGCAGTGAGGGTAACGCTTCCGCTTGGAGAGCGATTTTGAGTTGAGGAAAAGATGCTGCCGCCGTCGACGAGGAGAACCGAATCTGCCGTAATGCGAATATCGCCGCCGCGTCCTTGGGCACCTGCCTCTGTAGCGGAGAAGACTGCACTCAGAAACCTCTGAGCTCCTTCGCCTATCGCCCCCTCTAGGATGACGCGATTGCGAGCATGGATGATGACGTTGCCCGCGTTGCCTTGCCCGAGGGTGGCAGAAATCAGTTGAGCACCATTAGTCAGGGAGAGGGAGCCAGTGGTGATACGAATATTGCCGCCGTCACCTACAGCAATTCTATTTGCATTGATAGCACCAACGCTGCTGAAGATAGCACTGCTATCTATGCTGACGTTGCCCCCCAGCAGCGTCAAACTCTCTCCCGCTGGCACTCGTAGCCCAAATTTAGGTATGCCGGATGGGTTGCTTGCGGCTGGAGTACGTGAATTATTGGCGAT
>JACJOC010000018.1 GCA_014695345.1 Cyanobacteria bacterium FACHB-471
GTCGCAGATAATCTTGAGTCGTGGGATTAAGTAAGCGGGCATCAGGTTTATTCATACTTCAATTCTACGAATTGCCCCTTCCCTCTGCACCCTCTTAAGTTGCCGGGTTAATAGCATCCTGGTACTGATTGACCACCAGCCCTATCAGTTCACCAACTTGAACAGCCATGAACCTACGATGATCATTAACAATGTTATTGGTCTTGCCAAATCGGCAAAGGTGTTCAACGTACCCACAATCCTGACCAATGTCATGGAAGAAAGAGGGGGTCATATCATTAAGGGACTACAGGATGTTTTTCCTGATCAAAAACCGATCAACCGCACTTCCATCAATACCTGGGAAGATCCAAACGTGACAGATGTAGTGAAGAAAAGTGGTCGCAAGCAGCTTATACTTGCTGCGCTTTGGACCGAGGTCTGTCTCGCAATGCCAGCAATCCAGGCGCTTGGTGAAGGTTATGACGTATTCATCGTTACCGATGCTTCGGGCGGTGTTACTGCGGAAGCTCATGACATGGCTGTTCGCCGTATGGTTCAGGCGGGTGCAGTTCCAATCAACTGGATGGCTGTACTTGCTGAATGGCAACGTGACTGGGCACGCACAGAAACATCTGCGGGTGTATCAGAGATTCTTCTTGAGCATGGCGGTGCTAGTGCAGTGGCCCTTGCATGGGAACTTCAGCTCCTTGCAACAACCCCTCCAGCGGACGGCAAACCTGTCCAGGTCAGCAATTCCTCCATTGGTCAATTGGTTTAGCGTTGTGGGTGAATTGCACCGTGATTGGCGTAACGATATTGAAGGGCTAGGTAATCTCCTTGCAGAGTTTAGTCCTGACTACAAAAACCTAATGATGAGCTATGCAGCAACATCAAATGCTGGCTCTGCCAATCGTGAACGTCTCATGACTCGTGTGTAACTGAGTAGATGTTGTCATTGCTCAGTGATCCAGTTCATTTGCGGCATTGCAGCAGCACTGGATGATTTCGTGCATAGAATAGGGGCGATCGCTCATTAACCATCATCACTTTCTTGCAGCTAGAGTTTTTGAGGTCATGTGTAATGCAGGATCCACTAGTCGTGGGTACAGATGAAGAAACTCACCAGGTAACCGCCATCATTTCTCACTTCATTCGACCAGGACGTGAGCAAGGATATGAGGAGTGGTTGCATGGAATTGCGACGGCTGCTCACCAATTTAAGGGACACTTAGGGGTGAATGTGCTCCGTCCCGGTGATCACGCTCATCCTGAATATGTGGCAATTGTCAGATTTGATCATTACAACAACCTCAAAACCTGGCTAGAATCTAGCGTGCGGCAGGAATGGCTGGAGCGGTTGCAGTCCTTGATTGAAAAGCCTGAAACCATTCAAACTCTAACGGGTCTGGAAACCTGGTTTACGCTTCCCAACAAACCTATGAAGGTTCCACCTCCGCGCTACAAAATGGCGATCGTGACATGGCTGGGAGTGTTTTTTACGATATCTATTCTCAATCGTTTGCTAGTACCGCTCCTGGTTGAGCTGCCGGTATTGCTCAGAACCTTGTTAGTTACAGGTCTAACGGTTGCCCTGCTGACCTACATGATTATGCCGCGCCTCACTCAACTCTTTCGCAAATGGCTGTATCCCGCTTGATCAAGTACATATCTTGCACATTCACAGGAATCCTCCATGTCTTGTCAACACCTGAACGAACTGACGCTAGAGACTATGATTTCAAAAGCCAATTACCCGGTATTCCGCTGTGAGGAATGCCTGCGAGTTGGCGATCGCTGGGTACATTTAAGAATTTGTCAAACCTGCGGCAAAATGCTGTGCTGCGACTCATCCAAAAATCAGCATGCTCGCCGCCATTACGAAGAAAGCGGACACGCGGTGATTAGTTCGGCCGAATTGGGAGAACAATGGCTGTGGTGTTTTGCCGATGAACAACAGAAGAACTATTGATCACGCGCCCCTTTTCTACTCGCGAGGAAACCATGATGTCAAATCAGCCTACCCTAACGGATATTTAGCCGAGTTTACCCTTGGACGCATGGCAAGAGACCTATACCACCTTGCACATGTGGACGCAAATCATCGGCAAAATCCGATTGGTTCAAACTCCGTGGATTAATCATTCCTGGCATATTCCCCTCTATTTAACCGTTCGGGGACTGACCACTTCCACGATTCCCTATGGTAGCCGGATCTTTCAAATCGACTTTGATTTCATTGATCATGAGCTGCTGATTCAAACAAGCGAAGGGGCAAGACGGGCGATCGCCCTCTACCCTCGCTCTGTTGCTGATTTTTATCAGACTGTGATGGAAACGCTCAGAGCCCTCGATCTTCACATCACAATTAACACTAAACCAAATGAAGTCCCCAATCCAATTCGATTTGAGCAGGATGAAACCCATGCTGCTTATGATGCGGACTATGCCAATCGATTCTGGCGAGTGCTGCTACAGTCCGATCGCGTCTTTCGAGAATTTCGTTCACATTTTTCCGGCAAGGTTAGTCCCGTTCATTTTTTCTGGGGAAGTTTTGATTTAGCAGTGACTCGCTTTTCTGGGCGATCGGCTCCGGCGCATCCGGGAGGGGTGCTGAATTTGCCGGATGTAGTGGCAAAAGAAGCCTACTCCCAGGAAGTCAGTAGTGCTGGATTCTGGCCCGGAGTCGGATTATCATACCCAGCGTTTTTTTCCTATGCTTACCCAGAACCCGATGGGTTTAAGCAGGCTGAGGTTCGTCCCGATGCTGCATTTTACAATAAAGAGTTGGGCGAATTTATTTTGCCCTATGACGCTGTCCGCGAGGCAGAATCACCGGATCAGACGTTGATAGAGTTCTTGCAAAGCACCTACGAAGCTGCTGCCAAGTTCGGCAACTGGAATCAAAAGGAACTTCAGCAGTTGACGTTTAAGTCGCAACTGCATTCCTAAATTGGCGTTTAACTGGCAGATCTTAAGTGGTGAAATGTATGACAATTTCGCAGACTGGTTTATTGGATGCTTAAACCTTGATCGTGAAGGTCAATTCCGCTGAACCGATGGCAATTACTCCAATTTTGGGAACCCGTCAGGGCATACTGGTGCGATCGCTCCCCTGAGAACGCAGATAAACTCAAATTTTTCCTCACCCTGGAAGGAACTCGTTGGTAATACACCAACGATGTTCAAAATTTGGCAGCCATCAGCCTCGACACCTTCCTCAATACTTAGGATCGTGAATTAAATAACCTGTAATTCTGGCTTTGCCGTGTAATTCCATTGAGGTAGGAATTCATCAAAGACAATTGTCATGTTGGCTTTGAAGTCTTCAGCCA
>JACJOC010000019.1 GCA_014695345.1 Cyanobacteria bacterium FACHB-471
TTACCGCTCCTGCAGATTTGAGGCAAACTAAGGTGGATGAGTTTATTGCGGCGCGAGCGCTCAAACCTAAGAGTGAGCAGGCTTACCGACGTGATTTGCAGGGCTTTATGGAGTGGACGCAGCAGGCGTGGGCAAATGTAAGTCGGCGTCAAGTCGCGCAGTTCAAGCAATATCTCTTGCAGGAACGAAAACTGGCTCCTAATTCCGTTAATCGCATTTTGAGGACACTCAAGACCTTTTACAAGTGGATGTTGGAGTCGGAGTATATTTCCAGTGACCCAACGACTGGGGTGAAGCAAGAAAAGGTGCCGGAGGCACAATCGAAGGAACTAGAGGATGAGGAAGTCGAGCAGATTTATGCTGCTATCGAGGAGGTCAGTCGTGATCCGGTGCGCGATCGCGCTCTGTTCTCAGTACTGCTGCATGGCTTACGGGCTGAAGAGGTTATCAACCTCAACTTGGAGGACTACGATGGGCAGCAAGTTGTAATCCGAGAAGCAAAGCATGACAGTGTAGGGGAAGTGCCGCTGATTCGACAGGCAAGGCTTGACCTGGATGCTTATGTGCAGCAGCGGCAGACCCAGGCAGGGTCGTTAGGGCAGGAACTGACAAATGAAAGCCCCTTATTTGTTTCAAATTCTAATCGCAGTCGAGGGCAACGACTGACCTATTGGGGAGTGGGTGAGGTGATGAAGCAGCTTGCCGAGTATACAGGAATCGATTTGCATGCTCATCGAGGACGACATACGTTTTGCACAAATCTAATTGTCAAGTTGGAGATGGACACAGCGCTGGCGATGGAGCTATCACGGCATCGGGACATCCGCAGTTTTAAGCGCTACACCAACCGCAAGAACAAACTAGCTGCGAAGCGAGCGTTTTTTAAGGCAACCGGACAACTTCAATAGAACAGTAAGTATTGCAATTTTTTGGTAGAGCGTTAAAAGTGTCCTAGTTTTAGCAAAAATCTACATTGATTTTGCTAGAACCAAGAAGCTCTTCTACTCGGGATATGACAGTATTCAGAAGCTCATGGCTCAAATTGCTAAGCAGATCGGAATTGATTTTCACACCCATCAATTCCGACATACGTTTGCGACAAATCTAGTTTTGGAAAGAGCAATTCCACACCATGCGATGACTTTGACACAGCATCGCTTAGGCAGAACTTTCGACGGTATACCAAAGCTGCTGACTATGAAGCCGCTGAGGCAGCGTTTGAGGAAATTATGGGAGGGGCAATTGCTTCTGAAGGAACTAGTCCAGAATTAGGATCAGATTAATAGCTTTAAACTATCTAGAATAAAACTTGAAAACGTGAGCAAGCGTGAAGCAATTACTCTAATTCAGTTTGTTGGCGGCCACTGGAATTACTCTGTGTCAGGCTGTTTCTCACAACTTAACTCCAAGGCGATCGCCTCCAACTCAATCTCTAACTGTTCTATTGAGGGTAAATTGTCTTTCAACTGCTTGGGCAAGCGATGGGTTGATACTCCAATCGGAGTGCTGAGGTTACGTAATGCATACTCAGCTGTTGTTTTACTTTTAGATTTACACAAAATTAATCCAATAGTAGGCTGATCTTGTGGATGACGCAGTAAATCATCTACTGCAGACACATAGAAATTCATCTTTCCAGTAAACTCTGGTTCAAACTCAGTCATCTTCAAGTCGATTACGATATAGCAGCGCAACTGAACGTGGTAAAACAGCAAATCTAGTCGGTATTCCTTACCATCCACCTGTATCGAGTACTGGCTTCCTAAGAAAGCAAAACCTACACCTAATTCCAGCAAAAAGTCTCGAATATGGTCCACTAAAGCTCGCTCAAGTTCTCGCTCCTGCGCTCCCTCCTGAAGAGTCAAAAAATTAAAATTGTAAGGATCTTTAATTAAGTTTTGGGCTAAATCGGATTGGGGTTGAGGTAGAGTCTGAGCAAAATTAGTAATTGCACCACCTTGACGACGATACAGATCAGACTCAATTTGCATTACAAGGACATTTCGACTCCAGCCATTTTCAATTGCCTTTTGAGCATACCAAACTCGTTCTTCAGGAGCCTTTAGTTTTTCTAAAAGGGCGATGTTATGGTACCAAGGAATTTGGCCAAGCACTCCTTGGCTAATTTGTTCTTCCAAATATGATTGAGCAAACAACCGCATGTACTTCAAATTGGAACGGGAGAACCCATTGATGTCCGGAAATTCTTGCTTTAGATCTTTCGCCAGCCGATCAATGATTTTTGCCCCCCAGCCCTCAAGTTGCTGCCGTTCTAGAATCTCTTTTCCAACTTGCCAGTAAAGTAAGAGGAGTTCCTGGTTAACGGCTAAAGCAGCTTTAACCTGGGCTTGACGAATCCTCTGCTTTAGGTCGTTAAGGAATACAGCATAATTATCTGGTGAGGAGAGAAAACCTGTCTTAGCCACAACTGTACACCAACAGCAAAAATCATCGTTCTAAGCGTCCGCTGTTTTAGTATGATTCATCTCAGGATAGATTAACTGTGTTTTAAGTACTCTGTCACACAAACCTTGAAAATCAATTGACGGTTCACCAAGTGGCAAAAGTAATTACAATCTTCAACCAGGCTGGTGGCGTTGGAAAAACTAGCCTAACTATGAATTTAGGGTATCAGTTAGGGCAACGAAAAAAGCAAAAGGTTCTTCTCATTGATATGGATCCACAAGCTAGTCTCACCATATTTATGGGAGTAGATCCGACTGAGCAGGAGGCAACGGTTAAGGACGCAATTCTTGATAAGAAGGCTTTGCCCATCCTGAGTGAAATACATGGAATGGACTTGGTGCCGGCTAATATTCTACTTAGTGCTGCAGAGATGCAGCTATCTTCTGTACTACGGCGAGAACTGCGGCTTAAGCAGGCGATTGATAAAGTTACGGACCGATATAGCTTTATCTTGATTGACTCGCCTCCTAGCTTGGGCATGCTCAGTACTCTGAGCTTAGTTGCAGCAAATTACGTTTTAGTTCCAAGCCAAACTCAGTTCAAAAGTATTCAGGGAACTAATTTAGTTCTTCAAACAATTGCTGATGTGAGAGATGCAATCGACCACAAGCTTGAACTTGCCGGGGTTGTACCAACGATCTATGCCAAAGGGACGCTACAAGACCGTGAAGCTCTTGGTGTACTTGAAAGCCAACTTTCAGCAATTACTAAAGTTTATTCACCTCTTCCACGTTCCACTGCTTTCCCGGATGCATCCCAAGAACGATTACCCCTAGCGGTGTTTAGCCCAAAACATCCAGCAGTCACCATTCTTAAGCAAATAGCAAAAGATTTGGAGAAGTTACCTTGAGCACAAAACGGCAGAGAACTCAGTACTCAGCTCTCAGCGGAGTTAATGCATTTCTTAGTAGTGGGAGTAAGAACAATGCAGAGCAGTCGGCTAATACAACTCTAATTGGAAATATTCAGCTTCCCCATCGACAACCTCGTCGATATTTTGATCCTGTCAAAATGGAGCAGCTTACTCAATCAGTAAAAGAGCATGGTATTTTAGAGCCGCTTCTAGTCAGAAGGTTGGTGGGGGATGAGTACGAGTTAGTGGCTGGAGAGCGCCGTTATCGTGCTGCTCAAGAAGCTGGGCTAGATGAGGTTCCAATTTCCGTCCGAGAACTGAATGACGAACAGGCTCTACAGATTGCTCTAATTGAGAACCTACAGCGCGAAGACCTTAATCCTATAGAGGAGACTGAAGGAATTCTTGACCTCCTAGCAATTACACTACAAATTTCTAGAGAAGAGGTCATTAGCACCTTGAACACTGCAGCACATGCAAAACGAAAAGGAGAGGAAATTGCGGATAACGTTATCCGCAAAAATTTAGATCGAATAGAAAAGGTGTTTGCGCTTGTAGGAACTTTGACTCCAGAGAGCTTCAGGACAAACCGACTACCTCTACTAAACCTCCCAGAAGAAATTTTAGAGGCTCTAAGAACAGGGAAGCTGGAATATACAAAAGCCAGGGCGATCGCTAAATTAAAAGATCCTGAGCAGCGTCAGCGACTTCTAGAGAAGACTGTTGCTGAAAATCTTTCTCTGACTCAGGTTAAACAGGAAATCAAACAGCAATCTCCATTAAAAACTGAGCCGCTAGACTTCAATCGCCGTATCTCTAATATTGAGCAAGTTATCCGTCGTAAAGGGTTATTGAATGATGTGGAGAAACGGCAGGAGATAGATAAGCTATTGAAAAGCTTAGAAAGTCTGATTGGAGGATAGCATAGCTTTAGGAAACTGTCAGAACTGGGTACTCAAATTGAGAGTAGAAGCCCCTGCCTGGTAAACTAGCTTCTGCCCTCAACCTCCGTTCAGTCCGCCTTCCATGAAATGCCCTCACTGCGCTTCTACCCGCACTACGGGATTACAACGCACAACTAACTTGGGCTATGCGATAGTTTTGCTGCAAGGAGTGCTGCGGCACCTTTAACGAACGGACAGGCACTCCCTTTAACTTTGTCGAAGTACCCACCGATATCGTGTATCAAGTCCTGCTGTGTCGGTTGCGCTATAAGCTGAGCTTTCGAGATATTGCAGAATTCTTCCTACTCCGGGGGTTGGAGTTTACGCATGAGACAGTACGAGACTGGGAAGAACGCTTTGCTGCAATGTTTGCCCAGCAGCTGAGAGCCAAACGCCAGGGAAAGGTTGGCAAAATCTGGCTTGTGGACGAGACGTACATCCGAGTCAAGGGAAGGTGGTGCTATCTGTATCGTGCAATTGATGAGGATGGCAATTGGGTCGATGTGAGATTGAGCGAAAAGCGGGACATGGAAGCAACAAAAGCCTTCTTTTCTAGAGTGCATGAAGTTGCAGGAGAACCCCCGCAGGGAGTCGTGACAGATGGGTTGATCTCGTACCCCAGGGCGATTGATGAGGAATTGGGAACGGATGTTGAGCATGAAGCGAGAGGATATTTGGGGAATCTGATCGAACAGAGTCACCGGGGGATAAAACAACGCTACTCTCCAATGCTCGGGTTTGGAGCGATTGAAAGTGCGAAACGATTTTGTCAAGCATTTGATGAAGTGAGGCAGTTTTTGCGACCTGGAGCAAAAATGACAGAATTAGCGTCTCTATCAAAGCAACGAGAACATTTTGTTGAACGAGTGAGTGAGTTAGAAGAGTTATTTCAAGCGATTTAATCGAAGCCAATGAAGAGAAAGCTTACAATGATAAAAAGTGATAAAAAAAGCGGTGATTTGAGTACTCAGATCTGACAGTTTCGAAATTCTTACTCTTAGAATCTGCTGCAGTGGGCGAGTGTACTAGCTGCGATGCCTTAATCAGAATCAACCTTAACTGACATTCACCAATTGGAGAACTTTTTCCCTATGCCCCAGGCTCAAACTGTTGAAGCATCGTCTGACTCGACACTCTCGAAGCTATTGGAGGTAGATGCGGCTCTCGTTGCCCAAGTCGCTGCGCTTACTGCTCAGCTAGAGGCGATCGGGCAGAAGCGCCAAGGTTTGCAAACGGTGATTGAACTATTTAGTTCGATAGAATCTCCCTCTCTGGAGTCATCGCCTGCGGTGGACGGGACATCTAATCCTGCATCCCCTGCACCTGCACCTGCACCTACAGACACATCAATTGCAGTTTCTGATGATGAGACAGCAGGGTCAAAAGAACAGGCTACCCAAGAGACTAAACCTTCTGCTAAAGGACATCATGCTAGAACGACGAGAAAATCGAAGTTCGATGAGCCGGCTAAGAGCTGGCAGCATTACATCCGCAAGGAGTTCGCGAAGTTGTCTCTCCCGCAAGCGGTGGCAAGTGTGATACAAAGTCAACCGGAGGCAGTTTTGGGTGTTCCAGAAATTGTGAACATGCTTTTTGTCGATGCGACTCCTCAAGCAGCCCGCAATGATGCTCGTAACCGAGTCTCAAATGTTCTTTCGATTGGCTTGAAGAACGACAAGTGGTATCGGGCCAAGAAGGGGAAATACAGCCTCTCACGGGAGGTAGCCGAAGCGAGCGTCGCATCCTGAAGAGCACCTTTTACCTGGAAGTGGGATAGCAACTGTCCTTCCCAAGAAGCGGTTGAACTGAGAGTTCAACCGTTTTCGAGTTGAGCGGAATCTGTTTCTCTGCTGCTGGAGTTGCGACTATTGTTGCCGTCACCTCAACTATCTGCTCGGTTAAGTAGGTATTAGGTGGATAAAGCCGTTGTGTATTCCTAGCCCGATAAGCAGGAAGAAGTCTTCGGTTCTATGGCTCCCACATTGACTCTTTATCAACTCTGTGGTGTTCTTGTTGCCCGTTATCAAGAGTAATACGATCCGCAGATTGAGACTGAAAGCAATGAACCTGGGGAGAAAGGGATTGCGTTAGGCAATGGGGGATGCAATGGGTCATGATGTCAAACGGATTGGTCGCATACCCGTTTCACATGAGGAGCCCTAGGGCGATCGCCCTAGGGCTCAGGGCAGTGCCGCCTCATCGAACCTCCTTTGCTCACTTGTGCCAAAGTTTGGGAATGCCACGAGTTGACGTATAGGCTGGGTATGCTGTTAGGCGGAGTTTGAACTGAAGCAGGGCGAGGAGGTCTACAGTGATGCGCTGTAGGTCTAAAGAGGCTTCAGTTGGTGCTGGGCAATGAGTGCAATGCCAAGAGCCTAACTTGTGTAGAGTGCAGCTTCAAATAACCTGATGCGTGTCAAAATTAAACATTACTACTTTAATTTGACACGCATCGCTTCTGAACTACCGCGAACTCAAGGCAAAATTGACAGAGCTAGAGGCTGAAATCAGCACTGTTCAGGCAGAGGGAGATGTACTGACAGACGCCCGAATTGACTCCTCTAAACCTGGAGGAACCGCACGAGGACAGCCATCGACTCAATATCGCTTGCGAATTAAAGGGCAAAAGGCCCGTTATCTCAAACCTGTTGAAGTTGCTGGAACCAGAGCTGCGATTCAAAGAGGCAAACGTCTGAAGCAGCTAGAGCGGGAGTGGCAGCAAGTGCAAGCACACCTGGATCGGTTGGCAGCGAAGGCAGCAGAACTGGGACTAGAGTTGCCGGAGTAAGGTCGGTCCAACTTGTCATTGAGCTGATGCGTGTCAGTTTCTAATCAAAATACTCAAAGTTGACACGCATCTAATCATTTAAAGCTTGAGCACCAACACAAGCATACTTTCAACCTGATGCGTGTCAGTTTCCATCAACTACTTTTTGAAATGACACGCATCAAGGTATCGGAGGAGAAAGTAATATAACTCCAAGCCTTGTACCTTTCTTAGTTTCAGGACTGAAAGATAGCGACGCTGTAACCGAAATGTATCTGCCCATATTGCAGAATTTTGCCTGTATCCTGTTCCTGTTGCCAATTGACCTGGTGATGCCTGGACTATTGCAGTACTTCCAAATTGGAACCAATGATCGCCCAACACCCTGCCTACGAGAATTGGCTCTCACAACCAATGGATGCAGTTCCCAAACATGTTCGTCATACAGCTAAATACCCAATTCAACCGAGTATGTTTCCTGAGTGTCAATGACAACACGACTGATGTGGATCGAGTCGCAAAGCACTTCTCAAGCGCCTCCTTGAGCGTTAAGTAACCGCTTGGTAAGTACCCAAAGTAGCCCAGCAGGATTGATGCAGCCTGCTCAACTGCAGTGATATCCTCAGGATTCAAATGGGTGATTCACATTAGTCTCTAGAGCGGGAAGAGAATCTTTTGTAGCAGTTTTTAACAGGTTCAACCGTAGGACTTTCAACTGTTATGTCAGCAGAACATTTCAGTCCGGACTATCGAATCCATACTCAACGACTGGTTTTGCGTTGTTGGCATCCAGCTGACGCGCTATTGTTGTCCACTGCGATCGCTCAGAGTTTGAAGCATCTCAAGGACTGGATGCCGTGGGCACATGAGGAACCCAAAGATTTGCAACAGCGAATAGATTGGCTCAGGCAATCTCGTGGCAAGTTCGACTTGGGGCAAAACCTTAACTATGGCATCTTCAATCCCGACGAAACACAGGTGTTAGGAGGAATTGGGTTGGATACAGGAATAGGCAACGATGCACTAGAAATTGGCTACTGGATTCACGCTCATCACATCAATCAGGGATTGGCAACCGAGGCAGCAGCAGCACTAACCAAAGTTGCGTTTACCGTAACTGGGGTGGCACGAGTCGAAATTCACTGTGACTCAACCAACCTCAGAAGCGCAGCGGTTCCACAAAAACTGGGCTTTACTCATGAAGCAACGTTGCGGCAACGGGTAGAGAATCATGAAGGTCACAAACGAGATTCTATGATTTGGTCGTTGTTTGCAGAAAATTACCCAATCAGTAAAGCGGCTGCCGCCGTTGTTGAAGCGTTTGATGCGATGGAGCAAAAAATTCTCTAATTGCTGAAATGTATGGATAGCAAGAGCCAATGACCTGCATTGTCACTTAACAAGCTCTTCGCCAAACTGAGAATTGCTGTCAAAAACGCCAGCAAGTGACGGGCAAAACCCTGTTGGCGGAATGCTGGAAAGGTGAAAGCTACTACTACCACCCCGTGCTCAAAAGTTGAGCTACGTTTTACAACAGAGACAATTTCTCCATTCTGTTCAAGAACTGCAATCCGTTTTCGCCGAATCAGTTCATCCCAGTTTTGAGTCGTACTGCCGCTGCCGCGCTCAGCCCGGTACGCTTCAGCATAGGCTTGTAAAGCAAGCTTGTCTTGAGGTAAAGCCCATCGTCCTACCCCACTATCAGGAGCCTGAGTGAAATCATCACGAGTGAATTATGCTCCCGTTCCAGGTGATAGTGTTCAAGCAACCGTGGACGTACCCAGTTCTTCGTCTGACTAGAAGTGGCAATTCGGTGGGGGCAACCGCGTGATGTGATCTGAGCCAACAATGCTACTGCCGTTGCTTGATCGCCACTCTCCAAGGAAACGGTTGTGTTTCCAGGACTCGCCATCACTATCCCCAAAATTGCATCAGTCAACAATCCACCACCTGAGGGATTCATGGGCGATCGCAATTAATGCTCCTGTTTTCTGAGGAATAACCTGACCCTGCAGCACAAGATTTAAGGCAACTTCCAAGTCAGGATTGGGGTAAGGCTGATTTGCCAACCATTGGGCGGCTATTTGAATTTGCCGAAGGTCGGGAGACTGTAGGAGGGCGATCGCCGGACTTGAAGTCTGTTTGTCAGACATGGCAATCTTTCCACTAAGTCAGATCACGATTTTCTACAAGCCTCGAACCTTCGATTTCTGACTTGTAAATCGCCTAGAGGAACGAAAAATCGTTAGTAGGATAAATGCGATTTACATAAGGGCTAGTGAATAGTTGGATCGTGAGGGCTGTTGGTGGATGAAACCGGTTTCCTTGTGAAGGATTGCAAAATTTAAGAAGATGACACAAGGTTTCGCATCTGATAAACAAGCAAAAGCCAATCTTCCTCCGCCAGAGTTTGTAGTGTTTTGCCAAGAAGTTGTTTAATGAATTCCTTGGCACGTTCTAACGACCACCCCATTTGCTTTGCTAATTTACCAAACTCATGCCTCAATGCTTCAGAAGGCATTGTTGAAGCAACTGCTGAACCAGGTGTAGACAGTCGATTTGTAGATGACGAATCTATAGATTTTGGCTGGGACGGGTGTTGCTGTCTTGGAGAAGAGTCCGATAGAGTGAGTTGAGGCGAACAGTGATTGGATAGAGAGGAAACAGGCTGGTGAAATTCATCATTTTTGCTCAAACCAGAACTGCCTGCTTTTGGGAGTTTATTTAACAAAGCGGAATTTTTATCGTCACCCAGTGCTAGAGCTGTGGATAACCCACCCGTACCGTCCCAAGCAGAAGAAATTTGAGAGAAGTCCAAGCCAAATTCAGGAGAATGCTTCCAACCTTTCATATAGGGCTGGGTGTGTACTTCCTTTACTGGTAAGGATTCCAGCGATTTTGAAGGATCGGCTAAATTAGGGGGTGAGGAGGTTGAAATCGGCTCTGCATCAGTAGTACACACCTGTTCTGTTGCTTTGCTCTCCTCGATATACCAAAGATGGCTGTATTTCTGAGTTGTCTTTTTGCTACACCGGGCAATTCTAACGATGGCGTTCTCCAAAGCTGTTTTTGTTTTGTATAACGCTAGTTGCCCTTCTCGCTTCAGTTGATCGAGGGCTTGAGTAATTCGAGCTTGGGCATCTTCCGATCGCGCTTGATTGGTTCGATTAACCGCCGTGATCGCATTAGCGCCTTCCCCACAGTGAATATTCCCCCGTCGAGTTCCCTCAGTGCCAAGCGGCCAGTAATACCCCTCAGCAGCCCGTGCCCACACCTTGCAACGCAACGCAATCTCATATTGATGTCGGCACCATTGCCCATATCCAGGACAATGGGTTGCTGTACGCTGAACATTTTCAATTAATGCTTCTCCTTTCAAGCCCAAAAAGACAACGCCATAGCAGGCAATCTGCTTTAAGAGATGATTGGTTTGCCCATAATCAGTCCAACCTTCTGTGATTTCAAACTCCAGAGCAGTACGCCATGTGTCTGCAACTGAAGAGTTTCGAGATGTCCATCGCTTTTTGTGGTTCTTCTGAGCCTGGGCGATCGCCTTCTGCACCTGCTCCATGTCCTGCCCGACGGCACACTGATCCCAAACCTCAAAAAATCGCTCTAATCCCCCAGCCACCGGTTGCAAATCATCGTCAAGGAGTTGAGATCCTGTTGCGGGCTGTAGGGGAAGACGATGTCCCTGATATTGGGTAAACTCCCCTTCCCGTGCATAAGCCTTCTGGTTTGGGAAAATTTCCAACTGCCCTTGCTTAAGGATGAAACCTTGAGCTTCCAGACATTGTCGAATTGATGCCCCAAACCAAAACGTTGAAACTTTCTTGGGCAGAGGTATCCACAAGTGAAGCCCACCGCTAAAGCTAGATTGAGTTAGAAATGTGCGGGTAATTCCAATCGTTTCTAGTGCTGCTCGCATCAAAGGCAATGCTTCAGCATCCTGTTTCGGGTGGTACATTCCCGTGACATCTAAATCAATCAAGCTATGGGCAGTTTCAGAGCCAAACCGTGTCCCCACAATTTGATTCGCATCCTGCCAGCGCATCCACAACTCCCGTGGAGCAAGTGGATGCTTTGTGATTGTTTGCCAAGTGCTATCTGAGTCATTAGCTTTAACGATCGCATTCCAGGGGTAGGAAAAGGTTTGGCAGAGCCGTTTCCCCAATAGATCCCCTGGCAGGGGACCAACCTCACGAGACGGCACAGGTAGATTCATGCCATGCCTCCCGTCGGTGCTACAACCGCTGTAGTAGTGGCACATTCATAGCGGTTGATAAATTGGGGATCGTAAGAAATGAATGATTGAAAATTTTGTTGGATGATCATGAAATGCTCTGTTCAAATAGACAAACGGAATGAGAGCAATAGGCAGACCAGGAGGGTTCGCCCAATTACTCGCGTTTGCGGTGAGTCATTGCAGAACTGGACAGGAACAGAGCGTTTTGCGAAGTTTTAGAAGGGTTAGAGATGTATGGTCAAGAACTTGCGCCCTTTGAAAAAACCCGACTAAAATGAGTACTGCAAAGCTGAGGGATCTAACTCCTGACTCGCCAAAGCACTGGGTTAGCCTCTTCACGCTCTATTCGATCACAGTAATGTTTAGACCTTAAGAACTCACCTGATTCGGCATTGGGGGTTTTGAGGTCCTAAGGCTTGCGTTCAATCCATTGTTCTTTCTCCTGGTTGATACATGTGCAAATTTGTATAGCCAGCAAACTCATTTCTTGATAGTGGAAGCAATGCATTGTAGGTTGGTAATGACTAGCCGCCGCATAAATTGGGGAATTGCTGGAAGAGTTGCTGAAAGTTAAATGGGGAGTAACGACTAATGGTTTTCGTTACTTCTGAGAAATCTTAGTAGCATTTGCAAAGTGCGCTGATTTTTTTTTGGAATTTGCCCACAAGTGTTGGAATTAAGCAATCAGAGGGGTTTGATTAGTTGAGCGGTGCATCCCCAAATAGGCATCGCTGAGCTTGTTCGTAATTTTTGCTCTGGGGCATTTTGGTCATTTAGGTAATCCCCAAAAAGATCTGATGTACTTTTTGCGTTTAAAGCGTACCCCCCAAATTTTTGCGATCGCGGGTTACAGAGTGATCGATCTGATTGATCTGATCAGTCTTGTAACGATCCTAAAATTCCTTACTACGTGGGCTACTTGAAAATTTAAAGTCACGTTTGGGGGTGAATAGAGTCACCGCTAGGGGACAGTGAAGTCAATGGCAGAGGAAATTGAAGTCACTGCCAAAGGTGGTTACTTTTGCGGTTTTCAACCAAAATGATCTGAAATCAAGAGCCGGTAATAGTTACAGCAGGGTTACAGCAATTTGCGACTTCGATTTGCTTCCGAAGTCACCGCTAGGGAAGGATTGATGTCACGACCAGGGGATGTGTAACCCTGATTCAGTTAGTTAAAATTCTTCTCTGTTAATGGTTACAGCCAAGTTACGATCAGAACCAGAATAGTTTCAGGATGGCGAGTTGAGCTTCCAGATTTAATGGATTTGTCTAAATTCTGATCTAAAGCTGGTGTAGTTTATTTGCACTATTTCCACATCTAGCGGTGCTTTCTAGGAAAGACCTCTAAGTGTAGTTGTAACCAAACAGCTGGCAGGTTACATGAATTTGACTCAAGTCATCAGAAGGGGGCTTCTTGTCCCTATGGGGGGAACAAGTCACGAATCAAGTTTACTTAGAACCAACGTTTGGCAATGGTTACAGAAGTAGCCAGGATTGTAACTTTATAGTCTTTGAAGAAGTCACGACTAGGGGAAGTTGATGTCACAGCAATAGGAAGTTTAATTAATTGAAACAACCCTAAAGCCTTGATACGGAATGGTTACACCTAAGTTACACGTTCTGTAACCACCTTGAAGGGAAGTCACCACTAGGGGAAATTAAAGTCACGACAATAGGGAGTTAAAAGCTCCCTTACCAAGCCACAAGCTTGATTTGGTAATGGTTACAACGGAGTTACGTTATTTGTAACTTTGTAGAGCAGTCTATTTGCTGATGGTTGAAACATTGAAGTCACTGCTAGGGGAAACCAATGTCACGATCGCAGAAAGTGAACCCCCACCAATATCCTCCAAAATCCTTGAATATTGAGTATCTTTGCAGGGTTACATGACTTGTAACTACCCCCAACTGCCCTACTGGATACCAAGAATGTGACGTAATAGACTCTGGTCAGCATCAACTGCGCGGCGACGATTGCTCTCAACTAGCTTGACCCAACTTACGCTTTTGCCAACTGTGGAGGCGAGTTGAGCCTGAGTCCACCCTTTTGCCTGACGTGCAGCTTTGACCATTGCGCCATCTAATTCCGCTGCTGGTAATGGTGCAATTACAGCTAAACTCTGAGCTTCAATCCCCCGATCGCTGTGTTTTGTGGCAACCGTGGTTCGTTTGCTCTTTTTAACGCGCCTTGCCTCAATTTCATCCAAGCAATCTTGAATCTGGGAGGGTAGCTTGAAGGTTAGCTTGGCAGGAAACCAATATTTGGAGATGTAATTGTCCGGTAGCCACTTTGTACCAAGAAGCTGTTGATTTCGCTCTTTAGTCGGCAAAGCTGCAAGGTCATCGGGCAAGCTCCAGATGGGTCTGAGCCATAGAGGATAAGTTTCATCATCGAAGTCAATATCAACTTTGAGGCTATCTTTGAGAGCTAACAGAGCATTATCCACTGAATCCTTCAATTTCCAGCCGTAGCGGCGATCGGACAGGGCTTTCTCAATTTCATTGCTAGGTAAAACACTGTCCAGCAAACTTTCCAGGGTATAAACTCCGTTTGGACGAGCGCGGCTGTTCTGAATCAGGTACAGTGTCATGCTAGTTGCAAGTTTGCGCCGATGAGGGTCAATGTCAAATACTTCTTTAGGGATCAGCCCGTACTGGTACAAGGCTTTTCGCTGTTGTGCCCCTTCCCGATTCAGAAAGCTATGCGTCCAAAGTCCTGGCTGTACACGAATGACAACCTCGTGCAGTTCTTCGGTTTCACCATCCACGTGAGCCTGGGTGTATTCTTGAACCGAGATAATCCACAGCAAACTTCGCTCGCGAACGCACAAGTCCATCTCACCCTCAAACCAGTGAATCACCGCACCTAGCGTTCCGACGACCCATGCCAAATCTGCGATCGCCTTCAACTTTTGTGATTTAGTGAACTTATTGCTGTTGTGGACTTTGAGCGTTTTAATCAGATCTGTGCCCAACAGGTAAAAAGGCTCCTTCCACGGTTCAGATTGCAGCGAAGCGTAGGTGGCAAAAACGGCATGGAGACGCGCTGCCATCACCCCATACTGCTCCAAAATCTCTCGCTCCGCTTGCGTTGAGATCGAATCCGCCTGGTGCTTTTGCTTGTTTAATACATAAAACTCGATGTAACGCCCCTTACCAAACTGCTTCTGAAAATAAAGGCGATCCTGCTCATACTCACTCCAATCAGGAGGTTTGAGAAACGCCTGGGTTGCAGAGATGACAGGCGCACCACTCGCCATCATCTCCATTGATTTGGTGACAAACAGAGGCGGCTCAGTTCGTGGGAGATTCCGGGGTTTACGAATCCGGGTGCGAGTAGATTGAGGCGGCAGAACTTCTACCTGGGTCAACTCTAATTGAGAATTGGCTTCCCCAACGGGAGATGCATCTTGGGGATTACTGACTTTCGGCTGCATTGTGCTCATCCATTGAAGAAACAGTGTGGAGCCAGGGAGTTCCCACGGGAATTATCCGCCGAGCAATCCGCTCAATAAATTCAGAACGAGAGAGTTGAAACTCTGCTGCGAGTTCGTCCAGTCGTTCGACTGCTGTAGGGGTCAGACCAATCATCGTCGGCTTTTTCGGCTCTGAGTAATACTGCCCCAATCCTTTCCGGCTTTGCTTTTCCTGACTAGCGCTCATGGTGAAGTGCGATCGGTTATATAAGAGATACCACAGCTTTCTAAAGTGGGCACCCTTACCTTCTCCTGCTGAGTCTTAATTCCCTATCTTCTTAAGAAATTGGCTGACCGTAGCCATTCCAAAAACTTACTGCTCGCTCAAAAATTCCAAACTATGGGTCGTTGAGGGTCGATTAAGCTTTGAGAAACGCCAAGGTTGGTGTTTTTATAGGAACTTCCTGACACGGTGGCTACCGGGTCTGGAATTCTTCTAATGAACGGGCTACTTATGATGACTGCCACCTGTCATAACCCCACTTAACTCTTGTCCTGCTTGTTACTGGGTGGCAGTTTGCCAGATTGTTCAGCTTCTCGGATAGCACGCCTTAAGATCAGCACTGCCATTTGCGACAAAGAGCGCTCTTCAGCATCTGCTAATCGTTGCAGTGCCTCCTTGTCCTCTTCATCTACGTATAAGGTGATCGTCACTTTTGCCATGCCCTCCATCATAAGTATTCTAGGTGTTTTTCCCTCAGATACACAGGAACACACAGTTTTTATGAAAAACACACAGAAACACACAGACCATGTTAATATCCAAAGCAGCACGATTTGAGGTTCTAGGCAATCATGCAAGATCGACCACTGATCGTTTCGTCTGTATCGCTACCTGTCCAAATACCAGAGTTTTTGCCCAAACTAAGATCTCCTTTAGGACAGAATGTCGGGTGGAGCTGTGTACCAAGCCGAGACTTTGCGCGCATCCTAGGCATTATTTTTGCCGGTGAAGGAAGTGTGCGAGCGACAGGCTACCACTATGCGATCGCCTAGGACGGTCTGAGCCAGAGAAGAATGAAGCTGACAAAAGCTCACCGATTTAATGACAGCAGAGCTTTGAGATCGTTACCTGAACTACGTCGTCACTACCCATTGGGACAAGCAAATTGTTATGGCAGAAACCCTAACCTCATCTACCGAATTCTCTTTACCTCTACCCGAGCAGTTTCCACACAGTACCTCTGCGCCTAAGTTCAATCTAGGAGACCGGGTCTGCTGGCATCCTTTACCCAGCCAGGACTTTGGCACCATTGTTGGGTTGCAATATGTCCCAGCTAGTCACCTGAAAGCTTGGTCATGGCGATATCTTATTCTCCTCTCCCCTGCTAGTCCCTCTCGTGCCTGGGTTCAAGCTGATCTAGCCTGGGAGGACGACCTTCGCTTGCAAGGGTTTCCCTAACGACCCTCGCCCTCATTCAGCCTGCTGCTGTTGCTTTGGAAGAAGAACAACGATGAGTCCCCGCAACTTGGGACAGCATGAACTAAGACTGTTCCATTTCTACACCCATTGCCAGCT
>JACJOC010000002.1 GCA_014695345.1 Cyanobacteria bacterium FACHB-471
TAGATTCAGCCATCACTTCTCCAATGCTCGTTCAACTCAAAAGGCTTGTGTCACTTTAGCTTGAGCCGATGGAAATTGAAGCAGATAGAGGCTTCTAGACAAATTCACCCAAGTGGGAAAACCCGCAACCAGTTGTTCGATTTCCTCCCGCCAAATTGAGGTTTACGGCTCCTTAACTGCCAATGTGAATTATCAGTCCTGGCATTGCCACTGGGCTTTGACTGAGCGATCCAGCAGTCCAGAAGCACATCGCCCTGCTCTCTAATCTTGAACTGCTGCGACTGTAGAGAAGCGATTTTTTCGGGCAGCGTTTGGTGCGCGTTCATCTTTTGATTCGTGTGCAATTTAGAACTATTTTGGCAATTTGCACACGAATCAATGATAGTTCTCGGCTTGACGGCGAAGTTGGGCGAAGGCTTTGCCATTGCCTCGATCGCCCCTACTCCTCAACTCAGATGTTGAACTTTATTAGAGGTCAACTCCAACACAGCCTGTAGCAACATATCTTGATCAACGGGTTTAGCCAAATGTTGCTGAAATCCAGCTGCAAGGGCTTTCTGCTGGTCTATTTTCCTAGCATTAGCAGTTAGGGCGATCGCTGGCACCTGTCCCCCTTGCTGATTTGTCAAGGCTCTGATTTGACCGAGCAACATATGCCCGTCTTGTTTTGGCATTCTGATGTCACTGATTAGGATATCTGGTTGCTGCTCTAGGAAGGCTTGAAATCCGTCATGCGCTGAGCTGGCTGCGGTCACGACTGCACCATAAGTCTCAAACAGAAGTGCAAAAAGTTCAAGGTTGTCGTTGTCATCATCGACAACTAACACTTTCAATCCATCCAGACTGAGGCTACTGCTGCGGGGCATGGTTCAGGATTGGGTGACGAAAATTGTGGGACAAGCTCGATACTGACACACAAAACTTTACTTTTGGTGTCATTACTTAACAAAAGTAATTATCTCGACCCTAAGATAGACCGTTCGTCACATCGGATAGTCATCTTGGGTACATTGCAGCTTAAGCATAGTCCTCGCTCTTTTCACCCACCGCCCACCGGCAAGCTTAAGCACCACTTGGACCAACTCATCTGGATCTAGTGGATTGAACAAAAGATGATGAAATTCCGCCCTTAACGCTTCCTGGGCATCAACTTCTCCAAGGGGGCGTTGTAGCTGGGATACCCTAGCACTTTCCATGCTGCCGACAGGTCCATCCAATCCTCAGTCTTTTGAGGTTGACTAGCAGAAGCAAAAATCTCTGCTAAAACCTCCCGAACAATCGTTTTTATCTCTTCACGGCTGAAGCTCACCAACTTACAGACCTTCTCCGGTAACAAACCACTCGTTCTCTGAAGTTACTAGCGGTCAGGAAGCGATCGCCTCTACTCCTCAACCCAGATATCCGCGTGTGGATTCCCCTCGCTGTCGTACCAGATGCCCTGGCTCTTAAAGTACTGGATGCCAGCGTAGGGAATGCCCAGCATTAGGACAGCGGCGATCGCCCGTTACTTCCTCCCCAACAAGGGAACGCCAGGACCACATCAATGCTTTTTCACTAGCACGGATTGTAGCTGTTGCTCCCGTCAGATAGCTGTCATTTGGTAGTATCAGCACTTACCCTACAAGCAGGGGTTGTGTCGCAAAAACTAGTGGGTGGTAAGGTCCATAGAACTAACCTTGCCTTCTCTTCCTTTGATGTCTACCCCTGCTTCATTTAAATGGCGGCACTTTTTGCCCCAAATCATCCTGCTCAACGTCCGCTGGTATTGTCGTTACGCCTTGAGCTACCGGGATCTCGAAGAGATGATGGCTGAGCGGGGGGTGGAGGTAGACCATTTGACGCTCAATCGTTGGGTTTTGAAGTACGCCCCGGAACTGGACAAACGCATCCGACCTCACTTGAAGCCGACAAACGACTCGTGGAGAACTGACGAGACTTACCTCAAAATCAAGGGTGAGTGGAAATATCTGAACCCGTGCTGTCG
>JACJOC010000020.1 GCA_014695345.1 Cyanobacteria bacterium FACHB-471
TCTCATCTGCGTAAATTGCAGAAGTTGCCATCGCGCATTCAGAAGTATTTTGAGCATCCATTTATTGCTTATGCTTCGAACAAGATGCAATCTCAATGATTGCCGGGTTAATAGTTGGCTTTCAACTGTGGCAATCACTTTCAGAAACATTGGATGAGAAAGTAACTAAAAACAATTTTCGCTCTGTGTTGAAACGATGGCATGACCGAGGTGTGAAGTCTGTTACCCGCAGCATTGTCAAGACGTTACCCGTCAAGGGTTCAAATGCAGACGTTAATGCAACCGATGGACATCAGGATTGGGGAGATGCAATTGATGTTTCAGTGTTTTATGGGCGATCGCAAGAACTCACTATCTTAGAAAAATGGCTAACTCACGATCGCTGTCGATTAGTTGCAATTTTAGGTATTGGCGGCACTGGGAAAACTGCTTTGTCGGTCAAGCTAGCAGAGCAGCTACAGCATCAGTTTGAATATGTGATCTGGCGATCGCTACATAATGCACCCACATTCGACTCACTGTTAAACAGCCTGACTTACTTGCCAACTAGTGCTGAATTGACTGCTTCTCAAGACATTGAGCAGCGAATGATGCAGCTTTTGAAGCACTTTAGAACCCATCGCTGTCTATTGATTTTGGATAATGTAGAAACGATTTTGGCAGAGGCAACAGGGGACACTCGTGGGAGCCGAGTCGGCCATTATCGCCCTGGGTTTGAACTCTATGGAGAATTGTTCAAAAAAATAGGAGAGTTAAAACATCAAAGCTGTTTGCTGTTAACCAGTCGAGAAAAGCCCAAAGAGATGGCTACCCTGGAAGGAAAAACACTTCCTGTTCGTTCATTTCAGCTAAACGGATTGACAGCAGTAGAAGGGCAAGAAATCTTACAGGCAAAAGGAAACTTTTCGGGTTCACAACAAGATTGGCAACGACTGATTCAAGCCTATGCAGGTAATCCTCTAGCGCTAAAAATTGTGGCAACCACCATTCATGACCTGTTTGCTGGAAATGTAGCTCACTTTTTGGCACAGAGAAGTGTAATTTTTGGGGATATTCAGGACTTGCTGACCCAACAGTTTGATCGGTTGTCGGCTTTAGAGCAGCAGGTAATGTATTGGCTGGCAATCAACCGTGAACCTGTGGCGATCGCTGACCTTCAAGCAGACATCCTTTCTCCATTACTGCCATCAGACTTACTGGAAGCACTGGAAGCTTTGCAGCGGCGATCGCTGATTGAACAAACTCCATCATCAGGAGTTGAAAGGCGTGCCACCCTATTTACACTTCAGCCCGTTTTGATGGAATACGTCACGCAGCGGCTGATCCAGCACGTTTGCACTGAATTGAGTTCGCAGCAGGAACAACGAAACAGCCTGCCCTCCTCAACCTCTGAACGAGATGCCTCATCAACACCCACTCCGCACTTCAAAGCTTATGCACTGATTAAAGCTCAGTCTCAGGAATATGTAAAAGAAGCGCAAATTAGCTTGATCCTCAAACCGATCGCAACTCAACTGCTGCATCTTTTTGGTAGTGACGCAGCGTTGGAAACAATGTTGCTGCAGAAGCTTTCCTCATTACGTCGAAAACTATCGATCGAGGCAGGTTACATGGGTGGTAACATAATCAACTTGCTTCACCAGTTCAAGCCAGATCTAAACGGATATGACTTTTCTGAGCTAATCGTTTGGCAGGCAGATTTAAAGAGCGTTTCTCTACAACATACTGATTTCTCCCATTCTGATCTGTCAAAATCGACGTTTACTGAGAGTTTTAACCACATCTACATCATGTCAGTGAGTGCCAACGGAGAATGGCTAGCCTCGGCTGACACACAGGGTGAGATCTGCCTGTGGCAACTGAAGGACGGACAACTGTTAAATACTTGGGAGGCGCATAACGGTACAGTTCGTTCACTCACGTTTATGCCTGATGGTGAGACGTTAGCCAGTGGTGGCGACGACCAACTGTTGAAACTGTGGAATGCGAGAACTGGGCGGTGCTTGCGATCGCTCTATAACCCAACTGGAACGGTTTGGGCGATCGCACCTAGCCCAGATGGTCAAACCATTGTCATCACTGATGGCACCATCCGAGTATGGAATCGCGATATAGATAAGTTGTCTATCCTGAGTCGGGAGCTTGACTGGACAACCAACGTTCGATTCAGTCCTGATGGTGAAATTCTCGCCTGTGCCTGCAATGACGGCACGATTAAGCTGCGGAATCCTTGTACCGGCGAATGTTTCAAGCTGTTGCCTGGGCATCAGCGCGGACCACTGGTATTTCTGTGTTTTAGCCCCGATGGCAAAATGCTAATGAGCAGCGGGCTAGATAACCAGTTGAAGTGGTGGGATGTAAAAACCGGGGAATGTCTACAGACCCAATCTCATCAGGGTTGGGTCTGGTGGGTTGACTGTAGCGAGGATGGTGAGATGGTCGTAAGCTGTAGCGCAGATCAAACAATTAAACTGTGGCATCTCCAAACCGGGCAACTGTTGAAAACTCTGCACGGACATGAATATGGCGTTCGAGTTGCCCTGTTTAGTCAGGACGGACGGACGCTGATTAGTAGTGATGAAGGACAAACCTTGAAGCTGTGGAATATCCAAACCGGGCAATGCCTCAAAACATGGCGAGGATACAGCGATAGCATCTGGGCGATCGCCTTTAGCTCTGACGGACGCACGCTGGTAAGCAGCGGGGAGGAGCAGACTGCAAAACTGTGGGATGTGCAAACCGGACAATGTATCAAACGGCTTAAGGGACATGGAGTTTGGGTGCGATCGGTCGCTTTTAGCCCGGACGATCAAACAGTGGCGACTAGCGGTGTAGACGGTGTGGTAAGGCTCTGGCAAGTTTCGACCGGAGAGTGTTTGCAAATCTTGCGGGGTCATGCAGGGTTTGTCTGGTCTGTGGCTTATAGCTCCAAGGGTGAAACGGTGGCGACTTGCAGCGTGGACTACACGATCCGGTTGTGGGATGTTTACTCAGGTCAGTGCCTACGGGTGTTCAATCATGGCAGTCCGGTGATTGCTGTGATTTACAGTCCCGATGCTCAACAGTTGGCAAGTTACAGCGTTGATCAGGGAATTCGTGTGTGGAACATTGCCACAGGTGAATGTCTGAGTGTGCTCCAGGCTGATAGTGCGTGGCACTTTTCTGCTACCTTTGATTGGGGTGGGGCGATCGCCTACAGTCCCGATGGGCAAGTCTTAGCCAGCAATAGTGGTACTGGCTCTGTGCAAATCTGGGATGCAGCAACCGGGCAACCTTTACGGCTATTGCAGGCACACGATAGCTCAATTGTGGCAATCGCCTACAGTCCCAACGGACAACGGTTAGTCACTGCCAGCCTGGATCAAGTCATTAAAGTGTGGAATGCCCAAACAGGAGAATGTCTTCAAGTTTTAGAAGGGCATACCAAATGGATTCACACGCTTACTTTTACAGTACTGTTTACGTCTGATTCCTCCAATTTGCAGTCTGTACTAGCCAGCAGCAGCGGCGATCGCACGATTCGTTTTTGGGACATCGAAACCGGAGAATGCTTGAAAGTTCTTAGAAGTGATAGACCCTATGAGGGGATGAATGTCACTGGGGTTACCGGATTAACGGCAATTCAGCGATCGACTTTGAAGGCTTTGGGGGCGGTTGAGAGGTAATGAGTTATGGGAATTGGGGGTTAGGGTTTAGAAGCACTCTCAGCTCAACCAGAGCGTGAGAATGGCGATCGCCACCCAGATCAGAAACATCCAACGGGTTAATCCCATTGCCTGCTCAATTCGGGCTGGAGTAATCGGGTGAATGGAATCGCCCAACAGTGGCTTGTGTTTCACAGTGCCTTTGTAGACATTCACTCCACCTACCTGCACCCCGACTACGGCTGCATAGGCGCACTCACTCCATCCGGCGTTGGGGCTGGGATCTTGAGGGGCATCTCGGCAGCAGATCTGCCACACATATTTAGGTTTACCGGATAGGAGTGAGAGAGTTAATACCATCAGGCGACAGGGAATCCAGGTGAAGTAATCTTCCAGACGGGCGCTAAACCAGCCGAGGTGGGTGTAGGGTGCTTCTCGGTAGCCCACCATTGAATCGAGCGTACTTGCGGCTTTATATGCCAGCGCAAAAGGAACACTGCCGATCGGGGTGAAGGCTCCGATAATCGCCCAAAACAAGGGGGCCATGACTCCATCAGTGGCATTTTCTGTCACGGTTTCAAACACTGCCCGCAGGATTTCGGGTTCTGTTAGCTGTGCTGTATCTCGTCCAACGTACAGACTGAGTTTTGATCGGGCTGTTGCTAAATCTCCAGTCTTTAAGGGCTGCAAGACATCTTGAGCAGCAGTTCTCAAACTGCGTCCGGCAAAACAGCTTGCTAGCAAAATAGATGAGACGGCGATCGCCCCACCCCAATGTATCCAACCTGTCACCTGAACGATCAGCCACCCTGCAACTCCGCTGCCGCCAATCATTCCAAGTCCTAAAATGACTCCTGCTATGCGTAGACTTAGGGGAGATTCGAACTGCTTCAGGACAAGGTGAGTGTATCGGCTAATCATCCAACCTATCACCTGAACGGGATGTAACCAGTTCCAGGGATCACCGATGAGATAGTCGAGCAAGGAGGCGATCGCTAATCCAGCTATGGCAAAATCGTGAGTCCAGGAAGTTATAGATATCATTTGAAATCAAACTGGTTTGCCAATTCCCACGGCCCGCCTTTGTAATACCAGAGCAACAAGCCCTCACCTGTTCCCTGAAAGGCTTCCCATTCACTGGTGAGTTGGTCATACAACAATCGAGCCTGGTCAGGAGTCACCTTGTTTTGAATAGTGATATGGGGGCGATAGCCCTGCTGGTCTTGCCGACTCAGCCAATCACGCCAATAGGTCGCAAGCTGTTGACGAAGTTGGATGAGTTCAGGACATTCAACTTCTACAGCCACTCCTTTGCCGAGAAAACGTAATGTTGTAAAAGTGAGAGTTAAGGGTGAGATGTGAGAACGGAAGTCTTGCAACGTCTGTTGAATACTCGATTTCTGTTCACCCGGGAGTGCGTGAAACAGAGTAACGTGGGCAGATAGGAAGTTCCTTTCGGGTGGGAAGTGCTGCTGACGTAACTGATCAAAATAGCTAAAGGTTTTCTGATCTAGCTTTAGAGTCAAGATCAACGGAGATAGGTCAGACATAAGATTCACACTTCAACCTTGGAAAGAGACTCTTCATGCCCACTCTTTTGCAGGGGCAAACCGATGGTCAGGGTTGTCCCATGTCCAAATGTACTGTTTGCAGTGATGTTGCCGCCATGAGCTTCTACGATGCGTTTGGCGATCGCCAGTCCCAAGCCCGTGCTGCTGCCTTTGCGGGAAGGATCGGCAGTATAAAACTGCTCAAAAATACGGGGCAGATCCCGCTCCCTGATACCCGTCCCCTGGTCGCTAATTTTGATCACAATCTGCTTTCCTTCACGCTGCCCTGTGATTGCAATTTGGGAGTTGGGTTGAGAATGTTTGATTGCGTTGTCCAAGATGTTGAGCAGAGCCTGTAACAGTCGCTCTGGGTCACCCTGAATTTGCAGATTTGCTACGTTTTGCTGAATTCTAATTTCTAGCGCTTTAAGTCGAGTTTCCATTGCTCGTACAGCTCGCTCAATCAAATTTGGAAGGGCGATCGCCCGTTTCTCCAAAGATGTGACTCCGGCTTCGAGTCTTCCCAGATCAAGCAGGTCATAGACTAGCTGAGATAAGCGTTTGATCTCATCTTCAACCGTTTGAAAGAAGCGATCGCGCAGCTCCGGTTCGGCATCAGCACCGTTTCTGAGCGCTTCTACCGTTAACTGAACATTACTAATCGGAGTGCGTAACTCGTGGGACACATCAGCTAGAAAAGAGCGCCTTTCCTGATCGAGAGACTCCAAACGTTGGCTCATGCGGTTTAGCTGGATCGCAAGCTGATCTAGCTCATTGCTCTGACGAATGGTGAGGCGATCGCCAAAGTGACCGCTGCCTAGCCGAATTGCAAAAGCCTGCATGGTTTGAATGGGTCTGGACAAACTGCGAGCCAACCATTCGCTAATCAAAGTACACAGCAGAACCGTGAGAAACAATGCTCCTAATACAGTCCAGATGATGTTGGCAAACTGATTTTGCAGTTGTTCCAGCGTAATCGACATCCGCAACACGCCCAGCATTTGCCCATTGCGCGAGATCGGACGAGAAATATAGAGGCGATCGTCATTTGATAAAAGTCCTTTGGTTAGACCCTGATCAACTCGATTTTGCAACGCCTCATTGACCCCACTCACTTCCAGCCAGTTCTCGATTTGAGAGTCTAACTCAGGACTAGAGGTGGCAATCAGTTGTCCATTTACATCTAAAATGCGAAGGGTAATAGCCTCTGGTGCCCCATAACGCTGCATTATCACGTCCACACGGTCAAGATCCTCCTCTTCTAGAGCATCTGCCACACTCTCAGCCAAAGCGCCACTCCAGTTTTCTAGGTCGGCTTGTCTGGTTTCAATAAAATAGTTGTAGCAAGACCACAGAATGTAGCCTGACATCAATGATGTCCCGATTGCGGTTAGCATCCAATAAGTCACTAACAGCTTAGTGTGAATGGAGTTCCACTTGATGCTAGACAACCAGCCCATCCAACAGTCCTCGCACAGAAATTGGCTATAGCCATCCTAATGTGATTCGTGAACAGGATGGTTTAAGAATGCGATTTTATCTTGGCAGCCTTCCATTTCAGCTCACACAGGGTGCCTTTAGGTTTGACGAACTCTCGCCGAAACTGTCCGCCTAACTGCTGTTCTAGATTCTTGGCAAGTTGAGTGCCACGTCCGCCTGTGGTCGGTTGTGTGGGGTCAAATCCTTTGCCATTGTCCATCACTCGAATCACATTCCAGCCCTCTTCTTGCTTACAGGTGACATCTAGTCGAGTTGCGCCTGCTGCGTATTTGCCAACGTTACACAAACTTTCTTCTAGAAACCGTCCCAGGTTGCGCTTGTGTTCTAGGGTTAGCCCTGTAGTGTCGAGTGGCTCAAAGGTGGTAACGCTAAATTTAAGTGTTTTAAAGTAGTCAAATTCTCGCTTGAGGGTGTAGCTGTACACTTCATAAAGCACTTCATCGAGTGATTCGCTGAGGGCGATCGCCTGATCCTCTGCCAGGTGCAGGTTTTCGTCACGGGTCAACACTTCCTGGCGCACCAGTTCGTACACGGCTCGTAGTTCCTGGTTGAGATCTTTGAGTCTTGCCTCAATCTGGGGAAGTTCCAGATCACCCGAATGCGTCTTTCTAAGCAACAGAGATAGCGTTTGCAGTGGACCGTTGTGAATAGCGTTAAAGGTGTGGTCAATCACGTATTGGCGATCGCGTAACTGCTGTTTTAAATCCTGCTGATATCGATAAAACAGAGCAGTGGTTATCCCCGCCCCATTCACCAGGAGAATCATCAGCGGTGGCACCAGTGGCACCCACCAGCCCATCACTAAGAGCCAGTAGGATAAGCCCAAAAATACGGCACAGCTTACACTCAGCCCCGCAACGACGCGCCAGGGGGTGCCTAAAAATCGTCCCAGGCTAATCCCTAAAATTCCCCAGGCGGCGATCCACAGATATTCCCAACTCTCGCCCCAACTGTTGAGTAGCGGACGCTGATAGAGCGCTGCCTGCACAATTTGACTAATTGCGTGTGCCTGCACTTCTACGCCGTAAACAATTCCCGGTGCTGGATTGGGAGCCGTACTGGAAACAGCAACGGTGTTGATAATATCTTTGACACTAGGTGCGACTACACCGATGAGGACAATGCGATCGCGCACCAGCTCATCAGGCACTTCACCTGCCAACACCGCCCGCAGTGACACCATTTCAAACGGATGTCCGCCGCTGCGATAGTTGATGAAGGTATCAACCTCATCCGTTGGTTTTTCTAAATTGCGGTAGCCGCCTGTGTTGGGCTGAATTCGGGGCAGTTCAGCCTTGCCAAAGCGCAGCGCATAGGGGTCACGGAGTCCAGACTCCAGGGGGAGGTTGCGATCGCCCAAAAACTTCCCTGCCACCCGAATGGCTAACGAAAAACTAAATTCTTCCTGGGCATCGTAAGCCCCTAATAGGTTGCGCCGCAGCTTGCCGTCTGGATCAGACTGGAGATCAGCAAAGCCCACCTGTTCAGTAGGCAAGGCGGGGGGAGGGGCGATCGTGCGAGGAAAGATTCGCTCGATGCCAATCAGGTTAGGTGTAGTGCGAAACAGGTCTGCAAGCTGCTGATGTCCTGGCTCTTGGGGCAAATCTCGAAAAATGTCCAGCCCAATTACGGCAGGTTCGGACTGGTTAAGGGTTTGAATCAGGTCTGCCAGTTCACCATCAGGGATAGGGTACTGTCCTACTGCTTGAATGTCATCTTCATCAATCCCAACAATGAGGATATGTTCGTCGGTGGGTTCAGGTGGACGCAATCGCAGCAGGTAGTCCAACGCAAACCATTCCAGCATTTGTAGTCCGCCAACCAACCGCAGCGCCACAACCAGCCCGATCACCGCTAGCCCTGGCAGTGCGCCCGATCGCCAAAGTTGCAGTTCACGTTGAAGAACTGCCCAAATGCCCTGCCCTGTCCGCATTTAGTCAATCAATCCTTCTTCACGAGCGCGAATCTCAGTTTGAATCCGGTTATTCTTGCCCGCATCAGGATAAACGCCCAGAGCATCCTGTACCTGTGTCCAGTAATGGCGCACAGTGCGTTCGGCGACTCTCATGCGTTCGGCGATCGCCTTATCTTGCAAGCCTTCCTGAAACGCTAGTCGCAGCACTTCCAACCATTCTGGCTTAATCTCCAGTCCGGTTCGCATCTCCCTTGGCGTGTAGACTACTCCTTGAATTGCCCAGTCCACTTTGGTAAGCATTTCCTTCAGCGGCAAACTTTTCTCGGCAATAGTGAAACCGCCCTCATGAGTATTAATAGACGGTTTGAGCCGCACCAGTGATTTTGCATTGGCGCTTTGCACCACAATATTTAGCGTTGGGAAGCGCTGGAGCAAAGTTCTCAACAGTTGTAGACCTGTCTCAGTGCGAGAAACCTGTCCCGATTGCTCTGGCAGCGCCAGGTCTACCACAACCAGGTCGGGCTGGGTTTGCTCAATCAGCGTCAGCGCTGTTGCAGTCGCCTGGGCCGTGCTGATTTTTGCATCAGGATATTGGCGCTGAAGCACCGTGACGGTGCTGTCTAACACCAGTTCGTGGTCGTCCACCACGACGATTTTTAGCCCAGCCACCCTTTCCCCTCCAGATCGATCCATCGTTGCATTCGTTTATACCTTATCGTGAGCGTACTGCCATCGAAAACACCAGGAAACGGTCTGCTGTTGCTGTCGATAAGAACAGCGGCCCGAAGCAAGTACCTGAAAGGTTCGCGGCAAATACTTCAGTTCTGGCGATCGCCCCGCCTGTTGAGCAGCCTCGACCGAAGCGTAGTGAATTTGCACCACCAGTTCTCCCCAGTGCTGACGGTTTCGTAACTCAATTGATATTGGCATCTCCGCATCAGCATTGTTCTGGGTTGCAACCAGATGTAACAACTGATCGAGTGCAGTCAAAAGTATCTGGCTGCGAATCAGCGGTTCAGAATGCCAGAAATCTGGCAGGGTCAGGGCGATCACCTGTTGCGCCCCCGGAGTGGCGATCGCCTCAAACCGTTTTGCCCAGTCGCGAATTGCCAGCGGTAAGCTAACCTCTCCATAGGGTGGAGCCAGATTATCACTTAGTTGCACCAGATGCCCGTCCAGATACTTCATCTGCTCGATCCAGTGCTGCACGCCATCTTCGTCCAGGCTCAGCTCCAGCCGTCGTCGCATTACAAATGTTTCCTGCAACAGCCCGTTGCGAACCTGCTCTGCCTCTCGACACAGCCATCGCTGCCGCTGCTCAAACCACCACCGTAGAGCCTGCTGGGTTTGCCAGTGAACCACAGCTAGCCACACTAAACCACTCACTAACAACAGGGAAAGCACAAATTAAATGGGTGGGAATGAGTAAAGTGGAAATTATTTGAGTAGGGGTTTGGCAATGCCAAACCCCTACGGTTCAGCCAAACTCCTACGGTCAGTAGACAATGCAAATTGATTGATGCATTGAGGCTACCTCTTATAAAACTCACATTCCTCTTCAATAGCTGTCCGAAAACTGAAAACTTGATTGCACTTTTCTGCAAACCTTTTTCGTCATCTACGGGCATCTGCCAAAGCAAGCTGATCGATCAATCCTGGCAACTGTTGAGGGCTGAAAACACTGAGATAGCGGGGAGTGAGGGAGGGAGTCAAAAGCTCCAGCATCAAGCGGTTCTCAACCCAAAACTCAACCACATCAAATAATCCATCTCGATTGGCAAGAAATACGCGCCATCCTTCCTTCTCACCGATTCGCTCAATCTCTTCCAGGCTGGCAGGAACAGAAATTGCAGCATGAACAGAGGTGTAGTGACTCGGTTTCTGATTCAGTTGAAATCCGGCTTGCCCCTGATAGCTGTCTGGAATCAGTTCAGTTCCGAGTGGATAAAACTCAAACATCGTGCCAAACTCATCCCCTGCCAAAACAATGTAACTACCTGGGTTAGGAGGGAAAGGAACTACTCGCCCATGAAGAATTTCAGCGAGAACTTCGGCAACATACAGCGGATCGATAACTGCGACAGAAATATGGTGAAGCATGATTGT
The DNA here is from genome assembly GCA_014695345.1 of Cyanobacteria bacterium FACHB-471. Lineage (GTDB taxonomy): Bacteria > Cyanobacteriota > Cyanobacteriia > Elainellales > Elainellaceae > JAAUTN01. Next base: position 10,716 of record JACJOC010000020.1, read on the forward strand.
CTCCTTGAGATACTGTTAGGTCGAACTTGTGACTAAGAAAGTGATAGATGTGGGTTGAGTTAAATGGAAGGACTACACGCGATCGCCATCAATTTGCTCATGGGCGATCGCTATCACATCATTGTTGAGCAATGGTTTCAGACTGAAGTTGGGTTTGGGTTACACCATTTGCGTTAGTTTCAACAGCATTAGCTTGTTGAGAAACTGCCCAGCCAATGAGTCCAAAGAAAATTGTGCTGGTGGCGAGGGTAGTGAGTGTCCAGTTAAAGAGCGATCGCTCCAGAGAGGGCATTGAAGCTAAGGATGGTGCAGCACCGGAAAGTGTAAGTGTTTTCATGAGGCAAACCCTCTTAGCGGTTGATACTTCCAACAATACCGAAGCAATTTCACGAAATCACGGTTAGTTCCAGTCAAGTTGAATGCAGTTTTCGGCAATCCTCATGGCTTCAAACAACACCAGGTTGTACCAGAAACGACGATTGAATTGACCGAAAACCTACATGAATTCCATCTTTTCTCCTTGCATGATGAAAACCATAACGCATCTAACACAGGGCAATGAATCACAGCATTTAGCCTTTGCAACTTGTGTTTATAGCAATTTTCAATTCATCAATCAGGAGAGAATCATGGCTCAAGTCGTCGGTAGCAACTTATCCGAGCGCGTATTTGGTACGAATGACAACGATGACTTATTTGGGCTAGGAGGAAACGACAGACTGACAGGGTTTGCAGGGGATGACCTGATGGCAGGTGGTACCGGCTACGACACCGCAGACTACAGCCGTCTGGGACGTGCAGTCACCCTCTTACCTGGTGGACGGGTAAGCAAAGGTGGGTTAGGAGTCGATCAGATGAACAGCATTGAGCGAATTGTTGGCACAGCTGGGTTAAACAACTCGATTGATGGGGCAAGCGGCAGCGGCAGTGCATCCTTCAACGTAGACTTGGGAGCCAAAAGACTCACGGTGAATAATGTTCCATTTTTAGGAACATTAAACTTCTCGGTACATAACTTTGTGCATGTGCGTGGCACTCCCTCCGCCGACCGGATTACCGGCAGCGGCAAAGGAAATTTCCTGGATGGTCAGGGCGGTAATGATACGCTCACAGGAAGTGCTGGCAGTGACACAATAGTAGGCGGCAGTGGCATCGACCTTCTTAATGGTGCTGACAATTTCTATAGAGGCTTCCTCGAAGTTGACAGCCTCACGGGTGGAAGCAACAACGATGGCTTTATCGTAGGCGATCGCTCTGGTTCATACTATCGATTCAACGGTTCCAGCGACTATGCCCTAATCAGAGATTTCACCCGTGGAGATCTGATTCAACTGGGTGCAGGTGAGACCTATCAAACCCGCCGAGACTCCTTTGGCTTTGACCTGTTTGTGTTTCGTGGCGGTGTGGCAGACTTAGTTGCTGATGTTCGTACGACTTCCTTTGTATCGCTACCCTCTGGGCCATTTCGCCTTGCCTCTGGTCAGGTACTTGGTGGTTTCTATGGCGCTTAGATAACTTTAACACTAGTTAAACGAAGTGCCAGACTGGACCCAGTATTGGGATTAATCGCATCTAACCCTGATCGAGCAATCTCCTACCTTCTCTGGAGAAGCCCAATGATTCTCCAGGAAGGTTCAAAGGCTCTCTAGACAATCTCAGAGACTCTCTAAACAATTTAATGGAGTTCCTCAGACAATTTCAGAAGTTCTCTAGATAATCTAAAAGGCTCTCTAGACAATCTCAACCATTCTTCAAAGACTGCAAATAGAACATTGAATGCTCAAACTTCAGTCATGCAAACGGATACGATCTGTCCTTTGGGATCAGCGATCGCTTCTAAAAAGGTAAGAGCCCTGAGAAGTGATTTTCATTCCTCACATTCATACCTATTCTTTATGGGAAGCCCTATGCAGAGATTGGTAAACGAACTGAACAATGCTTACAATACAAACAAAAGTCCAAGCTGTTGAGGCTTTACGGTGACTCAAATTATTCTTAACCTCAACCCCTTCATTCAGCTAAGTGATGAACAGTTCTACCAACTGTGTCAGAATCACCGCGACTCAAAATTTGAGCGAACAGTCCAGGGAGAATTAGTCATCGTGCCATTAGTAGGTGAGGAAGGAGAAAGTTGGAAGGCAGATTTGATTAGGGAACTGATGTACTGGAATCGACAGTCTCAACTTGTTAAGGGATTCAATTCTTTAACCTGCTTCAGACCACCAGAGGGGGGCAATCACTCTCTTGATGCAGCCTGGGACTCTTCAGAACAATGGAATCAACTCACACCAAAACAACAAAAGAAACTTTCACTCCTCCATCCAGATTTCCTAATCGAACTGCCTTCTGAGAACAACGCCCTTGAGCCATCGCGACAAAAAATGCAGGAATACCTCAACAATGGACTACGGTTATGATGGCTAATTAATCTCCAAAAACGCCAGGTAGAGATTTACCGAGCAAATCAAATTAAGCAAGTACTTGAAGACCCAAAGCAGCTAAGCGGAGAAAATGTTTTCCCTGGCTTTGTATTGGATCTATCTACACTATGGGGCAAATCATGGCACTTCAGTATGGGCTTCCGAAATATACTGCAATTATTATTTGCTCCTACTGCCCTTGAAAAAGAATCACTTGAGTGGCGTAATAATATTCAAGCTGACACTGTTAAGAAGAATATAGAAGACAAAAGGAAAGGTCTTTTCTCAACCCTTTCCTGGATTTTTATCCCTGCTGCACTTGGCGTTATTGCCGCTCAGTTACTAAATCACGTATACATTATTCCTAGCAATTTTGTGCCCTACATTAGAACTTTCTCTTTATCAATATTTGCTTTTGCAACATTAAGTCGTCTAGAAGAAGCAAGAACGTTCGATGGTAACAGTTTGCCTGAAAAGACAAATACGTTTCTATTTAAGCTTTTCTACGGTTTTAGGTTTTCCCTTACCATTGCTACGTTGTTCTTAGCTATAGATTAGTTAGCGTTACGCTCTTTCTGCTATGCATGAATCAACGTAGGGCGGTCTAATGCTGGGTTCCCTTCGAGACTTTGTAACAAGTACTTCTGGATAATCGCAGTCTTCAATAATTTTGACAGGTGCGGTTTGCTCTTTAAAGTTGGTTGATGCAAATTTACGGTGGTGGATGACGACCTAGCAGTTCCTCTTCTGTGCGAATCGCCAACATAGCTGGTCGATTCAAATCAAGCGCTTGCAACGTTGCCCTACCCGTAGCTGTCAACCCGATAACTTGCACATCCCTCCAGACAAAGTGTTCCTTCCAGACTTGTTTGCGAGGATTAAATATAGAGACAACTTCACCCGTCTCTGAATCTTCAAGAACTTGCCGCGCTCCCTTGCGAAGGGAGCAGGAGACGCAAGCAAGAGCCAAATTTTCAGCAATTGTTTCGCCACCAGCTACTACAGGAATGATGTGGTCGATATGGAAAGTAGCAACTTGTCCAATCTGCGATATCCCGCAATATTCACAGCGATTACCCGCTCTCTGAATCACTAATCGGCGGAGAGAGGCAGAAATTGTACCCATTTAAGTCTGTTTCGTTACCCGTGTTGAGCGTAAACGCAACAAGGATAGGAATTCTGCTAGATCAACAAGCCCTTCCGCTTCCTGTCGTTCTGCCTGAGACAAAGTGTGTCCCTCATCCTGACGATCCAGCAGGAACTGTAGACGTGCTTGAACTGCTTGAGGAAGTTGGAACCGAGCTAGTTCGATAGGAATCTCGACAATTTCCGGCATAGAGCAGTTAGCCTAATAGAGACTGTGCTGTAGCCTCATTGTAAGTGACGGAATTGAAATGGTGTACGTATTGCGATCGCACATCACACCAGGTAAACAACTGGTTGTCCGTGAGAATTTTGAGGCTACTTGCTGCTATCCAACTCGCCGTTAGACTACCGCAAGTTAGACTTGCTCACCCGTCAGACTAAACGCTCGAACTTCGGTGATTTTGACAGGCACGGTTTGCCCCTTGAGGTCAGCGATCGCTCCCTCAAAAAAGGTTAGTCTGTTACCGCGTGTACGCCCCATCACCTGATTCGGATCTTTGGGATTCTGGTCTTCAACTAGCACTTCTTCAATGCGTCCCTGGTAGCGGAGCGATCGCTCCGCCGCTTTGATAGACACTAAATGGTTAAGACGTTGGAGGCGATCGCGCTTCACCTCTTCGCTTAACTGATTTTCCCAGAGCGCAGCGGGTGTGCCAGGGCGGGGAGAATAGGCAGCGGTGTTGAGTTGGTCAAAGCCGATGTCCTCCACCAGCTTTAGCGTGTTTTCGAACTGGGCTTCGGTTTCTCCGGGGAATCCGGCGATCGCATCCGCACTAATCGAAGCATCGGGCATGTAGCGGCGAATCGTATCAATAATTCGACGGTACTTTTCCTGGGTGTAGCCGCGACTCATCGCCTTTAGCACCTCGTTGTCGCCCGACTGAAAGGGAATGTGAAAATGCTCACACACTTTGGGCAATTCAGCACAGGCGCGAATCAGTCGCTCGGTAAAATAGCGGGGATGGCTGGTGGCAAAGCGAATTCGCTCGACTCCGGGCACGTCATGAACGAAGTAGAGCAAATCAGTCAGGGTGTGCTTATGGCGACCTTCTGCCGTTGCGCCTGGTAAGTCGCGCCCGTAGGCATCAATGTTTTGCCCTAACAGCGTCACCTCCCGGTAGCCCTGCCGCCCCAATTCCTCCATCTCTGCCCGAATTGCTTCGGGTGTGCGGGATTGCTCGACTCCGCGCACATTTGGCACAACGCAATAGGTGCAGCGCTCATTGCAGCCATAAATTACATTTACCCAAGCACTAACGTTGCTGTCTCGTCTCGGTTTGGTAATGTCTTCGACGATATGAATGGGTTCAGTCGCCACAATCTGATTGCCATTAAACACCTGCTCCAGCAAATCGCGCAGTCGGTTTGCGTGCTGAGGACCCATCACCAGATCGAGTTCGGGCACCCGCCGCAGCAACGCCTCCCCTTCCTGCTGGGCAACGCAGCCTGCCACGATCAGCGTCAAGTTGGGCTGCTCATGCTTACGTCTTGCCTGCCGACCCAGGTAGGAATAAACCTTTTGCTCGGCATTGTCCCGAATCGTGCAGGTATTGTAGAGGATTACATCGGCATCGTCTGGAGCCTCTGACCACTCAAACCCCATTTCTTCTAAAACGCCTGCCATGCGTTCGGAGTCGGCTTTGTTCATCTGGCAGCCGAAGGTGGTGATGTGATAGCGATGCGAAGAATGGGTCATAGTGAGCAGTCGTTTTTTGTCGTAGAAGAGATTTGGAAATTTGTATCGCTGGTAGGGACGAGCGGCTGTTCGCCCTTGGGAAGGAAGAAGCAAAATGCAGTAAGCCTGCACTTTATTATAGATTTTGGGCGATCGCCCCATCCGTCAAATTTTTCAGCAGTTTGCTTTCGTTAAAGATTTACATTCAGTGATAATCTGAGAGATGGAAATTTTAATTCTTAAGACTGTCTTCAAGTTTCTAGAAAAGCTGATCACAGAATAGGCGCAAGCATGGTCACTACAGCAGAAAAGACAAACGTTGGCTTCATTACCCAGATCATTGGCCCGGTTATCGACGCTCGATTTCCCAATGGTCAATTACCTAAGATTTACAACGCCCTGAAAGTCAGCGGCACAAACTCAAACGGGCAAGAGGTTTCGGTTACCTGTGAAGTGCAGCAGCTTCTAGGAGACAACCAAATTCGGGCTGTGGCAATGAGTTCCACAGATGGTTTGGTTCGAGGCATGGAGGTCCTTGATACGGGCGCTGCTATCAAGGTTCCAGTCGGGCTAGCAACCTTGGGAAGAATTTTTAACGTCTTGGGTGAACCCGTAGACGAACTGGGTCCAGTCAATAACGAAGAGTTCTTCCCGATTCATCGTGCTGCACCTAAATTCACAGAATTAGAAACCAAACCTTCAGTTTTCGAGACTGGAATTAAGGTGATTGACCTGCTGGCTCCCTATCGTCGGGGTGGCAAAGTGGGTCTGTTTGGCGGTGCAGGAGTTGGCAAGACTGTGTTGATTCAAGAGCTAATCAACAACATCGCAAAAGAGCATGGCGGAGTGTCGGTGTTTGGTGGCGTGGGTGAGCGCACCCGTGAAGGAAACGACCTTTATAACGAATTTAAAGAGTCAGGCGTGATCAACGCTAACAACATCAGCGAGTCCAAAGTGGCGCTAGTGTACGGGCAGATGAACGAGCCACCGGGAGCCAGAATGCGCGTAGGTCTGTCGGCGCTGACGATGGCTGAATATTTCCGAGATGTCAACAAGCAGGACGTGCTGCTGTTCATCGACAACATCTTCCGGTTTGTGCAGGCGGGTTCTGAAGTGTCAGCGCTGCTCGGACGGATGCCCTCTGCGGTAGGATATCAGCCCACCCTGGCAACAGAGATGGGTGACCTGCAAGAGCGCATCACCTCGACCACTGAAGGTTCGATTACCTCCATCCAGGCAGTTTACGTCCCTGCGGATGACTTGACCGACCCCGCTCCAGCAACCACGTTTGCTCACCTAGACGCAACCACCGTACTTTCTCGGGGTCTGGCAGCTAAAGGAATTTATCCAGCGGTAGACCCACTCGATTCTACTTCCACAATGCTTCAGCCCAGTGTGGTTGGCGATGAGCACTACAGCACTGCTCGTGCGGTGCAGTCTACCCTCCAGCGCTACAAAGAACTGCAAGACATCATTGCGATTCTCGGTCTGGATGAATTGTCTGAAGATGACCGTCTGACCGTTGCACGTGCCCGTAAAATTGAGCGCTTCCTCTCTCAGCCCTTCTTCGTAGCTGAGGTATTTACTGGTTCTCCTGGTAAGTACGTCACTCTAAGCGAGACAATCAAAGGCTTCCAAATGATCCTGTCGGGTCAGTTGGATGATCTGCCAGAGCAAGCTTTCTACCTGGTAGGTGGCATTGATGAGGCGATCGCCAAAGCCGAGAAGATGAAGGCTGAAGGTAAGTAGGATAAAGTCATGGCACTAACTGTTCGTGTAATTGCCCCAGACAAGACCGTTTGGGATTCTGATGCTGAAGAGGTAATTCTTCCTAGCACGACTGGCCAACTGGGCATCTTGCCAGGACACGCACCGCTTTTGACTGCTTTAGATACAGGCGTGATGCGGGTTCGGGCAAACAAAGACTGGGTAGCGATCGCCCTCATGGGTGGGTTTGCTGAAGTCGAAGCCAACGAAGTCACCATCCTGGTGAATGCAGCCGAACGTGGCGACACCATCGACCGGGAAGCTGCTCGCACTGCTTACAGCGAAGCAGAAGCCCGCCTCAACAAAGTTGAAGCAGGCAACCGACAGCAGCAAATTCAAGCGACCCAAGCGCTAAAGCGTGCCCGTGCCCGCTTCCAGGCTTCTGGAGGAACGGGACAGGCTTAAAGCTAGGTATAGAGCTATACGAAAAAGAGCCTCTCACAATGTGAGAGGCTCTTTTCTATTTTTTCCGAGCGGAGACAAAACTCATTGCGTCTCTACCAGGAAAAACCTGAGCTACTCAGGCTTAAATTTTAATGGCATTAATTAGGGCATAAAGGGCATAAGTAGATATAAATAAAGCGTGGGCAACTTCTAAGCAACGAAGGAGCAATGCTCTTCGAGTTGCGAGCTCAACCGAACTGTTTTTCTACCCGATATGAGTAAGGTCGGCATTATGGTTCAGGTGGGCAGAGCATCTGAGGAAACAGCTAACTCAAAAACACTATCTACCAATTCAATTATGCTGAAACACTATATATTCTTCACTCGAAACGTGATGCCACAGCCCGGTGCAGCTCATCTTGTTCACGCTGCAAACTCAGCTGACGGAATGGCAAATTTAGGGTATCCCAGCCTGTTAATTCATCTCAGTAAAGAGCCAAGCGCACTGAACCTAACGAATCTCCTGCGCCCCTTTCAACCACAAGCCCCTTCAGAAGAATTAATCAACCTCTACAATCTCCGTGGAAAACTTAAAGTTGCTGCTCTTCCTACCCCAAAACTGAAAGCAACCAGCAAACTACTCAAGAAAGCAACTCATCCCAGCACACTGATTGCAAAATACTATTTCCCCATTCACATTCGCCCTGCGGCTCAAATTGTCCATTCACGAGATTGGAATTTTGTTGAATCAGCAATTAAATGTGGAGTTCCAGCAATTTATGAACATCATCATCACGAAGAGAAACAGTTTGATCCTGAGATCGTCCAAAATCCGCTGCTGCAAGTTGCTGTAACTGTCGCAGATTCAGTTCGTGAGAGCATGATTCAGAATGGGCTGCCCGCCGACAAGATCGTTAAGCTTCACAGTGGCTTTAACAGTGTGTTTCTGAACAGGCAACCTGAACAAGCTGCAACCTGGCGTAAGCAATTGTTAACCAATGAGCAATATCTAGTCGTTTATGCGGGAGCACTACTGCCCTTCAAAGGCGTTGACCTATTGCTAGATGTGGCTCAACAGCTTACCCATGCCCATTTTGCATTTGCAGGCGGAGATGAAACACAAGTAACCGCTTACAAGCAATTAGCAATTGAAAAACAGCTTAGAAACGTCACGTTTTTAGGGCACCTCTCACACACTAGCCTTCCTGGGTTGCTTCAGGCGGCCGATGTGCTCGCTCATCCTCATTGTTCTGGACCAGCCTCAACGTTTACGTCTCCTCTTAAGCTGTTTGACTACCTAGCATCAGGAACGCCAATTGTTGCGACTGAAATTACTTCTTTGGTAGAGTTCAAGTCTTGTAATGCTATTGCGGGTTGGTGTGAGCCGGATAACCCAGATTCGTTTGCTAGATGTATTCAGCAGGTTTTAGAAACTTACCCCAGAAAATCAGAGGGCTACAGCCATATGATTGACTATGTTCAGCAATTTTCTTGGGAAAATCGTGCTGCTAAACTGCTTAGCTATGTAAAAGATTCAATGCGTCCTGTGCTGCTGCAATAAGGCTTATACCGTTTTTGCATATCTACACAGTTATATAGGTATGAATATATTTTTGGGACAAAGGGCTTAAGCTGAATGGCACTGACTTAAGAGCGATGGGCAGCGCCCACCTTACAGTTTTTCAAAGCTTCTGGCGATCGCTGAATCCTTATCTCAGTGCCATTCGGTTGAAACCCTTTATCGCTGATGTTCAACTACGCTCTGAGTGCAACTAAGCGCTACCTGTGAAAACCACTTCGGGAAACTTCACTTGAGCCTCAGACATAGGGCGGCGCTTGCCTTCCTCTTGCCAGTAGTTGATCACCTCAGTCGCTTTGTTGAGCAGTTCAATCCGGTCTGCTTCAGCAATCCAGTGCTTTTTCTCCATTTCAGTCTTGAGCTGTTCCCAGGCATCATTCCGGGGCCAGAAGAAATAGGACGTAAGCGGACTGGTGCCCTTGCCGACCACCTGGTCAACCGCTAACGCCACATCGTTCTCAAGCCAGAGAACCTTCAAAATAAACTTTGACAAACGCCAACCTCCACAATTCCTAACAGTTTTCTGATAACTCCACAATCCACTATGGTAATGCATGGATTCACAGATAACCAAATTGGGGGAGGAGAAAAGAGAAAAGAGTAATAGTAGATGCTTGACAGTGCATAGTCTTATAAATATGTTCTGGTCTATAGCTCCATACCCTTTCTCCCCCTTCCTTTTCCCTTTTCCCCAACACAAAATTACAGGAGGCGCAGTCGTTGGCTAAGCAGAATCAGGCATTTCCCCCCGCGATTGTGGTATTTGACATTGACGGCGTAATTCGAGACGTGGGCGGGTCTTATCGGCGGGCACTGGCGGACACGGTGGAGCAGTTCACTCAAGGTGCCTATCGCCCTTCGGCGACCGATATTGATGCGTTGAAAGCAGAAGGACACTGGAATAACGACTGGGAAGGGTCACAAGAATTGGTCTACCGCCATTTTGAGGCACAGGGGGTAGAGCGATCGCATCTCAATCTCAACTACGACGACATCGTTGCCTTCTTTCAAAGCCGCTATCGCGGACCCGATTCGCAACACTGGACAGGCTATATCTGCCAGGAGCCATTGTTATTAAATACAGACTATTTTAATCTGCTGACCCAGGCTGGCATTCCCTGGGGCTTTTTTAGTGGTGCTACGCGGGGATCAGCTTCCTACGTGCTGGAAAAGCGGTTGGGGTTGCGATCGCCCGTTCTAGTTGCAATGGAAGATGCTCCTGGCAAGCCCGACCCTACTGGGTTAATAGAAGTTGTGCAGCAGCTAGAACCTTTTGGAGTATTCTCTACCCCTGTCCTCTACTTGGGAGATACGGTTGCTGACCTCCACACAGTACAAAACGCCAGTCGAATAGATTTGTCTCGCCGTTGGATTGGCGTGGGTATTTTGCCCCCTCACGCCCAAACCACTGCCGAATACTCTGTAGCCTACACTACAAATCTGAACAATGCAGGTGCAGCAGTCGTATTAGCCAACGTCAAGAACCTGACACTGGATTACATAAAGAAACTTGTCAGCTCAGAGGTATAAAATAAAACTTTCACTACTCGTCGGATTTAAGTAAAAACAAAAAAACCGGATTCTTTATGAAGAAAAGGTAAAGTTCAGTATTTTTATAGACCACCTAAAGAACGTCGGATATAAATAGGAAAAACAAGAGCAAGATTCTTCCTCTTCTCGAAAGATTGTTACGCCGCTCAATAAGCTGAACCGATGAGTGAATGTTTCTTCTGGAACTTTTCATTCACTCGTAATTACTTAATGCAATGTTTGAGAAGCTATGACTCAGAATGAACTTGATCTCTGCTTTTGCACGTTGGCATTTGGTGATACCTACCGTTCTTTAGCTAAGGAGCTTGCTAAAGATCTGGAGCAATACGCCCCTGACGTTCCCTTTGTACTTTTTACTGACAAAGTAAGCGAGTTCAAGGCTCACAAAAATGTTCTGGCTTTTGGACATAGAAGGCGAGGTGTTTTGCTCTATCATGAGCGGCGATTTGCGATCGCCAAAGCCTTAACAATGGCAAATTCCTGCATGTATTTAGATGCAGATGTACGGATTTGTGCCCCGGTTCCAAGGAATATACAGTGGCTTCCGGGCTTAACTGCTAGAAGCTGTAGCTCAATGAACAAGCATATTCAAGAACGCTTGAACAAAACCAATCCACCCGACCCCAAAGCCGTTAAAGTTGTTGAAACTTATAAAAAAATGGCTCACAAGGTTGGCGTCGACCCAGAGGATGACCAGATCAGGTTTATTAATGAATTTCTATTTGTGATTACGAAAGATTCTGGTCGAGAGATAGAGTTTCTTGACCTATGGGGGCGGCTAGCACTGTATGCAGAACTACTTGGAATGCACAAACATCCAACCTATGCAATGGGCTTAGCTGCTGTCAAAACGGGCTTACATATTCGTCACGATGTAATGGAAGGACTTGACTTTTTTGATGATCGAATTGAGAAGGTCAGAATTGCCAATGGGCAATCTGATCCAGCCGCCAAGCAGAAGTACTTTGAAACGCAACAAAAAGTTGAGCAACGCTACCGTTCATTGCCTCATAAAGCAATAGATAAAATATCTCGTTTTTTTCGCCATCACTATCACACGACCCGCTTAAAAATTACAACGTATGTGAGTGATTCTGACTTTTATCAGCACTAAACCATGATTTTATCAATTGGTTTCAGACCAGCTATATTGCACATCTCAGGTAAACAATACTTATGAACAACAGTCTGCCCCCGATTTACTTCTTTTACCCTAAGGATGCATGGCACGAAGACATGCCAATGGTTGCCGATAAGTATTGGTACTACCACGTTGAGAATCAGGTAACGTTTGGTATGTACTCCAGCATCATTCAAACTTACTTACACTTAAAAGAGTCTGGTTTTCCTTGTGAATTGGTCACAAAGATTCCAAGTGAAGGTATTGTTGTTGCCCATCGGCGCTCTTTTCCGTTTCACCTTCGCCCCAATCCTAAACAGCTATTTATTTGCTACAAGGCAAATTATGATTTTCACCCCTATGCTCAGATTCACGTTGTGCTGAATTCTAGGGAGCCTAAATCGCTGTACACGCACTACTACATTCCTCACTGGCGGCAAACGGGTTTAATTCCACGCGATCCAGCACGAGGCGATCGCTTTGAAAACGTGGCCTATTTCGGACTATTTTGGAATCTCGCACCTGAACTGCGAACTGAGCATTGGCAGAACCAACTAAAAGATTTGGGGCTGTCCTGGCGCATTGTCGACCCAGAGCAGTGGAATGACTATCGAGACACAGATGCAGTTGTAGCGGTACGCAACTTCAAACGCAAGGATTTTACCCACAAACCTGCGCTAAAGCTCTACAATGCGTGGCACGCTCACGTTCCTGCCATTTTGGGTGAGGAAACCTCCTTTCAAGCAGAACGCCAGAATGAGCTAGATTACATCGAGATCACTTCTCCAGAACAGGCTCTACAGGCACTCAAGCGGCTTCGAGATAATCCAGAGCTGCGTCGAGCTATGGTTGAGAACGGCAAAATACGGGCCGAAGCGACCACGCCTGCACAGCTTGTGCAAGAATGGCAAAATTTCTTCAAGGACACCGCAGTGCCAGCTTATCAGCGGTGGCAGTCTGCATCGCAACTTAGCCGAAAAACCTTTTACCTGCGTCGTTATGTTGTGCTGCGGTTAAGGGAGTTACAGGAGCGCGGCAGCAAGCAACTCCTGGACGAATGGCTACATCGCAAATCAAAAGCAGTTAACTGAACGGAAAGCAGTCAGTTAGATGGAAATCGCCCTCGTTGTTTGCGGGCTTCCATTGCCCGCTCCAGCATTTCTAATAGCCCAGGTGCTTCTTCTTGCAGCGTCAACAGCAGTCGCTCTCCTGCTTCCAGGTCGCCCGGATCTTTGCCTGTCTCCATCACCACGTTGAGCCGAGGCATTGCCATTTCGTCAACGATCTGTACCAGTCCGTGCAAACAACGGTTGAACTGCTTTTCGGTCAAGGTGGAGTCTTCTAGCGGAAACTCGATGATTGCTCTGATTTCACCGTCGGAGGGGTCATATTCCCATTGCAGCATCTTGGTTTCCCAGGAAATGCTCAGCATCGTTTGCAAGATTGCCCCTTTGTGAGGGTGGTCTTGAATGCCAGACAGGACTCTGGGTGCAAAAAGCTTAAAGAAATCTCCATCCTCATCTAACTCGACGACAATTAAGAAATCTTCTATGTTGTCGGCGTATACGCCTGTGAGGATACGGCTTTCTTCTTCATCTACTCGATATTTCCAGCCTGATTTATCCAGATAGGAAGCAATTTGCTGAAGTGTTGCGCCCATGAAATTCTCTCTAGGTCAACAGTAGGGTATCCAAAACAAGCTACCTAAAAGCTATTTCAACTTAAAGATATTTCACCAGTAAGAGCACTGATTGTCTCAGTGCTGTCAGTCGTTCATCCAATCTATCATTAGACTTCTGGCAAATTAGGCGGCTCGCTAAGCGGGGGCTGTTTGAAGGCGAACTCTAATTTTCTGCCTGATTAGGCTTTTGGTAGGTCTAAGGGTGCTGCTGGGATGCAACAACATTGGGTGGAACGGACTGAGCTAAGGCTAGATCCACTTGGTGAAAGAGGGATTCCAGATCGGCTGAGTTCTCAATCACGATATCAGCCCGACCAACTTTTTGCTCAATTGGCATCTGGCTGCTGATTCTGGATTGGACTTGCGCTAGTGTGAGGCGATCGCGCTGCATCAGATGCTCGATCTGCCTGGCTTCAGGACAGCACACAACCCAAATCTCGGTGACGAGGTCGGTCATGCGAGCTTCAAATAGCAGCGGGATCACTAACACGACGGTGGAATGATGCTGAGTCAGGAGGGTTTGCAGGTTTTTCTCCAGGCGATCGCGCACATAGGGGTGAACTCGTTGCTCTAGCCAAAGCCGCTCTGCTGGGCTATCAAAGATGATTTCACCTAGTCGTTTTCGGTCTAAGTAGCCGTTTGGGAGCAATATGCCTGAACCATAGCGCTCTGCAATCTCTGTCAAAACTGTAGATCCTGGCTCTACGGCTTCTCGTGCATAGAGGTCAGTATCTAAGACGGGCAGTTTGTGAACGTTGCCTAGATAATCTGAAATGGTGGTTTTACCCATGCCAATTCCGCCTGTTAAGCCAATGATGCGCTGTCGGTCGGAGGCATACTGCTGTTGCTGGTCGCTCATCTGTCTAGCCAGAAACTCTAGCCCACTGTACGATCGCTTGAACTAACCCCTCCAAAGTATACTCTTCTGCCTCAATGTCAACGCGTCCTAATAAGCGATCGCAGGCTGCTGAAGTTTGGGGTCCAATAGAAGCAATGCAAATGTTGTTGAGCCAATGGTTGGCTTCTACTCCTAGCATCTGGTGAAAGCATTGCACGGTTTTTGAACTGGCGAAAGTAATGATATCTACTTTGCCTTGTTTAAGCGCTGTGAGCGTTTCAGGGGCGATCGCCTCCGGACAGCGGGATTGATAGGCTGCAACTTCGGTAACGACTGCCCCTTTGTCTGTAAATTCTTTCACTAAAACGTCTCGCCCACCGCTCTCGACTCTGGGAAACAGAATTTTTTTGCCTGTTAAATGATCCACGCCTGGGAAATGCGTGATGAGCGAATCTGCAACGAAGTCAGGCGGAATAAAGTCGGGCTGTAGTCCACGGTGAGACAGACTATTGGCAGTCTTTTTGCCAACGACAGCAATGTTTACACCTGCCAGAGATCGGGCATCTTTGCCTTGGGCAGTAAGTCGTTCAAAGAAGTAATCTACGCCGTTGGTGGAGGTAAGAATGAGCCAGTCAAAGTTCTGTAGATGGGCGATCGCTTGATCTAAGGCATCCCAACTAGAGGGCGGGCCAATTTCTAAGGCGGGCATTTCAAGTACGGTTGCTCCAGTTTGCTGAAGCAGTTTGACAAATTGGCTCGACTGTCCGGCGGAGCGGGTAATGAGTACGGTCTTGTCAGGCAGGAAATTGGGGGTTGGGGATTGGGGATTGGGGGTTGAGGGTTGAGAAGTCACAGGGATAGACGCTTGTTTTGGGTCACGCTGTAAGTCATTTTCAGGGGTGAGGGTGGGTTGAAGATAGGGGTGTAGCGCAACGACTTCGCCAATCGTAATTACAGCGGGGGAAAGGGACTGACGAGCAGTTTGGTGGACGATGTTGGCAAGGGTGCCAAACCAAGTTTGCTGTTGAGTTTGTCCGGCCCAACGAATGATCGCAACTGGGGTGTGGGGCGATCGCCCTCGACGCTGTAGCTGCTCCACGATTTCGGGCAGGTGTTTTGTCCCCATCAAGATGACGAGTGTTTCGATTTGTGCCAGGGCTTCCCAATTGAGTAGGTCTGGGTAGTGGGCGCTGAGGATGGCAAAGCAGCGGCTTAACACGGGATCGGTTAAGGGAATGCCTGCTAATAGGGGAGCTACGAGTGCAGAGGAAAGCCCTGGTATGACTTCAAAGGCACAATCTGCGGCTTTAAGTGCTTCAATTTCTGCGGTGCATCGCCCAAAGATGAAGGGATCGCCGCTCTTGAGCCGCACAACTTGTTTGTTTTGCTGACAATGCTCGACGAGCAGTTGGTTGATTTCGGTTTGTGCGACGCTAGGTTCTCCGCCGCGTTTGCCTACGTCGATTTTGAGGCAGGGTGGCACAAGCTGCAATAGAGCAGCATCAACCAATGCGTCGTAAATTAGTACTTCTGCCTGGGCTAAGATTTGCTGCGCTCGCACGGTTAAATAATCGATGCTGCCTGGTCCAGAACCTACTAAGTAAACCTTACCTCTCATCTTTCATCTCCCATCTCTCCTGCATTCCTAGCTCCTAGCCCCTCCTCTTATAATCCTATGTGTATTGAACTCTGGGATCGTAGCTGAATCTTCTCTGGGGGCTTTGCCCCAGATCTTCTCTGGGGGCTTTGCCCCAGACCCCCTCTGGGGGACGTGCTCGTCCCCCAGAGGGGGTCTGCAAGGGTTGATCGGTGGTAGCAGGACGCGCCTCGCATCGGTGGGCGGCAGGGGTTCTTTGCATTTTTTGGACGTGGGATCTTTTTGTATGGCTCAGTTGCAGCGGGTGGCGATCGCCCCTCATCAGGTTTTGGATCGACGGGTGATGCTAACGGCTGAGCAGCAGCATTATTTGACGCGGGTGTTGCGGCTGCGGGGGGGCGATCGCTTTATTGCGATGGATGGGCAAGGAAACTCCTGGTTGGCTGAGCTAGGGCAGTCTTTGTCTGAGGCGGTGGTGGTTGAGCAATTGATGCAGGAAGATCCGGTTGAACTGCCGCTGGCGGTAGTTTTGCTGGTGGCGCTGCCGAAGGGAAGCGGTATGGATGAGGTGGTGCGACAGGCAACGGAGCTGGGGGTTAACCAAATTCTGCCCATCATTAGCGATCGCACGCTGCTAAACCCTAGTGCCCAGAAATTGGAACGCTGGCGGCGGATTGCTCAGGAGGCGGCTGAGCAGTCTGAACGGCAAGTTGTGCCTGAAGTTTCTGCACCCCTATCGTTTGAGCAAGCTTTGAAAATCTGGAATTCTACGAATGCAGTCTGCTATCTCTGCGCGGCACGAGGAAACCCTCCTCATTTACTAACCTATTTGCAGGCTCAATCAGTATCTAATCATTCTCACAATCCTCGATTGGTGGTGGCAACTGGACCGGAGGGTGGCTGGACAGAATCAGAGGTGGAGCAGGCGATCGCCTCTGGCTACCAGCCTGTTTCTCTGGGACAACGCATTCTCAGGGCTGTGACAGCGCCCCTTGCTGCCCTATCCCTAATCGCCGCCACAGCCGAATCTTCCCAAATCCCCAACCGCTAGTCCCCAACCCATAATCCCTGTACTAAGCTAAAAACACACCCCACTGGCCCAATAGCCATGCTTGAGCAAATCGCTGCTGCTTTTAACCGTCAGGACTATCAAACGGCTGCTCGTTTACTGAAACCACTGTTGCAGCAGTCTCCTAATCATCCGGGGGTGCTGTTCTATGCGGCTCGGCTGCATGAGGTTTCTGAAGAATCGGAATCTGCTGAGGCGATTTATCGGAAACTGCTAAAGGAAACGACGAATCCTAAACTTGCAATTCAAGCTCGTCAAGGGTTACAGCGTTTGCAGGCAGCTACTCAGGAAAGCAGGCAGGAGGCGATCGCTCAGGCAAAGGCAGATCCGACGAATACAGGATCAGCCTTTTTGGTGCTAGAGCCAGTCAATGGCGCAACTAGACCACCTGCGGTTCGCAATTTTGCTCGCATTATGAAGCTTGACCCCTACACGGCTCAGCTGCATTTGCCGAGCCGAGGCTGGCGGCTTTATCGAGTTGGCTCTGCGGCTGAAATTCAAGTCTATGGGCAGGAGCTACGGCAAAGTGGAATTCCAGTTTTTTGGATGAATTTGCAGGCGATCGCTAAGATTCGGGTATTTCGCGTCCACTATTTCAAAACGGCTGATCCCCAACCTACGGTAGTTTGCCAAAATGAGGCAGATCAACTTGGCGCTCTTACGTTCAACTGGTCTGAGGTGACGCGACGAGTTGAAGGACGACTGCCGATTTTTGAAGATGTGGTCGATCTCGATGCCCGTAATCGGCTCAAGCGCAAAGAGCAAACTCAAGATTATGCTCAAATTTGTGACCTGCACTTACCGGGGCGCAATTGTATTTTGCGAATCTGTGACACCACTTATCATTTTCAGCAGGGTATTCCTTTTCAGGCTGATCAAACTCAGGTAAAAAAACTTCAGGTCACAAATCGGATCAACTGGAACAGTCTGCTTGGTTTTCTAGATCACAACCTGACAGAAGTTCCCCTTTGGGCTGATTTTACTCCTTTCGCTGAAACAGCCCTTGACCCTCTCGATCTGGTAGGTGGTCTTAATGCCCATGTTGGATTACTGCGCAAAGCTGAAAGCAATTGGGACCCAGCTTTTCAACTCTACAGCAGCCTGATTTTCCTGCATGAAACAGCCCATTCTTCATGAAACAGGCTATTAAAGCTTACTAATACCAATTCTTCTGCAGTCCGCATGTCTCCCAAATAGGCGGCTTCGTGTAGAAACGGTATCGCCTAAATGAGTTTAAAAAAGAGGACTGAACAGTGCTCAGCCCTCCATCTTCAAATTATTTTGTCAACAAAAGTTTCTCAATACTGCGGTCAGGCTTTCACTTTCTTTGCCATGTCCAAGAAGTAGCCCATGCTAGGACCAGGACGACGGCGACCGTTTTGACTGGCAGTAGGCATGAGAAACTCAGGCGCAAAAGTAGGTACAGGCTGAGGAGTATTGAGTGGAACTGCAGGCTTAGACTCAGGCACAGAAGTATCAGGTGCCTTTTGCTCAACCGCGTTGATCTGAGCAGTTTTAGTTGCAGGCTGCGTAGGCTGTACCTTGGCAGGTTCTAACTTGGCAGGTTCCGGCTTAGGAGAAGCGCCATTGGAGGCAGCAGTAGAAACAGTAGAAACAGTATTCGCAGGTGCAGAGGGTTGTGGCTCCTCCTTGGACTCATCCAGTTCAAGGAAATAACCAGATTTTTTTAACCCCAAAACTTTGCTAAAGGAACCAAATAAACCACCCAGAAAGGCCAGGAGGTTGCCGATAATTTTTTTGATGAAACCCATTGCCGCGATCGCTCCTAATCGTTACCTTATCGAGTTTACTTTAATAGCTCAACACTAAACTTGAGACTGTCTTGAGAGTCAAAAACAGATCCAAATCAAGACTTTAATAGAACTCAAGCAATCTCTATCAGAGAATTATGAGACTTTCTCAATCCCTCTTACAAAGAATTTTAATATTTTGTTACAAAAATTCACTTATCGATCCTGAGCTGTATTAAGTCAGTCTTAACTCACTTTAATAACCGCCCGTTTCCTTGCTCTGCTACTTTTGAGTCTAATCTCTCAAAACGAACGCAACTACTAGCTTCAGAGCTGTTAATTCTCTAGAAATTAACTGTATGGTTTGAGTAGGTTTTGAGTAAAATTCTGCATATTTGAAGCAGTCTATGGCTATCTATTGCCATAATTGCTTGACAGACAGCAGTGTTACTGATTAACAGGATGAACTGAAGTCAGGGAACTTCACCTCGATGCTCAAATTCATCTCAGGTAAAGCAGTAACCAGACGATTACGCAAGATGACATAAGGATAAGGCAGCAATGTTCGAACTGCTAACCCGAATTTTACTTTGGGCACTGATTGGTATCATTCTCTGGCGCATTTTTCTCAACGTCATTCCCAGAATCTATTTGACCTGGCTGGGAGGACTGTTGATTTTTACTTTTGTCATCCTGGCTTTTCTCAACCCAACTGACGATACGGTAGGGGCTGTCTGGCAAATTTTGTCAATTCCGCTAAAACCCCTTGGGCTATCGCTTCTACTATTGCTTAGTGCAATGCGCTCAGGGATCAAAGCAGTTGCAGGAAACCTGGTTTTGGCAGCAGCGTTAATTTTGCTCTTTTCCAGTCTGCCCCTGACAGCCTACTGGTTAACTTCCCAATCTGAGCGGTCTGCCGAGGCATTTGCTACTAATGACAATATTCCTGCTTTGACTTCAGCCCAGGCAATCGTCGTATTAGGAGACAGCTCAGGCTTGCTCGACTCCTCCTACCGGACTCGAACTGAGCTAGATGAGGATGGCATCAGTACTAACTTGACCCCTCGATTACTCTATGCAGCAAGGCTTTATCAGGAAGCAGGAAGTAACCCACTGGTAATCGTCAGTGCTGGGCTACAAGACCGTGAAGGGGAAGATACGAATGAAGTGCAGTCCATTACCAACCTGCTGGCGGGCACGGGAGTACCTAGCAACCGGATTGTGATCGATTCAGAGAGTGCCGGTGCCCGCACCAGTGCTGAGGCAGTGGTGGAGATTTTAGAAGACCGGGGAATCAACAACGATGATGCTTCGGTTGTCCTAGTTGGTTCTGCTGTGAGCATTCGTCGAGCTAGTTCCACTTTTGGGCGGTTAGATGTGGCAGTAATTCCCAGACCAACAGAATTTTCTGCCCTTTCCTTGCCAGGTAGCGATGACTTTACGTTGAGAATTGCAGATTTTGTTCCCAGTGTCGATGCGCTGGCTCTCACAACTCGCGTTGTCGATGAATACTTGACTTCGATTTACTACTTCTTACGAGGCTGGTTGTCTAACCCAATGGGAATCTAGTCAGCGCTGACTCGGTTACGATGGTTGAAGCAGTAGCTCGCTTTTGGGCGGGCTGTGCCTTGCTCTACCTTGCGCTCTACAATGGCTCGTTCTCAACTCAGCAAACTGTCTGCTTACCTGCGCCCTCACTGGCGACAGGCTACTTTAGGAATTTTGGCGCTGCTAGTCGTTAATGCGCTGGGAGTTTATATTCCCATCCTGATTAGTAACGGCATTGACGGTCTTCAGGTGACGTTCAGTTTCAGACAAATCTTGAACTACGTCATTTTGATTTTGGTGCTGGCATCAGGAATGTGGGTGGTGCGAATGTCCTCGCGCATTCTCCTATTTGGGGTGGGGAGGCAAGTGGAGTTTGACCTGAAGCAAAAGATTTTTAATCACCTGCTCAAGCTGGAGCCTGCCTACTTTGCAAACAACACGGTTGGAGATTTAATTAGTCGTGCCACTAGTGATGTAGATAACATTCGGCGGCTGTTAGGGTTTGCCGTATTGAGTTTGGCAAATACGGTTTTTGCCTATGCACTCACGCTGCCCGTGATGTTGGGGATCAATGTGCGGTTGACCTTGTTAGCGATCGCCGTTTACCCCATCATGCTGTTTCTCGTCCAGAGTTTTAGTAATCGCCTCCGCAACGAGCAGCTTCAGGTGCAGGAAGAAACATCTAGCCTGAGCGAACTGATTCAGGAAGACATGAGCGGCATGGCGCTGATCAAGATTTACGCTCAGGAAGACAACGAACGTCGGGCCTTTCAGGAGTTTAACCAACAGCTTTTGACGGCAAACCTGAAGTTAGCCAAAACTCGAAATACGTTATTTCCCTTGCTGGGTGGATTGGCTAGCATCAGTCTGCTGGTGATTTTGGGAGCAGGGGCAGGGGCGATCGCGGATGGCATTATTAGCATTGGGGACTTTATCGCGCTGCTGCTTTACGTTGAGCGGCTCGTGTTTCCCACTGCTCTGCTAGGCTTTACGATCACCGCTTACCAGAGAGGTGAGGTCAGCATTGACCGCATCGAATCGATTCTCACGGTTGAGCCAAAAGTGCAGGATGCACCAGGCGCAATCTCACTCCCTCGATCTGAGGTGAAAGGCTGGTTGAGCGCTCAAAACTTAACTTATACCTACCCCGGTGCCAAAGTTCCGGCTTTGGATGCGGTTAGCTTTGCGATTAAACCTGGAGAAACGGTCGCAGTAGTGGGGCCAATCGGTTCTGGCAAAAGCACTCTGGCAAATGCTCTGCCCCGCCTGCTCGACATTGCGCCTGGGCAACTGTTTGTCGATGGCTATGACATCACCCAGGTGCGGCTCAAAGACTTGCGGGCGGCGATCGCCTACGTCCCTCAAGATAGCTTCCTGTTTAGCACTACCATCAAAAACAACGTCCGCTATGGCGACCCGCTAGCCGAACAAGACGACGTTGAATACGCTGCTAAACAAGCCCAAATTCACCCCGAAATCCTCAACTTCCCGCAGCAGTACAAAACCGTTGTGGGAGAGCGTGGAATCACGCTCTCCGGTGGACAACGCCAGCGCACAGCTCTAAGCCGAGCGCTGTTAGTCGATTCCCCCATTCTCATCCTGGATGATTCGCTCTCCAGCGTAGATAACCAGACCGCCACCGAAATTCTCAAAAATCTCTCTGAAGGCACCCGTCGCAAAACCGTCATTTTCATTTCCCATCAGCTTTCGGCAGCAGCAACTGCCGATCGCATTCTGGTAATGGATCGGGGACGGATCGTTCAATCGGGCAAGCACTCTGAACTGCTAGCACAATCAGGTTTATACCAGACCCTTTGGGAGCAGCACAAACTAGAGGAGATCCTGCAATAGCAAGCCCAGACAGCTTGTGGGAGGCGCATTCTAGAGAAATGCGCCTCCCACCGATCACTCACTCTAAAGCTGGGTTAGAACTGTTGCAGATTGAACAAGAATTTTAAAGCTGTCCTTTTCAGCAAATGAACAGTGATATGATTGCTTCGCTTCATCGATCTAAGGGGGAATCACCTCCTGGAAGCCATCGGTTAAATTCTTAAGGTTTTGCCCTTATTGGAAATACCGGGTTTGGGGAAAGTCATGCCTGCGATCGCACCAGGCAACGGTGCAAATCCGTCGCTGTCTCGCAACTGTGAAGAAGCCAGCTTTTGACTTCCAGCCAGAATACCCATCGATGATCTGCCTTTGTTTATCTGCGAGGTACAGATTATGGCAATTCTGCGTTCTACATCCACTCAATCGACTCAAAGTTTAAATCGTCTGTGGGCTGTTGTTTCACTCACCGGGTTGAGTTGGTTAGCCACAACGCTTCCGGCAATGGCTCACCACCCTTTTGGCGGCAAGGCTCCAACTAATTTTGTAGAAGGATTTCTCTCAGGGCTGGGGCACCCCGTGATTGGGCTGGATCATTTCATTTTTGTTATTGCAATTGGTTTGATTGCTGCCAGACAAGCACGGGGAATTTTTGTCGTTGCCGCGTTTTTGCTTACTGCAATGCTAGGAACCAGTCTGCACCTGGCATCAGTGAACCTGCCTGCTTCTGAGTTAGTGATTGCTGGTTCAGTCGTGGCATTTGGCGCAATGCTGCTATTTGAGAAGAATCTGAATTTGCTGATGATGGTGCAACTAGGGGCGATCGCCGGACTCTTCCACGGTTATGCCTACGGTGAAGCAGTCATCGGTGCAGAAATGGCCCCTATCCTGTCCTACCTGGCAGGCTTCACGCTAATTCAGTTTGGCATCGCCGCAGTTGCCCAGCAAATCGGTAGAGCCATTCTTCAAAGAACTCCCGGTCAACCGACAGCCATCCGCTTTTCTGGTTTAGCCATCTGTGCAGCCGGATTGGTATTTCTGACAACCTCACTCGTGGGTTAATAGGCAGAAAAGTGTCTGTCTAACGATGAGCGTCACCGGCGACAGATATTTCTGAACTGAGACTAGCTCCGCTATTCCATTCAGTACACACAAGGGTTAGCTGGCGATCGCACTTCAAAGCTTCTGAACCGTTGATGCAGAGTTTGAACTTAAGGCGGTAGACAAAAAGTCTTGAGATTTCTGAATCTCTAAGTCCAGCTTAGGGATTATAGGAGAGTAATCAATCTCTAAGTAATTGTCGGGAACTAGTTCAGACTCGGCTTCAGCCAAAATAATGCGATCGCCCAACCCTAAATGATTCAACAAATCCAATACTTTACGCACTTTGTATTTATTGCTAAATACGGTGAACGGTTTCCTAAAAATAATAGAGAATACCGTTCCGTGGAAGAAGTTTGTAATGACGTAAGAGGCATTAGCAAAATAACCTAACCACTCCTGCGGGCTAACACCAACCAAATTGATGTCAGCAACCTGGTTGTAATACCCGATAGAGACAATGGTCAACTTCTTGTTGCGAGCCACTTCCTTGATAAACGTTTCCTGTTCTTTCTTTAGTCTAGTTTCATAATAAATCAACAGATAATCCTTCTTAAGACGAGGCTTAAGAAGAATGTCTTCGTAATGGGTTAAAAAGGTAGGATCAAGCACTCGTGTTGCCTGCTTGTTACATTCATTCTTAAGCAACTGCAAGCTGTTTGTATCTCGCACCGAGAGTGAGTCAAAATCATGAATGAGACGACAAATTTCCTCTCGTTCTGCACCTAGCGCATCTAAATTCCCAAAACTAGGGGCATAGCTGATTTTAAGAGTATTTGGTTTATAAATAAAATTTAAGAAATATGAGGGATCGTAACCACGGACTGATTTGATCTTCCAAACTTCATCGCTACCTGCAATGACAGCATCATAATGTTGAAATTTGGCTCTTATATTATCTCTGGTGTAAGCCTTATCTCTGCTTAACTGAGTTTGAGATCGCAGAAATCTTGCCATCTTCCAAGATTTTGCTACACATCTTAGCCAATGTTTGCTAGCGCGAATAGGATAAATATCTTTTCGATAAAACCTAACGGCGGCAACGGGTCGATAGTCGATTAACTCACAGCTATGTCCCCTACTTTTAACAGCCTTTTGCAGAGCGTATGCCTGTAAAGTTGCACCATAGTTTGTCGTGTGATGATAGGTTAAAATTCCTACTTTCATTTGTATTTTGTTAATAACACACCGTTACTCTTTCAGAAGGCGTTCTTTTGAGGAACAACTTAATATACCGGGAAAAAGCAGATTTTGAGCAGGTACTAGATTTAAGTCCGGATACTTAAGAATAGAAGTACAGGACTTAAACCTAAGCTCTGAGATCTGAAAAATAAGTACTGAGAGTTTAGAAATATTAGAAATAAGGGTTTGAACCTTGCAGCAATTTCCACTTGGATAAACCACAAATCCCTACAGGGGCAGTTCGCGAACTGCCCCTACGCTATGGCTCACCTATCGAAGAATGGCTGTAAGTGTAGAGCTTAAGAACTCATCAATAAGAGCAGTAGCCAGCTATTCTGCTTCGCCACCTACCACAACATCACGAATTCGCAGGCTGGGACCACCACAGCCCACCGCAAGCCCGCTTTGTCCACCTTTGCCGCAGCCACCCGACTCATCCCAGTAAAAGTCGTCACCGATCGCCTCGATATCGCTCAGAGTACTAAACACATTACCGGAAAGGGTGACATCTCGAACGGGTTCGGCGATCGCCCCATTCCGAATCATCCAGGCTTCCCCAGCGGTGAAGGTAAACATCTCACCATTGGTCATGCCACCCAGCCAGTTGCGGGCGTACACGCCTTCTTGAATGCCGTTAAATAGATCGGCGACGGGCGTATCACCTCGCTCAATCCAGGTATTCGTCATTCGCACGATGGGTGGATAGTGATAGCTCAAACAGCGTGCGTTACCTGTTGGCGCTTCATCTAGCTTGCCCGCTGTTTCTCGTGAATGGAGTCTCCCAACTAACACGCCATCCTCAATCAATTGAGTTGTGGTCGCCGGAACGCCTTCATCATCATAAAAATAGCTGCCCCGATGACCACCTGGTGCTGCCCCATCGAAAATTTGTAGCCCTGCTGGACCAAACCGCCGTCCCAACGTCATCACTTCCAGCAGATCAGGATTTTCGTAAGCCATATCGGCTTCTGACAAATGTCCAAAGGCTTCATGCACAAACAGCCCTGACAGAATAGGGTCAATTACCACGGTGTAAGTATTGCCTTTCACCGCAGGCAACACTAATGCATCTACTGCCCGCTGTGCAGCACTTGTAACCTGCTCGTCCAGATTTTCCAAATCTTCATAGGCTTTACGAGAGCCTGTGGTTTCACGCCCCGTTTGCACCGTTTCACCGTTCCGGGCAGTTGCAGCAAAGCGCATTTCTAAATCAACCCAAGATTGCTCGATCAGGGTGCCTTCTGAAGTTGCTAGAATCACCCGCTGAGCACTATCTCCATACCGTACTGAAGTGGTAGCGATGCGGCTGTCAAAGCTTCTGAGAATTTCAGCATAGTGATTGCACAGTGCTTTCTTTTGAGCCAATGAAATGTGACGAGGATCGGTTCCCGTGAGCGGTAGTTGGCGAGTGTCTTGAATGGCCTCAATTGGCGCTAGCAGCGTTTCTTCATCCCCGACTAGACGAGCAGCGGCGATCGCCTCTTCAATGCGCTCTGCCAAAGTCGAAAGCTGATTGAAGCTAGCAAAACCCCAACCCCCTTTGAAGCAAGCTCGAACTTGCCCGCCCACCGAAATTCCTTCGCTCAACGTTTCTACCTTGTCGCCGCGCAGGAGAATATCTGTCCCTTCTGCCTCTTCTAACCGAACTGACAAGTAATCGACCTGAGAGCGATAGCGCCCAATCAGATCAGACAGCAGGTTTTGAGCATCAGTCAGCGCAGTAGACATAGGAGCTTTTAAATGAATTAAACGAGGAAGCTGACTTCTATTGTGCAACACCTTTCCTGTTTACGGCTCGATAAAGAGTGAGACTGAGAATCTGGATGAAGGGTGTTAGGGAAGATTTGATGAAGTCTGATTTGTAGCTCGGTTCCTCGTGGGCTTAGCATTCGGCAAATGTCAGCTGGATGCGTCGGAAGTTATTGCCCGAATGCTAAGCCCCTACAGAAGACATTTATTTTGTGGCGATCGCTAACTACACATTAAGATTTTGTCGGTTTAGCAGAATGTCCAGAATGTGGCGATTTTCTCGCTGTAGACCTCGTATCTTCGACTGCATTTCAGCGATGTCTCCTCGCTGCTCATTCATCATGCCAAGTAAATCTTGAATGCTATCTGTTAAGGTTTTTTGCATTTCACGCTGCTGTATGCCTAGCTGCTGAACGGCTAGCAGGGTCACTTCAGCTATTGTTTCTAAGCGAGTCACACGGTCAGGTAAGTTACTTTCGTCATCGCTGTTTTCTATTCGATTAGAAGTAGGCGTGGTAGTAGAGCTAGAAATTCTCTGCTGCAAAAGTGCTATTTCTTGATGATACAAACGAACTCCATCGGCTTTAACTGGGAATCACGATTGGAGATGTGAACTCCTGTTGAACAGGCGATCGCTCTAAAAACGAGATGCATCCCAAGACCCAAAAATCACAGTTTTTACAAAGGTAAGGATTATTGAGTTTCCAGGCGAAATTTCACGTTCCTACAGGTTGGATTGCTCTATCAATTAGCTTCCTTCTGACAAGATAGATCCCATAGAATGTCTTTAAGAAATATTAAGGCAATGCTCGTTAAAGCCGTAGTTTGAGCAATAGAGGAGAACTGGATGTCAGGTATCAGAGATCTGTTAGAGCCGATCGCCGCCTGGTTTCGCGACTTTGGAATGCCTGAGCCGATTGTGCATTGGGGGCATCCCTTAATGATGGGGATTGTTGTATTTGTAATGGGTAGCTTTGTTGGCTTGGCAGGTTGGCGTGGTAGGGCTGCCACCGATGAAGCTACAGCCGTGAAGAGCCGTTCTGACCACCGTAAGCTGGCTCCGCTGATGTTTGCCTTCATTGCGGCAGGCTACACAGGTGGTGTTTTGTCCTTAGTGATGCAGAATCAACCGATCTTTGAAAGCCCACATTTTTGGACTGGTTCGGCCGCCGTACTGTTGTTGGGGTTGAATGGGGCGATCGCTGCCACTGGGTTTGCCAAGAAAACTTCCCTTCGCACCCTCCATGCCTACTTGGGCAGTGCGGCTCTCTGTGTGCTGTTTCTCCATGCCGTTTTTGGCTTAAAGTTGGGTTTGTCCATTTGAGCTAGATTCCCAAATGGTTTTGGGTTAACTAGCGGAAGAGTTGTGGGGGTCAGCATCTATGGCTGCTGTAAATGGTGCTGTTCTTAGTCTGGCGTACATTCTGGGATTGCTGTTAACTGCACTACCGGGTCAGTTTGGGGGAATTCCTTTAGGGGCGATCGCTCTCCTCTTAACGGGTGCGATCGCCTCGTTCACATTGCCCCGCTTTTGGAAGACTGGCCCACGATCGCGGCTCTGGCTAGTGGCGGGACTAGTTGGACTGCTGGCAACGTTTTACTTTCAGTTACGCTTGCCAGATGTGAAAGAGTCAGACATCAGCAACCAGATCAGCGACTTTGACCCTACGGCTCCTGCCCAACTTCTCACCGTTCAAGGAAAGATTGATACGCCACCTCAACTCACCCGTAAGCAAAAGGTACGGTTTTGGCTAAACGTCACTCAGGTGAGCGAAATTACTAGCGATGAAACCAGTGCAAACGCCGGAAAGCCCGTTACAGGAAAACTTTACGTTACTGTACCGCTGCTGCAAGGGACTGGGTTAACGACGGGACAGGTGGTCGCTGTTACGGGCACTCCGTACAAACCCAAACCTGCCGAGAACCCTGGCGGCTTTAACTTTGAGCAATATTTGGCACGACAGGGCGGCTTTGCTGGACTGACTGGTACACAGATTGACTTTCCTGAAGGAGAGGGGCGATCGCCCTGGGGATGGTGGCTGATCCGCGAAAGAATTGTACAGTCACAGGTACGATGGCTGGGTGTACCCGAAGGTCCACTGCTCAGCGCAATGGTAATGGGGCGCAACGGGGTAGATTTGCCCTACAGCGTTCAAGATCAGTTTTCTCGCGCGGGGCTAGCTCATGCGCTGGCGGCCTCTGGCTTTCAGGTGTCGCTGTTGGTCGGAGTGATGCTAACTCTGACGCAAAAGCTGCCTAACCGGGCGCGGCTGATCTTTGGACTCGGAGTTCTGATTCTCTATACCGGACTCACCGGAATGCAGCCTTCTGTCCTGCGAGCAGCTGTAATGGGAACGGCCGCCTTGATTGCTCTGACTACAGAGCGCAAGGTCAGACCGCTGAGTTCCATTTTGCTTGCCGCTGCCATTTTGCTGCTAGTAAACCCGCTGTGGATTTGGGATTTGGGTTTTCAGTTGAGTTTTTTGGCAACGCTAGGACTGATTGTTACCGTTCCACCGCTGACGCAAAGGCTGGATTGGTTGCCACCTGCGATCGCCACTCTGATTGCCGTTCCACTTGCTGCCTATCTTTGGACATTGCCCTTACAGCTTTATGCTTTTGGCGTAGTTTCCCCTTACAGCATTCTGCTGAACGTCCTGGCTACGCCGTTGATTACCTTGATTAGCATTGGCGGCATGATCAGTGCTGTAGCTGCTCTATTCTGGTCAACTGCCGGAAGCGCTTTGGGTGCAGTGCTTTACTACCCACTGCACGGGTTGGTTACTCTGGCAGAATTTTGCAATCAGCTCCCTGGAAACTCTTTTGCAACCGGGACGATTTCAGTCATTCAGGCGATCGCTCTTTACAGCCTGATCGTCGTAGTTTGGGCGTGGAGACGAGGACAAAAGTTTTGGTGGATCGCCTTTCTCCTTGGACTCAGCCTGGTCGCGATTCCCCTCTGGTTTCGCTATACCAATCTGTTTCAGGTCACTGTTTTGTCCACCTCTGGAACACCCGTCTTAGTAGTTCAAGAACGGGGATCGGTCGGACTAATCAATAGTGGTGATGAGGAGAACGTCAACTTCACAGTCTTGCCTTTCCTGAGGCAACAGGGAGTTAATCAGATTAACTGGGCCATCTCAACTGATCCCAATCCGGGTGAAGCAGGGTGGGATCGAATTCTGGCTGATCTACCCATTCAAAACTTCTACCAAAGCCCGGAGACAACAGCTAGCGTGCCCTCTGCAACCTCAGACACAACGTTAGCAGGTCAAACTCCCCCCAGTCTTGTCACCTCGCAACCAAAATTGCCTCTACCCATTGATCAGGCTGTGTCACTGGGTTCCGTTTCTGCAATGCTGCTCAATGCCGACCCCGTTGCACTTCAGCTAAATATTGGGGAGCAGCAGTGGCTATTGCTGCAAAATCTGGAGCCATCTGCCGAACAGCAACGGCTACTAACCGAAAAGATTCTGGCTCCAGCACAAGTCTTGTGGTGGTCAGGTGAGTTTCTGCGCCCTGACCTTTTGTCTGCAATTGATAATCGGGTGGCGATCGCCTCTGCTTATTCCATCGACCCCGATACGGCACTGCGACTACGCGAACAGGCGATCGCCACCTATTGGACGGGGCATGATGGCGCGATCCAGTGGACACCTGAAAAGGGTTTTACCCCGTTTCTCAGTCCACTGGAGAACAGCCCTTCTGCCTTCTAAACGTCTCAGCCGCCAGCCACCGCTGGAACGATACTAACTTCATCCCCTTCGCTTAGGGAAGTTTGCTTGCCATCCAAAAAGCGAATGTCTTCGCTGTTGACGTAGAAATTAACAAAACGGCGCAGTTCACCCTGATCGTCACACAGTCGTGCTTTGATGCCAGGGAAATTTTGTTCTAAAGAATCGAGCAATTCCGTGATTGTGCCACCATCGCATTCAATCGCTGCCTGATCTTTAGTGAACTTCTGCAATGGAGTAGGGATGAGAACTTTGACAGCCATGATGAGATTTGGAGATTTGAATGATGAGTATTGAGTGATAGGGGCAAAGCATTAGGCGAAAATTTCCGCATTCAATTCAACAGCCTACCTGCTGAGTGCTTTGCCCTAATACGAAGTAGTTTCCTTGCTTGGAATTAGCTTAAACCAAGACCTGTTGCCATTCCAACCGACCTAGCGTGTGAGAACGCTCTAGAGCACGCTCAAAGCTGTCCAGCTTAGGTTCAATCGTGAGCGGTTCACCGATATAACCCTGTACTGCTTCCTGGGTTTTCAGTCCGTTGCCAGTGATGTAGGTAACGGTAGTTTCTTCAGGGTCAATTTTGCCTGCTTCGACCAGCTTCTTCAGTACAGCAATGGTGGTGCCGCCTGCGGTTTCGGTGAAGATACCTTCGGTTTCGGCTAGTAGCTTAATTCCCTCGATGATTTCAGCGTCGTTGACGGACTCAATGTTGCCGTTGGTTTTGCGAGCAATATCGACTGCGTAAACGCCATCAGCAGGGTTACCAATCGCAATCGACTTAGCGATCGTGTTGGGCTTCACGGGCGTGACAAAATCCCGACCTTCCCGGAATGCCTGAGCAATGGGGGAACAGCCTTCAGCTTGTGCACCACTAAAGCGAACGGCTTTTTCTTCTACCAGACCGACTTTGATGAATTCCTGGAAGCCTTTGTAGATCTTGCTAAACAGAGAACCGGAAGCAAGGGGCGCGACGATGTGGTCGGGCAACTGCCAGCCTAACTGCTCTGCAACTTCGTAACCCAAGGTCTTGGAACCTTCAGAGTAGTAGGGGCGCAAATTGATGTTGACAAAGCCCCAACCATGAGAGTTTGCCACTTCACAGCACAGGCGATTGACTTGGTCGTAGTTGCCCTGAACCGCCATCACAGTGGGTCCGTAAATCAGGGTACCGAGGATTTTACCGGCTTCCAGGTCAGCGGGAATGAAGACGCAGCAGTCTAGTCCTGCGTGGGCAGCGATCGCCGCTGTAGAATTTGCCAAGTTTCCAGTGCTGGCGCAGGACACCGTTGAGAAACCCAGTTCGCGGGCACGGGTCAGCGCTACTGAAACCACCCGATCCTTAAAGCTGAGGGTGGGCATGTTCACCGCATCGTTTTTGATGAACAGTTTCTTTAGACCGAGGCGACGGGCTAAGCGGTTTGCCTGCACCAAAGGAGTCATCCCGGTTCCCACATCAATGGGGGTGTCGGTTTCAACCGGGAGGAAGGGACGATAGCGCCAAATGGAGTTTGGCCCCGCCTGAATGGTTTCACGAGTAACAGTTTGGCTCAGTTTGCTGTAGTCATAGGTGACTTCGAGTGGGCCAAAACAGAACTCACAAACGTGAGTAGCCTTAAGTTCGTACTCTTCGCCGCATTCTTTACACTTCAGAGCGGTAAAGGTAGCGGCAGAAGATAGAGCAGTTTGGGTTTGAATTGCCTGGGTCATGAGTTAGCGTCCTCGACAGCAAGTTTTCGACATCGGTAGAAATCGGTCCTGGCGAGGGCTAGAGGCTTTCCTCACCTGATGTTGGTCTGATAGTAACATGGGCCACAAAACCCGTCAAACATACCCGACAAAAAAGGTCGGGTATAAGAAAACTCTTGATTTTTAAGGCTTTGAGCTTGTTCATTGAAAATTTGCTGTGTTTCCGAGGCGAAATCTTTTGCTCTGAATCAGTCAGCCAAGGAGTAGATCTTTAATTCTGCTCCTTGGCTGATGCCAATCTCTAATCCTCAATTTTTATGTCTCTCAATTCCAGTCTGTCCTGGGGGTTTCCCCCAGACCCCCATTGGGGGACGAAGCGCGTCCCCCAAGCCCTCTCCGCAAGGAACTGTGGATGTGTGGCATAACGCGCTTCGCATTGCTGGCTAGCAAGGGGATTGCTAAGGCCGGATGCGTCAATTCGGGCGAAGATGGCACAATTTATCTGTAGGTTGTGTCAAATTACGAATTGGTGTGACAGGAAATGAATTTTATGGTTGCGATCGCTTTTTTCGTCGCGGCGTTTGTCTTCGCTAGCTTTGTCGAATACTGGATGCATCGGATCATGCATCTTTCACCTCAAAAAATTGGGGCGCGTCACCTCGATCACCACAAGCGCAATGAGGGGCAGGGCGTGGTATGGGAATTTTTGGACTATATAAAGGGCAGTGCGATCGCTATGTTGCTGCTCTTCTTCTTCTCGTTTGAAGCGGGGATGGGCTGGCTTTTGGGCGCGTTGGCTTATGCGGCATTTTCTGCCTATGCTCACCAACTCCAGCACGAAAACCCTACAAAGTGCTTTTGGATGAAAATGCCCGTTCACTATGTCCACCACAAGTACGGCATGTGGCACCACAACTTTGGCTTAGCAGTCGATTGGTGGGATCATGTTTTCGGCACCTACAAACTGGTGGACTGGATGACCGAAGAGGAACTGAGCCGTCCAGAGCGAGGATATCTGCAACTGCGCTGGTGGTAGAGATTTGGGTAATGGGATGAAGGGAGCGATCGCACCCACAAAGCCTGAGAAGCCAACTTTAGCCAAACGCACGTAGGGGCGCAGCATTCGGCAAATAAACCTTGGCATAAACCAAAAATCCTTGCCCGAATGCTACGCCCTCATAGGAGATACGCATCACCTTATCAAACACTTTCAAAGTTAGAGGGATTCTTGCAAAGCTGGCGATCGCTCTCCCGTTACTGCTTCAACAAAGTCAGTGTGAAAAATACGGGCACCTGTTTGCAAGTACTCCATTGCGGTGAGGGCAGCCCAGTGGGCATCCCAGTCGGAGCCAGAGCAGCAGTCTTCAATTACGTGAAAGTGATAGTCGCGCTGATGGGCATCTGCTGCGGTGTAATGCACACATACATTCGTCATGCCGCCCATCAAAACCACCGTATCGACCTTTAAGCCACGCAGCAAAATTTCTAGGTCAGTGCCAAAGAAGCAACTATAGCGACGTTTAGAGATGGCAAACTCGCCATCAATTGGTGCTAGTTCCCAAAAGTAATTGGTGCTTTCCCAGGTTTCCAGGCAGTGAACAGGTTCAGCGCCATCTAATTCTCGTCCAAAGTCCACCATTTCTTTTCGATGCACTTCTTTAAAGTGAATGATTGGCAGTTTGGCTGCACGAGCCGCTGCTAGTACCTGTTTTGCATTGGGCAAAGTTTCTTTTGTGCTTGTATGGGGAAGTGTACCGTCGCCAAAAACAGGTCCCCCCTGCATGTCTACCAGGATTAAAGCAGTGCTGTTCAAATTCAAGTTTAATGTCATAAAGCGATCGCTCCTTAAAAATCTAATCTGTCAACCCACTTCTACAGACACAATGAATTGATCTCACAAGAAAAATCTCACTAAATTCTCAATGCCGAGTTGCATCCGCCCACGGAGTTAAAAGCTTTGAGAGCCACTTGAGCAGATAGTCTGTGATTAGACCAATCAAGCCAATAACGGCAATACAAAACAATACTTTCTCAGTTTGCAAAAACCGTTGTGCCTGCAGAATTTTGAAGCCTAAACCGTTCTGTGCCGCTACCAATTCTGCATATACTAAGAAGTTCCAGGCCCCAGAAATATTGACTCGTAACGTGTCTAAAACACTTGGGAAAGCGGCTGGAACAATCACTCTAAACAACACATCTAACCGATTTGCACCCAACGTGTAAGCTACATTAATCATCTCGTTGGGAATGAATTTGACTGCATCTGCAACCATGATGGCGTTGTAAAACACTACTCCCATAAAGATGATGACTGTTTTGGAGGTTTCGCCTAGGCCAAACCAGATAATCACTAATGGAACAAATGCTAAGACGGGCATGTAGCGGACAGTGCCAACAATGGGGGCAAACAAACTTTCCATGCTGTAGAAAGTACCCATTGCAATTCCAACCGGTACGCCAATCACAGCCGCTGCCAGAAAGCCTGCCGCAACCCGACCGCAGCTTGCCAAAACATCAACAGTGAGTTCGTCCTGGAACAATGCAATCCCAGATTGAATGACCGCCGTAGGCGTTGGCAAAAAGATCGGAGTGACCCATCCCGCATAGCTAATTACCGTCCAAGCAGTCAGTGGGATTGCTAAAGCAATAGCGGAAAGTAAGATTGCTAACCAACGCGGAAAACCCTGGCGAATGCTCCAAAACACAGACGGTTTAAGATACCGTCTAGGTGCAGCAGAGGGTTGAATGTTGGGGGTACTAAGACTAGATTGCGCCACCGGCTGTGTTTCCTCCATCGAGAACTAAACAACTGCCCATTGCGTACTCGGCATGGGCTAAAAAGTAAGCGGCTTCTGCGACTTCGAGCGCGGTTGCCATACGGGGAATCGGTAGCACCTGTTGCCAGTGTGCAACTTCTTCTGCGGGAAGGTCTGCTGTTAAGGGCGTATCGACTGGTCCAGGGCAGAGGGCATTAATCCGCACACCCTGACGGGCATGATCCATTGCCATTGATTTGGTCAATAGAATGACTCCGCCTTTAGAGGCGCTGTAGGCTGCTAGTCCACGGCAGCCCAAAATTCCGGCATCAGAAGCAACATTTACGATTGAACCTGTGCTGCGATCGCTCATGTGCTGCAATACCTGTCGATTTACGAGGAAGGTTCCTTTCAGATTGGTGTTGATCACCTGATCCCAGGTTTCTTCGTCGGTTTCTAGAATCGTACCAGCGGGGGCGATGCCAGCAGCGTGTATCAGGACATCAATTTGTCCCCATTCTGCTAGAACGGTTTCTACCATTTGTTTCACATCCTGGGAAACGGCGACATCAGCCGCGATCGCCTTCGCCATTCCCCCATCTAGCTCAATCTCTTGCTGCACTTTTTCCGACAAATCAACTCGACGAGCGGCGATCGCCACAGCGTATCCTTTTTGAGCAAACAATAGTGCTATTGCTCGCCCAATCCCTGAATTTCCGCCTGTGACTAACGCAACTTTTACCATTACTCTGCAAAGTGAGTCCTAAGAGTTTCTAGGGTTTCTGCCAAACAGCGTTACACCAATTGCTGCCGTTGTAACCATTGCGATCGCCACCAAACTCCGAAGCTCCAACTGTTCCCCCAAAAACAACAGTCCGACCAACGCAGCGATGGCAGGTTCTATGCTGATCAAAACGCCGTAGACTCTTGGCGGTAAGCATTTGAGCGCTTTGTATTCTAAAGAATAGGGCAATATAACGCCGAGGACAGCAATGCCAAGACCCAACAGGAGAATGCTAGGTTTCAGCAGAGCGCTACCACCTGCATGAATGCCGAGGGGCAACATGAGCAGAGTAGCGATCGCCATTGCCAGCGATAGTCCTGACCCACCTGAAAAAGCTCGTCCAACTGGAGCAGAGAGCAGAATAAAGCCAGCCCAAGAACTAGCTGAGAGTAATCCAAAAGTAACGCCCAGTGGGTCGAGAGAAGCACCGCTAAGCGGCGTGAGCAACAGGACTCCCGCTGCTGCTAAAATCACCCATACTAGATCGAGCAAGCGGCGTGAACCCAGGACAGCCACACTCAGCGGACCTACAAAATCCAAAGCTGAGGCAATGCCTAGAGGAATGCGGGCGATCGCTCCATAAAATGCCAAACTGAGTCCAGCGATCGCCACTCCCAACCCTGCAACCAAAACATAATCTCCCCATCCTCGATTTTGCAGCCGGGGTCGCCAGATGAGCAGCATCAATACTGCGGCGATCGCCTTACAGATAAATGCCGCTCCAATCGGACTGAGTACATCAAAAAGCTGCTTAGAGGTCGCCGTTCCTGCCTGTGCTGCAAAACTGGTAAGTAAGACCAAACTGCTAGGTGGAATTGAACCAAACCACGTCTGTAACTGTCCGTTTTTCTGCGCGATGAATGCAGTGAAGGACGACAAATGGGGATTGGGAACTGCTTCACGGGGTTGAGGATAGATAGCAGACTGCATTCAATTTTTCCTCTAGAAAAATTTCAGGTAACGCTGAATTTCCCAATCAGAAACGTGACTGTGGTATTCCTCCCATTCCTGAGTTTTGAAGTCAACATAGGTTTGATACATTAGATCACCCATTACCAATTTGCTGAGCGGATCGGCGGCAAAGGCGGCGATCGCCCCTCCTAACGTGCGTGGCAAAAACTTAATTCCCTTCTCCTCCAATTCTTTGAGCGAATATTCGTACATGTTCTCGGTATGCGGTTCACCCGGATCAAGCCCTTCCCGAATTCCCTCCAGCCCTGCCGCCAGAATCATTGCCGCACCTAAATATAAGTTGCTAGAAATGTCAGATGCCCGACATTCCACCCGCCCGCCACCCAACGGAATCCGCAACATGTTAGTGCGATTATTATTGCCATAGCAGATGTACACAGGTGCCCAGGTAAAGCCTGACATACTGCCCTTTGGCACCAAGCGCTTATAGCTATTAACGGTGGGCGCAATCACTGCACAGATTGCCTGAGCATGTCTGAGAACGCCTGAAATGAACTGATAGCCTAGCTTTGACAAGCCACAGCGACGCGGATCATCAACATCAACAAACAAGTTTTCACCCGTTTTAATATCTGCCAGCGACATGTTGTAGTGTGCGCCGCTACCTGTGCGATCGGCGAAGGGTTTGGGCATGAAGGTAGCGAAGTAACCGTGTTTTTTAGCGATTTCCTTCACCATTAGTTTGAAGAAGGTGAGGCGATCGGACATTTTGAGGGCATCGCAGTAAGTAAAATCCGTCTCAAACTGCCCGTTGCCATCCTCATGGTCAAAGGAGTAGACATCCCAACCAAGCTGATTCATTGCTTCGACAATCTCTTGCACCCAGGTAAAGTTATCGAGCAGTCCGGGTAGGTCGTAGCAGGGTTTTGCTAGCGTGTCGCGATCGCTGACAGGTGCCCCCCGTCCATCTGCCGTTTCCTTCAGGATAAAAAACTCAGTTTCAATCCCCATATTGAAGGTGAAACCCATTTCAGCCGCTTCTGCCAACACCTTCTTGAGAATGCTTCGACAGCAGGCATCAAAGGGTTTTCCTTGCAGATATAAATCACTGGCAAACCAAGCAATCTCAGAATTCCAGGGCAAAATAGTTGCCGAATCGGGATCAGGACGAGCAGAAACTTCCTCATCACTCACAGCCTGCGGTACGCCATCCAAAGCTGCTCCAGTAAACAGCTCTGAACCTGCCATCATTTGCCCAAAGTGAGACAAGGGAACTGCCTTTGCCTTACACATTCCGTGAATATCGACAAAACTAGCAAGGGCATATTTAACCCCTTTATCTTGCAGCGAGGTTTTGAGGGATTGCAGCTCAGGCGTAAGAGTTTCAGCCATTTTAAGGAAGTGTATGAGTTAAAAATGTAGGTTGGGTGGAGCATCGCGAAACCCAACATTCGATAATATTCTGGTTGTTGGGTTTCGCTTTGCTTCACCCACCTACGGTGTTTCTGGGTTTCAGGTTAAGGAGTTATGGAACCGTAGGAGGTGGCATTTCTTCCAGAGGAGTTCCTTCGGCGATCGCCCTCTTCAACTGCTCACTCAACTCACTCACTGCTACCTCCAAAATTTGTTTGCCAAACGCTTCATCTGCCTTACTGGGCGAACCGACTGCGCCATGAACGCTCTCTTTGTTCACTGTGTAGGCAAAGAAACAACCGACGGAGCGATCGGGTTCATCTACGGCTTTCTCAAGCTGCACTAGATCTGGACGTAGCGCTAACATCACCGATGTTTCAGCACAGTTGGCGTGAAAATTAGCCGCATCATGGTGATAAAACTCATGGATCTTAGGCGAAATTTCCCAAATTGAGCGCAGTGCAATCCTTAGATCTGGATATTGGTGACGCACATTTTCTAAACCACAGCGCAAAGGTGCCCAATTTGTGACATGTCCATTGAGCAGCAAAATGCGACTAAAACCTGCACTACAGACCCATTCTGCAATTTCTAACACCAGTGTTGCTAGCGTTTCGGGACGCAGCGAAATCGTGCCTGCCCACTTTTTGGAATGTCCTAGAGAGCAGCCGTAGGGCAAAGTCGGCAAAACAGGAATTCCCGTTTGGGCAGAAACACCATGAGCCACTGCGGTCGCTGAGAAAGTATCAACTCCAACGGGTAGATGCAGGGCATGTTGCTCAGTTGCGCCAACAGGAAGAATTACCAAATTCATGCCGCGATCGCGCAAGTGAGTAATTTCCTCCCAGGTGAGTTCTTCCCAGAGGATAGGGGATTGAGAAGGGAGGGAAGCAGGCAGAGGCATGGAGGGAAGAGTGTAGTGGTATGAGAAAAGGATGGTTTCTATTTGGCGGGAGTGGCGATCGCTCTCATGATCAACTCTTGAAACAGGTGTGTACCCATTTCACGCGTTGGGGATAAGCGCCCTTGACGATACCCCAAGGACTGAGTTCGCTTTTGAACTTCAGGCAAGAGCTGTAAATCTTCTTGCTGAATGCCGTCATAAAACTCGATCAGCGGCTCCAGATTTGCTGGTGACTTAGCAGCATCCGTATTCGGTACCAACCAATCCCACCGAACTCTGGTACGGCATGGACCTTGCGGATCAATCAGATAAATGATGGCGCAGTTGGGTGCCACAATCCAGGCAAAGTTCGGGAAAAAACTCATTGTCGAAATACCTGCCATCTCGTACTCATTCAGCCCATCAACGTAAAGGGCTGGGTCTTTCTCAGACGGCAACTCATCTCGACCCACAAAAGGGGTGTACTGCAAGTAATAGTGATATCTCGCCTCAGCCTTTATGTGCTGATAGTACTTTGCCAGAATCGGGTGAACCGTTGGCTCGTGATAGTTTTCTGCATTATTTTCGACGTATAGTTTCCAGTTACTATCTGTCCAATAGTCGATATAGTGAGCCCTTGCCCAGGTTTCTAGCTT
Organism: Cyanobacteria bacterium FACHB-471; assembly: GCA_014695345.1. Lineage (GTDB taxonomy): Bacteria > Cyanobacteriota > Cyanobacteriia > Elainellales > Elainellaceae > JAAUTN01. Next base: position 49,528 of record JACJOC010000020.1, read on the forward strand.
GTATCGCTTAAACATCTCCGGCAATTCGCCTAACTGAACTGCCAAAGCATCTGATTTAGGGTCCAGGTTAACAAAAATGAATGGACCCCAGGTGTCCACCTTCACCGCCGTCAAGCCGTAAGCCACCAGGTCAAAATTCTCTGCCTCCTCCATATCAGGAATGCCGCGCAGGTTGCCCTCCAGGTCAAAGCTCCAGGCATGGTAAAGACAGGTAAGACGGTTACACTTGCCGCTGTCTACTGCCACTGGACCAGCCCGATGGGTACAAATGTTGAAAAAGGCGCGTAACTCGCCCGCCTTATTTTGCAGAATGACCAGAGGCTGCTCGGCAATCTCAACAGTGAAGTAAGAGTTTGGACCATCAAGCTGGCTGACATGCCCAACGTAGTACCAGTATTTACCAAAGATGCGCTCTTGTTCCAAGCGATAGATCTCTGGTGAACTGTACATCTCAGCCGGAAGCGTAACCGCTTCACTGGAGAGCGATCGCGGCTGCCACGACTGCAACCAGGCAGGCTGCTTCGACTTCTGATCTAGTTCTGTCCCAATCAGGTTAACCACGGCTGAAGTACTGTTTGGAATTGAGGAGTGTGGAAGGCTTTATTCCAGACAGTCTATAGATTCCCGGTTGACTTTTTGTATCCAGAGATACGGAGAATAGTTGTGAACAATTGATTTCCAACCTCTTGATTTTACCGCTCATAGCTATCTTGACTGACGGGACTGTTTTGATTGAAAGTAGCGATGAACTGTATCTCAGTTAACTTTTCATCTCGCAATCATCGGTTTAACTGAGAAAACCTATATCAAAGTGATGCCCACCCCTACTCAGGAATTTTGATCATGCTGAACACCCGCCCATCCAGCGATGTGCGAGGACAAGAAGCCGGACTCGATGTGAGCCCCTCCTCCACCGCACAGCCCAAGATGGAAGTTCGCGGTCTGTTCAAGACCTTCCAGGTTCAGGGCAAACCGCTGATGGTGCTGCAAAATATCAACTTTCAGCTTCATGCGAGAGAGTTTGTCTGCTTGGTTGGGGCATCCGGTTGCGGCAAATCGACGCTGCTCAACATTGTTGCTGGACTGGATTCGCCAACCGCAGGGCAAGTTTTAGTTGATGGAGAAATGGTCGCTGGTCCTGGCTCTGACCGGGGCATGGTATTTCAGGGCTATACCCTTTATCCCTGGCTGACAGTCAGTGAAAATATTGCCTTTGGGCTAAAGCTGCGCCGCCTATCACGAGCACAACAGCAAGAGCGGGTGAATTACTATCTGGACGTAGTGGGGCTAACTCAGTTTGCCAAAGCCTATCCTAAGCAGCTCTCTGGTGGCATGAAACAGCGAGTGGCGATCGCCCGTGCCCTTGCCAACGAACCCGAAGTCTTGCTGATGGACGAACCCTTTGGCGCGCTTGATGCCCAAACCAAGGAGCAAATGCAGCAATTTTTGCTCAGACTATGGGATCAAACCCATACCACCATCCTGATGATTACCCACGATGTTGAAGAAGCAATCTTCCTGTCGCAGCGAGTATATGTCATGAGCCGCTGTCCAGGACAACTGAAGCTCGAAGTACCTATTACCCTACCTGCTCAACGCGACCTGGAAATAAAACTCACTCCCGAATTTGTAGACATCAAGCGGCAGGTTCTACACGCTCTACGAGACCAAGATTGAGCTAACATTGTTGCCGCGTAATCGTTGCCGCGTAGGGCTAGCTGCCAGCACTCTTCACTCCTTCGCAAATTTTCTTCAGTACGCTGCTGTTCTAAAATTCGCAGGTCGAGTTCCTGAATCAGCTTGATTTGCTGAGTTCGCCATGTGTCAGCCTGAGCAAAATATAGGTTCAGGGTTAAAGTCCAAGCGATGAGCAGCCCCTCAACCAGCACGAGTAAGCGGTAGCAACAATCCCTTACGCTTTATGGCAGAAGGACTGGGAATAAGGGAATTGAGGCGATCGCTAATTTCCGTTTCACAAGAATGGAATCTTGTTTATTCAGCAAATTTAGGAATCTTTGCGGTTTCTAGCAGGTATAAATGACTTTGTCCTGCAGGATTCCATTGACAGGGGGTGACAGGACGCGATAATCATGATTCAACCGTTACATCCTTTTTTGACAATGCAACATTTTCCAAACTTTCGGTTTTATCAGCAGCAAGGGGGACGGACATGGATGTCAGCTTAATCGTATCCAACATCCTGAACCCACCCATTCTGTTCTTTTTCTTGGGCATAACTGCTGTTCTAGTCAAATCTGACCTGGAAATTCCTGCTCCTATTCCAAAACTCTTTTCGCTCTACCTGCTATTTGCGATCGGCTTTAAGGGAGGGGTAGAGCTAGTTAAAAGTGGCATTACTCAGGAAGTCATGTTGACGCTTCTTGCGGCAATGCTGATGGCATGTATTGTGCCGTTTTATACCTTTTTTATTCTAAGGATAAAGCTGGATGCCTATGACTCAGCTGCGATCGCGGCCACCTACGGCTCGATTAGCGCTGTCACCTTTATTACTGCAAGTACTTTTTTGACTGGACTTGGCATCGATTTTGATGGCTATATGGTTGCGGCTCTTGCCCTAATGGAGTCCCCAGCAATTATTGTAGGTCTGATTTTAGTCAACTTATTTACCGTGGATGAGACACGAGAATTTGCCTGGTCGGAAGTGCTGAAAGAAGCATTTCTTAACAGTTCAGTTTTCTTGCTGGTAGGTAGCTTACTGATCGGCGTATTGACGGGAGAGCGGGGTTGGCACGCCCTAGAACCCTTTACTCAGGGAATGTTTTACGGCGTTTTGACCTTCTTCTTGCTAGACATGGGACTCGTTGCTGCTAGAAGACTTAAAGACTTACAAAAAACTGGCCTTTTTCTAATCTCGTTTGCCATACTGATTCCTATACTCAATGCAGGCATTGGGCTGCTTATTGCCAGATTCATTAACATGCCTCAAGGAGATGCACTTTTGTTCTCCGTTTTGTGTGCAAGTGCTTCTTATATTGCTGTCCCAGCAGCGATGCGAATAACGGTGCCCGAAGCGAACCCCAGCCTGTATGTTTCGACTGCTCTAGCGGTGACATTCCCATTCAACATCATTGTAGGAATTCCACTCTATCTGTACGGAATTGACCTGTTGTGGAGATAATCTCATGCATCTTGTTAAAAAAATAGAAATTATTGCCAATTCATTTGAGCTTGGCAAAATTTTGGATAGCTTAAATAAATCAGGTATACACGGTCACGCTGTAATTCGTAATGTTGCAGGTACAGGGTTGCGAGACGGCACTGAAGATCTAGACATGACCATGCTAGATAATGTTTACATTCTTGCTTTCTGTATGCCTGAGCAAATTAAAACAGTTGTCGAAAATGTTCGACCTTTGCTCAACAAGTTTGGTGGCACCTGTTACGTCTCAGATGTAATGGAAATTCGCTCTGTTAAATGTATTGCATCATTGTGAGTCACTATGAATCATACCCATAGTTTCATTGGTCGGCGTGACCTGCTAAAACGAGCTTCAATCACAACCTTGGGTTTAGCAGCTGGCACTTTCTTAGGGCGCGTAAAGCAGGCTGAAGCTGCTGAACTGTCTGCGATCGCCCCTTCCCTCAGTCCTGATGATGCTCTACAAAAACTGATGGAAGGCAATCAACGGTTTGTCCAGCATCAGCCGCAATATCCAGACCAGTCAGCAGCACGGTTACAGGAAGTGGCTCAGGTGCAGCATCCCTTTGCCACTGTACTGAGTTGTGCAGACTCACGAGTGCCAGCCGAAATCCTTTTCGACCAGGGCATCGGTGACATTTTTGACGTGCGAATCGCCGGAAATATTGCTACGCCAGAGGCGCTTGGTAGCATTGAATATGCCGTTGTTCTACTAGATACGCCGGTGCTAATGGTGCTGGGGCACGAGCGCTGTGGTGCTGTCACGGCTGCGGTGCAAAACGAGACTCTACCCGGTGAGATTGGCAGCTTCGTCAAAGCCATTTTGCCAGCGGTTGAACGGGTCAAAGACAAGGCAGGTGATACGGTCGATAATGCTGTAACTGCGAATGTGCAGTACCAGATTGAACAGTTGAAGCGATCGCCCCTCCTAACAGAGCGATTACAGTTAGGCAAACTCAAGATCGTCGGCGGTCGATATGACCTGGACACAGGAACAGTAACGATGGTTGCTTAGCTTGAGCTTTGGCGAAATTTGGACTTGAGCGGAGTTTTGAGGAACTTAGTTCAAACAGTTCACGATGGAGCAGTTTGTCAACGTTGATCAGTATCGTTTCAACTATCAGGCGGTAGGGCATCCCGATCATCCTGTAATTCTGTTTTTGCACGGGTTTATGGGGGATTGTCATGAGTTTGACCAGACGATCGCCCTTCTATCCAATCACTACTATTGTCTCTCTATCGATCTACCAGGACATGGAAAAACTCAAGTCAAAACTGGCGATCAAGCATATACCATCGAAAGCACCGCACACGGGTTAATCCAATTTTTGGAGGCTCTCAAGATTCAATCCTGCTCTCTCGTTGGCTATTCAATGGGAGGACGGCTTGCCCTATACCTGACGCTTTACTTTCCACACAAGTTCTTAAAAACAGTATTAGAGTCTGCTTCTCCAGGGCTTAAGACTTCAGCCGAGAGGGAGCAGCGAATTCAACAGGATCTCACTTTAGCCAAAAAACTAGAAGCAAATTTTCCTTCCTTCTTAACAAAATGGTACGAACAGCCGCTATTTAACTCACTTCAACACCACTCAGACTTTGAGAAATTGCTAAAGCAACGTCTAAAAAATCGTCCCGCACAGCTTGCTAAGTCTCTCTGCTATCTGAGTACAGGCTGTCAACCTTCACTGTGGCAACACATCCAACAAAACACAGTTCCAATCAGTCTCCTAACAGGTGAATTAGACCCTAAATTTGTCCAGATCAATCATGAAATGTCTCAGCTAGGAAAACTCATGCAGCTCAGAATTGTGGAGCGGTGCGGGCATAACATTCACTTTGAAAATGCTCATATTTTCGCAGAGCAGATCCAAAATTTTTTAAGCAAAGATGTTTGATATCTGCTGAACCTGTGCAGATCTTGCTGCAATGTTTAACGAGATTCTCTAAACATCTTTGGCGTTACACCCACACATTGACGAAAGAGGCGAGTAAAAGAACTGTGGTTTGTGAAGCCAACTTCAAAGGCAATTTCGGTAATCGTCAACTCTGGTTTTGACAAGAATTGCTTTGCTCTATCGATTCGGCATTGAGTGAGATATTGATGGGGAGTCTTACCCGTTGACTGCTTGAATAACCGACAGAAATGATACTGGCTCAGTTCTAATATCCCTGCCATATCAGCTAGAGAAATATCCTGATCTAGATGAGTTTGGATGTAGTCCGTTACTTTTTGCAGTTGAGACTTTGATAAATGTCCTGATGCTCTCGGCGGCAGTTTCACCTGCCACGTTGAATAATGCTTAATCAAATGGATTGCTAATCCTGTCCCCAACGATTCCCCAAACATTCGCCCTGCTGGATGGTCTGCTTCTACATCCGCTTTAAGAGCGAGCCCAACTTGCTGAATGAATGGATCAGCCACACCAATTTTGGGAATCAGTTCAATCCGATCGGGCTGAATCGACTCGTTGACGATCTTCTCAAAGAAGGCTGGAAGAAAGCCAATCAAGAAAAACTCACCAGGTTGCTGCCAAATCGATGAGTACCTGACTTTAGCAGGAATAAACAACACCTCACCGGGCTGACAATAACAGGTTTGCACCTGTCCCTCAAATCGATGCTCTGATGAAATGGGATGTCCACTGCCCGGGATTCCAATAACGTGCTGCATGTATTGAAATTCTGGACTTTCGTGCGCCGGATGATCGTAGTGATTAAAAAATATCCCTTGCCATTGCGATCGCTGGCTTGAGATGACCGGCGACTCGGACAACGCAGGACGAGCCTGTTTAGTTAAATCAACCAGCGGTAGCCCATTTACAGAAGTCATAGCAAAGAACCTACGCCGTCAACCCTAATAATTTAACGTAAAGAGAAATAAGTCATACCAATTCCAAAAACTAGGATTACAGATGAGTCAGGGCAATCGCCCAACGCTCTACTTCCACAAATTATTCAGAATCGCTCTACAGGTTTTGCTGGTAGTGCAAATTTTAGTCATAGTGAGTAAAAGCTGAAATTCATTGATGATGGAGAAGCACTCATTCTTGACTGCAACTTCTAGTAAGTCGTCTACTTAATTAGACAGATTTTTCTTCTACTCCTTAAAGTGGAGCAAACCCTGAAACTTTTGACTGGACTTGAAAACCGGGTTTCTACAGAAAACTTGTGTAGTGTGCTTCTCCGGGGGAAAGTGTTTCTTTAGAACAAAAATAGTCTGGAAAAATTGTAATTTCTTAATACCAACTAATTTCCCGCAATAAGATTCTATGAGATCTATAAAAAACATTGCTCTAACATTTTTGGCTTTGCTTGTTTTAGCTGCGCCTGCATTCGCTCAAACCTCTGATACAGCAAATACAAATGTTTTTTTAGCTGGCATTGACGCTGTTTTCGGTGCAGTTGTAGCAGCTCTAGAAAAAGTGATCTTTCTCAGTATTGGCGGTATGCCACTGGTTGTCCTGTGGCTACTGGCGGGAGCAATCTTCTTCACGTTTCGGATGAAGTTTGTTAATATTCGGGCGTTTCGTCATGCGATTGATGTGGTTAGAGGCAGTTATGATAACCCCGATGAACCTGGAGAAGTCTCTCACTTTCAAGCACTTTCTGCTGCGCTCTCTGCCACCGTTGGACTGGGCAACATTGCAGGAGTGGCGATCGCTATTCAGCTTGGAGGACCCGGAGCCGTCTTTTGGATGACTATCGTCGGGCTGCTGGGGATGTCTAGCAAGTTTGCTGAGTGTACCTTGGGTTTGATGTATCGCATCATTCGTCCCGATGGCACTGTTTCTGGCGGGCCAATGTATTATCTCTCCCGTGGCTTAGCGGAAAAAGGGTTGCGTCCTCTCGGTAAAGTTTTGGCAGGGGTCTTCTGTGTATTTTGCATCGGTGGCGCATTTGGCGGCGGCAACATGTTTCAGGTTAACCAGTCTTTTGCTGGCTTAACTGCCGCTATCCCTGCCTTGGAGGGCTTCAACTGGCTCTATGGGCTGGTTCTCATGGCGCTGGTAGGCTTAGTTATTATCGGTGGGATTCGGCGAATTGGAGCAGTAGCCGGGTTTCTGGTCCCCGCGATGTGTCTCACTTACTTTGTCGCAGCACTTTGGATTCTCGTCACTAACTTGACCGAAATTCCAGCTGCCGCTGCCACCATTGTGCGTGAAGCCTTTTCACCTCAAGCAGCGATTACAGGAGGACTCGTTGCAGTCTTAGTTCAAGGTGTGAGACGGGCTGCTTTTGACAACGAAGCTGGAGTCGGCTCAGCCCCCATCGCTCACTCTGCTGCCCGGACTGATGAACCTGTGCGCGAAGGCATTGTTGCTCTACTGGAACCGTTTATTGACACCGTTGTAGTCAGCAATATGACCGCTCTGGTTATTGTAATCACCGGAGTTTATGCAAACCAGACAGGAGGAGAACCCGATGGCATTCAGATGACCTTTGAGGCTTTTTCTACCTCAATCCCCTGGTTTCCTGTAATTTTGGGGATTGCAGTCTTTTTGTTTGCCTTCTCCACCATTATTTCCTGGGGCTATTATGGCGAACGAAGCTGGACATTTTTGTTTGGGGAGCGATCGCTAAGGGTCTATCAGATCATCTACGTCATCTTTGTATTTGTTGGAGCGGTGGTAAACCTCCAGTCTGTTCTCAACTTTGGTGACATGATGATTCTGGCAATGGCATTTCCCAACTTACTCGGCTGTTTTCTCCTATCAGGCAAAGTAGCAGAAGCATTGGAAGATTACTTGACCCGCCTCAATTCGGGACAAATGGTTGAGGTAAGACGAGTGGAAGAACCTACCGTTCGTTAACCTTTAGACTATACGTAGCGGCAGAAACCTAGAACTCAGCTCTTGTAGGATGCGTTAGCGCAGCGTAACTCATCACTCATCTAGGTCACCTCACCGATTCCCAACCTTCAATCAATAAAGCTTTTGCATGAATCACTTTTAAGGCGTGAAGGGTAGCGCTAACCCTTCACGCAGAAATTTCGATGAATTCATGCCATTAAGTAGCGGACATTTGAAATTGAGGGGTCGAATGGGATAAAGCAAGTTCTTCTGGTGACATGAACTCCTCAATCTTTTCAAATAGAGGGGATGATAGATATCGCTCACCCGTATCGGGCAGCATACAGAGGATGACAGAGCCAGCAGCAGCCTTCTCAGCGACCTGCATGGCAACGGCAAAGGTTGCACCACCAGAAATCCCGGTGATAATTCCTTCTTGACGAGCTAATTTATTAGACCACTCAATACCCTCTGCTCCAGAGACTGGAACAAACTCATCAAAGTAGTGGTGATCAATGGCTTCTTGTAAAACATAGGGGACAAAATCAGGAGTCCAGCCCTGAATGGGATGAGGTTGGAATGCTGGATGGCTCATGGCAGGAGAGCGATCTGCGTTGCGTTCCTGAGGAATGTTAGACCCAACCACTGGCGCATTACTGGGCTCGGTGAGAATGATTTTTGTCTCAGGTCGTTCTTTACGCAGTACCCGAGCTACACCCGATACAGTTCCACCTGTGCCATAACCTGTGACCCAGTAGTCAAGCTTTTCTCCGGCAAAATCAGCTAGAATCTCACGAGCGGTCGTGTTTTCGTGGATTTTTGCGTTGTCATCTGTCTCAAACTGATGAGCTAGAAACCAACCGTTCGCATTGGCTAATTCTTTTGCTTTTTGGTACATGCCGTAGCCTTTTTCGGCCCGGGGGGTGAGCACCACCTTAGCCCCCAGAAATCGCATCAGCTTGCGTCGTTCAATCGAGAAACTATCAGCCATCGTAACCACTAAAGGATAACCCTTCGCTGCACAAACCATAGCTAGACCAATGCCTGTGTTGCCGCTGGTGGCTTCCACAACGGTTTGACCCGGTTTGAGATCCCCACGACGCTCGGCTTCTTCAATAATGCTGATGGCGAGACGGTCTTTAACCGAAGCAGCAGGATTAAAGAACTCTGCTTTGACATACAGGCGAACATGATCAGGGGCTAAAGTATTAACCCGAATGCAAGGTGTGTCTCCGATGGTATCTACAATGCTTTCATATAGGCGGCCACGACCAAGGGTTTGACGTGAATTGTTGGAAGTCATGTTATTTTTTTTCCTCAATCAACCGTAATCGTCCGTGCCATATTATTACTGCGTTAATGCCTCTGATTGAACAATATTGTTGCGTTGACATCGAAAATGTCAAAGAACGTTATTTTTCGCAAAACTTATAAAGTAGCTGCCCCATATCTCTGACTCTGCAGCGATCGCCAAAGGTTGTAGTGTAGCTATAACCTTAAAGGCTATAACCTCAAAGATTAGAACAAAAAATAGAAATAGGGCAGGCATTGACATTAAAACCGTCCAGACGGTACAGTAAGTTTATGGTTACTTACAAGCGTTTGACATTCGAGCTTTTGCCTGTTGAAGCTTGATGCTAAAACGCCGAATGCCCCCAGATTTCGTAATAGCTTCCTGGTCATTTCTGTGGCTGATATCTATGGCTGATACAAAACGGTCAAAATCTCGATCAGCCACGCGTGAAGCCCTGCTCCGGGCTGCTAGTCAAGTTGTCATTGACAAAGGAGTTGAAGCATTAACACTGGATGCTGTAGCTCAACAAGCAGGAGTCAGTAAAGGAGGGTTGCTTTATCACTTTCCTAACAAAGACGCACTGATGACAAGCATGGTGGAGCAACTGATTCAAGATTTTGAAGCAGTATTGCAGACTGAGTTTGACCAGGACGATGCACCGGGAACGCCCGGACAGTGGGTGCGCGCATATATTCGAGCGACGCTACGGTTTAGCAAACAATCACTGGCACTAGTTGCCCGTCTTTCTTCAATTGCGGCTAACTCGCCCGACTTGTTTGAATCTGCCAAAGTCTATGAACAGCAGTCACGGCAGCGAATTGAAACCAGTGGAATTGATCCCATAAAGGCAACAATTATTCTGTTGGCGGCTGATGGTTTGTGGCTTTCAGAAGTGTTTCAAGTTGGCACTTTAGAGGAGCCTCAGCTGACTCAAGTGGTGGAAACACTGCTGGCGATGACGCGATCGCCCGAATCAGCTAGCTAATATTTCTCAATCTGTTGTTTGAATGCTGATGACTCCAGTTCATTCAGCTAGTTTGTCCTGCCAATGCACATTTTTGCTCACATATAATTGCTCACATACGAGGTTCATCATGGAAACCAATCAACCATCAATAGTAACACCGAATTCCGAACTATTTGGCAATCCTTATCCTTGGTATGCTCAGATGCGCCGTGAATCACCTGTGTGGTATGACGCAAATCAGCAAGTCTGGATGGTGTTTTGCTATGAGGATGTAAAACGGATATTTTCGGATTGGCAAACATTTTCATCCAAAATTCCTCATCCACCTGAGCAAACTGATTTAACTCAAAGCTTGAACTATACTGACCCACCCAAACATCAATCACTGCGATCGCTGGTTGCAAAGGTGTTTACGGCTCGTCGGATAGAAGAATTAGCACCGCGCATTACTCAAATTACCCATGAACTGATTGATCAAGTCCAGGGGCAGGAACGGATTGACTTTATGCGTGACCTGGCAATTCCCCTACCTATCATTGTGATTGCTGAAATTTTAGGTATTCCCATTGCAGATCGCGAAGACTTTAAGCGGTGGTCAGACGGAATTGTGGTGTATGACTCAACGGCAATAACAGCAATGGCTGACTATTTCCGACATTTGCTAGAGCAGCGGCGACAGCATCCTGGCAAAGACTTAATTAGTGATTTACTTGCCGCCCACGAAGCGGCGGAAACCTTGACCGCTCAAGAGCTGGTAGATTTCTGCATGATCCTGTTGATTGCTGGTAATGAAACCACAACAAACTTACTGGGAAATGCTGTTCTCTGTTTCAGAGAATATCCAGAAGCCTTCGAGCGGCTGAAGCGGGAGCCAGATCTGGTACCGCTGGCAGTCGAGGAAGTCTTACGCTATCGCTCCTCGGTGCAGGGAATAGAACGGTTTACTAAAGTTGACGTACAGGTGGGCGCACAGACCATTCCAGCAGGACAAATGGTCGTTGTTTGGATGGGGTCAGCCAATCGGGATGAGACAAAGTTCGATCGCCCAGATGAGTTCATTGTCGATCGTGATCCCAATCCACACTTAGCCTTTGGCAATGGTATTCACTTTTGTCTGGGTGCGCCCCTGGCTCGTCTAGAAGGCAAAATTGTACTGAGTGCAGTGCTAGAACGCCTGCCCAACTTACGGATTGATCCAAACGCCACATTGGAGTTTATTCCCTCGACTGGAGTGCATGGGGTTAAATCCTTACCCGTCCTGTTGTAAACGTTTCAAAATACCGTGGTTATATTAGCCGCGCCTTTCAACGTATCCCTTGATAAGTTGGGTAATAGCCAATATCTCAAGCATCAAGTATGTATACACATTAGCAATTAAGAATGATTGCTTCACTTTTCTGTAGTCAACTTTTCTAAGGCTAAGAGAACCTATAAATGATTCCACAACCACAGAAAACCAAAACATAGGAAGGAGTGTGAAGATGATTTCCAGTGGTAGAAACGGAAAGGAATCCGGCTGCACCGGTACAGTCGATCCAAAAAGTATGGTTCCGGTCAATGCTCCAATCGGTAATATAACAAGCAGCCCTCCAACAACAGTTGATATAACATTGGTGCTAAAAGCAACCCAAACTGCTTTGAAAACACCAGTTTTAAGCAGTTTTCTATGAATGTAGGCTTCAATCACAATAATTGGGATTAGCAGGAGAACCTGATAGAAAAGGCTCTGAGAGAATAGTGGAATTCCAGCATTTGCTAAGAGTATGTTTTTAAAGTAGAAGGACGAACCGCTAATCAACATAAGAACCTAAAAAACGTGTTTCTTAAATATATAAATGGGTACTAGCTAACGGTGCACTTGAGCGGACGCAGACAACCTTTGCGATACACCTAAATCTTTCGTCAGTCCGCTCCAAGCGAATGTTTGACTGCAACCTACTGTACCGTGTAGCCACCATCAATCACTAAGTTGTGCCCAGTGATGTAAGAAGCATCGTCAGAACATAGCCAAACAACTGCTTTAGCAACCTCCTCTGGCGTTCCACCTCGCTTGAGCGGGACGCTTGCCTCCATTTGCTGCAAGGTATCCTGAGGAACCTCAGCCAATAAATCAGTCAAAATTAAACCTGGACTGACGCAGTTGATCCGAATCCCTTGTCTCCCGTATTCCATTGCAGCAGTTCGGGTTAGAGCCACTACCCCTCCTTTGGCAGCAGTGTAGCTGCCAAAATTAGGCACACCAATTACACCACCTCCTTGAGATGCCATATTGACGATCGCCCCACCCCCACTTTTGAGCATCGCCGGAATCTCATACTTCATCGATAGCCACACTGCTTTCAGGTTGACGTTTAATTCTAAGTCCCACTCTGGCTCTGACAGTTCAACGAGTGGTGTAGCTTTGCCAAATCCAGCGTTGTTGAAAACACAGTCGAGACGACTGTAGGACTCTAAAGTTCGATTAATGAGTGCATCAATATCTGCTGCCTTTGTCACGTCAGTCTTGATAAAAAAACCATCACTGCCAGCCGCTTTGACCTGCTGAACTGTTTCTTCGCCTTCTGACTCTCTACGAGCCGCAACAACGACCTTCGCCCCTTGTCTAGCCAACTCAATCGCAGTAGCTCGACCGATTCCAGAGCTTCCACCTGTGACGATCGCGACCTTCCCACTTAGCCCAAGACCCATGCTGCTCGCTCCTAGTTACAACTGTTTGTGAGTAAGCTAGGAGAAATGTTCACGATTGTCTATCAACTTCTTGCGATCGCATTCGATAAATACCCTCTTAAGCCCGACGTCTCGAACCCAATACCGAAACTATCAACATGATTGAAAAAACTATAGGAATAGCAACTTTGAAGCCTTCTATTACTGATGTATAGAGACGAGGGGAAGGAAGACAAGAAATCACATCCAGATCCCCACAAACCAGAGATTTCAAAAGTCCCTTTCCTAGCAAAGGGCAAAGCAATGAAAATAGAGCAACACTAATCCAGCCTAACTTTTCAGCTAATGAAATAGCGGCGAGATGCCGAGCTGGTTTATTCAAAGTGATAGTAATACGCGAAATTCGCCTAGCTAATTCTTGTGTATCTACTGCACTTTTCTGTTCATACCATTGAGCAATGTTTTGACCTGCTAATCCTCCTGCCCACCCAGCAACTATAGATGCAAGTACGGAGTTAAAACCAATGAAAACAGCTGAGCTAGGTGTCATCGGTGTGGAAGAAAAATACCAGGGTGCAAAAGCTGCTGCTCCTCCTGCAGCTATGGAAGCACTAATAAACTTGACCACCCCGTGATAGAGGCGAACATATTTTAATGGGTAAAAAAATAGACATGTTGTGACACTTAACAACAGCCCATTAACTAGCCCTAATCCTAAGCCCAATCCAGCACCAATAGCTCCTGTCCAGATAAAAGCAAGAAGAGTAAGACCAAAAAGCCCACCCAGTACACTTCCCGATATCAATCCTATCGTCCCACTTCGCAAAACAATGTACCCTGCTAGCTTTAGTCTTGAGAGCGATGTTCGGCTCTTCAAGCTAGGTTCATTATTGATAGCCATTGCTTTTTTCTTAACAGGTACGCTTGCACTTGATTGTTGCATCTTAAAATCCTTCTAACGATGCGCATCACCCGCCGCCAATGAATTCTCAATCCCAACAGACAACCTGAATACGGTTGGGTGCATGGGCATTTATGGAAAGCCGGACTCAGTCCTCGATAGCCTCAACACCCAGTTGCCTAAGTCGCTCAAGGTTGTCCTTCATGGCTTTGAGATCTTGGGGCGAGTGCCCCTTCCAATCCATAACCTCACCCGTGACCCGAAGCGGAGCCTGAGAGCGGTATGACTTCGTTGGATTGCCCGGATACTTCTTGTCCGTCAGATTTGGGTCATCTGCAATCGAACCGGTCGGCTCCACAATGTAGATTCTGCCAGGTCCTTCGCCAAGGGCCAGCTCGGCTCCCCAGATGGCCGCATCTAAGGTGGCGGTCAGATAGACGTAGGCCGCCTTTTTCCTCTTGCCGTAGTTAGAGTTATAGCCTGGCACGATCAGGTCCCCTGGTTTCAAGTCGGCTTTCGTACCATGATAGAACTGCTGCGAAATCAGGTCGTCGATCGCTTCCATTGGTTTGTTCCTCATACTCTTCGGATGCACTACTATCCGTTTGCAAGTCTCGGGACAATCTCGACTGAAGGTAGGTTGCCCCGAGACCGACTTCCATCCAACGTCAAAGGTGAGCGGCAACAGACATGCTCAGTTTTCACACAAGTTTTCGACTGTCCGCTCCACCACTGTATTGGACTGCTTACAACTACTCTTGTGCAAATATTGTTTTATAGTCCCAAGCAAATTCATCAAAAGTAATCGGCTGCTTTCCTCCAATTTGAGTAACTACGTCAGTAAGAGTTGGTTTTCCTTTGCTAGCGATTTGCCAAGACGTAGTCACCGCTTCAGCAAACCACTCTGGAACATTAGATTGAATTAGAGTCTGCTTAAAATCTAACGAAGAGGCATCAATGTAAGTAATCTTTTGATTGGCAACTATGGAAAGCTTTTCAGCAATCTCTGCTAGTGAGAGTAGCTCTGAACCCGTTAAGTTATACGTTTTCCCCTCATGTTCTTCTTCTGTCAAAATTGCAGATCCAACACGCACAACATCACGAATATCTATGGGTGCGGTTTTTGCATCTCTCATGGGCAAAGACAATGTACCTTTTGTCCTCATCTCATGAGAAAACCATAGAAAGTTTTGCATAAACGAGTTTGTCTGCAAGATTGTAAATTTGATACCGGATTGTTTTAGGTGCTGCTCTGCGGTGGCATGGTGCTTGAAAAACTGGCAGGGTGATTCAGGGTCGGATTTAACAGTAGATAATTTGACAATGTGCTGTATTCCAGTGCGTTTAGCTGCTTGGTAAAGTTGAATCTCTTGCTCCGCTTGATTAATCGTATTGGGGGGAATTGAAAAAAGGCGATCGCACCCCTGCAAGGCCACATCTAAATGATCGAGTCGGTTGAGATCTCCTAAGCAAACAGATGCTCCCAGGGCTTGAAGGTTAGCTGCTTTTTGCGAATTTCTGACCAGCACCCTTACTGGTTTGCCTGATTGCAAGAGCGATTCAACCAGCTTACTACCGATTCTTCCTGTTGCACCTGTTATGAGAATCATGGAAATTGCCATTAAACCTTGTACTCATACCTTGCTATAAAATAGGGCCCAACTTGGCGATCGCTATGATGCCGGAACCCAAAGTTTTCATAAACCCTTCTCAAACGCAGACGATCTGCGGCACAGTCTAGACGTAGGAAGCGTTTGCCTAAATCTCGGCTCTGTTTGACAGCCCACTTCATTAGCCCCGTTGAAACATTGCCACCCGCAAAGCACCGTCGCACTGCCAACCGATGAATGAATGCTGAATCTTCTTGAGAAATGTCTGACCAAAACATTAAGTCTTCAAGCTGAAACTTAACAACTCCAACAGGGTCGTCCTCAACAAAAGCTATGTAGAATAAGCCCGCTTCAACATCTGGACGAATTGCCTCTGGGGAAACTTCTTCCTTCTCCCATAGCGCCATATTCTGCTGTTTAAGCCATGAAGCAGCTTCGTCCAAAATACCCGAAACCGTTGACAAGTCATTTGGAGTCGCTTGACGTACTGAAATAGATAGCATCTGCATGAGATCAACTTAAAACACCAACAAACAACTTCTCAACAGCATCTCACTGATAACTTAAAGCAGTCCAACGCCCCCGTTTACCCGACGCAATAACCTCTCGAACTCTATAGCTACGGCATGGTTGGCACCATCACGGAGGTGGCATCCACTGACCCTGGCTAACCAGACGAATATCAGTGCCTGTAATATTGGTGTGGTAGACCCGCAGGGGTTGCTGTATCGGCGTGCCGGAGGTTACCTGATCAACCAGGATTTGCACCGCCCACCCTGGACGAATATCCATGCCACAACTGGGGGCACCTTCACGGGTATTCAAACAGCAATCAAAGAAGCGCGCCTCTGCCCAGAACAGGTGCAAACTGGAGGTGGGAAGTCCAGCATCCTCTGCGACTTGGGTCAGAATTCTCCGTTGTACGGCTTCTGATAGACTTTGCAACCCGTCAGGTTGGGGTACCCAGGAACCGACTTCAGCTCCCTGCGGGATATAGTAAACCAGGCGGAGCAGCTCGGAACGCCCCCCTCCTGCAACAACCATTCGCCACCCAGATACATCAATGTCAGGGCAGATACCACGCATCGGGCGGGAGGGTCCAGAACCACCGCTACATTCGTTCCAGGT
The DNA here is from genome assembly GCA_014695345.1 of Cyanobacteria bacterium FACHB-471. Classification (GTDB taxonomy): domain Bacteria; phylum Cyanobacteriota; class Cyanobacteriia; order Elainellales; family Elainellaceae; genus JAAUTN01. The sequence goes on from JACJOC010000020.1 coordinate 66,045, forward strand.
GACAGGTTCAATTGATTCAACCTGGACACTGATATCGGCTGGTGCATCTGAAGCCACTTCAAGCATTAGGTCAGGGGTGTTGAACCGTTCCTGGGCATCCTGCATAACCGCATCAGTAAGCGTATGAGAGAGGCTACCCATGTCAATGTGCGATCGCATCTCTCCCGACACATCTTGAATGGGAGATGCAACAGTGCGAATGTGATTGATGCGGTTTTGATAGTCTCGTTGAAAGGTGCGTCTCCCGGTATTTGCAACGGAACGAGGTAATTCCATGCGCTCAAACACAACGGTTGGCTGGGAGGACGCGATCGCTGGGCGTCCGGTCACGGAGAATGAGGACAAGGGCGGGAAATGGGCAAGGCTACTGCTGGCGATCGCAACCGATAACCCAATTGCCCTATATATGAATCCTTGAACCTGCATCACCAGACATCCTTCGATAACCGATTTGCCAGAGAATACGATTTGAACCTATTGCTACCGTAAATAGAAACGGTTGCTAAATGGTTATGGTTGCTAAAACTGCAACCACACAGTACCCCAAACCACAAAAATTGCATTTTCAGAGCAAATTCGGTTAAAGAGCCCAAATAAAACGCCGTATCCCCGCTTTATTTGGGGTTTTACGGTTATTCAAACGGGTTTGATATTAAATATGAAGCCAGACAACGTTCCGCCTCACCCACCGCTAGTAATCTTTTGGACATAACCAGTAATCCCTAAACGGTCGGTGTGCAGGCGAATTGTTATGCGGCGGTTTCATCTACTAAGAACTCGCGCATATACTGATTTACCAACTGCGGTTTTTCCTCATGTGCCCAATGACCACAGTTAGGTAAGTAGCGAATGGTTAAGTTTTCCACGTAAAATTCTGTGCCTTCGGCTAACTCTTTTCCCATTGCTGCATCTCCTTCTCCCCAAATCATCAGAGTTGGCACTTTAAGAACTCCCCAACGTCGATCAACGAGCCAAGATTGGAAAAAGTTGCGGTACCAATTCACCATTGCGGTCAATGCGCCCGGTCTAGCTGCTGCCTCTTTATAAACTTCAAGATCCGAAGCAGTAAATGCATCTTTTTCAATGGCATAGTTGAGGAAGCCACCTTTCAGCAACTGATAATCTGATTTGCGGAATAAAGCTTCTGGCAACCAAGGAAGCTGAAAGACAAAAAAGTACCAACTTCGGAGTAGCTGTTGCGGAGTTCGTAATGCCGCAATGATTTTTGCTAGGTGCGCCTGATTAATAACAATCAATCGATTTACCATTTCAGGATGGGCGTAGGCAAACTCCCACGCAACGGCTCCGCCTCGATTGTGTCCAACCAAAATGCAATCTTTGTAGCCCAACCCTTCAATTACTGCTTTGACATCAGCGATCGCATCTTCTACTCGATAAGCATTCTTATTGCTGGGTTTATCACTCTCATTATGTCCACGCAAATCAACGGCTACAACCTTGTAGTTGCCGGAGAATTCAGGAATTTGATGTCGCCACGAGTACCAAAACGCTGGAAAGCCATGCAACATCAACATTAGTTGACCTTCCCCTTGAGTCACGTAATGCAGTTTGACTCCATTGTTATCAATGAAGCCATGTTGCCACTTTCCCTGATTCTCCATACGAAAAACCTCAATTTAGTGACTGAACAATAGATTCGAATCCTACCAGCAAAACCAAACCAATGCTAACTAACCCACAGGCAGCTTCAACGTACCATCACAACCGATAACTCGCGTTGTTAGGCTGCGATCGCTTGCTCAAGTCCATAAACTTGGTGCGTTTCCAGAAATTTATCGGCGGAGTAATTAATGGTTGTAATGGGGGATGTACCCTACAAGATTGGCGATCGCTTGCTTCAAGCATGAGCATGGTGCGTTCCAGAAATCTATCGGTGGAGTCGCGAGAGTTGTAATTAAGGAACGCACCCTACAAGATCGGCGATCGCACTTCACGAATCTTCTGCCGAACAGGAATTTGAATGATAAACTCCGTTCTCTTGCCAGGAATTGAGAAACAGTTCAACTTACCACTATGTTTTTCAGTGATAATCTGATAGGTAATTGACATCCCCATGCCTGTTCCTTTGCCAACAGATTTTGTTGTAAAGAATGGATCAAAGATGCGGTTGCGAACAGACTTATGAAGCCCAATTCCATTGTCTGAGATTAAGATTTTTATCCATTCGGAATCAATTGTGGAAGTTTGAATGTTGATCTGGTTGGGATTTTCCTTGATTTCTTCAAAGGTTCGTTTGACATTAACTTCCTCCAATGCATCAATAGCATTTGCCAGAATGTTCATCAACGCCTGATTGAGTTGCCCTGGATAGCATTCTACAAGAGGCAAACTGCCATAGTCACGAATAACTTGAATCGCTGGGCGATTTGGTCTCTCTTTCAAGCGATGTTGCATGATTAATAACGTACTGTCGATACCTTCATGGATATCAACAGCTTTGAAATCAGACTCATCCATGCGTGAGAAATTGCGAAGTGATAAAACAATCTGGCAAATCCGATCAGTTCCCATCTTCATGGAGTCCAAAATTTTAGGAAGGTCGGTTTGGATAAATTCCACATCGAGTGCTTCTTCCTCAGCTTGAATTTCGGGTACTGGGTCGGGATAGTGCTTTTGGTAGAGATGCACAAAGGCGAGTAAATTGTGAGCGTATTCTTGCACATGGGTCAGGTTGCCGTGAATGAAGTTAACGGGATTATTAATTTCATGGGCGACCCCTGCTACCATTTGCCCCAAGGCGGACATCTTTTCACTTTGCACCATCTGCACCTGAGTGCGCTGTAGTTCTTCTAGGAGCTGTTGTAATTGCGTGTTTTTGTTGTTGAGTTCTTGAGTTCTTTGCTCAACCTTAGATTCAAGGGTTTGGCTGTAGGTTTCTAGCTGTTCGTTTGCTATTTTCTGTTGCTCTAGGAGTTGCTTAACTGAGTGAATCAGTTGGTTAAACGTCTTGGCAAGCGTTCCAATCTCGTCAGTTTGCACAACTGTTGCTTGTAAGTCAAAATTAGACTCCTCAGTAGATCGGCGGGCAACCTGCGTTAGAGCTTGAATCGGTTGGGCGATCGCTCGACTGGTCAAAATTGCTAACAGAACTGCGATCGCGACAGATAATACGATGCTCGCAGCCACAATTTTCTCAGCGAATTCATTTGCTTGGCGTTGTGAATTCTCCGCCTCCTCAAGTTCTCGGTAACCTTGGTCAATCAAACTCACCAGATCATCTGAGATGCCATCGAATTCAAGTGCTAAATCGCTATTGGTAAATTCCAACATCAGCGCTTGAGCTTTCTTAACATCGCTAGGTGAAGCAAGATCCAGTTGACGAATTTGTTCGACTCGGCGTTCTACTTCCTGGGAGTAGCCTTGTGACACAAAGTCATAGGTTTGCAAGAAGTTTGGAATCGCTGCTTGATGTACACGGTCATGGAGGGCTGGAGACTTTGCTGCAAACGCCCTGAGTTCAGCCCAAATTGTTTGGACTTCAACTCCATGCTCCAATAGGTGATCATATTCGTCCTGAAATTTGTCTGGATATTGCGCTAGAGGAATTAATTGCTGCTGGTGAGTCCGGGTTTGGAGAACACGAGATTGCAGACGTTGCAAAAGTTCTACTTCGTTGCGTACATACTCTTCTTGCTCTTCAGCCTGTTGTCGATAGTGATTTCCAAGGCCAAAACCAGCAATAGTGCCAGATACAGCAACGCTTAAAGCAAGGGCATATCCTAAGCCAATTTTTTGCCCAACTTTAAGGCTAGATAACTTTTGTCCTAAACTCTGCTTCGTCATACAGCCTTTGCTAGTGATGCAGAAGTATGCATAATCTAGAGTTCCCAGCTCTTTCAGCGGTTCAACTATTATTAAGCTGAAGGCTTCCGCTTGAGATTCCTCATAGAGACCGGTAGGCACAATTGCAGCATAACACCTCAAACTCAGCAATTAGCCCGAATCTTTCTGCATAAGTCGCTGACTAGGCTGACTAGCCTGCATCTTGCTACATATTCTTAGATGCGATTTACGCCGAAAAGCCTCAGTGCGATCGCTATCTTGTAGGGTGCGTCATGACGCACCTTAAAATGTATATCCCTATAATCAAAACGGTTGCTCAACATACAAACGCCATAAGGTGGTGCGTTTGCTTAACAGCAACACAATCTAGCGCTCCGAATTTGCCTTCAACGTTGCCGAAGCCCCTAGCAGATAACCTTTGAATTTCAACAGATAACTTCTCGACTGTCGGCGTACATGGGCGTTGTTAGGCTGCGATTGCTTGCTGCAAGTATGAGCATGGTGTGTTCCCAGAAATCTATCAGTGGAGTTGCAAGAGTTGTATCAGGGAACGCACCTTACAAGATCGGCGATCGCACTGACAATGAAGCTAAAAGCATTGAGTCTGTCCGCCGCATTTGATTTATTATGTCGCGTCGTTTTCTAGAAGTTGAGCATTAGAGAGCAAAGTTTTTAGCTGTGCTGCCGTATAAGAATTTACAAGCAATGGAATGATACCATCTACCTCTATAGCTAACTGATGAGCTTTGCAAATCCCAATGAGCCGTTCTATCAATAAGGCATCAACCTTTTTTGACAGAACTCTTTCAGAAGCAGGAATATCCGTGGTAAGGAGTATTTCTGTTTTCTTCTTCACGGTACCGCTTCGATACAAAATGTAAATTGCTGCTCTCAAATGTGAGCGGCTATAGTGCCGCTTAAAACGCTCAACTAAATACTCAAATTCCTCAGCTCTTGTAAAACCATTCGGAAAATGTCGTTGTAGCTCAACAAGAATGTCCCATAAAAAAGAAGACTCACAAAATCGCCACCCACTTTTTCGCAAGTAGCGTTGGTAAATCTCTGTTTTTATTTCGGTAGTACTTTTCTTGAGAACTTTTTGTACGATAGCTTCACCTGAACGGGCTTTTGCATTTGTCCCGCTGTATTGAGACATCATGCTTGCCAAACAGCTACCACAGACAAAATCTCCATCGTCATAGATTCCATTGCCGAGACTAAACGCTCCTCCGCAATAACTACAACTCATATAGCTCAACCATTTTTAAGACTAAGTTCGATACCTTAATCAAGATTTCCCAAATTCTTGAATTTGCTAGTAGGATAAGCAACATAACTATTACTATTATTAGACAGAAAGTTTCTGCCTAAGCCCCCTCAAAGGGGTGGATAGATAGAATGTTCAGCATAACACCTCAAATTAGACGTTTAGCCGAATCCTTCTACATAAGACGTTGCTTAAGCTGAATATCTTGAATTGTTCCATATATCCTCATACCGTTTAAACAGACTTTACGACATATCAACTTTCTGTAAGGGCGCGCTGCAATGCACCCCTACCCACATCTGCAATATCTTCAAATTAGATTGGGTCAGATGCAATTTGCGCTAAACAATCTCAGTACTTACCAACCTTGTTGACCAATAGAGGCGATCGCACTCATCTATCAACACAACGGTTTTATCAACTCTGTGCGATCGCCCCTCTCTTCTCCTACTCTCCCCTTCTCCGATCGCGAGTTAGAATACTCATCACCTCACCAGAATTGGGTGCAGGTAAAAGCGGACTCCAGGCACTCACTTCAGCAAAGCCGCGATGATACAGGTCGTGAATCGTTTCAATGACACCATCACGAGAGCTAATGATAAGAACTCGGATGCGATCGCGCTCAAAATTTTGAAGTGCAGAGACTTCTCTCCCAACGGTGGGTACGTTGGGAGATTCCAAAAAACATTGAGACATGAGTTGTAACTCCTTATGGTTTTTGAGGAAACCCCAAAAACCTAGCCACCCCGCTTTTTTTGACACGACAAGTCGGGGTGGCTAAGGGAGTGTTAAAATTCACCATTAGCCGCCAGACTGGTACCTCAGTTTGGGGGTTAGTCGCTCACTGCTGCGGGAACAGCTTTGAGCGGCGCTAGATTTTTGGGTGTAGTCGGGTTGCCGTGAATAAAAAAGACAACCTTAACGTGAGAGCATATCTGAGCGAACGGTATTTCGTCAAGGTGATAAGCTACAGAGTTTTTGAGGAAACACAGTGGGCGATCGCCCCTCACGCCAGTATTTTTTCTGGAAATTGTAAACAAAAACAGGTTTTCAAGTTTAAAACCTGATCTTTAAAGTTCAAAACAAGGTTTTCAAGTTTGAAATTAGGTTTTTAAAGTTCAGAACAAGGTTTACGAGTTTGAAATTAGGTTTTCAAGTTTGAAATCAGGTTTACGAGTTTAAAACCTGTTTTTGAGTCCGGAAGCCTGATTTACAAATTCAAAGCCTGCGTCGAGTCGGGCTTCTCTGCAAGCCTATTTGAAAAGATAACTAACGACTTAACCAGGCGATCGTTTCTCGAATCCAATCTTCTGCATCGGCATTCTTAGATAATGCGGTCTTTTGTCCAACTGCCCGCAATGCCTGCGTGATTTCGCTGGTGGTGTAGCCCAGGGCTAGCAGTGTCATTTCCACATCTTCTTGAATGGTGGTTGCGGGAGTGGCATCGGGCAGAGTGGTTAAGCCCGACTGAAGCCGCCAGTCTGACAGCTTTGCTTTAAGTTCCAGGGCAATTCGCTCAGCGGTTTTCGTGCCGACTCCGGGAGTGCGAGACAGCAGGCGAGTATTGCTGCTGACAATTGCCTGCACCAGATCTTGCAGTCCCAGAGTATCTAACAGGGCAACTGCCAGTTGAGGGCCTACGCCGCTGACGCTAACCAATTGACGAAACAGGTCGCGTTCTGCCATTGACGCAAAGCCAAACAGCACCATCTGGTCTTCTCGCACCTGTAAGTGAGTGAAAACCTGCACCACTTCGCCAGCCGGAAGTTCCTGGGTCATGCGCGGGAGCACCTGTAGCTCGTAGCCAATCTGGTTGACTTCGAGCGTGAGGATAACCCGATTGTTGCCAATTTTCTGAATTGCGGCGAGGGTGCCTTTAAGGTAACTGATCATTCAAGGAGCAGAAGACGGGGCGGGTTTTAGCCAAAACATTTAGCTAATGAAACCAAAATGCTTCAAGCCCTCTAGAATACCACCTGCACAGTGAGACTGTGCCAGATAGCGATCGCCGGATGGGTTTTCGTGATGCCAGTTGAGCAATTCTGGCTGAGCGTTGCCAACAATGATGCCGCGTGAGTGATTTGCCTGAAACATCGACAAATCATTGCCCGAATCGCCGCAAACAACAGTTCTTTCCTTCGGGATCTGCAAGCTTTGCTGAAGGAAGGCAACGGCTGCACCTTTGTTTGCCCGTTTTGGCAGAATGTCCAGGTCATGCCCGCTGCTGTAGACTAGCTGAGCGTCTAATCCCTGATCTTTGAGTTCGGCTTCCAGGCAGGCTAATACCTCCTTGGACGCAGCTTCTTCCAGGAAATAGCTTGCCTTAAATGGGCCTTGTTCGCTTTGCGGCTGGGGGGTCAGGTCGTTAAATTGAGCGGCGATCGCCCTGACTTTTTCTCGATCCCAGCGGTGATTAAGCTGGCTCGCCCAGGTGGGATCGGGAGTATCACCATCCTGACGATAAATTTCAGTCCCCACTGCTAGCACTCGCAGATCGGGTTTAATTAATGGCTTTTCAGAACGCAGTTCCTCAAATAAAGGGAGCGATCGCCCCGTTGCGTAGACAATCACCGTGCCGTGTTCCTCACGATGCTGAAGAAGCTGCTGATTGAGTTGCTCTAGAGCGTCATCATCGCCGACCAAAGTGTTGTCTAAATCCGTCACAAACAAAAATTTTGCCACAGTAACCCCCTACTGTTCACGTTGCCTCAAAAATCTGCCCAGGCTGACGAGATCACAATACACTGCAAGGGTGCTTCTTTGCTGTTTTCTAGATCGCCTGCCCATGAACTCCTTTCGCCAAAAGCTGCTTGCCTGGCTGCCTCAACTCGATCATCGCGTTTGGATTTTGATTGCAGGTCGTCTCCTCTCTCAGATTGGAAATGGTTTCACTTTATTCTATGCGCCGATTTTCTTTGTTAACCAGGTTGGGCTATCAGCAACCATTGTAGGCATCGGCATTGGCAGCGGCTCGATTTCAGGCGTGTTAGGGCGAATTTTGGGTGGCTCCTTTGCCGACTCACCTAGCTGGGGACGCAGAAAAACCCTGTTATTATCGGCAGCGGTTTCAGCTTTGGCAGATATATTTCTGACACTCACCTACGACTTTCCAACATTTCTCATCGGCAACTTACTGATGGGGTTAGGCATCGGGTTATATTGGCCCGCAACAGAAGCCGTTGTTGCAGATTTAACGAGTGTTGATCAACGGAATGAAGCCTTTGCCCTAACGCGGTTAGGGGATACAGTAGGGCTGGGTTTGGGCGTTGTATTAGGTGGCGCGTTGATTGCACTCACGGGAGCCTATCGCTCCCTCTTTGTAATTGATGGCATCTCATTTTTAGTGTTTTTTGGTGTTGTTTATTGGGCGATCGCTGAAACTGTCGATACTGAACAAGTCAATCGCTCCTTATTTAAAGGTTGGGCAGTAGCATTGCGCGATCGCACCTTACTCATCTTTGCTCTGGTGAATATCCTATTCACTACTTATTTGGCTCAGATCAACAGTGCCATGCCGCTCTATTTCACTAACTTTGTACCCGTGAGAAGTGATGCATCCGGCTTTTCCACGTCCACCATTAGCACCTTATTTTCCTGGCATATCATCTTAGCGGCACTGACTCAACTTCCGATTGCCCGTTACCTCAATCGGTTTAGTCGTGTGCAAGCGTTAACCTGTTCTGCATTGCTTTGGGGGATTGGCTTCCTACTCATTGGGATAACCGGAACTGCCTCAACCGCTCACTTAATCTGGGCAATTTTGGGCTTGAGTGTAATGGCGATCGCCACCGCTGCTTACAATCCATCTGCCTCCGCCCTTGTCGTCGATCTCGCGCCAGAATCTTTGCGTGGCGTTTACCTCTCAATCAATTCATTGTGTTGGGCCGTTGGATACTTTATTGGACCAACAGTAGGCGGCTGGGCAATGGATCAAACTCGCCCGATTGCCCAAGCCTTCTGGATGGTCTCCGCTTTGAGTGTCCTACTGGGAATTGCAATTTTGCTTTACTTAGGTAAAGTCATTCGTCATCTGGATGATGGATAACTTTCCAGTCGCCTCCCGAATCCTTTCCTAGAGACATCGTCCTTGTGTACGGGCGAAGCATTCGGCAGGGAGATTGGGATTAACCAGAGCTTGTGCCCGAATGCTTCGCCCCTACTGATGCCGCTATTCGCACTCTTTGCCCATCCTACGCTGGTTAAATCTCACATTTATTGATGGAGTTGATTGAGAAAATACTTTTTGATAATCCGTTATTTTCAAATTGGGATAAGATAGCTTGGAACTAAGCCAAAATCTATTCACAAAGCTGATTTTCCGCGTGAAAAGCCCAACCTTGTGAATGATCAGGGCATCTCATCCACACGGGTTAAAACTGCCATGAAACTAGCCGCACGTGTAAGTCAGGTCACTCCTTCTTTGACATTGGCAATTTCTGCTAAAGCAAAGGCAATGAAAGCGGATGGCATTGATGTGTGCAGTTTTAGTGCTGGCGAACCCGACTTTGATACCCCAGACCATATTAAGGCAGCAGCAAAGGCAGCCCTGGATGCAGGCAAGACGCGCTACGGTCCGGCAGCAGGGGAGCCAAGGCTGCGAGAGGCGATCGCCCAAAAGCTACAAAATGACAATAGCCTCTGCTACGGAGCAGAAAACATCATTGTCACCAATGGCGGCAAACAGTCTTTGTTTAACCTGATGCTGGCGCTGATCGACCCTGGTGATGAGGTGTTGATCCCGGCTCCCTACTGGCTCAGCTATCCCGAAATGGTGAAGCTAGCAGAAGGAACTCCGGTGATTTTGCCGACTACCGCCGAAACAGGCTTGAGGGTAACGGCTGACCAAATTCGGCAAGCCGTTACGCCAAAAACCAAACTGCTGATTTTAAACTCACCATCCAACCCCACCGGAATGGTGTACACACCTGACGAAATTCAGGCGATCGCCGATGTCGTGGTTGAAAAAAATCTCTGGGTCGTCGCCGATGAGATTTACGAAAAAATCCTCTACGACGGAGCCACACATCTCAGCATCGGTGCGGCTGGACCCGAAATCTACGAGCGCACCATTACCAGCAGCGGCTTTGCCAAAACCTACGCGATGACGGGCTGGCGAATTGGCTATCTGGCTGGACCACCGCCAATCATTCAGGCAGTCACTACAATTCAAGGACACAGCACCTCAAATGTGTGTACCTTCGCTCAGTATGGGGCGATCGCTGCCTACGAAGGTTCCCAGGATTGCGTTCAGCAAATGGTGTCCGCCTTTGCCCAGCGGCGACAGTTTATCCTGAATGCAGTCAACAAGATTCCTGGCTTAAGCTGTCCAAAACCAGACGGAGCCTTTTACGTCTTTATCAATATCAGCAAAACGGGAATGAAATCCCTTGACTTTTGCAGTAGCCTGCTAGAGTCTCACCAGGTTGCCGCCATTCCCGGCGTTGCCTTTGGCGCAGATGATCATATTCGCCTCTCCTACGCTACCGACATGGACAGCATCAAAAAAGGTATGGAACGGTTAGCGACCTTTGTGCAGTCACTATGATTCCGATTGCAGACAACCTGCCCAACCGCAAAACTCCGGTAGTTACCTATCTGCTGGTTGCGGTGAATGTGGCGTTGTTTGCGATCGAGCTAAATCTAGCAAGTACGGGTGAACTGGCAGATTTCCTCAATACCTGGGCGGTTGTCCCAACGCGGATTGTCAAAATGGCGACCGATATGCTGGACGGAAGCTGGATTGCCGCCATTCTCATTTGCATCTCCGTTGTGCTGGGGCTATTTCTGCACAGCGGTTTTGCTCACCTGATCGGAAATCTGCTGTTTTTGTTTGTTTTTGGTCGCCGCATAGAGGAGCGTCTGGGGCACGGGCAATTCCTCTTGTTTTACTTTGTCTGCGGCATGATAACGAGTGCGATTCAGGTGTGGAGTGAGCCAACGCTGAATGCACCACTGGTCGGGGCAAATGGGGCGATCGCAGGCATTCTGGGTGCCTATCTTTTGAGCTATCCCAAAGCAAAAATCGAGACCATTGTGCCACTGATCATTCTCTTCATCCCCATTGAATTACCTGCTCTGTTTTACCTGTTCTGGTGGTTTGTGCAACAAATCTTTTATGGCGTTAGCACCTTCAACATTGAGACAGGCATCAACTCAGGCAGCTTTGCTTACTGGATGCACGCAGTCGGACTGGCGATCGGCGCAGTTTTAATTTTTCTACTCATGCCCCGTCGAGTTTCAGCAAAAGAAATAGAGAACAGTTGAATTCCCTGGGACTGCTCTAAAGCTGGGGCTTTTCTATGCGCCATGGGTGCAAAAAGCCTCATCTTTCGATCAGTTTTAAGGCACGCTCTAACCCGTAAGCTAGGCAAAACCGTACAACCTAACCTATCCTTTATGCCAGTGGAATTAGTCGCAAATTCTGCTTAAACCCATATCAACAACCTTCTCTCCTCATCCTGTAAAAATAATGGGCAATCCTAACCAGATTTTGATTTTGTTTGCTCACCCAGCCTTAGAGAAGTCACGAATAAATCGGCGTTTGATTCAAGCGGTTCAAGAATTAGATGCCGTCACTGTTCATGATCTTTACGAGCAATATCCTGACTTTCACATCAACGTAAAAGCTGAGCAAGACTTGCTTCTAGCCCACGACATCATCGTTTTTCACCACCCCTTCTACTGGTACAGCAGTCCAGCCATCTTAAAAGAATGGCAAGATTTGGTGCTGGAGCATGGTTTTGCTTACGGCAAAGGCGGAACGGCACTACGCGGTAAAAAGTTTCTCTCGGCGATTACAACCGGGGGTGGAGAGCAGGCTTATTGCCGTCAGGGATACAATCGCTTTTCGGTACGAGAATTGCTGGTGCCATTTGAGCAAACGGCTCACCTGTGTGGCATGGAATATCTGCCGCCCTTTGTGGTGCAAGGAACTCACCAGTTACAGGAGCAGGGTGAACTGGGCAAATATACCAAAGACTATCACCAAGTAATTACAGCGTTTCGGGATGGCTTGGTGGACTGGGAAAAGCTGTATCAGTTTAAGCACATCAATCACGGACTCGATCAAATTCTCAAGTCCCAGGAGGTGTCTCACCATGTCTAATGAAAGTCTCTTTTATCAGGCATTTATTTATCTGGTGGCAGCAGTGCTGTCGGTGCCGATTGCCAAACGCTTGGGACTAGGTTCTGTACTAGGCTACTTACTGGCAGGAGTGATCATCGGCCCATTTGTGCTGGGCTTTGTCGGCAATGAAGGCGAAGATGTGATGCACTTCGCCGAATTTGGCGTGGTGATGATGCTGTTTCTAATCGGACTGGAGCTACAGCCTGAGCTGCTGTGGCGTTTGCGAGTGCCGATTGTGGGATTGGGCGGACTGCAGGTGTTGGTAACAACGATAGTGTTTGCAGGCATTAGCCTACTTTTTGGACTTCCCTGGCAGATAGCGCTGGCGATCGGCATGACTCTTGCGCTTTCATCAACGGCGATCGTGTTGCAAACCCTGAACGAAAAAGGGTTAGCCAAGACGGATGGGGGGCAGTCCTCCTTCTCGGTGCTGCTATTTCAAGACATTGCCGTGATTCCCATGCTGGCTTTGATGCCGCTGCTAGCTTTGGAAGGTGCTGCGACCGCGCAAAATCAAGTCATTTTTGTGGCAGAAGCAGCAGAGGGAACGGGTTTACCTGCTTGGCAGCAAGCGCTACTAGTCATTGGCACAGTAGTTGGAATTATTCTCGGCGGGCGATTTCTGATGCGTCCAATCTTTCGCTTTATTGCTGATACACGGCTGCGAGAGATGTTTACCGCAATGGCTCTATTGCTGGTGATTGGAATTGCCCTAGCAATGCAGCAGGTCGGGCTTTCTCCAGCGTTGGGCACGTTCGTGGCGGGTGTGGTGCTGGCAGATAATGAGTACCGTCATGAACTGGAGTCCGACATTGAGCCGTTTAAGGGCTTACTGTTAGGGCTATTTTTTATCTCGGTCGGAGCCAGCATCGATTTTAATCTGCTCCTTCGGCAGCCGCTATTGATTCTGGGAATGGTGCTGGGGTTGGCGATCGCCAAGTTCGCCGTTCTCTTTGCGCTGGGTCGTATCTTTCGCCTTGAAATCAGCCAAAATTTGCTGTTTGCCTTTGCTCTGGCACAGGGTGGTGAGTTTGCCTTTGTCCTATTCTCATTTGCGACACAAAACCGAGTTCTGCCTCCAGACGTTTCAGAACCGCTGGTTGCAGTTGTGGCGCTATCAATGGTGATCACTCCACTACTCATGATCATCAATGAGAAACTGGTGCAGCCCAGGTTTGTTACGGAGGAAGTGGAACGGGAAGCTGACGAAATTGACGACAACGAAAATCCAGTGATCATTCTTGGATTTGGTCGTTTTGGGCAGATTATCGGACGGTTGCTGATTGCCAATGGCTGCCGTCCAACGTTACTCGAACATGACCCTAGCCAAATCGATTTGCTGCGGCGGTTTGGCTGGAAGGTGTTTTATGGAGATGCCTCTCGGATTGATCTGCTCCATGCAGCAGGGGCGGAGCAGGCTCAGCTGCTGGTGGTGGCGATCGATGATCCTGAGAAAGCCTTGGAGATTGTTGATCTGACGCACAAGCATTTTCCCCATCTAAAAATTCTGGCACGGGCGATCGACCGTCGCCATGCCTATGAGCTAATTCGTCGGGGTGTGGAGGTGGTTGAGCGAGAAACCTTTAGTTCAGCACTGGATATGGGTGTGGAGGCGTTAAAGCTGCTGGGGGTTCGGTCGTATAAGGCGCATCGAGCGGCCCGCACGTTTAAGTTTCACGATGTTGAGGCGTTGCGCGACATGGCAGCGGCTGAGGGAGATGAGACGATGGTGTTGGCGCGATCGCGTCAGCTTGCCAAGGATTTGGGGCAATTGTTGCAGTCCGACGATCGCGAGTTGACTCAGGAGGTCGATCGCGCCTGGGATATTTCAGCCTTGCGTAAAGATTAAAGTTGGCTGCGATCGGTCAAAATCTCATATCCATCCGCAGTAACCAGGACAGTATGTTCAAACTGGGCTGAGAGGGAGCGATCGACGGTGACGACTGTCCAGCGATCGCTCAATGTCCGAGTATGCTTCGAGCCAGCATTGAGAATCGGTTCGATCGCCAGGGTCATGCCTGCTTTAAGCTTGACGTTGGGCATTTCGTGAGTCCGGAAGTTAAACACGGATGGTTCTTCGTGCAGGTTGCGCCCAACTCCATGTCCGGTGAAGTCTTCAACAACTTTGAAGCCATTTGCCTCGACGTGATCTTGAATCGCTCCAGCAACGTCCAGTAAATAACTTCCGGCTTTGACTTGCTCGATGCCTTTGTAGAGAGCTTCTTCGGCAACTTGGATAAGTTTTGCGGCGGCTGGGGTAACCTCTCCAACGGCGATCGTGATGCAGGAATCACCGTGAAAGCCCTCGTAGTAGGCACCTGTATCTACTTTTAGTACGTCGCCTCGGCGAATTACTTTTTTGCGGCTGGGAATGCCGTGAACGACTTCGTTGTTGATGCTGGAGCAAATGGAGCCAGGAAACCCGTGATAGCCTTTGAAGCTAGGTGTTGCGCCCATTTCCCGGATGCGTTTTTCGGCATGGGCATCCAGGTCGGCGGTGGTCATGCCGGGTTCGACGAGTTCTGAGATTTCTTTGAGAACGGTGGCGACGATTTTGGCTGCCTGACGCATGGTTTCAATTTCGGCTGCCGATTTGGTTTCTACGCCGCGACGCTGTTTTTTGATGCGAGGTCCAGGCGCAGGTTGAGGCAAAAGGTTGGTGAGGAAATTCATGGAAGACTCAGTAAGGTGGGAGCGGGGAAGTTAGAAGAATTTGCGGGAAGTGGTACAAGCAAAGTCTTAATTTTATCAATTGTCTCTCGATTTCAGACTTTTTTGAGGGCTTTGCCCCCAAACCCCCACTGGGGGACGAAGCGCGTCCCCCAAACCCCCTCCGCAAGGATCTAGGATAAGCAGCATGACGCGCTTCGCATCGGTGGGATGCACGGTTGGCTGCTCTTTGCGAATTTTAATCAGACGGGTTGCTGTTCTGCCACGGTCAGTACACCCCCCATTCCGGCTTCACTGTGTCCGGCAATGGAGCAGTGCAGTTCGTAGGTGCCTGATTTGAGTGGTACGAAGACCCATTCGGCGATCGCCCCCGGCTTAAGTTCGAGTTCGTGAATCGCGCCTTTGACTTCAACGTTGCCTGCTTCTACTTTTTGCGTCCAGATGGCATCGGCAAAATCTTTAGCGGTGAAGTAATGTTTTTGAGAACTGGGGTTATCTAGTACTAGCTTGTAGCGTCTGCCTGCAATGAACTCTAGATGGTCGGGGACGAATTTTAGTTCTTCGGTGGAGTTGCCCAGGTGAACGCTGATCTCTATTAGCGGTTCTGAATGGGAGAGGACAGCGGCGATCGCCCTTCCACTAAACTGCGGTAGTGCTCCCACGCCAATCACAATGCTCAAGCTAATTGCCAGCCCTAAAACCCAATAGAAAAACCAATAGAAACTAAACCGTAATTCTAGCCACAAAGTAAACACTGACCAACCCTCCGTCCATATGACGTTGCTTGCCCTAATTATCTAGTGAAGAATTTCTGGTTACAAGACAGAATCCTCTTCACCCATGATGGGAATCAACGTGAGGCATCAGGGAATGCGGTTTTTCTAATCCATGTCGCTCCATCAGTTCCTGGTTGCCCATGACTTGATGGGGATTACCATCTGCGACGATGCGTCCTTCGTCCATCAAAATAACGCGATCGCACACTTCTAGAATTAGCTCCAAATCATGGGCAGAGATCAGCAGGGTTTCTTGCGATCGCTGCAAAAATTGAATCAGCCGACGACGGGCGCGTAAATCCAAGTTGGCGGAAGGCTCGTCATAGAGCATAACTCGGGGACGCATAGCGAGGACTCCAGCGATCGCCACCATCTGTTTTTCACCACCAGATAAGTGATGGGGCGGACGGTGAGACAGAGTTTGTAAGCCGGTGAGGGCGATTGCCTCTTGGACGCGCAGGTCAACTTCTTCCGGCGGCAACCCCATGTTTTGCGGACCAAACGCGACATCTTCTCGCACCGAGGCTGAAAAAAGCTGGTCGTCTGGGTTTTGGAACAGTAAACCGATCTCAGGACGAAAATCTCCCGGCAAAATTGGTTCGCCAAAGACAACAATTTCTCCATCGTTTGGTTTGAGAACGCCGCAGATTAATCGAAAAAAAGTAGTTTTACCGCAGCCATTGTGACCAATTACGCCAATCCTTTCTCCAGCTTTAACAAGCAAACTAATTTCATGCAAAACATTGGGCTCATCGGGGTAGCAAAAACACAGTTTTTTGATCTCCAGTGCCAATTGGATTTGCTGAAGTGTGTTACTGGTTTGGGACAGCCGCTCGGTGGAACTCATAGACAAACTAAACCTAAAGAATCTCTGCCACGACTAAACCTGTCGCAATCAGGAGTGTACAGACCAAACCAAAGCCGCTCCAGGTTCTTAATGTCGCGGGTGATGAGGTCGGCCCAGCATAAACTGGGTGAACTTTAAATTTTTCGCTACCATAGCCCCTTAGCCGCATTGCTTTGTAAATTCTTTCGGATTGCTCGTAGCTACGGACTAACAGCGTCCCAGCGAGAGAAGCCAAAAGTTTTAATTCCCGCAGGTCAGGCATGAAGGGCAGGTACTTTTTTTGCGGGGATCTGCCAAATCCTCTCAGCCGCATGGCTTGCTGCATGGTGCTTAAATTTGCCGCAATATCGTACAGGTAGCGATAGGTAAGCAGCGTCATGTCAGCAATCAGACTCGGCAACCCTAGCGATCGCATCGTCTTCACAGTCGTCAAAAAGGGAGTCGTACCCATCAAAATGAGTGCTGTTGTGATGATGGCCAGAAACCGACCGACAACCAGCAGCATGGCCAGAACGCCCTCTTGCCGTAGGGTCAACACTCCCCACTGCCAGATCACCGTTTCGCCAGAGAAAAACGGCAGCAGCAAAATTACGCCCAGCAAAAAGAAACCCGGATAGCGTAACCGACTGATCAGAAAGGAGAGCGGCATCCGGGAGAGGAAATAGAGTGTGGCAGCGATCGCCAACACCACAGGCACCAGCCGCAGATCTTTAATAAAGGCAAAAGCAAAAATCAAGACCAGCAAGCCAATTAACTTAAACCGAGGCTCCCAACGGTGCAGCGGCGAATCGAGATAGGCATATTCATCCAACTCAAACCTCATGCACTACCCTCGCCGCTCAATGAGTTCTGGCTTCACCCGCTGCAAAAACATGACCAACAACAGCGTAAAAGTACCCTCAATTAGCATCAGCGGCAGGTGAGCCAGCGACAGCCCATAAACGGCCGCTCGTTCCGTCTGCGCATCAAACCCAGACGGAATGTTGGTAATCACCAGAAAGAAGAAGATCACGGCTGCAAGTCCCAAACCCAAAGCTCCAGCAAGAAATGCAAATACATTAGTCGCTAGCTTCTCGCCTAGCTTCTGTCTGAAGACATGACGAAACTGAAAAATGTGAGACGCTACCAGTGCTGGAATGCCCATCATCACTGCATCTACGCCCAATGTTGTTAGCCCTCCATGCCCAAACATAATGGCTTGAAAAAACAGACCCACCAAAATGGCAGGAAAGGCAAAGTAGCCCAAAACACATCCCAACAGTCCGTTTAGCACCAGGTGAACGCTGGAGGGCGGCACGGGAATGTTGATCGAGGAGGCAATGAAAAAAGCTGCTGTTAGCAACGAGGCTTTGGGTAACTCCTCAGTCGGATCTTTGAGCCGATTGATTTGGCGCAGGGAATACCAGGTTACAGGAACGGCGATCGCATAGCCCGCAATGCACACTGAAGCCGGAAGAATGCCATCAGGAATGTGCATCGCTATTTCTTCCTAGCGAGAAAGAACAAAGCAGTACCCACAAATCCCCAAATCACTGAAACAGCCATCAGCCCTTTCTGAGGAATCGAAAGGTTGTCACCAATGCCAGAAGCAATCTGGCTATTTGACTCACCGTCTGCCTCAGATGCTCCTGCATTTGCCCCTAACACGCCTGCTTCTCCACCTACAGGAATGTTGAGAATTTCGCCATGTCCAGCCTGTCTTACCTGCACCTCCCACGTACCAGGAATGGAGGGGTCTGGGGCAAACACAAAGCGCCCAGTTTCATCCGCAGTGCCGGTTAGCCAGGGCGTAGATGGATCTTCAGGCGAATAGACCGACACCTGAGCCTCTGCCATCGGCTCACCGCTGTCATAGTTAGCTTGAAGCTCTATTGCTTCGGTTGCCTGGTAGGTGATCCCCACTCCGTGGGCGATCGCCCTCACCTGCCAACTCACAACTGAGATCAGCGCTAGAGGAATAGCAAACGTTCGTCTCATGTCGTTAACTGTGTCTCCTCACAATGACCTTCCCCAACATGACCCAGGCTCGGCAAAATCTCAAGCAGCTTGTTGTAATCTTCCTCAGAAAGATTTTGCCCCAGGTCAGTCGTATCAACCGTTAGTTCCCCACCCTCAGCCAAATCAGCAAGAGGTTGAAAACCCAAAGCACCCACATTCAGTTCATCATCAGGCGCAGCTTCCCCATCCCCAAAAAGGTGGTCAAAGTGGAAAGTTGCTTCTACGTCAGCCGTACCGCCCGGTTCTAAAATGCCTTTGCGCTCATCACCAACAAAATCTCCGCAGCTAAACGCCAACTCCTCATCTATGTTCAGCGTAAAGTTAACAGTTTCGCCATCCTTTGTGGCAACACCTTGAATTACCATTGCATAGCCACTAGCTGGGCCTTCATCCGCATTCACCATTTGCCAAGAGAGAGCATTGTAGCGACCAGGGGGGGCTTCTACCTCTTCCACCAAAACTGGCTCTGCATTTTCGTCTCCCTCTGCCAGGTCAATCGTCTTCACCTCTTCAACCTTGACTTCCTGACTAGCTTGCAATTCGTCGCCTGCTTCTGGCTCGTAAGGCGGCTCAGTTTGGTATGCTGTCAAGTCAGCTAGATTTACATAAAGATGATCAAAGCTAATTTCCCATCCGTCTTTAGACACAAATCCCTGACGAACAAAATCTTCTCCATTAGCTCGAATTTGCAGTGTACCTGTTTCTCCTGAGGCTTGAGTCTCTGGAGTTTCAGCGGTTGATTCAGTTTCGGGAGCTTCAGCTTCAGGGGTTTCACCACCAGCGCAAGCCTGGAGTAAACCTGGCAGGATGAGGGCTAAACCTACCAGTGTTAGAAGTTGCTTTTTCATGCAGAAGGTCGTCCTGATTATCTAATCAACAGAAGTTTTGGTGCTAAATTCCGTTGTTCTCATGCTCTGAGTCGTAGAAATGCTCAGGCATTGGGGAATACAACAGTTCAGTGAACCTCGTTCTTCTAAGAAATTCAATCCGCCAAGGGGGGATAAAATAAACCGAATTCTACCCGAATTTGCTCAAAATCCTGATCCTGGGGAAAAAGGACAGGACTGAAAACAGTAGATTTTCTGGAAAAATCAAAATACTGCTAATAGACTTTCTTCCCAAGCTAGGACTATACTGAGAAATTGTGAGTATTGAAAAAGCTATGAAAGCGCAGGAAATCATCCGCTCGATTGAGGCGGAGCAGTTAAAGAGTGACTTGCCTATCATCCACGTTGGCGACACGATTCGTGTGGGTGTACGGATTCAAGAAGGCGGCAAGGAGCGGGTACAGCCCTATGAAGGCACCGTTATTGCCATGCGAAATGGTGGCATCAATGAAACCATCACCGTTCGCCGCATCTTCCAAGGCGTTGGCGTAGAGCGAGTATTTTTACTTCATTCTCCTCGCGTTGCCAACATCAAGATTATTCGTCGAGGCAAGGCGCGTCGCGCTAAGCTTTACTATCTACGCGATCGCGTTGGTAAGGCAACTCGCCTCAAGCAGCGGTTTGACCGGGCACTTTAAACTGCTAGGTACTATACAGCGACACAAGCTGTTAAACTGGGGTATGCTCCGGTAAACCCCAAATGCGCTCTTAGTTCAGTTGGTAGAACGCAGGTCTCCAAAACCTGATGTCGGGGGTTCGAGTCCTCCAGGGCGCGCTTTAATTCAACGGATTGTATTCCGCGTCAGTCGTCCATCTTCCATGTGAATGGTTCGATCAGCTACGTCCAGAATGCGATTGTCGTGAGTCACTAGTAAGACGGTGCAGCCTTCTTCTTTAGCAAGTCGCTGCATAATTTCCACGACATCTCGTCCCGATTTGCTGTCGAGTGCCGAAGTGGGTTCGTCCGCCAGCAGCAGTTTAGGATAGCTAACTAAGGCACGGGCGATCGCCACTCGCTGCTTTTGCCCACCCGACAGCTTTTCGGGATAGTAATCGACGCGATCGCCCAGCCCTACAGCAGTGAGAATTTCTAGCGATCGCTTGCGGTATTCACGCGGTGGAATATGTTTGTGCAACCTCAAAGATGTACTCACGTTCTCCCAAGCAGTCAAGCACTCCAGTAAATTGTGAGACTGAAAGATAAAGCCGATCTGGTTACGCGTTTGAATCAGTTGCCTTTTTTTTGCGCCCTGCAACTCCTGCCCCAAAATTTTTAGGCTACCTTCCTGCACCGCTCGCAATGCGCCAATTAAGGTCAGCAAAGTGGTTTTGCCACCACCCGATGGCCCCTCTAAAATCACCACTTCGCCCGGATATAAATCCAGGTCAACCTCCATCAGCACTGGTTTCCGCAGTGCCCCCTGCCCAAACGCATGGTTCAAATTACGAACCGCTACAACAGGTTCCATGACTAAAATACGTCCGCAGGGTCAGCAGAACGGAGCTTGTTCATGGCGATCGCCCCTGAAATCACACACATCACCAGCGTCAGGATAAATACTTGCAATGCAATACCCGCCCGCATCGTTAGCGGAATCTTAGTCAAATAAGTGAGCAACCCATACATCCAGTAAGAGGTGATGTAACCCGGAACAAACCCCAAAACTGCTAGAATCACTGCTTCCTGAAGCACTACAGCCAGCAGCGAAACATCTGAGTAGCCCATCGCTTTGAGCGTTGCATACTCAGGCAAATGATCACTCACATCGGTGTAGAGTACCTGATATACAATCACCACACCCACTACAAACCCGATCGCCGCTCCAAAGTTAAGAATCTTCCCCTCCGGGAAAGAAGCCCGGAATGCCTGCTCTGACTGCATCAACTCCTCACGAGTCATCACCTTCACTGCTGGCGGCAATGTACTCTGCAAGCGAGTTCGCACCGTCTCCAGATCGGCTCCCGCCTCCAAAAACAAACTGCCTACATTCACCTGCTGGAGACTATCCTGACCATTGCGCTGAGCAAGATTCCAGTCACTCATGATCACATGCCCCTTATCAAACATGGTGCTACCCAGGCTAAATAGCCCCACCACATGAGTTCGGCGTTTGCTCATCACCGTACTCACTACACCTTGCTGGCTCAATAGGTCTGGTACGGGGCCAAGCTGGTCCTGTGAAAGGCGGTCAAACAAAACACTACCGGGCGCATTCAGCAAATCAAGCTGCTGGTTTACCTCAGGCATATCAAATACCGGACGAGCCGGATTAAACGCCAGAATTCTAACGGTACTGGGGAAGAAGTCGATCTCTGAACTCGCCTCTTCCGTTCTGTCCGCTGAAGGATTCTGTAGATCTTCGGGATTTACCCATTCTGCAGAACTGATATAAAGCGGATTGGCAGCCGCAACGCCAGTCACTGCATCTGCTTGATAGAGATAAACGCGCGAAAAGCTACCAAAGCTAATAGTTGGCGTATAAGCAGACACCAAAAACAAATCACCTGCTAGATTCTCTGGTACCAGCGTGACTCCATCAAACAACAGTGCCCGCAATCCCAACTGGGTAAAGATGAGAATGTTAGAGAACGCCACTCCTGTCATCGCAACGAGCAATCGCGCCTTTTGATGAGATAACTGTGCCCACCCTAAGGGTTTGTTGACCTGAAGCCATTCAAGAGAAGATTTAAGAAAACGTTTCATAGAACAATCACTTATGACTCATTGACTAGAGCAGCTTCTCTAAAAAAACTGTGCAAGCACTATCGTTGTATCGCTCGATTGGATAAAAGCCGAGACGCTGATAAAGCTTGATGGCTGGGGCTTGTTTGTACTCATCAACAGTATCTAACCTAACTTTTGTGTAATCATTCCGTTTAGCAAAATCCAGCAGCATGTAACTCATCTTGGTTCCCCATCCTTGTCCTCGGTAGGGTTTAAGGAACCACATACGTTTGAGTTCGCAAATATCGCCACTGGTGTCGCTACTTAAATAACGAATCGCTCCGCAGCCAACAACCGTTTCACCATCAAGTAGAACCAGGAAAGTGCCTCGATTGTTGAAGTAGTGCGATCGCACCTGATCAATATCCGAGAGATTGTCATGCCGCCGAATCACTTCCTCAGGGACCTGAAAAATCTCCTGACATACCGCCAAAATGACTTGCTTAACATCCTCAATTTGAGGCGGTTGAATCGGTTTAATTTCAATCATTTCTGTTTGCGTCAAGCCTCAATATCAACTCTTAACATCAGCTTTCAACATCGATCTCAACCCGAACCTGCATATTCGTTAAGTCAGCAACCCTGACGCTATCCTCTGGACTGATCCGAATTTTCACTTCCACAACGCGAGTTGTCTCATCCGTCGTGGGGTCAGAGGAATTGCTCGAAAGAGTACGCGCCCCAATTTGTAAACCAATGTGATCAACAGTGCCCTGAATCCCTCCCTCAAAGCCGCCATATTCACTTGTGATAGTGGCACTTTGCCCGAGTTGGACTTTAGTAATCTCAGTTTCGTAAACTTCGGCGATCGCATACATCTCACCCGTTTGCCCCAATTCCACGATGCCCTGCTCTGTGTTGACCTGTTCCCCTACGCGTGTGTTAATTCGCAAAATCTGACCCGCTACTGGCACTCTGACCTGCGTATCTTCCAGGTCAGCCTGCCTTTGCTCGACTGCAATTAAAGCCTTATCCAGTTCAGCTTGAGCCACCTGCACATCCACCGGGCGAACCTCTTGCAGCATCGCCAGATTTTCCTGCTCCTGCCGAATCTGTTCCCGCAGGGTCGCCAAGGTGGTGTCTAGTTCAGCCCGTCTTTGAGACAGTGCCGCTTGCCTCGTTTCAAATTCCTCACGCGCCAGTTCCAATTCCTCAATGCTAGCCGCCCCTTCCTGCTGAAGCGATTGGTTGCGCCGATAGTTCAATTCTGCCCGCCGCAGTTCGGCTTCGGCACTGGCGATCGCCGCCCGCCGCTCATCTACCTCGGTACGAAGCTGCGCCTCCAGTCGCGCAATGTTTGCTCGCTGCGCCGCAATTTCTGCATTTTTGGCATCTCCAGACTGCGTTTGAGCTAGCAATGCCTGGTAATATTCGACGTTTTTCTGGGCTTCCTCTAAGTCCCGCTGCCGTCGCTCCTGCCCTTGCAAAATGGCGATTACCTGATTTGCTTCAACGCGATCGCCCTCTTCCACCAGGATTTGATTCACCCGGCTATCTTGAGCATTAGGCACAGAGAGTTTGATCACTTCCCCTTTGGGAGTCAACCGACCTAACGCGACAACGGTGGCGATCGGTGCAACCTCAGCTGTAGTATCAGCGGGAGGCTGTTCTGCCTGCGAAAAACCACAAGCCGTACAAGCTGAAACCATACCAAAAACGACCGCATGAGCAGCGTAGCGACCCAATGCTGGAAGCAGGGAAGGAAAATGAACCATAGCCCGACAGCAGTTTCAGCAAAACTTTCTTAAACCAGTTGACTTGATCTCAGGGAAATTTGACCTCCCCCGCCCGGTCATTTCACTGGTGGATTGAATTTGACCCGAAGAGCAATTTCAGTCTTCTTCAGACTCAGCGTCCCATATCATTGCATCCAAAGTTTGATGCTGGGTACGCCGTGACTGGCGACGATATTTTTTGCTTTCCAGGCGAGGTTCGTAATAGCTCTCGCCTTTCTGGTTGATTTTCAGCTTCATGCTAGAGTCCTGATCAGTTTTTTGCTGAAGCTGAGTTTGACGGGCGATTGCCTCTTCCAAAAACACCAAATAATGCTCGTAGCGTTCCCAGTCGCCCCGCACAGCGCAGTTTGGCTCATCTCGGTGCAGACAGTTACTAAATTGGCAAGTCGCTTCTGCTAACCGCTGTCGCGCTTCTGGGAAAAAGTCTGCCAATTCCACAGGCGCACAGTCCAAATCTGGCTGGTTGAAACCGGGCGTATCAGCTAACAGACCGCCACCCGGCAATTCAAATAGCTCGACGTGCCGCGTTGTATGACGACCACGTCCCAACTTCCCGGAAACTGAACCCACCCGCAAATCTACGTCTGGAATTAGCTGGTTGATTAAACTCGATTTACCTACTCCTGAGGGACCGGAGATGACCGTAATTTTTTGTTTAAGCTGAGTTTGCAGGTTGTCCAACCCCATTTGATGCTGGGTACTGAGCATCTGAGGCTGATAGCCCCATTGCTGAAGGCGATCGCGCCACTCTGCTTGCATTTCAGCACTCACCAAGTCACTCTTATTCAAACCCAGACAAACTTCTAGCCCAGTTGACTCAGCTTTAATCAAGAAGCGACTAAGCTGAAGCGGCTCTGGGTTAGGGTCTGCCAGGGCAAATACCAGCAGAATTTGATCTGCATTGGCGATCGGTGGACGATCGAGTTCACTGTCGCGGGGAAATACCTGGGCGATCGCCCCTCTTCCCCCAGCCCAATCAGGTTCCTCGACCTGGACGCGATCGCCCACCCAAACCTGCTGTCCAATTTTTTTTAAGCGCGATCGCCGCGTACAAAGCAGCGATTTGTCGCCCAACTGCACCCAATAGTAATTGGCCTGAACTGCCAGGACCGTGCCTACCAGATCTTCAGAACTTGCAATCACCGAGTCGTTCTCGGATTTCTGAGCATTAGGCTGCCGGTCTAACTCAGCACTCATCACTCAGAACTCTTCTCGCTGGGTCGTCGCACTCGAATTGCGAAAAAACCTGTCCGTTCTTCGACTTGTTCAATTCCATAGCCCTCCATCGTCAGGCTATCAGGAACCTGCTCCATCGGCTCTCCTGGGTCTAGCCAAACCTCCAGCAAAGCGCCTGGAGCCATCTTTTCCAGCCGAAGTTTTGTCTTGACAAAGTTAATCGGACAGGGAGTTCCCCTCAAATCCAGTTGGGCATCGGGCAGATGCTCAGCAGTAGATGCTGCACTACTCATCCTCGAAACAGCCCCCCTAGAAAGCCTTCAATGCCGCCTCCTTTGCCCAGGCGATCGCCCCGAATCTTAGCTAGCTTCTCTAATAGCTCACGCTCTTCAGTAGTCAACCGCGTTGGGATATCAATCTGGATAGTGATTAGATGATCCCCACGGCTAACCGGATTGCCTAAGCGGGGTACACCTTGATTTTCCTGGGTGAGCACTGTTCCAGGTTGGGTGCCAGGGGCAATGGTCAGCTCAGTAGGTCCATCTACCGTATTCACCTCTATCTGACAGCCTAGAATTGCCTGTAAATAGCTAATCTTGATCTCCGAGAGAATGTTAATGCCATCGCGCTGAAACTCGGCATCTTCATTCACGAACAGGTAAACATACAGATCGCCCGGTGGTCCACCTCGCTGCCCCGCATCCCCTTCCGAAGAAACGCGCAGCCGCGTGCCATTATCAACCCCAGCCGGAATCGTAATTTTTAGCTTTTTGGCTTCCTGCTTTTGCCCACTGCCGCCGCAAATCTCGCACTTCTCCTCAATCACCTGCCCCGCACCATTGCAGGTCGGGCAAACTGAGACTTGAGTAAAGCTGCCAAAGGGCGTTCTGGTGGCACGACGCACTTGTCCTGAGCCGGTGCAGGTCGGACAAGCTCTAGGACGAGTACCTGGCTTTGCCCCTGAGCCGCTACAGTTCGTGCAGGTTTCTAGATGACTAATGCGAATTTCTTTTTCGCCGCCAAAAACAGCTTCACGAAAATCAAGCTTTAGGTCGAGCCGCAAATCATCCCCTCTGACCGGTCCGCCGCGACGACGACCGCCACCGCCGCCTGGTTGCCCGCCCATGCCGCCAGAGAAGCCACTGAAGAAGCTTTCAAAAATGTCGGCAAAACCGCCCAAATCGCCGAAGTCCTGAAAGCCGGCTCCCGCTGCAGAGCCAACTCCTGCTTCACCGAAGCGATCGTAACGGGCACGAGTTTCAGGTTCAGAAAGCACTTCATAGGCTCGGTTGATTTCCTTGAAGCGCTCCTCGGCACCATCTTCCTTGTTGACATCAGGGTGATACTTGCGCGCTAAACGTCGGTAAGCACGCTTGATCTCCTCTTTGTCTGAATCACGGGAGACACCGAGCATTTCATAATAATCACGAGCCATAGGAGACTGCTTGCTTAGATAGAAGGGCTTTAGGTTTGAAAATTAGGAAACTCACTAGGGCTAGGATAGCTTACACCCTACACCCCCTATTTAATACCCTAGCACTCTAGGCTAATCGACTGCCTCGTAATCAGCAGTTACCGTGTCATCGTTTTCAAAACCGTATCCAAACTCTTCCTCTAGCGTTGAGCTAACGTTGCCGTTATCTTCTGCAATGGAAGTCTCGTCTGAATAGTCATAATCTGGATCATCCTGGTTGATCTGCTGATACACTGACGCGCCAATTGCAAACAGGGCTTGCTGGAGAGCATCTAGCCGTTGCTTCATCGCTTCAACGGAAATGGAGCGGTCAGCGATCGCCGCCCGCAGTTCAGCCACTCGCTCATTTGCCTCTGCTTTAAGACCATCAGTAATAAACTGAGCATTATCCCTGAGCGTTGTCTCCCAGCTATAGAACAGCCCATCTGCCTGATTCCGCAATTCCACCAGTTGCTTGCGGCGCAGATCATCCTCTGCGTTAATCTCCGCATCTAGCTTCATTTGCTCGATCTCAGATGGGGTTAGTCCACCTGTGTTGGTAATTCGCACGCTTTGCTCTCGCCCGGTGCCCTTATCTCTAGCTGCCACCTGAAGAATGCCATTTGCGTCAATTTCAAACGACACCTCAATCTGAGGCACTCCTCTAGGTGCAGGCGGAATGCCCGCTAGCTGAAATTTACCCAGACTTTTGTTGTCTTTTGCTAAAGCTCGTTCTCCTTGCAGAACATGGATTTCGACTGAAGTTTGACCATCGGTCGCGGTCGAGAATGTCTGCGTCTTGCTTGTAGGAATAGTCGTATTTCGTTCAATGATTCGGGTAAACACTTCACCTAGCGTTTCAATGCCTAGAGACAACGGTGTTACGTCAAGCAGAAGCAAATCCTTGACTTCGCCAGCCAAGACACCTGCTTGCACTGCTGCACCTAACGCCACAGCCTCATCGGGGTTAACTGAGCGATCAGGAGTTTTGCCATTAAAATACTGGCGAATCGCGTCCTGAACCGCCGGAATTCGGGTAGAACCTCCAACCAGAATAATCCGATCGATATCCTCACCGGTCAGGTCAGCATCCTTGAGTGCTTGATTGACTGGCTCGATCGTGCTGAGTACCAGGTGATTGACTAATTCCTCAAACTTAGCGCGAGTTAGCTCCATTTCTAGATGCTTGGGACCCGTTTCATCCGCTGTGATGAACGGCAAATTGATTGAGGTCGTCAGCATGTTAGAAAGCTCAATTTTGGCTTTCTCAGCCGCTTCTCTCAGACGCTGAAGCGCCATTTTATCAATCGACAGATCGATGCCTTCATTTTCTCTAAAGCTATCGATCATCCAGCGCACCAAGGCATTATCAAAATCATCACCGCCTAAGTGATTGTTGCCTGAAGTCGCCTTGACCTCAAACACACCATCCCCTAGCTGTAAGACTGAAACGTCAAAGGTGCCGCCTCCGAGGTCAAAAACCAGTACGGTTTGATCCTGGTCTTGCTTATCGAGACCGTAAGATAATGCAGCGGCCGTCGGCTCATTAATAATTCGTAATACTTCTAGCCCTGCGATCGTTCCAGCATCTTTAGTGGCTTGTCTCTGAGCGTCCGTAAAGTATGCAGGAACCGTAATCACAGCTTGAGTGGGAGGTTCACCCAGATAATTTTCAGCATCCTGCTTGAGCTTTTGCAGGATCATGGCTGAGATCTCTTGGGGAGTGTAGGTGCGACCCCGAATCTGCACGTCTACCGTGTCATCCTTACCCTTGATACAGGTGTAGGAAACTCGAGTTCGCTCAGTTTCGGTATCATCCCAACGCCGACCAATAAATCGCTTGATACTGAAAACAGTATTTTCGGCATTCGTTACAGCTTGTCGCTTTGCTAGCTGCCCCACCAGCCGCTCACCCGTTTTGGCAAAGCCAACAATGCTGGGAGTTGTCCGCCCTCCTTCGGAGTTGGAGATGACGATCGGTTGACCGCCCTCCAAGACAGCAACACAGCTATTTGTCGTGCCCAGGTCAATACCAATGACTTTTCCCATAATTAGCGGCTGTGAACGTGTTCAAGTGAATGAGTACAAAATGTAGATGAATTGAACTCATTTCTAACAGAGTATTCCGCAATTTTTCGGGAATCTGATCAGCTTAGCCTAAATTTTATGGGCAACCCCTTAGCAAAGCGACAGCTATAACCGTAGAAACAACACGCACCTTATCAAGAACTTGTAAATAAAGTACGCGTCTACTGAGATTCCCTTAACCGTCAGTCTCGCCCTGATATGCTTCATCCGAAGTTATCACGGGTTCTGGGGCGGTAGCAACTTTAACCATCGCATGGCGTAAAACTCGCTCACCCAGGAGGTAGCCTCGTACTAACTCCTCGATCACAGTGCCCTCAGCATGTTCGTCTGTTGCTTCTCGCATGACAGCTTCATGCAGATTGGGGTCAAATTCTTTGCCTTCAGAACGCATAGGCGCTACGCCAACCCGCTTGAGACAATCAACCAGCTGCTTGTAAACGCTCTGGTAGCTCTTGTGAATATTCATCTCCTGATCAGTTTGCGGCTTGATCTGCGATCGCGCCCGCTCAAAGTTATCGACCACTGGCAGCAACTCGACGATCGTGGAGCATTTGACCTGCTGCTCCAAGTCTTCCTTCTCTTTTTGAGTCCGCTTGCGGAAGTTGTCAAAATCAGCGGCAATCCGCATGTACTGCCCCGTGCGTTCTTCAACCTGAGCCTTTAAAGACTCGACTTGTTGAGTTAGCTCGGCGATCGCTCGACTGTCTACCTCAGCTTCTACAGGTTGAACCTCTGGCTCAGCTTCTACAGGTTCAGCTTCAGCTTCGATCACTTGCCCCACAGACTCCGGGTCCGCAGTTGAATACTCTGAAGCGACCTCTTGACTATTTTGTACCGTTGCCTCATCGGGCATTGTTTCACTCTCCACTTGCTGTACATCCTCTGAGGTATCAGCCTCTGACCCTTGAACGTTCTCTAGCTGCTTTTCTTCCTCAATCATTGTCTACTATATCCAGAACCTAGAACTGAATTTCTCGTGGGCTATTTCCAATTAAACCGAATCCGTTGTCAAAACTTTGCTAATTTGTTGTCTTGATTTGGAAAAGGTCTTCAATGGATACGAGTTCATCTATGGATGATTCTAACGATTAAGCGAATTGGACAATGCTTTTTAACCCAGAGCGTTTGGGTAGAGAGCTAAATTTGGTCGTACAGGCTATTATCGTGAACACAAAGTTTAGCTATTTAACCCCATCCAACCGAGTACTACTCTATCGCAACCCGATACGGACAAATCTCTGGTAGTTTCCGACTAGCCTCTTCAGGTTTCATCGCACTATGATTCTTTCATGGAGTTCTTTGAAAAGTGCGACGCTTCCAAGGCCTAGCAAATTTCTCACGCAGCCTTAATTAACTTTAGCTGCGAGTCGATTATCCTCATAAACGCTCTGGTAACAATCCTGAGACCCTCTTGTAAGGAGACTTTCTGCATCAGCTATGGCTAATTCCCCGTCACAGCGCCGTGCCCTAATCGTCCAGCATAATTTTTCGCCCTTTAGTAACAAACTGATTCAGTCGGGCTACATCAACAACGAGCAGATGCAGCAAGCTCTAGTTGAAAGCCGTAAGTCAGGCAGACCCCTGACCGAAGTGCTGGAGATGATTACAGGGCAGCAGCTTCCGCCGGACTTGTTACGCCAATACAAGAAGCAGCAGCTATTTGAACTTAAAATTCTCTACGGCGTTGAGTCTCTCGACCCGGAAATCAACCAGATTTCCTCAAATCAAGTAAGCCTGCTGATTGACACGCTGATTCCAGTTGATTTTTGCCGTCGCCATCGGTTGGTGCCTGTGTCTAAGCAGGAGGGAGACTTGCCCTATGTTCTTGTGGCAATGGTTGATCCAGACAATCTAGATGCACAGGACGACTTGAATCGACTGTTGAGACCCAAAGGGTTGGGGCTTCGGCGGATGGTGATTACCGCAGAAGATTATCAGCGCATCATCAATCATTATCTTGATGAGCAACAAGAGCGGGAAAAGCAGCGTGAACAGGAATCGAAGGTAGATGTTAAAGCAGACCTGGAGGTTCTAGACTACTTAGACCTACAAGAAGCACCAGGCGATCTAGATGCAAACCTAGATGAGGCTCTGCAAGATGCAGAGGCGGCTCCAGTCATTGCTCTGGTCAACAAAATCATGGTCAAAGCTCTGCAGGAGGGGGTTTCTGATATTCATATCGAGCCTCAGGAAGAGTCTTTGCGGGTACGCTTTCGTAAGGATGGTGTACTGCGGCAAGCGTTTGATCCCCTACCCAAAAAAATTGTGGCTGCGGTGACAGCCCGTTTCAAAGTCATCGCTGAGCTAGATATCGCTGAGCGCCGCTTGCCCCAAGATGGTCGAATTCGGCGAATTTTTGATAATCGCAAAATTGATTTTCGGGTTAGCACACTGCCTAGCCGCTACGGAGAGAAAGTCGTTCTGCGGATTCTAGACAACTCTGCGACTCAGCTTGGTCTAGACAAACTGATTACTGACCCAGATACCTTGCAGATTATGCAGGAGATGGTTGCTCGTCCATTTGGGTTGATTCTGGTCACTGGCCCAACCGGATCAGGTAAAACCACGACGCTATATTCAGCGCTGGCAGAGCGAAATGACCCCGGCGTCAATATCAGTACAGTTGAAGACCCAATTGAATATACACTGCCAGGACTGACTCAGGTTCAGGTCTTGCGGGAGAAGGGCGTAGATTTTGCTTCAGTGCTGCGGGCATTTTTGCGACAAGACCCAGATGTGATTCTGGTAGGTGAGACGCGAGACAAGGAGACGGCGAAGACGGCGATCGAAGCTGCTTTAACGGGACACCTTGTCTTAACAACGCTACATACGAACGATGCAGCCAGTGCGATCGCCCGTCTAGACGAGATGGGTATTGAACCCTTCATGGTCTCCAGTTCTCTGATTGGGGTACTGGCCCAGCGTCTAGTTCGTCGAGTATGTAGCGAATGCCGCATTCCATACAACCCATCCCACGAAGAACTGGCTCGGTTTGGACTTTCTGTCAGCCACGACGCTGAAATTACGTTTTATAAAGCCAACTTTTTGCAAGCAGAAGAAATTCTGCTTGCAAGAGAAGCAGGAGAACTTTGCTCAGCCTGCGGCGGCATTGGCTACAAAGGTCGCTGTGGGGTTTATGAGGTGATGCGCGTTACCGAGCGACTACAAACCATGATTACCGAGGGTGCGCCCACCGAACGCATCAAGGAAGTAGCGGTCGAAGAAGGCATGAAAACGCTGCTGTCCTACAGTTTGAACCTGGTACGTCAAGGGTCTACGACGCTGGATGAGGTTGAGCGGGTTACATTCACCGATACAGGCTTAGAAGCAGAGCTAAAAGCTAAGCGTAAGAGTTCATTGACCTGTCGAGTCTGCGGTGCTGAGCATCGTCCAGAATGGTTAGACTGTCCCTACTGTACGACTCCCCGTTTCCAGGATTAGAAGTTTTTCCTGGAGTATGTATCATCCAAATCATTGTTCAGCTTGAAGCATCGTCAGCGATGAAAGCCGCTAACCCTGCATCACCAAATTTAAAGGAGAAAAACAAATGGAGTTAATGATCGAAGATTTGATGGAGCAGTTGATTGAGATGGGTGGATCGGACCTTCACCTCTCTGCTGGGTTGCCGCCATACTTCCGCATCAGTGGTCATCTAACTCCGATTGGAGATGAACCACTGACCTCTGAACAGTGCCAGCGACTGATCTTCAGTATGCTCAACAATACTCAGCGGAAAAATTTAGAGCAAAACTGGGAACTCGACTGTTCCTACGGGGTAAAGGGATTGGCTCGTTTTCGCGTAAACGTTTACAAAGATCGAGGAACCTACGCCGCCTGTTTGCGGGCGCTCAGCTCCAAAATTCCTAGCTTTGAGAAGCTTGGGTTGCCAGATGTAGTGCGTGAAATGGCAGAAAAGCCAAGAGGCTTGATTCTGGTGACTGGTCCTACTGGCTCTGGTAAGACAACAACGCTGGCAGCGATGATCGACCTGATCAATCGGACTCGCGCAGAACACATTCTAACGATTGAAGACCCCATTGAATTTGTCTACGAACCGATCAAGAGTCTGATCCACCAGCGGCAGTTGGGCGAAGACACCAAGAGTTTTTCTAACGCGCTAAGAGCTGCTTTGCGGGAAGACCCGGACATCGTCTTGGTTGGAGAGATGCGTGACCTGGAAACCATTTCTCTGGCTATCTCCGCTGCTGAAACTGGACACCTCGTCTTTGCGACTCTGCACACCAGTTCGGCGTCCCAAACCGTTGACCGCATGGTCGACGTGTTTCCTTCGGAGCGACAGCAGCAGGTCAGGGTTCAGCTTTCTAACTCCTTGGTAGCGGTGTTTAGCCAGACTTTGGTGTCGAGAAAAAATCCCAAGCCAAACGAGTTTGGGCGGGTCATGGCCCAGGAAATCATGATTGTGACTCCGGCGATCGCCAACTTGATTCGAGAGGGCAAAACCGCTCAAATCTACTCAGCAATTCAAACGGGCGGTAAGTTGGGAATGCAAACGCTTGAAAGAGTTTTGGCAGATCAATATAAAGCGGGGCTGATTTCCTTTGAATCCGCTATGTCTAGAACCTCTCGACCAGACGAGTTGCAACGCTTGATTGGCGGTACTGGTGCGCCAATCCCAACTAAGCCAAATAACTATGCGGGCGCTAACCCCAGATAACCTGGCAACGTGCCAGGATTGTTAAACCTCTCCAGGGATTGAGCCTGCACCTCAGAGACAATCCTGGCACCTGAAATCAATCTTTACTAGGGTGACAAAATTGGCTTGACTCCGGGTAAACTCCCCATTATTCCCTTTTTGTCCTCTTCTCTTCACACCCCCTTACTTACTCAGACGGTGAGACATGCCTACCTACGTTGTTCGCGCACGAGACGCTAAAGGAAACCCAAGACGGCAAAAAATTATGGCAGACACTCCCGCTGAAGCGCGTTCTACGCTGCGGGAGCAGGGATTGTTTGTTCAAGAACTGACTGAAGATCAGGGCTTGAACATGAACGTTGATCTGAGCCAGCTTCAAACTGCCTTAACCAACGTTTCAATCAAGGACAAAGCAATTTTTTCTCGTCAGTTTGCAGTGTTGATTAATGCTGGCGTGGCAATGGTGAGAGGGCTAGGCGTGTTGTCTGATCAGTGCCCTAATCCAAAACTTAAGAAAGCGTTGCAAGAGATTAGCTCAGATGTGCAGCAGGGTACTAACCTTTCAGACTCGATGCGAAAGCACCCTAAATGTTTTGACAATCTCTATGTCAGCATGGTGCAGGCTGGAGAAGTGGGGGGGGTGTTGGATGAAGTCATGAATCGTCTGGCAAAGTTGCTAGAGGACGTTTCTCGGCTGCAAAACCAGATTAAGTCTGCACTAACTTATCCAATCGCAGTAGGAGTTATTGCGATCTCCGTCTTTATTGGGATGACTGTCTTCCTGCTACCTATTTTTGCGGGCATCTTCGATGAGCTAGACGCAGAGCTGCCTATATTTACTCAGGTGATGCTTCAGATCAGCGCCTTTTTAAGAACGCCCACCTACGTGATTGGTCTAATCATTATTCTGGTCGTGTTAGCGTTTGCCTATCGGCAGTACTATAGTACTCGGGTTGGACGGGAAACGATGGATCGGTTTTTCTTAAAGATGCCTCTGTTTGGTGATTTGATCCAGAAAACTGCCACTGCTCGTTTCTGCCGTACCTTTGGTGCTTTATCTCGATCTGGAGTTCCCATTCTTACGGCTCTGGAAATTGTGCGAGATACCGCAGGAAACCAGGTGATTGCGAACGCAGTTGATGAAGCAAAACGGGAGGTACAGTCTGGTGGCATGATCAGTCTGGCCCTGCAGAAAGAGCAGGTCTTTCCAGTCATGGCAATTCAGATGATCAGTATCGGTGAAGAAACTGGAGAAATCGATACGATGCTGATGAAGGTGGCAGACTTCTACGAGGATGAAGTAGAGCAAGCCGTCAAAGCGTTGACCAGCATTATGGAGCCGATCATGATTGTCATTTTGGGTGGCATGGTGGGCTCGATTCTGGTTGCCATGTACCTACCGATGTTTAAGGTCATGGACGCAATCGGTTAATCCAGCACTATGACTCGACAATCTCACTACGAAGAGTCTTTGGCGGACTACAGTGACCACTTGGGGGCGATCGCCCTACTCAAGCGATTTCGCCCCTATCTGGAAATGATCCCCAGTATGCGCCGCCCCAGCGAGAGCGTGATTACGATTCCGCTCCCAGTCGTTCGGATTCGGGATGCAGCACCTGCAATCAGTGCAACAGAAGTCAGCATTGCAGCCGGACAAATAGTTCGGCTGCCCTGTGACGTTGGTATTTTGATGTGCGATCCAGAGTGGAAAATCAAGACGGGCGTAGAAATTTTTGTTTTTATCCATCGACCTCAAGAAGATTTTTCAGAACTACTGGGTCGTTGGAGACAAACTCAAATTTGGCTCGACAAAGGGTATGAGTGGATGATGCCCCCTCGCCATCGACACATTCTGAGCGAGGGAGCTGATGAGACGCATCCGCTGTTTGTCACGTTCCCAGAAACCCCAGACCGCATCAGACGAGGTTTGCGAGGCGCTAGTCTACCCTATGTGACAGAAAGCATTTATTCCGTTGAGGAAGAACAGCAAGAGTCGTTAGAGACATTGGCGAATGATGAGGGATGAGTTAACCTTTGCCGCTGATTAGTGCTTTAAAAGCGGTTCGTTCTTCTATGCTGCCGACTCCAAGCAGGCGATCGCCCTCCAACAGCAGCGTGTCTGCACCAGGATAACGGTTTACCTCCCTGCCACGCCGAATTGCCATGATCGTCACACCAGTCTTGTGCCGAATGTCAGCTTCTGCTAGCGTTAACCCATTCAAGGGAGAACTTGGCATTAATGTATGCCATTCCCCTTGAAGCCCTTCCATTGCAGTTTCTAAGTCAGTTACGACCAGTTCCGTTCGTTCGGGCACAATGTCGCGATAGCGCCTAGAGCGATAGGTATTAATTACTTTTAGAACCTGGTTAGGCTGACTGCCTAAATTAAGCAACAGATGCGCTCCCATTTCTAAAGCCGCCTCGAACTCAGGCTGAACGACCTCTTGCGCTCCGAGTTGGTAGAGTACGTCAATCTCTTGGTTAACGTGCGCTCTCACAATCGTGTCCAGATCGGGAGCCAAGCTTAGCACCCGCTTAAGTGTCAGCCGAGTAGCTAGGGGATCGGGTAGGGCGATCGCTAATGCCTTTGCCTTAGGTAGATACGCCTTTTGCAACACCAGCTCACTGGATGCATCTCCGTAAAGGTAAGGAATATCCTGATCTCGCAAAGCTTGAGCAGTCGCCTCATTGTTGTCAATCACCAAAACATGATGCCCTTGAGAATGCAGGAGCCGCACGAGTGTTTGCCCAACCCTGCCATAACCTGCCACCACGATGTGGTTAGAGATGCCTGCGTCAACCGCAATGGCACGAGGAGCCTGACTGTCGCGCAGCATTGAGCCAACCAGCGGCAATCTTTCTAGAGTGCTGAAAAGATAAGGAGATGCTTTGAGAAAAAATGGCGTAACTAGGAGCGTTACAGCGGTTGTGCCAACAGTCAGTCCATAGAGTCGGGGCGAAAACAAATCTAGACTTTGGGCAACTCCTGCCAGAACAAAGGAAAATTCTCCAATTTGGTTAATCCCTAGTCCTACCGTGAGTGATGTTTTAAGAGAATAGCCGAACAGCCGGACAACACCAGTCACAATCAAGGCTTTGCCAATCATGGCGATCGCCACCAACCCCAGCAACACCCAAATATTTTCCAACAAAAACAGGGGATCAATCAGCAAGCCGATCGAGGCAAAAAACAGCGTCGAAAACACATCACGCATCGGCAAAACTTTATCTAGTGCCTGGTCTGCGGAGTCAACAGCTGAAATCATCAGCCCTGCTACGAAAGCGCCCATTGCGATCCCCAAACCCAACACTGAAGTTAGCAGCGCTACGCCCAGACAAAGGGTAAAAATCGTCAGAATGAACACTTCCTGGGAGCCCGTTCTGACCACCCGCCGCATAATCAGCGGAATCAGCCATATTCCCACAACTAGTGCTATGGCTATAAAAAATAAAGATTTCACCAAGGCGCTGATCAGTGCACCGCCGATCGCCTCTGGCGGTTGAGTTAAAGCAGGCAAAACGGCCAGCATAAGCCCTAAACCTAAATCCTGGGCAATCAGCATTGCCAGCATGACCTGCCCGTAGGCTGTCTGCACCTCGTTTCGCTCAATCAAGCTTTTTAGCACGACTGCCGTTGAGGAGAGAGAAAGCACGGCTCCCAGAAAAATGGCAGTCGGAACGGTATCTACCCAACCTGTCGCATAGGCTAATCCACCTCCCAACAACGTGGTCAGTAAAATTTGAATTGAGCCGCCCCCCAAGGCAATGCGTCGAAACTGCAGCAAGTCTGCCAGAGAAAATTCTACTCCCAGAGTAAAAAGCAGCAGTGCGACTCCGACCTCAGATAAAACTGCGATGTCGCCTTCTAACCTGACCAGCCCAAAACCTGCTGGTCCAACGACAATTCCACTCAGCAGATAGCCCAACAGTACAGGCTGATGAAGTCGGTTGGCTAAGTATCCTCCCAGCGTTGCAGTTCCAAGAACCGTAACCATCTCAACAATCAGCGTCAGTTCTTGAGCCATATTAGTTTTTCTCGATTAACTGAAGACTTTTTTCAGCAGGTCGAGTTTGCCTGCATAGGGTGGATATAAAATTTTGAGCCCAAACCAAAAGGATTTTTGCAGAATGCTTTTGTGATGGGAAAAGGTATTGAAACTGGACTTGCCATGATAGCTGCCAATTCCGCTATCGCCAACGCCGCCAAAGGGAAGTTCTGGAACGCCAATATGCATGATCGTGTCATTGATGCAAACACCACCAGAGGAGGTTTCTTGAAGCACTCGCTGCTGTAGCTGTTTGTCACGCGAAAAGAGATAGAGCGCCAGAGGTTTGGATTTGCTGTTGATCAGGGCGATCGCCTCGCCGATATCCTCATACTCAATCACTGGCAGAATTGGCCCAAAAATTTCCTCTTGCATCACCGGATCATCGGGTGAGATCTGATCTATCAAAGTTGGCGCAATGTAACGCTCCTGCTCATTTGTTTTACCCCCTATCAGAATCTTGCCACTCTGCAGAAGGTTTGCTAATCGCGAAAACTGCTTGGGGCTTACAATTCTGGCATAGTCTGGACTTGTAGCCGGATCTTCTCCATAAAATTCTTGAATGCAAGTTTGAATCGCGGTCAGCAGGGCAGGTTTAACCTGGCGATCAACCAGCAGATAATCGGGTGCAACGCAGGTTTGACCCGCATTGATAAACTTGCCCCAAGCAATTCGTCTGGCAGCATCCTCTAGGGAAATGTTGCGATCGACAATACAAGGACTTTTGCCGCCTAGCTCTAGTGTTACAGGAGTCAGATGTTGAGCCGCCGCAGCCATGACAATTTTGCCGATCGCCGTACCGCCTGTGAAGAAGATGTGGTCAAACTTTTCTGCTAAAACAGCTTTGCTGACCTCTACACCGCCTTCTACAACGCTGACATAGGCAGGGTCAAAGGTTTTTTGGATGATTTCTGCGACTAGCCGAGAGGTGCTTGGGGCAATTTCAGATGGCTTTAGCAGGGCACAGTTGCCAGCGGCGATCGCACCCACCAGCGGCGAAATCATCAGTTGAAACGGATAGTTCCAGGGTCCGAGAATCAGTACAACCCCCAAAGGTTCTGGCAAAATCTTTGCCACCCCAGGAAACTGCGTAAACGGTGCGGCTACTCTCTTGGGCTTAACCCAAGTGCGAATATGCTTTAAGGCATAATCAATTTCTTGCGTTACGCCAATTTCAGTGGCAAACGTTTCAAACTCCGGTTTTCCCAGATCTTCTGCAAGGGCGCTCAAAATGGCAGCCTGGTGATCGATGACTGCCTGCTTCAAGGCTTGAAGTTGAGCAATGCGAAAGTCAACGGATTTTGTCTTGCCGCTGTTAAAAAACTGTCGCTGCTGCTGCACAAGTTCGTGAACCTGACTGGTCGCTAACTGCACCATGCTGCCTCAACCTACTTCAAAAAGGGGAATCGCCTTAATTGTGACAGGTTCCACCAAAATTTTGGTAGGTAGACAGAGCGGATCTGTTCTAGAGATGAGTCGGCAATTCCACCGTAAACAGACTACCCTTGCCCAACTGAGATTCAACCTCAATGGTGCCCCGGTGCGCTTTGATAATTTGGCAGGAAAGATGTAGCCCCAGTCCACTACCCGATCGCTTGTGGTTGCCGTGGCGGAACGGCTCAAACAAAGAGCTGTGATACTCTGGCGAAATTCCTGGGCCAGTATCTTCGACTTCTACCTTGACCCAAGATTCAGCAGATTGGTCTGCCTTTACGTGAACGGTGGTGCTGAGTCGAACGGTGACTGAGCCAGTGTCCGTAAACTTGACCGCGTTGCCGACTAAATTGGTAAAAACACGGTGTAGTTCCAGGCGATCGCCCCGCAGCTCAATCAGCTTATCATCGTTGGCAAGATTCGTTTGCAGAGCCAGTCCCTTATCGAGGGCAATCGGCATCAGCCCTTGCACAACTTCCTTAAGCAGTTGGCGCACATCGATTGGGGTCAGGCTAAGCGTCTTCCGTCCTGCCTCATAGCAATAAACCTGAAGCAAGGTATTGACCATATCGAGCAGATTTTGATTGCTGCGCTCCATGGTCGCCAGGGCCTCTATGACCTCAGGAGACAACTCGCCCAACGCCCCCTGCTGCAGCAACGACATCATCCGGTCTGCTGCTACAAGTGGAGTCCGCAGATCATGAGTAAGACGCGAGACAAAATCTTCACGCTGACGGGCAATTTGATCTCGCTCATCAACACTGTGCTTGAGTCGCAGCAGCGATCGTACCCGGGCTAACAGTTCATCAAACTCAACGGGTTTACGAATGAAATCATCTGCACCAATATCCAACCCTTGCGACACACGGGGTTGGTCGTGAGCCGTAATCAATAAAATTGGAATAAACGGCAGCTTAGCGTTTTTACGAATCCGCTGTGTTACCTCAAAGCCATCCATTCCTGGCATCATCACGTCTAGCAGTAGCAGATCGGGTGGAGACGCATTAATGTAGGCGAGAGCATCGCTGCCATTGTTGAGAACGTCGATCTTATATCCCTCTTCCTCCAAAATTGCTTGAATTAAAAACGTGTTGTCGGGCGAATCGTCTACAACGAGAACGCGATCAACTTTGGAAGATCTACCAAATAGGGGCGAGTAGTCCATGAAAATTATTACTTAGTCACGATATATAGAAAGAACGACTGTCAAGAGCTTTTTTGAAGATCTTCTCACCTCAACCCGCTTTTTGCCTCCTACCAACGAAGTATTCTTCAGATTTTCTTTAGTATTTTTACTTAGCCTGCTTCCTCAGAACAGCCTCTTCATGTCAAGGACAATGAACCCTGCTCAGTGTTCTTATACCGTTTCTATAAAAACAAGCCACAGATGGAAGGGCACCTCGTCTCGCAGGATGTCCTTCCATCTGTGACGCTATTTCTGGTAGCTCTAATGTTTGGAAGTGGTATTAGAGAACCTGTTCAACACGGCTTAAGTGAAGATTTCTAGCAGAAACGCAATTGTAGGAACATTTTGTGTTTTGAAACAGGTCGCTATTCATAGCATTGGTTGCAAATCTTGATATGAAACGCTTCACCTGTCCTGGCTTACTCTTATCTTTGAGAAAATTTGGGGTTCAGGTTTCCCTAACTACGGCATTGGCGCTAGCACTCTCCATTGCTGGAGCAAAATCTGGGTCAGTATTGGCGGTCGAGCCATCTGACAATGCAGAGGCGATCGCTACTCGCATGTACGACTTACAGCAGTCGAGCCAACGTTGGATTCAGGTTGACCTGTCTACACAGCGCTTGATTGCTTGGGAAGGCGGCAATCCGGTGCGGGCAGTGATTGTCTCAACTGGCAGAGACGCAACTCCTACCCTGACTGGCACATTTGAAGTTCAATCTATGCATCGCGTCGCGCGAATGCAGGGAGATGACTACGACATTCCCGATGTGCCGTTTGTGATGTACTACTCCGGTAACTATGGAATTCACGGTGCCTACTGGCACAATCAGTTTGGCGTGCCGATGAGCCACGGTTGTGTCAATGTTGCTGTCGATCACGCGGAGTGGTTGTTTAGTTGGGCAGAGATGGGCACCCCAGTTGTAGTGCATGAGTGATTGAGGGTTGAGAGTAACTCAGGGCGATCGCACCTCTCCTCTGACCACAGCGCTATCGCCCTCAAACTCAACTGTGCTTAAATCCAGTCCTTCTTGCTGAAGCTTCTGGTTAATTTGCTGCTCGATCTGTTCTCTTGAAACTCCAAACAGGCTTTGGAGTTGGTCGAGCGTTAGCCTCAGATCGCCCACGCGAACAACTGTATCCTCACTTAACAACAAGCGCCCCTGCTCAAAGCTGGGTTGTCCTTCTATGCCAAGGTAAATCTCTCGGTCTGCTAAAGCCGGAAAGGTTTGGGAAAGCCGCTCCAATAAAGCTCGTTCTGTTGGGTTGAGTTGCTCCGTTGGAATTTCAGACAGATTGACCACAGCTCCACTTTGCACCTGACCGTTTTGAATGGTCGTATTAATGTCTCTAGTGCCCTCTAACACAGGACGGTAGTTAGGATTAGTGGCGATCGCTCCCACAACTAACTGATTAATATCTGTTGCATTGAGTTCACCATCAATGCGGGTGATTCCACTGCTACTAGTTGTGGTTATTCCTCGAATGATTCTATCTCTGGCGATCGCGCTTTCCGTTGCGTCTAGATTGGTTGCTTGTTTTTGACTGTCATACCACTCCGGTAGCTGTGTTGCTTGCTGCCAAGAGAGGGAAATTGCCGCAAGCGTACCCAAGCTGATTCCCAAGAGAATTGCAAAAACAATAAATCCAACTTTTTTCACGACTGCCCCAACATTTGCCCACTCAAACCGTTTGCAGCACTATAGCGAATTCATTTAAAGCATGGAGCGAATAGAGCGATCGCAAAGCAAAGTTTTGGCTTGAGAATTGTGAGTTGGAGCGATCGGAAATTCTAAGAAAGATTAAGTTGATTTAAGTTTCTACCTGTTTCATTTCGTCCCAAGAAGTTCTTTGGTATTCTGAGGAACATTCTTAAAAAATTAAGGAAGAGGTAAGAAACTTATGAAAACTTCAAAACATCTGGGACAATCTATCTCCATGGTTCTTCTATTCGCTCTAGCCAGCGTAGGAGTAATCGGCATTATCACTATGCAGAGTGGCGCTTTACCCTAGAAAAGCGCTGTTCTAAAGAAGCTGTGTGTTTGTCATTAGATTTATTAAATCAGCTTTACTCAATCCAATTTGAAGGCACTTCTCAGGAAGTGCCTTTTTGCTGACGCTAGTTTCGCCAAGGTTTTGCAGTAGATGCCTTTTATCTAGCACGACTGCAATCGTCTGATAACACAAGGAAATAAGAATTACTTAAAATTACTTAACAGAAAAGAGGATTCAAGCAATTTCTCGCTAATAAACTCCTGGCACGTTCAGCCTGTGCCACAAACAAAAATCAAATTGACACGACTTTCTAGGCTTACTTTCAATACTTAAAAACCTCTAGCAGCCTTGGGTTACACTTTGCCAACCATGTTACGAAAACGGCTGAAAGTTTAACCTGATCTTAAAGCCGTTGTAATAAGCTCAGACCGTGGGTATCTGTGCCACAAGTGCTGAATAGACTGTGGGTCTTGCTTAATAGCTCTATTTCTTGCGTTTGCTTTGGACTAGGTTTCCAGGGTTGAGGGTTGTTGTAAGCGTAGTATGTCTCCACCCCATCAATCCCCAGTCGGGCTGCTTCAGGTATCAGTTGGTGGTGCGATCGCCGATAGCGAGCCGGATGTGCCAACACTGCCAGACCACCTGCCGCTTGAATGGCGTGGATGACTTGCTCCGCCTGGTAGTGATCTCCGGTGCTAGACTCTCGTTTTAGATAAGGCTGAAGTGCTGAGTGAGTTGGATCAAACGCATAACCAAGGATGTGTACCTCGGTTTCTAATAGTCCAGCGTTAATTTCTACGCCCGTCCAGAGGCGAGGCACAGTACCGACCTGAGCTAATTCGGGCGTGTACCACTGTAGCCACTCTTGCGCAGCATAGTAGCCCTTGACCGTGTGGTGATCGGTGATTGCTAGTCCTTTTAGACCGAGAGCGATCGCCTGTTCCATCAACCGCTCAGGCTGCAACCTGCCATCTGAGCAGACAGTGTGCATGTGGAAGTTGTATAAACGTGGGCAGCTCTCTAGGGTGATCGTGTCAAAGACGCGCTTTAGTGCTGGTGCATCCTGCGCTGCTATCTGAGCGGAAGCCTGAGCAAGATTGGCAGCCATATAGGTCTTAAAAATTTACACTCGTCTTCTACTATACCCAAACAGACTCTTTAACTGCCCTGCCTCTCTAGCAGGGCAACCGTGTAAGCAGCAATTCCTTCCTCTCGCCCAACGGGTCCTAACTTTTCATTGGTAGTAGCCTTAATCCCAATCTGGTCGGGGGCAAGTTTTAGAACTTCGGCAAGGCGATCGCGCATTGCCTGAATGTGCGGCTTGAGTTTTGGGCGCTCTGCCACAATCACCGAATCTAGATTGCTCACCTGCCACCCCCGCTCCTGGATCAACTGGTTGACCTGCGCCAGTAGCAATAAGCTATCGGCACCCGCCCATTGAGGATCAGTTGGGGGAAAATAATGCCCAATATCACCCAGGCTTAGTGCTCCCAGCATCGCATCCATGATCGCGTGAGTCAGCACATCTGCGTCGCTGTGACCTAGCAGTCCTAATTCATGAGAAATTTTGATGCCACCTAAGATCAGGGGGCGATCGCGAACCAACTGATGAATGTCGTAACCATTTCCAATCCGAAGATTAACTGACACTGAAACACTCCTAAAATCAAGCCTTAGCTTTTCGAGCAGACCAGGAGAAGACAGCTGCCCCTATAAGCAAAAGAACAAACGCAGCTAAGCCCATTACAAACTGGGGTTGAGGGGTGAAGGGCAAAGGCGTTTGAGGTTCGCCCAATGTCAACCAGGCAGAGGCAAATTCTTCTCCAGCTTTGAGTGTACTGGCTGTGTTCCAGTGAATTGTATCGGACTTGGTGTAGCTTTCAGTCTCAACGGCGATCGCCTGATGGTCGCGCTGGTCAAGCTGCTGTTGGGCTGTTCTAATAGTTTGCAGATACGGCAGTCGCTCGGGATCACCTGACACCATGCCATAAACAATCGGCAGATCAGCTCCAAAGTCGCGCCGAGTTTGGGCAAATAGCCGAGCCAAATTTCTGTCGTAGCGAACTGCCCAGGGACGATAAAGGGCATCGCTCTCCCCTTGCATCC
Source organism: Cyanobacteria bacterium FACHB-471 (assembly GCA_014695345.1). Taxonomy (GTDB): domain Bacteria; phylum Cyanobacteriota; class Cyanobacteriia; order Elainellales; family Elainellaceae; genus JAAUTN01. The sequence goes on from JACJOC010000020.1 coordinate 110,016, forward strand.
AGAAAAAACCTGCGACCTCTACCTCATAGCCCTGGTCTTTCAGGTCAGCGATTGCCATATTCGCCCGGTCGCGCATGGCGCAGTAGAGCGTACAGTTTTGAGGCTGCCACTGTTCCCCTAGATCAGTACCATCAACCGCATATTTGACAATGGCGACGGATTGATAGAGCGACTCGGAGAGCGATCGCCCCAGCGAAACCTCCATGCCAAATCGAAGCTCCAGATATTTGCTGCTCCAGGGCAGTGGCTCGGTAGGCGGGCTGAGCGGTCGCCATCCATCAGAGCCGTACCACAATACCTGAAAGTTTGGCTGTTTTAGCTCTTGGGGCAGTTCCGTAAGTTCTCCCCGCCCCACCATATTGCTTTGCCCAGCCAGAATAAAAAGCTTGATTGCTGCCATGGAGTCACTCTAGCCCACGCGGATCAGGGGAGGATTGGTTAAGCCAGGTTTCGTAGAGGTCAGGGCGACGATCGCGGGTACGTTGAATTTGCTGCTCTTTTCGCCAGCGATCGATCCCCGCATGATTGCCAGATAGTAGCACTTCTGGCACCTGCCAACCCCGAAACTCAGGCGGGCGAGTATATTGCGGATAATCTAACAGTCCAGCTTCAAAGCTTTCTGCCTTGAGCGATTCTACCTTGCCAACCGTGCCAGGTAGGAGTCGAATTACGCCATTCAGCAATGCCAAAGCGGGAATTTCACCGCAGGTGAGGACAAAATCTCCCAGCGAAACCTCACGCGTAACCAGGTGCAAAACGCGCTCATCTACGCCCTCATAGTGGCCGCAAATAATCACTAACTGGTCGTAGCCTGCCGCCAACTCCTGAAACATCGGCTGGTTCATCGTCTTGCCTTGAGGAGTCATCAAAATCACTTCTCGTTGAGGCAAAACCGGAAGCGACTCAGCCGCCGCAAAAATTGGTTCTGGTTTCATCAACATTCCTACGCCGCCACCATAGGGTTCGTCATCGACTCGTCGATGCTTGTCAGTGGTGAAGTCGCGAGGGTTCGTCAAATGTACTTCTGCAATCTGTTTTGCTAAAGCTTTGCCCAATAAGCCAGATTGCAAAGGGGAGGCAAAAAAGTCTGGGAATAGGGTAATGATGTCAAAGCGCACGGGTGTTGGGGATTAGGTTTGTGAGCGATCGCATCCATAAGGCGATCGCATTTGAACGCCACTAAGCAAACCAGAAGCGGTTTGGGGAAATGCCTGTCAAGTAACAAGGTTCTCCAATTCAATCCGCCTCAGCAGTCTATATCTAAATATCATCATGTCTGAACATCCCATTACCTCTAAGCATATCGAGGAGGCTGACCTAGGTTCATTAAGTTGAAGCAGTGTTGAGCGGGGATTAGGGTTGGGAACGAGGTTGATCCCCCATCCCCAACCCTTAATTTCCAATTCCTCACCTTCCATAAGAAAAAATCAAGAAACTCTTAAGTTATGCTTAAATATTTGTCATAGTGTGTATTGGTAACGCTCCAGAAACAGAAGCGGCTTGAGTCGGTCTAGTTCTAGTTCAGGCTAAGACAACCAGGTGAAAACCTGTTCCCTTAGTATTCTGCTTAAATTCAGATAGCGGAGGCAGTGGGTAGAATGATCAACGGTTCTGTGTTTCTCAGCTTAAAAGCATCCTGAATTGTGCAAAACCTCAAGGGTGGAGCAAGAGGATGAATAGAGGTAATATCTCAATTAGTAAGCTGCTGGAGCGATTGATGAACTTCATGCCCAGGAGCGATCTCATGCTGCAATTAGAACCCCAATTCCATGAGCAGAGGATGCCTTATTTGACAAAAGCTGCCGTGTTGGTGATTGGCGGTGCTGAAGACAAAGTTCACGGACGGCAAATTCTCAATGTTTTTTTTAATCGAGCGGGGGCAACTGACGCTCGAATTGCTATTATTCCCTGTGCCTCGCGTGAACCTAGCGTGATTGGCAATCGCTATCGCACCATTTTTGAGGAAATGGGGGCAAAAGCGATCGAAATTTTAGATATTCGCGATCGCGAACAAAGCGAAAATCCTGACTGGAAAGATTACCTAGAGCAGTGCACGGGCGTTTTCATGACAGGTGGCGACCAGCTTCGGCTCTGCGGGTTGCTGGCAGATACCCCTATTATGGAAAGAGTCCGCGTTCGGGCACAGTTAGGTGAAATTACTCTGGCTGGTACGAGTGCAGGGGCTGCCGTCATGGGAGAACACATGATTGCTGGCGGCGGCAGCGGCGAATCACCAAATCGATCTTTAGTAGATTTAGCAACTGGGCTAAACATCATTCCTGATGTGATTGTGGATCAGCACTTTCACAACAGAAATCGTATGGCGCGCCTCATGAGCGCGATCTCTATCTACCCCGACAAACTGGGGATCGGCATCGATGAGGATACCTGCGCGCTATTTGAAGACAGTGGCATCTTTCAGGTGATCGGCAAAGGTACGGTTACGGTGATTGATCCCAGCAGCGTTTCTCACACCAATCAATCTGACGTGGGCACTACCGATCCGCTCAGCATCCACAATTTGAGAGTTCACATTCTCAGTCCTGGCGATCGCTACGACATGAACAAACGGCTAGCTCTTGCGACCAGGGCTTAAGGAGTGAGCCAAATTTTAGTCTAATTCAACTCACCTGAGCTCAAAACTGTTCACCGTGAACGGTCTAACAGTTTTCCCAAGCTTGAGACTAGACAGTATTGAATAGCGTCCTTTTCGCCCCAAGCGAGCCGCCAACATTGTTATGAGAATTCTAAAAACCCAAACCTTACGTGGTCCAAATTACTGGAGCATTCGACACCAAAAGCTGGTGATAGTGCGCCTGGACTTAGAAGACCTGGCAGAACGTCCCTCCAATGAAATTCCCGGCTTCTACGAAGGACTAACCGAAGCGCTTCCCAGCTTAATTGAACATTTCTGCTCTCCAGGCTGCCGAGGGGGATTCCTCAGTCGGGTACGAGAAGGCACCATGATGGGACATATCATGGAGCATGTTGCCTTGGAGCTGCAAACTCTAGCAGGAATGCCCGTTGGGTTTGGTCGCACCCGCGAAACCGCAACCCCCGGAGTGTATCAGGTGGTGGTGGAATACATAGACGAGCAAGCCGGACGCTATGCCACTAGAGCTGCATTCCGCCTTTGCCAGAGCATTGTTGAAACCGGACACTACCCGCTTGAAGAGCTGGAGCAAGACCTGCGCGATTTGCAGGATCTCGGTGCCCAGGCAGCTCTGGGACCAAGTACTGAAAGCATTGTTAAAGAAGCCGAAGCCCGTGATATTCCCTGGATGCAGCTAGGCTCTCGTGCCATGCTCCAGTTAGGGCATGGAGCTTACCAAAAACGAGTGCAGGCAACGCTGAGCAATTTCACTAGCATTTTAGGCGTTGAACTGGCTTCTGACAAAGAAGGCACTAAGAAGATTCTGCAAGACGCAGGCGTCCCTGTACCGCGTGGAGCAGTGATTTATTACCTGGACGAACTGGAACAAGCGATCGCCGACGTAGGTGGCTACCCCATCGTGATCAAGCCGCTAGACGGCAACCACGGACGCGGGATCACGATCAATATTGACTCCTGGGAACTGGCAGAAGAAGCCTATGATGCAGCCAAAGAAGTCTCCAAAGCGGTCATCGTTGAACGTTACTACACCGGACGGGATCATCGCGTATTGGTGGTTAACCACAAGGTTGTTGCGGTTGCAGAACGAGTGCCTGCTCATGTCATCGGAGATGGCAAATCGACGATCTCAGAACTCGTAGACGAGACAAACCGCGATCCAAGGCGGGGCGAAGGACATGACAACATTCTCACCCGGATTGAAATCGATCGCACCACGTGGCAACTGCTCGATCGCCAGGGCTATGATCTCGACACCGTCTTGCCTGCCGGAGAAATCTGCTATCTCAGAGCTACCGCAAACCTGAGCACAGGTGGGATTGCAGTCGATCGCACGGACGACATTCATCCCGAAAACATTTGGCTGGCGCAGCGAGTTTCTAGAATCATTGGGCTAGACATTGCTGGGATCGACATCGTCACGGCAGATATTTCTCGTCCCTTGCGTGAAACCGATGGCGTAATTGTTGAAGTCAATGCGGCCCCCGGCTTCCGGATGCACGTCTGCCCCAGTGAGGGCATTCCTCGCAACGTGGCAGAACCTGTAATCAACATGCTGTTTCCGCCCGGAACCCCGACCCGCGTCCCCATCATTGCGATCACGGGTACCAACGGCAAAACCACCACTACACGGCTAATTGCCCACATCTTTAAGCAAACTCAACAGGTCGTGGGCTACACCACCACCGACGGCATTTACATTCAAGATTATTTAGTGGAAAAGGGCGATACGACTGGTCCGCAAAGCGCTCAGGTAATTTTGCAAGACCCAACCGTAGAAGTTGCCGTATTGGAGACAGCCCGAGGTGGAATTCTGCGCTCGGGTTTAGGCTTTAGCTATTGCGATGTAGGCGTTGTGTTGAACGTCGCGGCTGACCACCTGGGAATTGGTGACATTGAAACGGTAGAAGACCTGGCACACCTCAAGAGCGTTGTTGTAGAAACAGCTCGACCCAATGGCTACGCTGTTCTGAGTGCTGATGATCCCCTCGTTGCAGCAATGGCACAACGGGTAAAAGCACAGATTGCCTACTTTTCGATGAATCCAGACAACGAATTGGTGCGATCGCACACCCAACGGGGCGGACTGGCAGCAGTCTACGAGAACGGCTACCTGTCCATTCTCAAAGGCGACTGGACCTTGCGAATCGAGCAAGCAGTGCATGTGCCGCTGACGATGGGCGGCCGTGCCCCCTTCATGATTGCCAATGCCCTGGCAGCCAGCCTTACTGCCTTTGCTCAGGGTGTCAGCATCGAAAGTATTCGAGCAGCGCTAATGACCTTCCAGGCATCGGTGGACCAAACTCCCGGCAGAATGAACCTATTTGACCTGGGAGAATTCCATGCCTTGATTGACTATGCCCACAACCCCGCCAGCTATGAGGCGTTAGGCAGCTTTGTCAACAACTGGCCCGGGGAATGCATCGGCGTTGTGGGTGGGCCAGGCGATCGCCGCGACGAAGACTTTATCACGCTAGGCAAACTCGCTGCCGATATCTTTGACCGAATCATCGTTAAAGAAGACGACGACACGAGAGGTCGTCCACGGGGTGATGCAGCCGCCCTGATTGTTCAAGGCATTCAGGAAGGAGGAAGCGATCGCCCCTACGAAGTCATTCTAAATGAAACCGAAGCAGTGAATACCGCTCTAGATAGTGCGCCTTCAGGCGGTCTAGTTGTCATTTTGCCGGAAACTGTCAGTCGCGCCATTAGCCTGATTAAAGCTCGACATCCGTTACAACAGCCAACTCCCTACCAAACTGCCAGCATCAGTAACTCCAACGGCGACTATACCGTGACAGTCGAAACTGCTGCCAACACTCAAAACGGCTTCCAAACTGTTGAAGTGCAGGCAGAGGAAGCGACACTGAACTTAGGCGTTAATCGAGGATAAAAGGGTGAACGGTTAAAGGTAGCAAACGTTTACTACCTTTAATCATTCATTTAGTATTTGTCCTCATCCAAATCCTGTTCCTCATCTTCTGAGGGCTGGTTCATTTCTTCCTTGAAGCCCTTCAAGGTTTTGCCCAAAGCGCTACCAAGCTCTGGAATCTTTTTGGGGCCAAAAATTAGCAGTGCGACGACTCCAATAACGCTCACTTCTGCCCAGCCTAAACCTAATGCCATACAGAACCTCCTATCGTTAAGCCCTTTATCCCATTTACTATAGGGCGATTCGGAAAGGAAAGAGCAAGCCTTCCGGTTCTCCTTACTTTCGGGTCAGCGGCAAGCCTAGCCAGTCGCTTATCCCATGCGCTAACCATTTCAGTTCCCACTGGTCTAGCAAATCACCTTTGCGAAGCTCGTATTTTTCAGGTTTTTGAGGCTTTGAATCTGCATTTTCAGTCCAGATGACTAACTTTGGTCTAGCTCCAAATCGCTTGGGTTGAATCAGGTGGACTGCCCGAATATTTTGTCTGGGACTAGATTTGCTCCTGAACTCAAAGCCAAATAGCTCGTGCATTGTGGAAATATGCTGTTGATCAATCCGCAGCCGAATTCGCCCAAATACGGAGAACAAAACTTTGGGCAAAGGCAGTAGCAGTAAGAATCCAAGAGAAGCCAAAGCTGGCGTCATCAACGCAACTCGAGTAAGAATCTGAGCGGGAAGCAAGGTATATAGCGCAATCAGTGCAACTTGACTGAGGCTAAACTTTCCCGGAATCAGAACTTCTAGAAAGTCGGGTTGCTGGGTCAGCGAAATTTGGCTTCCAACAGGTTGAGCAAACCCTCCCAATCCCATTTGCTGAATGGAGCTAGGTTGCCCAAGCGCGTCTAGTGCTTTTTGGGCAGAGGCAAACCGCTTTTCTAAACTTGGCTCTGTCAAATGTCTGAGCAAGCTTGCGAAGTCTGGAGAAACATTGGTAGCAAATTCAAACCGAATCCGAAAATCTTGCTGAGGTAAATCTGAGGGATGCTTACCTGTCACCAGATAAATCAGGGTTGCCCCCAAGCCGTAGAGATCTGAGGCTGGCACTGCCCGTCCGCCAAATTGTTCAGGCGGCATGTAGCCATAGGTGCCTACTACGGTGATGGTTCCTCCTTCTCTTGCTGCCAAATTTTGAACGGAGCCAAAGTCTACCAGGTAAACCTGACCGGGACTGTTGCCAGAGCGATCGCCTAGCAGCACATTACTCGGCTTAATATCTCGATGTACGACCGCAGGCTGCTGTCCGTGCAAATAAACCAGGATTTCCAGCAGATCTTTGGCGATTTGTTTGACTTCCGCTTCACTGAGCGATCGCCCCGCCTTCAGATGTTCCTCTAGCGTTTTGCCTGCTACATAGGTCTGCACCAGCACAAAACCTCTCAAGCCAGGCAAGTCTAGCTCAAAATAATCCAAATATTGGGGAATGGCTGGATGAGACAGTGCCTTAAGAACTTCGGCTTCTCGCTGAAATAGCTTCAGATCGTGCCATTCAAAGTCATTACCAAATGATAGTAACTTCAGTACAACCTGTGTTTGAGTGTTTAAATCGAGGCCTAAAAAAGTGCGCCGTCCGGCTCGCCTGCCCAACTGCTGCTGGATCTGATAGCGTCCATGCAGTACCTGATTGAGAAGGTTAATGAAGGCTGCATGAGAAGAACTGGGTAAGGTTTCCCTGGCAAAATCTGTCATGTCGGTTAATGTCTGACAATTGGGACCGTAAACCCGTAGCGATCAGTCTTTGCCTGAATGAGAATGCAAAGCAGAATTAGCTCCGATTGATGAAGAAAAGTTTGTAATTGGGTAAGGCTCGACGAGGCTTTTCTTCTTCGGGATCTCCAATGCGCGATCGCCGCTCATACCACTGAGCAACACTTTGTCCAATCGCTCCTCCCACCAATCCCCACAAAACAACTGACGAAAAGGCTCTTACCGTAACCAAAACCAAGGTTATTACATTATAGGAAGCCATATCAGCATCAGAATTCGTAAGTCCTAGCCCTGCAATGAAACCACCAAAAATTATCAATGCCGCAGCGATGCCAGCAAGAGTACTAACTGCTTTGATCGTTTGTTTGTATTTGCGTGGGTGGTGAAGGGGATAGTATTGCCGACGCGTCCAGATGCCAATTACAAAACCAATCGGAATTCCTGCAAGTAAGCCATATAACACTGCGCCTAATAAGCCTCCCGAAGCAGCGTAATAGAAAATATTGAGAATGTTGAAAATACTTGCGTCAGAAGTTAACCCGATCAGACTTACTATGGACAGAATATCGATTACAGAAATCACTCCTCCAACCACAAATCCCACACTGCAACTGCGCCAAAGGCTGTTCCACAACAGTTCCCCCATCGGCACGACTTCTTTGGGGCGTACTGCATAGGGGCTAATTTGAGCAGGTTGCTGCAATGCTTCTAGGGCTTGCTCAGCAGAGGTGGGGCGGTCGCTCAAATTCGGTGCTGTGAGCCAACTGAGCCAACTGGTAAACGCGGAGCTAAGCTGAGCTTCTGACTCAAATTGAATACAGAGATCTTTTTGAGGTAAATCGGCGGGATGTTTGCCTGTCGATACATAAATTAAAGTAGCCGCCAAACTGTACAAATCTGAAGCAGGCGCAGCGTATCCGCCAAACTGTTCAGGCGGCATGTAACCATAGGTACCAACAACGGTGATGGTGCCTCCCTGACTTGCAGCTAGCGTTTGGACGGAGCCAAAATCTACGAGATAAACCTGTCCCGGACTGTTGCCCGATCGGTCAGTGAGCAAAATGTTGCTGGGTTTGATGTCGCGGTGAATGACGGGTGGCTGTCGCCTGTGCAGATAAATCAGAATTTCTAGGAGAGATTGGGCTAACTGTCTTACTTCTGATTCGCTGAAGGTGCGTCCGAACTGAATGTGTTCTTCGAGCGATCGCCCCTCTACATAACTTTGAACAAAGGCAAACCCCTTACCATAGGTCAGATCCAGTTCAAAATAGTCGAGATATTGAGGAATTGCCGGATGGGAAAGCGCTTTCAGCGTTTCGGCTTCCCGCTGAAATAGCTTCAGATCATCCCACTCAAAATCGTTGTCAAAGGACAAAAGTTTAACAACGACTAACTCTTGGGTTTGCAGGTCACGCGTTAGCAGCGTTCGCCGTCCAGCATTCTTCCCAAGCTGCCGCTGAATTTCGTAGCGATCGTGTAATACTTCACCGGGAGCGTTTTGCTGGGATTGTGTCATACGTAGCTGCTCCCCTATTGTTGTGCGTCATTTATAGCTCATTTTTTTAGATGAGCAGAATCACCTGATAGGGTGACTCTGCTGCCCTTGATCCCAGATTCCTCTAAGCTGGATCAAGCACTTAATTTCTTATAAAACTCCTGTTTCACATGTCAGAAATTACTAAAACCTCTATTCGCGCCCAACAGCATCCTTTAATTCAGCGGCTTGCCGATCGCATTGAAGCAATCTGGCAAGAGCATCTGGATCTGTCTCCTTACCAACTTCCTGAAGATTTGGGCTACGTGGAAGGACGATTGGAAGGGGAAAGGCTGACGATTGAGAATCGCTGCTATCAGTCACCCCAGTTCCGCAAGATGCATTTGGAGCTGGCGCGAGTGGGGACAACGCTAGACATTCTGCATTGTGTAATGTTTCCGCATCCTGACTACGCTCTGCCGATGTTTGGCACAGATTTGGTAGGTGGACGAGGACAAATTAGCGCGGCAATCGTTGACCTCTCTCCAACAAGTAGCGATCGCACATTACCCGAAAGCTATCAGTCCAGATTACAAGCTTTACCCCACATCTTTTTTTCCCAACCGCGTGATTTGCCAGATTGGGGTGATATTTTTTCTGAATTTTGTCTATTTATTCGTCCAGGTAATCCTGAAGAAGAAACGCTGTTTTTGGAACGGGTAGCAGCATTTTTAGAAGTTCATTGTCAGGTGGCGATCGCTACTCCTTCTACGCCAGAGCAACGGTCTGAAATCTTTGCTGGACAGCACTATTACTGCACCAAACAGCAGAAAAATGATAAAACTCGCCGCGTTTTAGAGAAGGCTTTTGGTGATGAATGGGCTGAGCGCTATCTGACAACGGTACTGTTTGACCTTCCACCTGAATAACAACATTAGGCGATCGCCCTCAAACTAAAAGACACGCGTTGCGTCTAGCGATCCTTGAGACGCTGAGCGGTGCGGAGAATTTGTCCGGCGAGAATGGCTGCGCCGAAGCCGTTGTCGATGTTGACGACTCCAATTCCAGCGGCGCAGGAGTTGAGCATGGTTAGGAGAGGGGCAAGCCCACCAAAGTTGGCTCCGTAGCCGATGCTGGTTGGTACGGCAATGACGGGACAATCTGCTAGCCCTGCCACGACGCTAGGAAGTGCGCCTTCCATACCTGCCACGACGATGAGAACATCGGCTTCCTGGATGACCTGGCGATTGCTCAGGAGACGATGAATTCCGGCAACGCCAACATCCCACAGTCGGTTTACCCGAAATCCAGATAGCTCAGCGGTGACGGCTGCTTCTTCGGCGACAGCAAGGTCGGCAGTTCCGGCAGAGAGAAGGCTGATCGCCCCCTCATGCTGAACTTCTGGCATTTCACCATCTGCCGCAGAAGACTGCACCAAAGCGCAAATTCTGGCGAGCTCAAAGTAACGTAGCCCAGGAACCTGTGGCTGAAGCTTTTCGTAAACTTCGGGCGTAATTCGAGTTGCCATCACGACGGGGTTGCGCTGCCGCATTGCGGTCATGATGTGAGCAATCTGCTCCGGCGTTTTGCCTGGACCCCAAATTACTTCTGGAAAGCCAGTTCTGAGCGATCGATGGTGATCAATCTTGGCAAAGTCGGCAACCGGTTCAAAGTCGAAATGCTTGAGTTTGTCGAGCGCGTTTTCTGGGCTGATTTCACCCAGAGCGACGGCGTTGAGCAGATTTTGGAGAGCTTCGGGTTGAGACACGGGGAGGGAGGGATGAGGGATGAAAGGAAATCTTCGTCTCCGGGTTCCACCTGGAGATGCCTACAGCGAGGCTCTGCCTCGTGAAGGAGGGGAGGCGGAGCCTCCAAATCTGCATTCCCAGGCAGAGCTTGGGAACGAGTTAAAAGGCGAACGGCCGTTCGCCCCTACGGGATAGATTCTACCCTTTCATCCCTCATTCCTTCATCTCTCATCCCTTTCATCTACTACTTTAAGCTCTTGGATATTCCACAGTCCCCAGCTCGGTAGACCTGTGTACTTTAGTCCCTGAATGCGATCGCGCACTGCCACGAGCGCAATTTCGTGTATCAGGTGAATTACGGGTAGCTGTTCTTGGACGATGCGCTGGAAGTTGCCGTAAATTTCCTGGCGCTTGGATTCGTCTAGTTCTCGTGCTCCAGCAGTAAAGAGGCGATCGATTTCCAGTTCCCAGTCGTTGGGTTGCCAACCTGTAATTTGGGGTTCACCCGGCTGTGGCCCAAGATTAAACATGTGCGATCCCCCTTTGCTCGTCCACAGGTTTGCACCGCTGTGGGGGTCAATTCCGCCTGTAAAGCCAATCATGAAACATTCCCAATCGCGGGTTGTAGTGACTCTGGTAATCAGCGTGTTGAAACTGATGGGGCGAAAATCAACCTGAATGCCGATCTGAGCCAAATCTGCACGGATTTGAGAACCGATCGCCTCTCGAATTTCGTTACCTGAATTGGTCAGAAATGAAAAGCGAACGCGATTGCCGTCTGCATCAAAGAGCTGTCCCTCAGCGTTAAAGCTGAAGCCAACGGATTGAAGCAGTTGTCTCGCTTTGTCCAGGTCATAGTCGTAAACTTTCAGCCCTTGCTCTGGCGACAGGTAATAGGGACTTTGGACGGAAATAGGCGAGTCTTGCGGTTTGCTGATGCCGCGAAAGATGTTGTTGATCATGCGCGGGCGATTGATGGCGTGGGCGATCGCCTGCCGAAACTCCAGCGTGTTAAACCAGCGTGACTTAATCGGGTCAACCAAAGGCTGTCCCTGAGCATTCTTACCGCGATTCAGGTTGAAGGTGATGAACGTTGTGCCAGACCATTCGCCTCCCGAATAAACCGTGAACTTGCCTCGTTCTTCTTCTCGTTTGAGCAACTCAAAATACTCAGGTCGCAGCGGTCGCACATCCCCAATCGCATCTAAATCGCCAGAGCGAAAGCTAAGCAGTTGCGTATCGGTAGACTCCATAAACTGCCAGACAATTCGGTCGATGTAGGGCAACTGCTGCCCTGCTGCATCTTTTTCCCAGTAGTAGGGATTACGTTCAAAAGTCAGGCGTTCTCCAGGCGTGTAGCGCTCCATCTTGTAAGGTCCATTCACCACCACCTTAGTAGGGTCAGTATTAGTCGCCCAGGTTGAGGTAAACAAAGAATTGCCCTGCGAATCTAACGTTTCGACCGATTCTTGCAGGATGTGTTTTGGCAGAATTACAACCCCCGTTGGCGGTCCGTTCAATGCCCGCAGCAATGGTGCATACGGTTCTGGCAGCAAGAATTCAACCTGGCGATCGCTTAGCTTTTGCACCTGAGGAAATTCACCGTTTGCCCCAATTCTCAGGTCGTCTTTGTTGTCAGTTGGAATTTTCTCATTCAAGATCACATCCTGAATGGTAAACACCACATCGTCTGCCGTGAGCGGTTCACCGTCTGACCACCGCAGTCCTTCCCGCAATGTGAATACGACTCGTCGTCCGTCTTCAGAAATTTCCCAGGACTCTGCCAGATCTGGCTTTACTTCCCCTGTTTCTCCATCTTCCGTAGTCAGTCCGCGAAAGCTAAACAGAAAAATACTGGGAAATTCCTGGTTTAGCATTGGGTTGAAGGTAGCTGGGTCTTGCAGCGAAGTCAGCACAATCTGAGAAAGGTTGCTAGCTTTAGTTTCGGCAATCAGACTGCGGCAGCCACTCAGCAGCAGAGCGATGAGCAGGACGAGGGGAAGCGATCGCCCCAGCCAAGTCCGTACAGCGATCGTGAAGTGGGGAAGGAAAGAGTGGGGAAAACGCATACAACCGAGTAAATGACACTTGAAGGTAAAGCAAATCGGCAAGTTGAAGCAATGTAAAAGGCTGCATTCCTTCTGCAAGCCATCACATTGCTTTTGCACCTATTACACTACGTCTGTATGGCATCACACTGCTTCTGTGTAACATCGCCTTGCTTCTGTAAGTCATCACATTGCTTCTGCGAGCTTTACATTGCTTCTGTAAGTCATCACATTGCTTCTGTAGGCGATCGCATTAGGATTGCAGCGGCGATCGCCGCTTCTTTTGTTAGCTGTTACCTGGGTATGGGCAGGTTGATGCTTTCGTTACCAAAAGTGCATCTTATGGTGTCGTCCGAGAATGTCCTGAGCTACCATCGGCATTAAGAGTACGTTGGATCGAATATGGCTGAACCTAATCTGACTCCAGAAGACGTGTCCACCGAAGAGTTAACCTTCGAGCAGGCGATCGCCCTTACTCAATCCCTTCTAACGCAAATGGAGCAGGGCAAACTGTCAGAGGCAGAAACTGGAGAGGCGATCGCCGCCCTAGTGGGCAGCATGAATGGGGCACGCGGATTCTTTGTCACCTATTTGTCAGATGAACGGGCGATCGCTGACCACCCTGCAGAAGCGGTGATGCAGGCATTGCAAACGTCGCCAGAGATCGTGGCAGACCTGCTGGTGAAAAATTTGGCAATGTCGTCCGCAATGGCGATTACTCATCGGCGTAACGGCAATGAGGAGATGGCGCAGGGGTCGGATCGGGTGCGATCGCGCACTGCTTACCTGATCGAGAAACTTCAGTTGGCAGCCATCATCGAGAAAGCGCAAAAGCTGCACGAAAGCGCCTCTACTGGGTTGGGCGAATACAAAGCCTTTTTGGATCGCTGGGGCTACGATGCTGAGCAGCGTCAGGTCATTCAGCAGAGCATGGAAGGGGCGATCGGCTTGGCGACGGATGATTCTGTTAGCGAGTAAATGCCCGCAAGAATAATCCAGTTCAGTACATTAATTCGGGCATCGTAAAACGTCACGTCAAACAGGGCAAAGGCAACGCAGCCCCAAAAGGCAAAGAGATAGCCGAGCATCAGGGGGCGATCGCTAGCCGCTAGTTGCTTTGTCACCAACAGGTGCACTGCCCGAAAACAAACGTAGCCAACTACAACCGTCAAACCAACCATCACCAACAATCCAGCTTCAGAAGCTAGCAATAACCAAAAGTTGTGTGGATGAAAGATTTTGTCAAAGACCGGATCAATAATGCGAGCGGGATAAAGGAATTTGTAATTTCCTAAGCCCCATCCCAACAGCGGACGTTCCCTAATCAATTCCAGCGCAATTTGCCAAACTCCGACTCTTGGATCATCCGTTAGCCCTTCCAGGGAAACAGCCCGACCGCCAATTCCCACAAGCGCAGCAGCAACCACCACTGCCAACAGGCTTAAAAGTCCGCTAATTAAAACCGTTCGATTCGTTTTGACAAAAAGGCTGAAGACCACAAGCTGAGAAATTGCAATCAGCATTCCGTTGCGTGAACCGGAACTAAAAATACCTAATAGATTCAGATAAACTGCCGCATAGACGAGCCAACCAGGTGGATAAAGCCGCTGCAATTTTCTGGAGCGATCGGCAACTCCTCTCTGTTGCACCGATTGCAGCAAAATCAATCCTAAACCCAGCCCTAAAATTAAAACTAAGTAGCTCGCTAAAGCATTGGGATGTTCAAACATAACCATTGCTCTGCCTTTATGTGGTGCAGAACGAAGCCAATCAATAAATTGCCATCGCTGAATAGAACCTGGAATATAGGGCGATTTGATCAGATATTCAACAAAAGCAACAATATTAACTGGAATAGAAGTAATTACTAAATCTATTGCAAGCTGCTCTAACTTTCCTGAACCCTTGAATAGAAAGGGAAGAAAAGCAAAAAAGACAAAAAAAGGCAAAAAGTTAGTCAGTTGTAGAAAAGCTTCCTCTCTACTAAAAGCAAATGCAGAACTTAAAATCATCAGTCCGCTAACAGCCAGCAAACTAATACAAATTGAGGATCTCAAAACGGTCTTGTAGAAATTTCTAATCAGAAAAACAAGAACGAAGAACAATCCCAAAAAACTCAGGTAACTGAGATAGGGCAAACCAATAAAACTGAATCGCGCAACTTTTTGATAAAACCGAAAGGCTTGACTCTCGACCATTGACCCCTCAGTAGGCTCCTTCCCCAAATGCGACGACCCAAATTGTGCGAACTAAAATATAAACGTCTAGCCAGACCGACCAGTTTCGCACGTAATAGGCATCTAGATTGACTCGTTCTTCATAGGTGATGTTGTTGCGCCCGGAGACTTGCCAGAGTCCAGTCAGCCCAGGCGAAACCTTGGTGTAAAGAGCAAACTTGTCTCCATACCGCCAGATCTCTTCATCTACAATGGGGCGTGGCCCGACCAGACTCATTTCACCGCGCAAGATGTTCCAGAGTTGGGGCAGTTCATCCAGGCTAGTGCGCCGCAAAAAGCGACCGACTCGCGTAACTCTGGGATCATCCATCAGCTTGTGATTTTTTTCCCACGATTCTTTTAGCTCAGGATGCTGTTCTAAATGCTCTTGCAGCACTTTGTCAGCATTTTGTACCATCGAGCGAAACTTCCAGGCTTTGAAATAACGCCCTCCTTGCCCAATGCGAACCTGCCCATAGAAGATCGGCCCAGGCGAATCAAGTCGAATCAGCAGAGCAATTAGACCAATGAACGGCAAAATTAACAATCCGCCAATCAGAGTAGAAATCAGGTCCATCAAAAACTTGGCAAAGCGAGGACCAGGCAAGAGCAATTGCTGACGGACCTCTAGCCCCAATACGCCGCCCAGATCTTTGGCGGCAACCCAGAGACTAGAAAAGCCAAACAGGTCGGGAATGATCAGCAGATGGGCGAAGGTATGTCCGTAGCGTTCTAGCAGGTTCAACAGCCTGCCGCGTGGAACTCCAGGCATGGCCACGATCGCATAGGGAATTTGACGCGACTTAGCCAAAATGGGGGCTAACTCCAAGCCACCTACAACAGGCACATCGTGCAGCGATCCTTGCTTGTTAGGGTCGTCGTCCAGTACCAAAACAGGCTTTAGCCCAATTCCAGGACGACGCTTAAGCGTACGAATGACCAGATCTCCGGTTTTACCTGCCCCCAACACGAGAACAGGATAGCCCCACCATTTTTTGCCTGCAAAACAGTGGCGGACGAGCGCGCGATTTAGCTGCACCAGCACCAGAGAAAGCGCCCAGGCCATCAGAAAAACGCCTCTAGAGTAAACTTCTCCTTCGCGAAACAGGAAGATAGCTGCCCCCAGAGCCAAATAGATTAGGGTAGTCGTCATGCTGGTCCAGCGCAGTTCGTCTACTGGACTGATAGCAACGCCAGGATAAAGCCCAACGGTGGCGTAAGCAAAAATAAATAAACCCAGGACGGGGTAAAGCTGAAGGTAGAGGGTGGGGTGAAATCTGCCGTCAAAAAATAGCCGCAAGTAGATACTGAGCAGACCTGCAGCGCCTAGCGCCATCAGATCTGAACTAATCATGAATAGAATGGTAGGCAACGAGCGCGTGGATATACTTAAAGCCGAAATAGTAGGCTGTAAGGTACGGTTAAGCTGCATTTCGATTTTTCTCCTCACGCTAATACTCTATGGCATCCCTCCGTCTAAATTTCGTCCATTTTTGGTCAATAAATTGAATGAGCTGTTGGCGAAAGCGTTCTGGAGAAAATCGCGCTGCATTTTGGCGCAGTTCATCCGGGCTAAAGCAGTAGATTCCTGATTCAAATTTCTGAACGGCTTCAACCAAGCTGTCCACCGTCTGGTCAGGGAAAAAGATGCCAGTTTTGCCTGCAATCACGCTTTCAGTCACTCCTCCCTTGCCATAGGCAATGACGGGTGCTCCTGCGGCTTGTGCCTCGACGGGGGCGATGCCAAAGTCTTCAGCAGCGGCAAAAACAAAGGCTTTGCAGCGGGACATGTGGTCAGCGACGACAGTATCCGGCTGGTGTCCTAAAAGCTGAATGTTAGGGGTGACGAGGCGTTCAATTTTGGGGCGATCGCCCCCATCCCCAATTACTACCAGCGGCAGTCCTAATCGAGCAAACGCCTCTACAACTAGATCCACTCGTTTGTAAGGAACAAATCGGGACAAAATCAGGTAGAAATCATCGCGCTGATACTTGGGCTGAAACCGATCAACCGCAACAGGCGGATAGATCACCTCAGCCGGACGACGGTAAGTCTTCCAAACGCGACGGGCAACGTAGCGGGAGTTTGCCAGGAAATAATCAACCCGGTTAGCGGTCGCCAGATCCCATAGCCGCAGGTAGTGCAGCACCAAATGGGTAAAAAATGCACCTGCTCCGCGCTCTAGCTTGCTGCCTTTAAGGTACTGCTGCTGCAAATCCCATGCGTAGCGGATGGGGGTATGCACGTAGCTGATGTGAAGTTGGTCGGCGCGGGTCATCACGCCTTTAGCGACAGCATGACTGCTTGACAGCACTAAATCATAGTCTGACAGATCAAACTGTTCGATCGCCAGCGGCATGAACGGTAAATAACGGCGAAATTTCGTCTTGGCAAAAGGCAAACGTTGCAGGAAAGACGTTTGCACAGGTTTGTGGTGAATGAACGATCGCAACTCAGGCGGCAAAAACTCAACCAGGCTAAATAGATCTGCTTCCGGGTAGAGAGCCAGCATTTGTTCGACGACTCGCTCTGACCCAGCGTAAGTGACTAGCCACTCGTGAACGATCGCCGTTTTCATGGTTTATCGGATTTAATCTGAAGTCTTAGACTGCGTTCAGTTAGATTGAGTTGCAGTATATCGTGCGATCGCCCCTCCCCATTCCCGAACCCAAATCCAAAATCCAAAGTCCAAAATGGCATACCGCTTAAGTGCAGGATTTGGAGGATTTGAACGGAACATGGAATCGAAGCGATCGCTACCTGTTGTGGTCTACACTGCCGAGAGTAGCCTCGGACACCCCAAGCAGCTTCTCCACCTTTAGCGACGGCGATCGCTCGTCCGCTTTCCCGTTCCACGACCCACCATGTCCGGCGTGACTACTCCTTGCTGGTTCATCTACATCAAGAAGCCGGATTAAAAGGGATTAGTGTACGTGAACTGCTGCGAAAGCGCACCCAAAAGCGCATCGATCAATTACTGAAGCGTTAGAGCAGTGTCGTTTACTCTCGTTACTGAGCTCTGCTTTGTAATGCAAATGAGGAAGCTCTGTCTCCTGCAATTCTCACGAATTTGATTTGCAGATGTTGCAGATATGGGTAAGGGCGCACCGCAATAGGGGCACACTGCGGTGTGCCCCTACAGAAATTGATAGGTCGCGAAACCTGTCTAGATCGGTGTTAGAAATCCTACTTCTGTTCTAACTTGAGGGACTAGCACTATATAACTTCTGTCTTTTTGAGCGCAGTTTTGCAATTTGAGCTAGCCGCCAAAAGGCATGGTCTACATAATCTGGCAGAACTTTCAACAGGCTGCGATAGCGAAAAGGTTGCGTCACACATTGATATCCCAACCGTTGCAGATTGCCCTGATTCAAGCTTTCTAGAGCTTCCAATTCCGTTAGGCTTAGCTCATTTTGCCAGCTATTCAAGCGCCCTTTACTGATGGGTTGAAATGTTTTGGCATTCCAACCGTTTTCACCAGTTGGCACCAACTTTTCCTTCGCGTTTTTCTCGTAATATCGCATCATAGATTCGTCAAAATCTACTCCAAGCCACGAACAAACTGCCCTAAGTTCCTGCTCTGGGTTCTCAATTAACCGCTCATATAGCACGGTGTGAAAACTTGGGTCATTCTTATGCTTCTCAGATAGATCAACCACTTTACGCCACTGCTTTGTGACTGAGAGAACGTTTGCTTGACAAGACCCTTGCCAGTTGTCGAAAGATTTTTCAGTTCGTTTGAGTGAACCATAAGTTCCTCGAACATCTCTAATGATCAGAAGCAGTTTTGCGTTTGGAAAGTATTTTTGAATTTGCTCGGTGTAATAGACGTGAACTGGGTTTTTGTCTCCCCAAAAGCGAGCATCAGAACCGATTTGCTCAAGATAAGTGCGATAAACGGTGGCAATAGCAGTTGCGTAATTTAATGCAGGAAACTGGCTTAAGTTTTGGCGCAGCAACTCTGGATCTAGCTTCCAATCAGCGAAGGATTCAACCTTATAAAGGTCAGCGAGAAACGAGTCGAGGCAATTGCTAATATCCTCTAAATGACCGTATTTCGGCTCTAATCTAACAAAAAACAGACATTCAGATGGAACACAGAATTGAGGATGAGCAGTCAACATCAGACGCAAAAGCGTCGTTCCAGAGCGTCCCATCCCAAAGATGAAAACAGGGCGTTCTTTCAAGAGTCCTATCTGCATGTGCTATTTCTCATGAAAATGAACAGCTTCGTCCAGAATGAGATAGCCCTTTGCTTAAAGCCCCTTTCTTTAGATAGAGACTATTATTTAGATAGAGATTTCTCATGCTCTCTTTATCTCCCTCTATCTCTTGTTATCTTCCTCAATCTTGATAGAGATAATGGGAATTAGGCTATCCCTTGTTATCCCCCTCAATCTTGATAGAGATAGTAGGAATTAAGCCAACTGGATTTTCAAACATCCTCAAGCTTTTTAATTTCCACCATTTAACCTAAATACCTGAATAAATCCGATCGCTAATTGAATTAATGGCCAACCGACCAGACAAATCAGCGTTGCGCTACGAGTCTTAAGGTTCAATCCTTCACGCACAGCAACAATCACAGCTAACAGACTCCAAATTGATAAAACCAATTCGATGGGTCGCCCTAACAGGGGAATCAGCGTCAAAAAGTTTAAGACTTGAGGTGCGTAAGCAAAGCCAATCGGGCTTAGCAATTCTCTATAGCCCGGTGTGTTGCGGTAAAACCAACGCCCTAATTTCCAGATTGTGAATGTCCAGAAATAGTAGCCCACCAAAATTGCAGCACCCTGAAGCAGCAAAATCAGTGCCATCAGCGGTAGCGTCGTGCGGCTAATTAGCAAAATGACCAAACTGCCTAGCAGTTGAGACAGCGCAGCAAGCAGCACAACGGTGAGGGCTAGCCGATGGGCATGAGGAATGTGGTGAGCGTTGTCGTAGAACCCAGCCCTTAACGTCAAAGCTCTCCAAAGCGTTCTGCCTAACCCTGTTTTGGTGGTTTGGATACTCACAATCTGTTCTTATGGCAAGAGATAGATGTCATCGATGCAGTGCTGTAATTAAATAGCTACTGCTATGGCTGACCGAATTTCGGTGTGGTGGGCGATGGCCCTAATTTCCTGTATTTCATTAAAGGCTGAAAAGACTGAACATGCTTAAGCTAGTTGGGCAAATTTTGCTCTGGTTGCGAGGCGGAAGTCTAAAACTGTTGGTCATTGCTGGAATAATTCTGCTGGTGTGGGGAGTGTTTGCCCCAGTTGGCACATTGATTTGGTGGGTGCAGCAAGGAGCCAAGTTCGTAGGGCTTGGGAAAGATGCCCCTGCTTTGCCAGAAGGCGATCGCCCAACTCCTGAACCGTCTGCCGCTTCAACCAACTGCTACATCGTCTTTCTTACGGGGGTAGGAGACTTTTCGGCAAACCAGCTTACTCTGGGTGAAGAGCTATTTCTTGATCAGCTAGTTCAAACGCACCCCAATTGCGTCGCCGTGCGGGATGTTTTTCCCTACTCAGCGGCTAACGAAAGCTTGGGCGGCAACCGATTGCTTGCACCCCTCTGGAAATTTGCCCAGGAAGCAGACGGCTGGCTGGAAAACCTGAACATTCTGATCAAAATTCGCAACCTCTGGCGGTTTGCCATCTCTGTAGATGATCGCTACGGTATCGCCTACAACCAGGGAATCGCATCGGCCATCGTAGAGCGAATGTCAGCCGAAAGCCCACTTCCTGCATCCTCAGAGCCAATCACCGTTATCCTAATCGGCACAAGTGGAGGCGCACAGGTTGCTTTGGGAGCATCACAGTATTTAGACCAATGGTTAAACGCGGAAATTTCAATGGTTTCAATCGGAGGCGTTTTTTCTGGGACAGATGGCTTCAAATCCGTCGATCAAATGTATCACTTGTACGGTCAGCGCGACTGGATTGAAGATTTGGGCGCAATTCTCTTTGCCTCTCGCTGGCCCTCAACAGTCGGTTCTCCTTTTAATCAAGCCAAACGAGAAGGTGATTATGCTGCTCAAGTCATTGGCTCTCAAGCTCATGACGGCAACGAGGGCTATTTTGGCTTAGCGCCTCAGCCTGACGGCACGGCTCCCCTTGATGCAACGATAGAAGCGGTGAACCAACTACCAATTTGGCCCTAGCCTTTGCTCTCAGGTTGTTTCTATACGTCCCGCAAAAAGACAACCCTTGAAACACTCTTAGCGTCGAGTCCGAGGGGAACGGCGTTTGCGCCCAAATAAACGGGGTCTAAAGCCATTTTGACGCTGATCCTGATTTTGTTGGTTGCCAACACCCAGACGGAACTGACTAAACCGCTCTCTAATCAATCGAGCAGACACGCTTTCCGAACCTTTGGGTTGTTCACCCGGTTTCCTTTCAGCTATTTCCTTGGATTGCAAACCCCAGGCAATAATGCCTGCGGCTAACCCTGCCAGCGCACCTAAAAAAATGCTGAGTATGACTGAATAGCCCAACAGAGCAAAGGTCAGCAAAAACAGCATCCAGACTTTTAGCCCAGTAGAAAATCCATCATTGGTGGTCGTTTTTGACATTGCCCCTCCTCTTATCGCCCTTGTCAACAGTATGACGGATGGGAATTGTGATGAGACAGTTCTTTATCGAGTGCAACATATAGCGCAGGTTCTTTAAGTTGGGAGAAGAAAAGGGGTAGGGCTCAGTCCTACCCCTTTTCTTCTCCCAACCTGTATGGCTACAGATATATATTGGTCATGGGATACAGGTCATTCGTCACTAGTTACTAGTCATGCGGCAACCTCGGCGAATTTTGGTTACTGGAGGGGCTGGGTTTATTGGGTCTAATTTTGTGCATTATTGGTGCAAAAAGTATCCAGGCGATCGCCTCCTTGTCCTTGATGCGCTCACCTATGCAGGCAATCGCCAAAACCTGGCTGATTTGGAAGGGGTGGCAAACCTGCGATTTGTGCAGGGTAATATTTGCGATCGCGCCTTGGTCGATCGATTGCTTCAGGAAGAGGCGATCGATACCATTACTCACTTTGCTGCTGAATCTCACGTCGATCGCTCCATTCTCACACCTGCAAACTTCATTCAAACTAACCTGGTAGGCACATTCACCTTACTCGAAGCCTTTCGACAGCATTGGGAAACGAAGGGGAAACGGGAGGGCGATTACCCCGAAGGGGGAACTGCTCCGCATCGCTTCCTCCAAGTTTCAACGGATGAAGTGTATGGCAGCCTTGGTGCCGACGATCCGTCCTTTACTGAAACTACTGCCTACGCTCCTAATAGCCCCTACTCCGCTTCTAAAGCAGGCAGCGATCATCTGGTCAGAGCCTACTATCGCACCTATGGCTTACCTACCCTGACCACTCACTGTTCAAACAACTACGGCCCATATCACTTTCCCGAAAAGTTAATCCCGTTGATGTGTATCCACATCCTGCTGGGTAAACCCCTCCCGGTCTATGGTGATGGCAGCAACATTCGAGACTGGCTGCATGTAGAAGATCACTGTCAGGCATTAGATCTCGTCCTTCATCAAGGACATATTGGCGAAACCTACAACATCGGGGGTGACAATCAGGTAAGCAACATTGACTTAGTGCAAACCCTTTGTGATGTGATGGATGAGTTAGCCCCTGACCTACCTGTTCGTCCGGCTCGCCGACTTATCACTTTTGTGAAAGACCGACCCGGACACGATCAGCGCTACGCCCTTGATATTCATAAAATCACAAGTGAGTTGGGCTGGACACCCACCATAACCTTTCCAGCAGGGCTGAGACAAACAGCCCAATGGTATCTAGACCATCAAGATTGGTGGCAACCTTTGCTGTCGGCTAGAAAAACAGTAATTTAATAGTGTTTCCCTACAAAGGCAGACAGGCAAAAAATCAAGGCAAAACCCTGTAAATATAGATTTTGTGTACTCAAGCCAACCTATATGGTGACTACAAGCATTTAGAGCTAACTTTACCTATCACCTGCCGCAGATAACCTTTGAATTCCAACAGAGAACTTCTCGACGGTTGGTGGGCATGGACGTTGTTAGACTGCGATCGCTTGCTTCAAGCATGAGCATGGTGCGTCTCCAGAAATCTATCAATGGAGAGCAGAAGTTGTATTAAGGAACGCACCCTACAAGATTGACGATCGCACTATTCCTCAAACTGAGAAAAAGCTAACAGAAGGGGGATGCATCTACTTCCCAACCTATGCATCAATTGATGACATCCATTTAAGGATGTACTGTCGGAGAAACCATGGATCTTCTTACTTGGTTGATTGTCGGTCTTATTGCAGGCATACTCTCCAGTTATGTTGCTGGTGGAATTGGTTACGGGCTGCTTGGAGACATTGTTGTAGGCATTGTGGGTGCTTTCGTTGGTGGCTGGCTGTTTGGAGCGCTGGGAATCGCCTCACCTTTACCGGGGCTTGCTGGTACTATCTTTGTTGCCTTTGTGGGTGCTGTCGTATTGCTGTTCATTTTGCACCTTATTCAAAGAGGACGGGCTGCTTGAAGAAACTAGAAATTGAGGAGTCGTCATAGATAGTGCTCAGCAGTTTATAGGACCTGTTGCAAGCGAAACTTAAGGAGCATTGCCGCGCTAGCATTTTGAAATGCGACCACTGCCATTACTCTTTGAAACCCAGGAGGCAGCCCGTGAGGTTGCCTTTATGCTGAGATGTGAGTACGACGGGTGCAACATGATTATGCTGCCGCCAGTGCATGAGGTTTTGGCACTGAGAACGGCGATTGAACTCGCTAGTTCTGATTTTTGTTTTGACGGGGACTGCCATCCACTCCGGATTGCCCATATCAAATGATGAATTGACCCAATTAAGCGATGAACAATTGGTTGAACGAATTAGCCATAACGCAGAGCTGTGGTGCAGTGAAACTCCGTTCTAATAGCAACATTGCCGAAAACAGTGCTTGAGCTGTCTCTTGTAGTACGGCTCAAAGTCCTGCTGGAAGGGAGACTACAAGGAAAACTTTGCCGTCTCAATTCATTTTCGGCAATGATACAAGCTTTAACGCCAGAGTTCAGCTGCGGAGCGGCCCGCACGAGACTCTGGACGCACGATAGACGCTGGGACGCTCCGTCAGCTGCAACGATTCGTTAGCTGGACGGACAAAACGGACGTGCCTTCAATCCCGCCAGTCGTTAGGCGAACCTAGCGCCGCGAAGTTGATAGCGAGTGTTGCGAAATCCTTTGGCGGTTCACTGTCTCGTCCAAGACGAATCGCACATCCGGTCGCCCCAATGACGATGTTCCCACCGACCTGGAAGTTCACCGCAGGACCACTCACTTGGATGCCCGACCGATTAGCATGAAGCGCATGCCCACCGCCAAGCCGCATGTTCAGCCTTTCCAAACTGATCACTTGATCCTCTGTCCGAAAGGAGACCTGCACGACGATGTCGCCTGTCCCACGTCGAACCGTGATCGTGGGTCCTTCCATCGAAACATCCCATGACCCATTAACCGCAAGCACCTCGTTGTCGCGAAACCGGAGAGTCTCACGGCCACTTGAGTCGTTGATCGATCCTGTGACGAGCCATTGACCGTCTACGGTTCCCGGTGCGCGAAGGCCAAACACGATGGCACCGTTGACCGAAAGTCCGACACTCGGACCCTGAAGGATATTTCCCGCAACGTTCAGCGTGAGCGATTGCTCCGTAAGATGGTGGGACCACACGGAGGCTCTTCCCGCGTTGAACGGTTTCACCCGCGCTTTCCGCACAGCGTCGACGCTAAGTCGCCCGGCCGTTCGGTCCGTGTGATGCACCGAACATAGCAGCGCAATTCCCACGGCATGATGATCCTTGGCATCCTCGAACGGCGGGTCGAAATGATCGTATTCGTAGGGCATTCGACCGCAGATCACGCATCCGTTAGCGCATGCCTGACGCACCGCCCGTTTGACTGGCTCGGGAATGTGGCGAGCGAGACCGTGCTTGTTGATAACCGTCGGCATGCCTGATTGATCGGGGAAGTGTGTGGACAGCTAACTATTAATAGACTGAAATTTTCCGCCTAAGATCCTAATTCAAGCAGATAGGCAAAATGATTCTGCAGTGCGACACGAAGTTGCACGACTTGAGTGAGAAGCCGACTTCTCTAGGATAGTGTCCAAATCCTATCCCCAATCTCCAAGGGCGTTTCTGGTAACGGAGAGGTCTTTTGCAAGGAGATAACGTCTAAGGAAGTCCTCAGCCATCAAGGGGTTCCGGGCAAGGGGAAGTCTGGATAGGTGAACGTGAGTGAATTTCCGTCGAGGCTGCGTGAATTCTGGTCACTGAAACATGGCTGATACGGTGATGGTGGGATACGGCAATCTAGCCTGCGGAACTAGATTTGAGGACACCCAATCCCCGCAGTAAAGGAAGCACCCTCTCCAGATGAATCTCAAGCGTGTAGAACGTGATAACCCCAATGAGGTCTGAAGCTATCGCTTCAGTCGGTCAACCGTAAGGAAGACTCAACTCCTCAGTGGGAGTAGGATGACCCAAAAAGCGAACGCCAGTAGACCGAAAGGTCAAGGGAAATCATAACCTGCTGGATAAGGCAATTGCCTACCCTGAAAGGGGGCAGACGTGGGTCAGGTGAATCACCCAAAGGTCGAAGTAAAGGAACCCAACTGAGGGACACGTTAGATGCAAAGCCAAGCTTTAGCAAACCGACCCCAAGCACAAACGGATTGGCATGCGATCAACTGGCGCAAAGCGAATCGGATTGTGAAGAACCTGAGACAGCGAATCTTTCGGGCTACCACACAACGCAACTATAAACAGGTGCGTCCGCTTCAAAAGTTGTTGCTGAGAAGTTACTCCAACATTCTTGTGAGTGTTCGCAGAGTGACTCAGCAAAACGCAGGTAGAAAAACGCCAGGACTGGACAAAGTGGTAGTTAAAACGCCAGCCGCTAGAGGGAAACTGATAGACGAACTGGCAGAATATACTCCCTGGAAAGCCTGTCCTGTGCGTCGGGTGTACATCCCAAAAGCGAACGGGAAACAACGCCCCCTTGGCATCCCCGTTGTCCGAGACCGTTGCATCCAAGCAATGGTCAAGCATGCACTGGAACCCGAATGGGAAGCCCAGTTCGAAGCAACGAGCTATGGATTCCGTCCTGGCAGGAGTTGTCACGATGCCATTGAGAAAATCTACGGCTTTGCCCAACCGAATAAACGGAAACGATGGGTCATTGACGCGGATATCAAAGGCGCTTTTGACAACATTAGCCACACCTTCTTACTGAATGCCTTGAGTCAGTTTCCAGCTCGGGAACTGATTCAACAATGGCTGAAGGCAGGGTATGTGGATAAAGGAGCTTTTCACAAGAGTGAAAGTGGAACGCCCCAAGGGGGGGTGATTTCTCCCTTACTGGCGAACATTGCTCTGCACGGAATGGAGCAAGCCCTTGGCGTTCAATACAACCGCCGGGGCTACTCGATTGGCTCACGAGCAGTGATTCGATATGCAGACGACTTTGTCGTCTTTTGTGAGTCTCAAGAAGATGCTCAAAAGGCAATCGAAATCCTCATCGCTTGGCTACAAGAGCGGGGTTTGGAGTTATCTCCAGACAAAACCAAAATTGTTCATCTGAGCGAAGGATTTGACTTCTTAGGCTTCAACATCAGGCACTATAGAGCGGAGAAAACCTCTAAAACAGGTTGGAAACTGCTAATCAAACCCAGCCACGATTCGCTGAACAAAATACGGAAGAAACTGCGCGACGAATGGGCTGCTCTGAGAGGGCATTCTATCCCAACCGTCATCCAGCGCCTCAACCCCGTCATTCGGGGGTGGGCAAACTACTTCCGTATTGGGGTGGCTCGTAAATGCTTTGAATCGCTCGACAATTGGATGTTCCGTCGGGAAGTTCGATATGTTGAGCATACTCATCCCAACAAACCCAAAGCCTGGACACAACTCCACTACTGGGACAAACTGAATCTGCAACGCAATGACCGATGGGTCTTTGGTGACAAGACTACAGGCATGCATTTGCTCAAGTTCAGTTGGTTTAGCATTGACAGACACGTCTTGGTTAAAGGCAAAGCGTCCCCAGATGACCCAATGCTGCGGGACTACTGGAAAGCTAGAGAACGAGCGAAGGCAAAGGCTCTAGCGCCCAGCTACCATACGCTTGCCAAGCGCCAAGGATATGTTTGCCTAAAATGTGGAGAATCCTTATTTAACGAGGAAGATCTCCACGTTCATCATGTTAAGCCTAAGGCAAAGGGGGAAAAGACGTTTACAGCAACTTGCGGCTCTTACACTTCTACTGTCACCAACAGCACCATGCGACAACCTCTAAAGCGGTGGAGTAAGTGATTTGCTTAAGCCGGATGTATTGAAAAGTACAAGTCCGGTTTTGAGGGGGCGGGGCTATAGCAATATAGTCCTGCTACCCGACTAACAAGCTGGTTAAGCGGGATAGCCAGAAGATTTCTGCATATTTCTAGATTCCTAGGTGAAGAGCAGATAGACGATTAGAGGCACAGTTTATCTTGGTCGTGCAGTTCCGCCGTTACCACAAGGGTTGCCCACAATTCCCTTCATACGCTTGTGTCCGATCGCCCTTTCCTTTATCCTATGAAACACTGGTTTTCCAGTGGACAAAGCTTAAGGTGAGGATAACGCTGATTAGGAGTGCTGGTAACACTCACTAACCAGCTAACCTAACTCCTGATGTGAGCAGGAGGCTAGGCTGTGTTGATTTTAAGATCAATTGCCTTGCTGAAGCAAAACGAGTGGTTGGGAAACCACGCCTTAAGCTGTTCTTCTCTACATCACAACAGTGAGGCAACCATAGTATGACTACAGAGTTCAACGAACTGCTGCCCGTTCCGCCTGCCGAAAAGGTGCAGATTTGGATCATTGGCACACGAGAACAGGTGACGCACACGATCAACGAGTTTTACGTCAAGCAAATTGTTAGCGATCGCATTCACTTTATGCCAATCGTGCCAGCCCCGTTTGCGCGAGGTAAGTTTATGACGGTGTTAGAGCGATAGGTTTGGGGTACATCTAGCGGTTAGGAGAGCCTAATAGGTTGTGAGAAATGCGCTCCTTTGTAGTGCGCTGCTCACAACCTGTTTAAGATTGCGACATAACGGACTCTCTACCAATGGCGATCGCCTTGAAAGTGCAGGTTTTTGGGGTTTCATGCTTCAGCCCAACCTAACTTTTTTGACCCAGATGCGTATCCTGATTCTGTAGAGCTAGTCGTGGAAGATTGGCTATCGGACTAATCAATTTTCGGCAATCTCCAGTTCGTGAATGTTCCAGAGTGCGCCACCTAGAGCAGAGAATTTAACGTTTTGGATGCGATCGCGCACTGCTGTTAGCGTTAAAGGATTCACCAAATAGATAAACGGCAGATATTGCTGAGTGATAATCTGGCTCTCTGCATAAATGGCTCGACGCTCTGCTTCATCAACGGTTTGCGCTCCGCGAATATAAAGCTGCTCGATTTGCTTCTCCCAATCGGCTACGACTCGCCCTTCAATCGGGGGTTGTCCGGGTTGAGATGCCTGGTTAAAGCGGTGCGATCGCCCTTCTGTTAACCAGACATTTGCTCCGCCATTTGGCTCTACGCCACCTGTCAAACCCAGCAGGTAACATTCCCAGTTGAGGTCACTGTTGAGTTTATTCAGCAGAGTGTTAAAGGCAAGCGGAGCAAAGTCTACCTGAATTCCAATGCGGCTGAGGTCTTGCTTAATCTGCGCTCCCATTGCTTCCCGCACTTTATTGCCCGAATTGGTGATCATCGTGAAGCGAACTCGATTCCCCTCAGCATCGAGCAATTGTCCCTCAGCGTTATATTGAAATCCAGCGTTAAGCAGCAGTTCTCTAGATTTGTTCAGGTTGTAATCGTAGACAGGTAGCCCTTCCTCAGGTGAGATGAAGTAGGGACTTTGAACCGAAATCGGTGAGTCTTGAAGCTGACCCAAGCCTTGAAAGGTGTTGTTGATCATCTTTTGGCGATCGATCGCGTGGGACACCGCCTGCCGAAATTCAACGGTGTTAAACCAACGAGATTTGATCGGATCAACTAGCGGAACTCCATTGCGTTTTCCCTGGTTGAGGTTAAAGGCAAAGAAACTCGTTCCGGGAGCAGGGCCACCTTCATAGATCGTGAAGTCGCCTCGCTGTTCTTCTCGCTTGAGCAAAGAGAAGTAGTCGGGTTGAAGACCCAGCAGATCCAGTCCGCCAGAACGAAACTGGACAAGCGAATTGTCGGTTGATTCAACAATTTGCCAGACGATACGCTCGATGTAAGGCTGCGGATTGCCCTGGCTGTCTCGTCGCCAATAGTTTGGGTTGCGTCGAAAGATGATGCGCTGGCTGGTGGTGTAGCTGACAATTTGATAAGGACCACTGCCCACAAGCTTAGCCAGATCGGTATCGGTGCCCAAAGCGGAGATAAACAACGGCTCCCCTTCGGAGTTTTTAGTGGTGACCAGTTCCCGTAGTGAGTGGGCAGGCAAGATATACAAACTCATACTTCGTAGCAGCGGCGCAAAAGGTTCGGGTGATGTGACTTCAACGCGCCGCTGGTCAAGCTTCTGCACGGTTGGCAAGACTCCTGCTTGTCCAATTCTCAATACATCTCGAATCGAGGTGGGAATGTCTTCGTTAAAGTAAAGTTCGTTGTAGGTGAATACTACGTCATCAGCGGTGAGCGGTGCCCCATCTGACCATTGCAGCCCTTCTCGCAAGGTGAAGACAATGCGCTGAGCGTCTTCAGACACTTCCCAGCTTTCTGCCAATGCAGGCTCAATTTCACCCGTTAAACCGTTTTCGGTAATCAGTCCTTCGTAGATAAAGCCAAAAACGCTGGGAGATTCAGTGCTGATTAGGTAATTGAAGGTTTTAGGTTCGCTCAGCAGACTAATTAGGAGTTGGGGAACCTGGGCTGCTTCGGTTCTAAAATGCGCTAGATCGCAAGCCGTCAGGGCGATCGCCATTACCCCAACCAGCAGTACTGTTAAAAACCTATGGAACCAGGAACCTGTAAACTGCTTGAGGTTACTGATTCTGGTCATATTAACAACTCGCTCTTACTGCTACTTCATCTGTTATTCCAATACAGTAACAGGTGTACCAACACCGACCTGGTGAAATAGCTCCTTAATATCTCAAAAATAAATTGGGGTGGTGGGAGCAACGTCCACACCACCCCAATTCATTACTTAAATCCCATCAGCAGAATGAGCCAAGCTCATCTGCTTAGATAGGGACTCAAACGTTTACCAAAGCGCCCTAATTCCACCATCGGTACCAGCACCACCCGAGCTAGTTCCATTGGTGTTGAAGTTTTGCTGAGTTGTGCTGCCTGTCCCGCCAGTGCTATTGCCTGGAGTTGCACCACCCGTACCGCCAGTTCCAGCGCCTGGAACTGTGCCACGACCAGTGCCACCAGTTCCAGTACCGCCCGTACCGCCCGTGCCTGGAACAGTTGTGCCGCTACCCGCACCGCCACCAGTACCACCCGTGCCGCTGCCACCCGTGCCACCAGTACCACCGCCTGTGCCACCTGTGCCGCTACCTGAACCTGTGCCGCCCGTGCCGCCACCCGTGCCACCGCCTGGAGCAACCGTGCCAGTACCACCAGTACCCGTACCACCCGTGCCTGTGCCACCGCCCGTGCCCGTGCCACCACCAGTACCACCAGTACCACCCATGCCGCCACCAGTACCACCCGTGCCACTGCCACCTGTGCCGCCACCAGTACCACCAGCACCGCCAGTACCACTACCTGGAACACTGGTGCCGCCACTATCAGTACCGCTGCCGCTGCCGCCGCTGCTACTCCCACCGTCACTACCGCCGCTGCCACCTGTGCTGCCGCCGCTACCGCCGCCGCTGCCACCGCTGCCACCGCCGCTTTGGGATACTAGCTGCTCAGATGTCGAAGTAGGCTGGTTGGAGTCCATGGAGCTAGCTTGGATGAAAGCCAGAGCCGGAAGGCTAAACAGAGCGCTGGCAGTCACAATACCAGCGAAGCTAGCAAGCTTCACACCTAAATTTTTGTCGTTTCTAAAATTCATTGCTATTCCTCTATGGCAAATTGAAACAAAGACATCCATCCAATCCACGATTCGTTAGGTAGAAAGGCGAAGAAGAGAATACTTGTTAAATGAGAAGCCAGATTGGGCTGGGCTGCACCAGCCTCAGATTTCAAACCGTATTTTCTCAATCTGTCTAATTGAATTTAACTTGACGAATGAATTAGTTTCCCTATCCGAGGGGGAGGATTCATCTTCACGTAATTTTGTAAACCTGCATACAAAAAATGTAATAACAGCTTTCCACAGCAAAGCGTGAAGGATGGGGAAGATGTACGTTCCTCCATCCCTCACGCTTTGCTGTGATTGAGAATTACTGTGTGACCTGATTCACGGTATGGCTGGCTTCTGATGATGAACTTCAATCACCGTATGGACATTACCCCGTGGGGCAAAGTCGCCTTTGATCGTTGCTTCCAGCGGATCGCAGGCAGCAACAAAGTCATCCAGGATTTGGTTAACTGATTCTTCGTGTGAAATGTAGCGATCGCGATAGCTATTGATATAAAGTTTGATTGCTTTTAGCTCCACAACCCGCTCATTCGGGACATAGTTGATGGCGATCGTGGCAAAGTCAGGATAACCAGAAAACGGACACTTGCAGGTAAATTCTGGCAGCGTAATTTGAATGGTGTATCGCCGTCCCAGACGCGGATTGGGAAATGTGATTAACTGACCTTCGGCAATGTGGCGTTCGCCATACTTCGTCTCTGCCGAAGCCTCAGTCAGTGACTCAGCAAAATTTTCAGACCCGCTAAGTGGGTTGGATTGGACGGATGGGTGATTCATGATCGATCAATTTATGGCAAATTTGTTGACGATTAGCGGTCAGATTGCTCAAAATTCCACTATTCTGGGGCATATATTCGGAGCAACTGTTCTATGGACACTAAGTTTGGCTCTCAAGAGCCAATCAGGAGTATTTCATAGAAGTCTAATAAAATAAATGCCTAAAAACCTGCCGTCGTTTCCACACAGTTTTCTCAATTCTTGCTCTGAATCTCTTGCTCTCAATTCGCCAAGTCGATGAACAACCTCAACCTTGAGCCTTCCATGAGAACTTCACCTGTTCCCGGACAAACCCCATCAGGAAATGCCTACGCCCCTTCGGTGCCCATTTCGGTTTATCGGCAACTGGCAGCCGAACTGCAATCAGCAAAAGCGACGGCAGAGTTGTTAAGCAACCAAAATCAGCAGTTGACTCGCCAAAACCAGCAGCTGCGGGAAGAAATTGACCGCGTTGTGCAAGCGGCTTCTCAGCTTCAGCAGATGGCAAATTCATTCCCCGATTTGCCTCAACCTCCCCCAATTGAGCCATTTGAGATTCCACTGGAAATGGTTACGCCCATTCGTCAGGTAGCACCCCAACCCGTTGCAGCACCGCGCCCGGTTCGTACCAAACCAGCGCCAACTCCAGTGCAGATGATTGAAATGGGAGCGATCGCCCCCAAGGGGGACCTGCTTCGCACCGCCAAGCCTATGAATAGGCCGCAGTCGCCTGAGCCAATGGTTTTGTCAAATGAACTGTTTACGGAGCAGGAAGAACCGCGATCGCGCCGTCCTGCTCCACCTGAAGCTGCAAAAGACCTGAACGGAATCTGGCTCACGGTAATCATTGGCTTTATTGTAATCACCGCTTTTGGCGCAGGCTTTATGGTTGTGCGCCCACTGTTGCCAAACCGCTAAGTTGCCAACCTAATCCTGCTTCTGAAAAGGAGCACTATTGGGTGCAGGGGCGAAGCGTTCGATCACCATCCCTGCTACTAAGGGACAACTCTTTTGCCGAACGCTTCGCCCCTACCGCTACGGCTTTAGTCAGTGATCTGTGAGCGTCTTGTCAGGCGATCGCTCAACCCCTTAATCACGATATATAGAACTGGAACCACAAACAGACTCAAGAATGTGGAGACAACTAATCCACCAGTGGTTGCCGTTCCTAGTGATAGACGGCTACCTGCACCCGCTCCAGTTGCAAACAGCAGCGGAATGTTACCCGCCAAGGCTGCAAAAGAGGTCATGAGAATGGGGCGCAAACGTTGCTGTGATGCTTCGATCGCAGCCTTAGTGTTAGACAGTCCTGTTTCTCGTAGTTGGTTAGCAAACTCCACAATCAAAATGGAGTTCTTACTTGCTAGACCAATCAACATGACTAGACCAATTTGGCAATAAACGTCGTTGACCAGTCCCCGAAGAGACTGCAACCCAAGCGCTCCTAGCACCGCCAGGGGCACCGCTAGAAGAATAATGAGCGGATCAACGTAGTTCT
This sequence comes from Cyanobacteria bacterium FACHB-471, assembly GCA_014695345.1. Classification (GTDB taxonomy): domain Bacteria; phylum Cyanobacteriota; class Cyanobacteriia; order Elainellales; family Elainellaceae; genus JAAUTN01. The sequence goes on from JACJOC010000020.1 coordinate 143,090, forward strand.
CATACTGCGCTGCCAGCACTAGAAAAACAAAGACCAATCCCAAACCAAAAATGAGGGGTGCCTGTCCACCAGATTCAATCTCTTCTAACGCTGTGCCTGTCCACTCATAACCAAAGCCTGCTGGCAGCACCTCTGCCGAGGCTCTCTCCATTGCATTGATTGCATCTCCGGAGCTTCTACCCGGAGCAGGACCACCATTGATTTCAACAGAACGGAACAGATTGTAATGATTGATCGTTTGGGCTCCTGTCGTCTGCGTGAGCGTTACCAAATTGCTTAATGGAATCATCTGGTCTTGAGCAGAGCGAACATAGAGTTGACCCACATCTTCTGGCTCAGAGCGAAACTCTTGGTCTGCTTGAACATACACTCGATAGTTGCGCTGACCCAGTTCAAAGTCATTGACATACTCTGACCCAATCGTGGTTTGCAGGATGTTAAACACATCCTCTACAGAAACTTGAAGGGCTTCTGCTGCATCCCGATTTACTTCAACCAACAGTTGAGGAGTACTAGCCGCATAGGTGCTAAACACAGCTTGCAGTTCAGGCTGCTGGTTAGCCTGCCCAAGCAGTTGTCCCATTGCCTGAACCAGTGAGTTGATATCACTATTGCCGCGACGATCCTGCAACTGATATGTGAAGCCGCCAAAGTTGCCTAAACCTTGAATAGGAGGTGGGTTAACCGGAAAAACTCTGGCATCTGTAATGCTGGAGAACGAGCCAAATAACCGACCAATAATGGCTTGCACAGATTGATCTCGACCTCTGCGCTCCTCCCAAGGCTTGAGCGTAGTAAAGATAGCACCACTGTTAGCTGTGTTGCCGCTACCCAGGCTAAAGCCACCCACTGCAAACACTCCTAGCGCTTCAGGCAGATCGATCAGTTCTTGCTCAATCTGCTGCATGACGCGATCGGTATAATTCAGCGATACCCCTTCGGGTGCCTGCACGATGGTGATGAAATAACCCTGGTCCTCTTCAGGCAGGAATCCAGTAGGAACGTTCACGTACAGTAAGGCTGTTAAACCCAGAGAGACAACAAATAGCGCAACCACGATCGCTTTAATGCGAACCATAAAACCGAGCGATCGCTGATAGCGCTGCCGAGTCCACTCAAAGCCCTGATTGAATTTATCAAAGAACCAACCTAACGGACCCATACTCTGTTGCCCTCGTCGCAGCAGTAGGGCACACAGAGAAGGAGTCAGAGTGAGACCGAGGAGACTAGAAATAGCAATTGCAAAGGCAATTGTCAGCGCAAACTGTTGATAGATTGCTCCAGTTGTTCCTGGAAAGAACGCCACTGGAACAAATACAGCAATCAACACCAGCGAAGTAGCAACAATTGCACTGGCTAGTTCCCGCATCGAAGACATCGCAGCCTGACGAGGAGTCATACCCTCCTCTTGAATTTTGCGGCTGATATCCTCAACCACAATAATCGCATCATCGACCACTAGACCTGTTGCTAGCGTTAAACCAAACAGGGTAAGCGTGTTAAGAGTAAAACCAAAAAGTTTGACAAAGGCGAACGTTCCAATCAGCGTCGTGGGAATTGTAATGGTGGGAATTAGAGTATTACGCCAATCCTGCAAGAAAACAAAGATGACGAGAACAACTAAGCCAACCGAGATGATGAGCGTAACGACCAGTTCCTCCAGAGATACTTCCACAAAGAGGGTTGTATCAAAGGCAATTTGGTACTCCATTCCTGGTGGAAACATTTCACCGAGTCTCGTCATCTCTTCCTTCACTTGACGGGCAACATCTAGCGCGTTGCTACCGGGAAGTTGAGTGACTCCCAAGCCGACCGCCACATTACCTCTAAATCTGAGGAAGGAGTTGTAGTCTTCAGCGCCTAATTCGGCTCGACCCACATCCCTTAGCTTGATCAGCGTGCCGTCATCTTCGGCTCGAATCACAATGTCCTCAAACTCAGAAACTTCCGTCAGACGACTCTCTGCCCGCAAGTCAAGCTGGTAGAGCTGTTCGTCTGAAGAAGGCTGTTGTCCAATCCGCCCCACTCCAACCTGTAGATTTTGGGCGTCTAGCGCATCCACCACATCCTGAGGGGTGAGGTTGCGGCTGGCAAGGCGAGTGGGATCTAGCCAGAGGCGCATAGCATACTGACGTTCGCCAAAAATGATGACGTCCCCTATTCCGTTGATTCGCTTGAGTGCGTCAACGATGTAGATGTCGGCGTAATTGCTCAGAAAGATGTTGCTGTACTGTTGATCTTCACTAAACAAACCAATCGCCATCAAAAAGTTGCTGGACTCTTTGTTAACAATGATTCCGGTTCGCTGAACGCTCTCAGGAAGCTGCGGCTCAGCGGTCGAAATCCGATTTTGCACATCAACCGCAGCAATATCGATATTTCGTGAAGGCTCAAACGTTGCTGTAATCGTGCTGGTACCACTGTTGCTGCTGCTTGAAGTCATATACCTCAAGCCTTGCACTCCGTTAATCTCTCGTTCCAGAATGCTGGTAACACCACTCTCCACCCGCTCAGCATCAGCTCCGGTGTAGATAGATGTCACCGTGACTTGGGGCGGAGCAATCTCAGGATATTGGGCGATTGGTAGAGTCGGAATGCTGATTGCTCCAAGGAGCAAAATGATCAGCGCGCAGACCGTGGAGAAGACGGGCCGCTTAATAAAAAAATCGATAAGCATGACAGTAGGGGGTGGGAGACAGCCGGGGCGAAGAGCAAGTGAAGGTGTTGAAGGTGGGCGATCGCCCCATTGGTCGAGCTATACGATTGGTCAGACCAGGTTGGGCTAGTAGAATCCTTTATCCCTGCTCCTGCCCGCCAGCACTTTGAGTTTCAGGCTGAGGCATGATAGGAACGCCATCAGAAAGGTTGAGTACGCCAGAGACAACAATCTGCTCACCAGGCTCTAGCCCTTCAATGACTTGATAGCTATTCCCCTCAATGTCACCCAACTCCACCTGTTTTTGGCGAGCGATTAGTTGAGGCGCTGCACCGGGTGCTTGCCCTTGGGGTGCTTGTTCTTGGGGTGCCTGCTCAGCTTGAGCCTGCCCTTCTTCAGCAGAGGGCGTTTCAGCAACAAAGACGAAAGTTTCCCCACCCAAGCGAGAGATGGCTGAAGTCGGAACTAAAACTCCAGGGCTTTCATCCCAAATTACACGGGCGCGAACGAACTGCCCCGCTCGTAAACGTCCATCCGGGTTGTCAAAGTTGGCTTTGACGAGAATGCTTTGGGCGGCTGTATTAACCTGGGGTGCAGTAAAGTTAATTCGACCAACGGTGAGGGGGTTTCCCTGAGCATCAATCAGTTCAACTCGCTGGCCGGTTCGCAAGTCGGGTCCCCGTTCCAAGGGAATGGAGATCTCTAACTCTAGGGCTTGGTCTTGGGTAACGCTGGTAACAATATCTCCGGCATTCACAAAATCGCCAACCTTGGCAGGAATATCACCAATTGTGCCCGCAAAGGGCGCTTCGATGACGGTGTCTTGAAGCTGGGCGTTAGAGGCGGCAGCGTTAGCTTGCGCTTGCTGCAGAGCGGATTCGGACTCAGCCAGGTCGGCGCGGGAAGCCTGAATCCGCTGGTCGGTGGCATTGAGGGTGGCGATCGCACTGCGGCGATCGCGTTCAACCTGATCTAGCTGATCTTGGGCTAAAGCTCCCTCCTGCACCAACTGAGAGGTGCGACGGAAGTTTTCGTTTTGTAGGTCAACTTCAGCTACCGCTGCAATCCGTTCTGCTTGAAGTGCTTGAAGTTCTGAAGCACTGCTGGCGCGAGTGGCACGGGCTGAGTTGACAGCAGCCAGCACGCTAGCGTATTCTGCGGCTCTCTGATCGGGACTTAGCAGCACCAGCGGTTGACCCACTTCTACGGTGTCACCCGGTTGCACCAAAATCTCAGTCACCCGTCCATCAATTTCAGGACGCAAATCGACTGAACGGCGGGAGGTAAGGGTTCCGACAAACTCAGAGGATTCTGAAACGGTTGAGGTTTCTACAGTCTGTAGCTGCACTGGGGCAGCTTGAGCCTGAGCCGCACCGGGTCCAGCAGGAGCAGCCGCATTGCGAGACTGCCACCAGCGCCAGCCAAAGCCGAGCCCTAGCAACACAATCAGGACACTAAGCACTGTCAACCAGGGGCGACCCTTGCGAGGGGAAGGCTCACGCGAGACAGAAAAATCATCTACTTGGCGGTCGGCGGTCGCAGGTTGCCCTACATCTGAAGGGTCATGCGGTTCGGGGGGTACCATACTTCTGCTCCAATCTGCGACTCAACCTGTGAAGAACTATCCAATAAAAAGCTTTTAAAAAACTTCACCCAAGTGGGTCATTGGTTGATTGACTAAAAATGGGGCTAGATCGCGGTTCCAAGCAGCATGGCTACAAGAGCGCTGCAAAAGTAAGAACTGGAAAAGATTATATGCGTACTATTTTAGTGAATCAGGACAGTTTCTACAAAATTGGAAGTTGAAGAGATTGGGAAGCTAAAGGGGAAGCTAAAGCGTATCACTCTGAATTGATGGAGCTGTAGCAAGCTTCTCGGCACTCTCCTGCATCGCCTCAATCTCTGACGGTAGCCAGGAACGGGCCATCTGACAGTGATGAGCAACCAGTAGCCCCCACAGCCCAGAAGAATTAAGAATTGGAACGACGAGATTGGCGCGAACTCTCATGCTGCGCAGAAATTCTCGGTGGCAGGGGTGAATCGGTTCTACCTCAATGTCGGCGATCGCCCTTACTCTGCCTGCCTCATACATCGCAGCATATTCGTCGTTAAAGCACTCATCTGGACCCGTCGAGCCAAAAATCGAAAACTTGCTGGAGCTAAGCGACTCAAAGGTTACTTGCCCTTTCCACTGGCGATAGAAGTAATACAAAACTACGCGATCGACCTGGAGCAAATTCCTCAATTGATTGGTTGTTTGCTGAATCAAAGTATCTCGCTCTAGCCGCTGAGAAAGCCGATTCACAACCTGCTCTAATCCAGGGTCGGAGTAGGTCTCTAAATTGGGGTTAGCCTTTGGTTCAAAATTTTTTCGCACGGGTCTTGTAGCTTTGGCAACCTACACAAAATTGCAATATGATTTTATCCAGAAATGCTGTTTTTCTAAAACTGTCAATGGGTTGAGACAGTTGAGACAAAAGTCAAACTGCGAACAACAAAACTGAAAAGTCACCCACCACAATCGAACAGAAGTTGTCAACGGAGGAAAATAATGAGACTCGGCATTGGAGTAGCCGCTTTTCTTTTGACTCTTTTTTGTTTTACTCTACCGGCGCAAGCAGCAAATTCTGATGCGCTGAGTCATCTACTAGAAAGTCGGAGTTGTCTAGGCTGTGACCTAAAGAATGCCGATTTACAAGACGCAGATTTGAGGGCAGTCAACCTTAAGGGAGCCGACCTGAGCGGCGCAAATTTAAGTGGCGCAAACCTGATGGCGGCAAATTTGCAGCAGGCAAATCTAAGCAAGGCTAATTTGAGCAATTCCACTGTGTTTGGAGTGAATTTATTCAACGCTAATCTGCGTCAGGCAAACATTAAGGGAGTGAGATTTGGTAGCGCCAGGTTTTGTCACACGACCCTGCCTGATGGAAAAGTCTTCAACCAGGATTGCTGAGAGGATGCCTGAGAACTAACCCATGTTTCACGTAGGGGCGAAGCATTCGGCAAACAATCGTCTGGAACAACAAAAGATGTTGCCCGAATGCTTCGCCCCTACTCGTACAATGCTACGAGTAGGATGAGTTAGCGCTAGCGATCGCCCGCTCCATCCACTACTCAGGCCCATTACTCAGGAATGTGCGTTCTGACAGGCAACGAGTCGGGAATTGAGTCAGGAATATGGCTCAGATGAGAGGTCGCATCCACAGGTTGGTGCAGTTGAATGAGCTGCGCCAGGGTTCTCTTAAGCTGAGTCCGAGGCACGATCGCATCGACAAAGCCGTGAGCAAGCAGGTATTCGGCCGTTTGGAAGTCATCGGGCAGCTTCTCGCGTAGCGTTTGCTCGATCACTCGTCTGCCTGCAAAGCCAATTGTTGCTTGAGGTTCTGCCAAAATAATGTCGCCCAGCATCGCAAAACTAGCTGTCACCCCACCCGTCGTCGGATGAGACAACACCGGAACATAAAGCAGACTAGCTTCCCGGTGACGTTCTAGAGCGGCTGAAATTTTAGCCATTTGCATCAGGCTCAAAAGCCCTTCTTGCATTCGCGCTCCACCCGAAGCGCAAACAATTACAACCGGAATACGCTCCCAGGTGGCTCGTTCGATCAGGCGGGTGAGTTTCTCGCCTACAACCGATCCCATACTGCCGCCCATAAAGCGAAAATCCATTACGCCTAGCCCGACGGGTAAGCCTTCAAGCTGCCCTAATCCAGTCTGGACGGCATCGGTTAACCCGGTTTTTTCCTGGGTTTCACGAAGGCGATCGCCATAAGGCTTGCGATCGCGAAACTTCAACGGATCGACCGGAGCTACATTCTCATCCAGCGGTTTCCAGGTGTTGGCATCAATTAACTGCTGCACCCGCTGGTCACTGAAAATGCGGATATGGTGATCGCATTCGGGGCAGACCATCTGATTTGCCCGCAGATCTTTGGTGTAGGTGAGCACACCACAGGCAGGGCACTTACTCCAAAGTCCATCAGCAATTTCCCGTTCTTGCCGTTCTTTACTGATCGGGCTTGATTTACGACGATTTGCGAACCAGTCGAACAAAGACATTTCTTAAAACCAATTTAATTTAGCTGCTAATAGCAATTGAAGCGTAATAAGGCGAACTTTATTCTAAAACTTCGCTTGATGTAGCCGCATTTTCTTCGACGGGGCTGAGCAAAAGCAGGGCTGTCCATCGATCTTGAGCGAGGACTTGAAGGACGGCCGGAGTACCACAGCCAAAGTGAGGAGCGACTCCCTGGTTTAGCACACGAGCCGGGATCTGATGCGCTTCTAACATTTGCTGCATCAGATCGGCTTCCCAGCGGGTTGCTGTCGTTTTTAGGGTAATCCAAGACATTGGATGATTTTATCAGAGTCGTCGGGAATTGGGGGTTGGGGATTTAGACGACGGGGAAGAAGATTTGGCGGTAGGTGGATAGAATGGTTTCTCCCAAAAAGATGGCAATCAGGGCACCGAGTGCCAGGAATGGACCGAAGGGCATGGGTTGACGGCGGCTGAGCAAGCCCAGGGCGATCGCCCCTCCCCCTACGAATGCCCCTACCGCACAGGCTAAAAAGCTTGCCAGTAAAAGAAGTTTCCAGCCTAACCAGGCTCCCATCATGGCAGCTAGCTTGGCATCGCCGCCGCCCATCGCCGTCTGACCAAACACCATTGAGCCCACAATTGTGATCAGGTCAAATAGCCACAACCCAATCACGGCTCCCAAAATTCCGGTCATCAGTTGGCGAGAGATTCCCGACAGCGTGGGATCATTCATCCAACCGACTCCCACCTGAAACATTAGCCCGACGATTAAGCCAGATTGCGTCAGTGAGTTAGGCAGCGTCATTGTATCCAGATCAATCAGAGATAGCGCCAGCAGCCAGCTTAAAAATGCCCAGTAACCAAGAGCAGGCAGGGGCAGATTAAACGTCCAGAACACCCAGACAAACAGCAGTCCAGTTGCCGCTTCGACGAACGGATAGCGAACTGAAATGCGCGTTTTGCAATAGCGGCAGCGTCCCCGCAGCCATAGCCAGCCCAAAACTGGGACATTATCGTAGTTTTTTAATCGACGTAGACAGCTTGGGCAGCGAGACGGTGGAAACAGTAGCGATAGCCCAGCCGGAATTCGGTAGATTACAACATTCAGGAAACTACCGATGCAGGCTCCTAAAATGAATACAACGAGGCTGGTTAACCCTGAGAATAGCCATTCCATGCAAGGGAGGTGAGGTTAGGGATAAGGGAGGCGAATAGGTTGAGGAATTGCCAGTGAATCAGGAGGGATTGCCAGTGAATCAGGAGAAATTCGCGGGTAAAGGAAGGGTGGCACTGGTGTAGGTAGAGGTAATGTAGGAAAAAAGGGAAGAGTACCGCGTTCTTGGGCTAATGCTTGGGCTTGTTCGGTCTGCCCTAAGGTGGTGTAGATTCCGATCAAGTCGTCCAGAACAAATCCGTATCCAGCCTGGTCGCCCCTCTCCTGAAGCAAAACTCCCCGCTTTTGATAGGCAGCGATCGCCTCTTCATATCGCCCCAGTGCAGTATAAGACTCTCCCAAGGTGGCTAGAGCATTTGCTTCAGTGAGGCGATCGCCAATTTCCTCAGCTAACGCTAAAGCCTGCTGGACTATCTCAATGGCTTGAGCATATTCTCCTGAACCTGCGTGGATATAACCCAGGCGGCTCAGGCTTTCAGCTTCTCCGTAACGATTGCCCAGTTCTTGATAAAGACTGACCGCTTCTTGAGCGAGCAGCAGAGCAGCTTGAGGAGGAAAATCCGATATGCTTTCCAGCAGAGCATTACCCTGGACAAGCCCAGCATACTGCTGAGTCAATTGCCTTACCTGCTGAGGCTGTTCCAACCTGTTGTACACACTGATTAACCCCTGTAACGCCTTTGTCTCCTCATATCGGTCATGAATTGATTGAGAGAGGGTTAGGCTCTGACGATAAAACTCAATAGCTTCCTCATCGCGTTCTAGCTGTGAGTAAAGCGATGCTAATGCATTCAACGTCCCTGCTTCTTGATGGCGATTGTCTTCTTCTCGCGCAAGGGTTAGGGTTTGTTGCTCCACCGCGATCGCCTGCTCAGGCTGTTCTAAAACGTTGTAAAGCTGGCTCAAGAAGCTTAAGTGATATCGCTCCTGAGCAGGATCGCCCAATGCTTGAGCAACCGATATGGCTTCCTGGGCGGCGGCGATCGCCTGCTCATCTTGGCTTGAATAGTAATAAGCCTGACTCAGCGAACTCAAAGCCTCTGCTTGGCGAGAGCGATCGCCAATTTGTTGATAGAGGGCGATCGCCTGTTGCAGAAGTTGAATTGCCGCTTCGGGCTGTGATTCAGCCTGTCCTCGACCTAGCTGCAACAGCCCATCGGCTTCTGTCGCACGCTCATCTTTTGCCTCAAGCGGAGCAATTGCCTGAGCCAAAGCGGGAGCATCTAGCGTTGGGAAAATTACTTGGGAAAAGCTAACAGCCAGGAGAGTTGTAACCAGAAGAAAACCGACTTTAGAGAAACGCATTACCATTTCAAGCTCTGAAACAACGCGCTTTAGCAGCTTAAAACTCTATTCAACTTATGACTCTGCGATCAGCGCATCTCTGACTCAATTTGATTGAGCGGCACAAAGCATTCCTGTGGCAGTAGAACGGGTTTTCCGGTAAAAATCAGCTTGCCGCGATGGGTAAAACGGTCGATCGCCACTCCCAGCGGACGCTCTTGCTCTGGGTGAACTTCGTAAAAGGTGCAATAAATCTGTCGGGCTGCTTGCAATAGCGACGGATCAAGCAGCGCTGAAAAATCCATCGGTTCAATTTGATTTGGTGCTTGAGTGCCTGCACCTTGCTTAACCACACTTTGCGTGACAAAACTTTGCTGTGATGTGTACACCACCCACCTACCCTCACTTTCGTTAGCTAGACTCTAGTTGATTTGCACCCTTACAGCAAGAGTTCTGTAAACTCTGCCTTGTAAAGGTATTCGATTAGGATTTAACCCAATGCTTTGACGATCGCTTCTCCCATTGCTCGACAGCCGAGCAGGTTCATTCCCGCTGACATAATATCGCCTGTGCGATCGCCCTGATCTAATACTTTCAACACTGCCTGCTCGATTCGATTCGCGGCTTCTGGCTCATTCAAGCCATAGCGCAACATCATTGCAGCACTGAGCACCTGGGCGATCGGGTTGGCCTTATCCTGTCCAGCAATATCCGGCGCGGAACCGTGAACAGGCTCAAATACTCCGGGACCAGACGCTCCTAAACTGGCTGACGGTAGCATCCCAATACTTCCAGTTAGCATTGCCGCTGCATCTGAGAGAATATCGCCAAACAGATTGCCTGTGACAATCGTGTCAAACTGTTTGGGGTAGCGCAAAAGCTGCATCGCAGCATTGTCTACATATAAATGAGATAGCTCTACGTCGGGATATTCCTGGGAAAGTTGAGTAATGCGATCGCGCCACAGTTGCGACACTTCCAGCACATTCGACTTATCGACAGAGCAAAGCCTTTTGCTGCGCTTGCGGGCCGTTTCAAATGCCACCCGTCCAATTCGGTCAATCTCCGATTCAGAATAGACCATCGTATTCACGCCGCGCTTTTCGCCCGTTTCGGTGGCAAAAATTCCCCTCGGTTGCCCAAAGTAAATTCCACCCGTTAGCTCTCGCACAACCATGATGTCCACGCCTTCGACCACTTCGCGTTTTAGAGTCGAGGCATCAACCAACTGCGGCAAAATTTGAGCCGGACGCAAGTTTGCGAACAGTCCTAGTCCCGCCCGTAAACCCAACAGCCCACGTTCGGGGCGCTGATCGTTGGGTAAGGAATCCCATTTGGTGCCGCCGATCGCCGCTAGCAGAACGGCATCACTATCGCGACAAGTTTCTAGCGTCTCGGGAGGCAGAGGGTTACCCGTTGCGTCGATCGCCGCTCCGCCCATTAGCGCTTCGCGAAACTCAAACTGAATCTCAAGCTGCTGCCCCACCCGCTTTAGCACGTCTACCGCGACTGCCATAATTTCGGGACCTATGCCATCGCCAGGAAGCAACGTAACGCGGTAGTGTGCCATGAATCGCTCTGAAGGTGAAGTAATTTAGGTGCTGTCGTCAGCGATTCAGTATTCTATCCCAAATTTGGAAGGCAAATTCTTTAGAGGATCTTTGTGTAACGGCAGATTCCCGGAAGGGCTTAGCATTCGGGCAAGAACTCTTGTCTGTTACAAGGTCTGTCTGCCGAATGCTAAGCCCCTACATGCTTTTGGGCTCAATATCTCTAGCTTAGTCTTAGAAGCGATCGCTCCCACTTAAACTATTTGCTCTAGCCGAGATACCTCCAATTCAACCTCTTCAGGTGCGATCGCTTCAAACACAATCTCATACTGAGCCGTCGGCAACAGTCGCCGCAACACCTGCAAATAGCCATCCGCATCACTGCGCCGATGAAACCGAGCCGCCACAAATCGCTGGGAATTGGGCAACATCCGCACCACACACCACGGATCGATCGCCAATCTTCGCCCCGAACCCTTTAACCCAGGCTCTGACATTGGTATCATATGCAAATCCTTTCCCACGTCTGTGGGATACGTTGGATGGCGATCGCTCCCAAGTTTTCCAGGCTAGAAGGGCGATCGCTCTTAGCATGTACATGGAAGGTGGAATTCCACCTTCTCACTCATTAAAGGGTGGAATTCCACCCTTGTCAAGCTCAAGCATGGGTCTAGTCAGGCTAAAAATTCGAGAACTCGCTGCCGAAAAAGGTTGGACGATCAAGGAAGTCGCTAATCGTTCTGGAGTTAACTACAACACTGTGAAAAGCTATGCTCGCCACCCCGGCATGAATATGGTTGACCTTGCTGCTGTGCAAAAAATAGCTCGTGCTTTTGATATCAGCATTGAAGATCTAGTTGAGGTTTTGGAGGAGTAGGGGCGATCGCCCTTTTCTGTCGCTTAACATTTGGGTAGTTCAAGGTGAAAATTCCTGACGATGCCATTATTCCAGATAGCAAATTAATCCAACACCTGCTGATTTATAAAGTAAGAAACGATAAATCTAAATTTTTAGCGCAGGCTGGATTCACTCTGGATAACTCAGATAAGCTGCGGTCAGCTATCCAATCGCTTACTAAATCAGGCGAAGCAATTGAAGATGGAACCAACGAATACGGAATTTTTTACCGAGTTGAGGGAGAGTTGATTGGCGTTAACGGAATAAAACTGCCAGTTGTTATCATTTGGCTACAGCGACAAATCGACAACCAGTTTCAGTTTGTAACCCTTAAACCTCTCAAAAAGATTTCGTCATGACGTTTAAGCTTTATCAGGAAGTGACCCTCACTCGTGATTTGCCGGAGCACCAGCTTAAAGCAGGCGATATCACAACGCTGATTGATTTTGTTCCTCACCCTGAAGGTGGAAAAGAAGGTTGTATATTAGAGGTTTTTAATGCTATTGGGGAATCTATTGCTGTTGTAGTGGCACCGCTCTCCGCAATAGAAGCTTTACGTGCTGATGAAATTTTGACGGTTCGTTCAATGGCACAACCCAGTTAATCTTTTACTTGAGAATTTGATGGTTAGATGGCGATCGCCCCCACCCTTCAGAAGCGATCGCCATCAACACATATTCAACCGATGATTAAGCTCAGAAGGAAATAATTAAATAGCCGTCCTGAAACTTGGCTCCCGTCACTTGCTTACCCCGCAATTCTGGAGGCAGAGAAACGTTACGGCGTTGATCTCCGGCTTCTATGGTGACTTCTGGTCCGTATTGGGTGAGTTTCACCTGCTTTTTGTCAAATCCAGGTAAGAAGAGGGCAACTTTGCGATCGCTAACGTTAACCGCAATCGGTTTAGGTGCTTGGGTCGCGTCAGCAAAATTGGGCAAAGCATCCATTAGCGGTTGCCAGTTGTCGCCTGTCCGAGTTGGAATGGTAGATACAGGCAGTGGCGTAAATTCTTGGCGAATCCGCTCAGATGGAGTGGATTGGTTAAGCAGAATGCCTCCAACCGTCAGCCCCACCTGCTGAGCGCCGCCCCAAAGATAGCGGGCAGTGGCGATCGCCCCTTCATCTTCAGAGGTCACTAGATAGGCTGCAACGCGATTTGGATTTGCTACCGCTTCCTTACCCTGATCGAGCAAGTTGTTAACTTGCCCCGCAGGTTGAGCAAACGCATCTCCCCCGGCTGACCAGTTGACGTTGAGAACGGCACCAGCGAGCGGTTGCAGGAAAGGCGATACAGTTTTGCCCAAATCTGAATCGGCAAAGACTTGACGAAAGCGACGAATATACCAGCTTGCGATTTCTGGCATTCCTAGCATTCGCAGGGTTGCTTGATCGCCTGTGCCGTCATAGACAATCACATCATATTTGTCACTTGCGTCATATTCTCGAATGGCATTAAGTGCGAGGGCGCTATCCATCCCAGGCAACACCCCTAGCTCCTGCCCAAACACCGCCTTGAAGAAGGGCGTTCTCAAATATTGTGCTTCTTGCTGCTTCAGTTCTTCCCAGCTGCGCTCTAGCATAGTTGTGGCGCGAAACTGAACCGCCTGCAAATTGCTAGACAACTCCTGCGGATCAGCGGTTAGCGGTTTACCTACCAAAAGACCAAATGCAGGGCTAGAATCTTGCCCTGCTAACAAAACTCGCTTGCCTTGCTGGGCAAATTGCTTAGCAGCGGCGATCGCCATCGTTGTGCGACCCGTTCCGCCTTTACCGAGAAACGTCAAAATCAAAGCCATCCCAAATTCCTATCCCAGATACCTAATAGTTGTTACCTGTGTTCTATCGTACCGATCGGGTCAGGTAGGATGCATATCTAATTAAGTTGAGATTGGTCTCAGTTGAAATTCGTCTAGGCAGATCGCATATCTGGGCGACTTCAGGTGGACAGAGCCACGCTAAAAATCGCCCAGGCTGTCTGAATCCTGGCATTATTGAACAGGTTTAATCTCGTCCTCAAAAAACCAGGTAGCAAATTTGTCCTCAAAGCGGACTATTAAGCCAACACCGCTACCATCCACCATTTTGTAGCCTTCGATCGCCCCAGTTTGACCGAGCCGATCGATCACTGCTTGCGGGGCGCGATCGCGCAACCGAAACACACGCACTTTCTGACCTATTTCCATCGCCACTCCAACGGGTAAAACCATGAATTAGTGTATCAGTGTCTAGCCCCTTCCCTAATGCTTCCAAACTACTAAAACGACACCGCTCATAATCAACCCAACTCCAACCATGCGGCTGAGCGGCAATACCTCTTTGAAGAAAAGCACTCCAATCAGCACTGAGAAGACATAGCTTAAGGCGACAACAAGTAGGATGAACTCTTGCGGAGCACTCGAAAAAATCCTTAAATTTACAACGGGCTTGCTTTTAGCCTTTAAGTTTACAGCTAGTGTATGAAGCAGTGTGGGCGATGAACGTTAGAATCTGACCACGCTCAAGAAGCTTACTACTCAAGGGTTTTATGGCTAGTGCTGCTCATCTTTACACAAGCGAACAGATTTCAGTTTGGTTACGAGGGCTATTGACGATCGCCTGGGCAGACGGACACTTTGACCAGGAAGAAAAAGACCTGATTGCTAGCCTGACTCAGGATGAACTAGATCCCAAAACGGATCTAGGAGCGTTAGAACCGATCGCCGCTAATGAACTGGCTGCCATTTTAGGGAATGACGCTAAAACAGCAGAAAATTTCCTCCGAACAGCAGTGATGGTCGCGATCGCCGATGGCACCTATTCCAGCCCTGAAGACCAAACCTTGAGGCAGTTCTGCCAAGCTTTAGGGCAACCCACCGCCGTTTTAGAAACCCTCTGCCTGACGCTGCCCGAACGTCAGATAGAAGCACAGGCTAACGCTGCCAAAGCTACAACTGCGCCAGAAGGCAGTGAGCAGGCAATCACTCCCTTGCGCCCAGTACGGGAATGGCTCGATCAGCTCGAAATTGCTGACCCCAGAGTGGCCCGCTTCCTGTGCAAGATGATCCCATCTCAGTGCCCGTTTGAGCGAGACGTGAATGTATTTGGGCACAAAGTCGTTCATATTCCACCACTGTGCAAGCTCAACCCGCTCTACGAACAGCTTGTCGGACTCCGCTTTCGGGCATTGTCCTACCTGGCAGATGACTGTGGCGAAGATGTCACTCCTTACTGTTAGGGATACAACAAAATCTTCAGCGTCTCTGAGGTTGGGGCAACAGCCCGTTCTACAGCAGCAGCGAGATCTTTGAGTGGATAGCGATCGCTTACTAGCGCATCCACATCAATTCGACGGTTAAACACAATGTCAGCCGCCAACGCCTGCACCCGATACGAGGAACTGTAGCTGCCCATCAGGTCAATCTCCCGCCGATAAAGCGTGTTGGGATTCAGCGGAATCTCCACTTCATCAGGAAACTCGGCAAAAAATAGAATCTTGCCGCCTTTGCGAGTGCAGTCTAGTGCCTGAAAGAAAGCTTTTTCACTGGGAACTGCTAGCAGGGCTGTGTCAACGCCCATTCCTTGAGTTTGCGATTCGATTTTGGCCGCAAGGTCAGGATCACGCGCATCAAAGGCAGCTTCAGCCCCCACACTTAAGGCTTTTTCGATGCGGCTGGGGAGCAAATCGGTGGCGATCGCCTTCGCCCCAAAATATTTCACCAGCATGATGAACATCAGCCCAATCGGTCCGGCTCCCGTCACCAAAACCGTTTGTCCAGGTGCAATCTGTGCCTTTTTCACCGCTTTCAGACAGCAGTTTGTTGGCTCTACAAAGCTAGCCTGCTCAAAACTGATGTCATCGGGAATGGGAATCAATCCACCATGCTGCACAATGTGCCCCGGCACTTTAACGTATTCTGCAAAGCCACCTCCACTGGGCGTGAACCCCGCAGTCGTCGTCACATTCTTATAAACGTCACACATCGAAAAATTGTCATTGAGGCAATAGCCACAGTGCATACAGGGAATATGGTGCATCACCACAACTCGCTGCCCAACCTGCCACTCTTTTACCTCCGAGCCAACCGCAGCAATGATCCCTGCCGTTTCATGCCCAAAAATTCGAGGCGGCTCATACAGCGGATAGCGAATCTTTTTAATATCAGACTGACAAAGCCCCACCACACGCACCTGCACCAGCACCTCATCCGAGGCAATTTCTGGCGTAGGCACCTCTTCATAACTGAGTTGATTAACCCCTCTAAAAACTTGCGCCTTCATCGTTAGTGCCCTCTGGTTCTGGGATAGACTTTAGCATTGTTGGCAGTCCCTCCTCCCTATGCAAACCCTCACCACAGATATTCTCGTAGTCGGCGGCGGCACGGGTGGAACAGCAGCAGCAATTCAGGCGGCAAGGCAAGGGGCACAAACGATTCTCGTGAGTGAGTTTCCCTGGCTAGGCGGAATGCTGACTTCAGCAGGCGTTTCGGCTCCAGATGGGAATGAGCTGGCGGCATTTCAAACCGGAATTTGGGGTGCATTTTTGCAGGAATTGCAGCGGCGGCAGCCGGAGGGGTTAGACCACGCTTGGGTCAGCTTTTTTACCTACGATCCCCGTGTGGGTGCCGAGATCTTTGCAGACTGGGTGCAGGAGTTGCCCAACCTGCAATGGATTACGGGACGATCGCCCCTAGAAGTCCTCAAGCAAGGCGAGAGCGTCACAGGCGTTCGATTTAGCGATCTGACGGTTCAGGCACAAATAACCTTAGATGGAACGGAGCTAGGCGACCTGTTGCCCCTGGCAGAAGTGCCCCATCGCTGGGGATGGGAATATCAGTCAGAGTGGGGAGAGCCCAGTGCGCCGATCGAGCCTAACGACTTAACCCAGCGGTATCCAGTCCAGGCTCCTACCTGGATTGTGGTTATGCAGGACTTTGGTGAAGGCGCAGACGTACCGCTGATTTCGGCTCCGCCTATCCGTCGGGCAGAGCAATTTGAAGATGCCTGGACAAATTACGGCGCAGACAAATTTTTGAACTACGGGCGCTTACCGGGAAACCGCTTCATGATCAACTGGCCGCAAAACGGCAATGATTATGCAGAAGGCGTTGGACGATTGGTGCAATCTGCCCTGAGCAAACAAGCCTTTTTGTGGGAAGCTCGCTGGCACACTCAACGCTTTGCTCGATTCATTCAAACGAAATTGGGTAGGCGCTATGGACTGGCAGACGATATTTTTCCAAAAGATGGCAAAGAGCTAGCAGGTGGTGCCTTTGCGCTGCATCCTTACTATCGGGAGAGCCGTCGGCTACAGGGCTTAGCAACCGTTATAGAGCAAGACATTTTGCCGCTGCCAGACGGACAGGTTGCGCCACTGCCGATTAATGAGCAGGGGGAAGTGGAGGCGATCGCCCTCGGCAACTATGCCAACGACCACCATTATCCCGGTGTTGAATTTCCGCTGAAACCCAAATCAATCCGCTGGGGTGGACGCTGGACAGGTACGCCTTTTACCATTCCTTATCGCTGTCTAATTCCGGCAACGGCGGATGGACTGCTAGTCTGCGAAAAAAATATTTCTGTGTCTCACATCGCCAATGGAGCAACCCGACTGCAACCCGTTGTCTTGGGGATCGGGCAAGCCGCAGGCATGGCAGCTGCGCTTTGCGTTGAGCAAAACTGTCAGCCCAGAGATTTGTCTGTCAAGGCTTTGCAGGAGGCGTTGCTAGATGACCCAACTGCTCCTGCTGCAGTGATCCCACTGTTTAATCTGCCGCCCAGCCATCCTGAATGGCGCACCTGGCAGCAGCATTACCTTGAGCATCCAGATACTTATCCGGCTGATGGTAACTGTCCTCTGGCAGAGGCTTCAACCCATGCAGCGAGTCTGTCTGGACTAAGTAACTCTTCCCAGAATTTGTCTGGACAGTTTGAGCGGAAGGATGAGCAAAACTATGCGTTTGTTGCGATCGCCCCTCTTTCTCTCACGAATCAAACCTTCTCACTGGTCACACTGGAGCCGCAAGTCAATCAACAACTAGCTGCTTATACGACTGGACAATTTGTTCGGATTAGAGGAAAAGTGAATCCAGCAGGCAATTGGATTTTAGTAGAAGAAAGTGAGGCGATCGCTAAAGGTAGCCCCTAGAGGTAACCTCAGCGACTTTTCCTGATTCACTCTAGAAACTTCCGTATCAAGAACTAGAAACTCTGAGACGGAAACTTCCCATGTCCATCCTCGCCTCTGTTATTTCAGCAAGTCTTCTGCTAGCTGTAGTGGCTGCCAGTTCCAAAGAAGATAACTGCGACTCCTCCCACATTATGCCATCTTTGGCTGCTCTAGAGAATCAATCTGTTACATCTGAGCGTCCTCAAGTCCAACTCTTTCATCGGGGCAGCGGACGCAGAGACACAGCTCAATGCGCTTAACACATGCTAACCAATTGTCAGTCAGCCTAGCATTTGTCCAAAAACTTCCTAAATAGTTCGTCGTTCTCCCTTAATCTAGGAATAAGTTTTGTCAGAGATGCGGAATTTATTGACGCAATTAATTTCTCTCTGTGAGATATTTGTCTCTGCCAAAACAACTCAGTTGAAATACCGTGAAAAGGGATACATCAATGTCTGCCAGGTCAGGGTCAAAAATTCTATCCTGTTAGAGAGCGACCTTAAACTGCCTTTCATTTACGCTAAGGGTGCCAGAGCAACTGATCTGCTGTAGATCCATCTTGCCTTAAATGCGAATTGGTTTTCTGCCCATTTCTGAGCAAAAAAAGCCAATTTAAGTGAGTAAGATCAGTGCCTAACGTTATCGGGATGATTTAAGCTAAGGATGCTTTGACGGTTAATCTGCCTAGCTACAGAGGCAGAAGTTAGCTTAAGTCAATCAATTCATTGTCCACACACTGCGCGATCGCCTTTAAGATGAGCAACGACATAGATCTGATCAAACGCCTCAGCCCTAGCGCCATGGATCAGATCATGCTTTACCTGGCATTTAGTGCCATGCGAACCAGTGGACATCGACATGGTGCCTTCCTGGACGCAGCCGCAACTGCCGCTAAGTGCGCTATCTACATGACCTATCTAGAGCAGGGGCAAAACCTGCGGATGACCGGTCATCTTCATCACATTGAGCCAAAACGGGTCAAGGTGATTGTTGAAGAAGTGCGGCAAGCATTGACCGAGGGCAAACTACTAAAAATGCTTGGCTCCCAAGAGCCACGCTACTTGATTCAACTGCCTTACGTTTGGCTAGAGCAATACCCCTGGCAGCCCGGACGGGCTAGAATCCCAGGAACTAGCCTCACGTCGGACGAAAAGCGTCAGATTGAAGAGAAACTACCAGACAATCTGCCTGACGCACAGTTGATTAACTCTTTCCAGTTCATGGACATCATCGAGTTTCTGCACACGCGATCGCAAGAAGATGTGCCAGCAGACCGCGCGATGCCCTTGAGTGAAGCGTTAGCAGAGCACATCAAGCGACGGCTAATTTACTCTGGTACCGTCACTCGGATTGACTCACCCTGGGGAATGCCCTTCTACGCGCTGACCCGTTCCTCTTACTCTCCAGCAGATGAAGAAGAACGCACCTACATCATGGTGGAAGACACAGCCCGTTATTTCCGATTGATGAAGGACTGGGCAGATCGCCAGCCCAAGGTCGTGCGAATTTTAGAGGAATTAGACATTCCGCCTGAGCGCATCGACCAGGCACTCGAAGAATTAGATGAAGTGATTCGAGCCTGGGCAGACCGCTATCACCAGGCTGGTGGACACCCATTCATTCTGCAAATGGTGACGGGCCCGAAGGGAGAATAGAAACTCTCTAATCTACAACTCTCAAGTCCGAAGGTTGAAACGCTGGTTTGAAAGCTCAACCTTCAGGAAAGAAAAACACCTCTAAACATTCATGTGGAGCAGACCTCTTGTCTGCTCCACATTGACGTAAAAGCTTGGTTGAATCTAAAAAACGCGGTTGTCCGTACTCCATCCCTCTAGTACATCAGGAACGGGAGCGGAGCTCAGGATAGCCATCATTGAGAACAGCACTCAAATCGACCGTCCAAATTGAATCATCAAATTGTGCCTGAGACTCTAGAAACTGATCGTGCAAGTAGGCATGCTGAGCCATCTGGGACATATAACCCACGTAGTGACCCATCAAGAAATAGACAGCCATCATCGCAGCAGCAGCAGCAGAGACCAGAAAGCCAGCAAGCATCAAAGAAAACTCGCGGCTTTCGACTGCCTCTTGCATTAGATGCAAGGCCCAGGCGACTAGACCAATGACAACAATCAGAATAAAGAACATCTAAAGAACGTAAAGTGTAACGAAATGTAATACTTTACGTATTGTAACAGCTTCTCATGGAAGTGTCCTCCTTTTGACGGAAGACTTGTTAAGAAGCCGGTTCTGAAAATGTAGAACTTATGTTAGGCGGATAGGAACTTGATTAGCTTGCAGATGATGCTTGATCTCAGCGACGGTAAGCTGTCCATAGTGCAACAGTGAGGCTAGCAAAGCGGCTTCAGCTTTTCCTTCGGTGAGGGCGGCGTGAATGTGTTCGCAGTTGCCCGCTCCCCCTGACGCGATTACGGGAATTTGAACCTGGTTGGCGATCGCCTTGGTCAACTCCAAATCATAGCCCGCCTGCGTTCCGTCTGCGTCCATGCTGGTTACCAGCAGTTCTCCAGCACCCCGGCGCGCGACCTCAGCAGCCCAAGCGATCGCATCCAATCCTGTATTTTCTCGCCCACCCCGGACAAACACATCCCAACCCGGATTAGCAGGATCAGTGCGACGACGGGCATCGATCGCCACCACAATGCACTGGTCGCCAAAGCGATCGCTGGCTCGGTCGATGAGCTCTGGGTCACGCACTGCCGCCGAATTAATGCTGACTTTATCGGCTCCGGCTCTTAACAATTTTTTAATTGTTTCTAAGGATTGAATGCCACCTCCCACCGTCAGCGGAATAAAAACCTGTTCCGCAGTTCGGTAAACCACGTCATAGATGATGTCGCGATCCTCGTGGGTTGCAGTGATATCGAGAAACACTAGTTCATCTGCCCCTGCCTGGTTGTATGCCTGCGCTAGCTCCACTGGATCGCCAGCATCGCGCAAATCGACAAAATTAACGCCTTTAACTACCCGTCCGGCTTTGACATCCAAACAGGGCAAAATTCGCTTGGCTAGCATTCTTCTTCCTTAAGCAACAAATCAACAATCATCTTCTCAAATCAAAAGGGTTTCTGCATAAACCACTTTTTGAAGCGCAGCAGGTCTAATACCGATTTAAATAGATTTCACGACATATCAACTCCTTGTAAGGGCGAATGGCCATTCGCCCCTGCGGGTATCTGCATCCTTTTCAAATCAAATTGGTATAAGTTGCGCCAAAATCAACCAAATTGCTGAAGCACCTCAGCAGTCCGTTGCCCAGTTTTTTCCCAGCTAAATTGACTAGCTCTAGCTAAACCCGCCGAACGAAGTTGCGATCGCACTCCCGCATCCGAAGCAACCGTTTGCATTGCTTCTGTGATTTCAGCCACTTCATAAGGATTCACCAGAATAGCTGCATCGCCTGCCACCTCTGGTAAAGAAGACACATTGGAAGTAATCACAGGTGTTCCGCAAGCCATTGCCTCTAAGACGGGTAGCCCAAATCCTTCCCACAGGCTGGGAAAAACGAGGGCGATCGCCTGATTAATCACCTTAGGCAATTCTCCATAGTCAACGTAGTTCAAAAACTTGACCTGAGCAGAGAGATTTAAGTGGTCGATTTGAGCAATGAGTTGAGGGGTGTAGCGCTTATCGGTTGGTCCTGCTAGCCACAGTTCGTAGTCCTTACAAGTTGGCAAGGCAGCAAATGCAGCAATTAAGCGCTGAAGGTTTTTATAAGAATCGCTCCGACCCAAGTAAAGGAAATAATTGCGGGTAGGTAAATCTAAAAACCGAAAGTGTTCAGCATTGTGGGCAAGGAGGATGGGCGTAATTTTTTTGGCTGGAATTTGAAAGAAGTGAGTTAAATCCTCAGCCGTCGCGACGGAATCACAGATTAAATGCTGTGCCTGCTGTAAAACCTGGGGCACGTAATAACGGTAATAGGGGATCAAGGGAGAAAATCGTTTAGGAAATCGAATCGGAATCAAATCGTGAACTGTGACGACAAAGCGACAGTTCGTAAATAAAGGAGCTTCTGGAATAGGGGAAAAGATCAGGGGCGATCGCCACTCCTGATAAATCTTGGGCAACTGCTGCTGAGTCCAAATTAGTCGCTTGAGATGCCCTCGAAACCCTTGCTCTGCAGTTTGCCCCGCTGGAATTGGATAGCACTCTTGCCCTTCGACTGTTTGAGCCGTAAGGAGTAAAGGATTGAGTGACTTTAAGTGAGACAAAAGGTTTAACGCATAAGTACTCGTACCTGTAGGACGAGACAGCAAAAACGCAAGATTGACTAATAGCTGGTGAGACATTTCTAAGAAATACTACGCTTTTGAAAAGGATCTCTTCGGGTGTTGGGTTTCATACCTCTACCCCAACCTACAACTTAGAGACATTCAGTTAACTGTAGGTTGGGTGGAGCAGAGCGAAACCCAACGCTTTAACCTTGCAGCGCTACTACAATTCAGAAACAGTTCAGTTAGGGAAACCAGGACAGAACTAACTGGATTTGGTATTTTAAAAGATCCATAAATTAATCCAAAAAGCATTCTTCACTTGATTGAAGTAATTTGCTTGGTTTTCTTTTGCACAGAATAAACGAATATTATTTGGCTTGCCGCTCATATCATGAGGGTCATAATCGACCAATATTTCATCCACCATAAAGAAATCATATTGACGAAAACCAGTCAAAATTAAACTTTGACTAAAGTGCTGGCTAGTTAACATGCTCTATCGTACTGCTCGATGCATCACTAATGAGATAGCTGCAAATGTCTTCCTCCAATCGCCCCATTTCCTCCGGATTTGACCAACTGCATGAACGGGTGCAGCGCTGGATTTGGCAGCAACAGTGGATGGAGTTGCGCGATATTCAGGAACAGGCGATCGCCCCCATTCTCTCAGCCCAACGCGATGTAATTATCTCGGCTGCAACCGCAGGCGGCAAAACAGAAGCGGCATTTCTGCCCATCTTTTCCAAGTTAATGGATGAGACGGGCAGCGGAATTCAGGTTCTCTACATCAGTCCGCTGAAGGCCCTGATTAACGACCAATATCGTCGCCTTTCTGCAATGGGAGAACTGTTGGAGATTCCGATTCACCCCTGGCACGGAGATGTTGATGCAGGGCGAAAGCAACGAGCGCTCAAGCATCCGTCTGGTGTGGTGCTGATTACGCCAGAGTCTTTAGAAGCGCTGTTTGTGCGACGGGGATACGAATTGGCGGGAATCTTTCAGGCATTGCGATATCTCGTGATTGATGAACTGCACTCCTTTATGGGTGTAGAGCGAGGCAAACAACTGCAAAGCCTGATGCATCGAGTGGAGCAAGTTGCAGGACATGCCGTTCCCCGCATTGGCTTGAGTGCGACGCTAGGCGATATGGGACTGGCAGCAGAGTTTATCCGTTCGGGTGAAGGTGAGAAGGTCTTGCTGATTCAACCGGAGGACGATGAGGGGCAGGAACTCAAGATTCAGGTGCGCGGCTATCGCGAACTTGCACCCGATCTCTTCGGCTTGGAGGATGAGGAAGAAACTGAAGTCGATACAGAAGCAACTCAAACTGCTGAATCCCAAGATAAGTCAGATATTGCAGCCCATTTGTTTAAGGTGTTGCGCAGTACAAACAATCTCATTTTTATTAATCGTCGGGCTGATGTAGAAGCATACGCCGATCGCCTGCGTCGATTATGTGAACAGCAAAAACTCCCCAATGAGTTTTTACCTCACCACGGCAGTCTCTCTAAAGACTTGCGGGAAGAGGCAGAGCAAGCGTTGAAGGGCGATCGCCCCACTACCGTTGTTTGCACCACCACGTTGGAAATGGGAATCGACATCGGTTCTATGACCTCGATTGCTCAAGTGGGTGCGCCTTTTTCGGTCACCAGTACTCGTCAGCGGTTGGGGCGATCGGGACGGCGAGAAGGCGATGCAGCAATCATGCGCTTCTACATTTCAGAGCCAGAAGTGACACCTTACACTTCTCCTCAAGACTCACTGCACCCTGAGCTGATGCAGGCGATCGCCATTGTCAATCTGCTGCTAGAGCGCTGGTGTGAACCACCTATTGTGAGTAAACTGCATCTCTCAACCCTGATTCAACAGGTTTTATCACTCATTGCTGAAAGAGGAGGTGTGAGAGCAAAACAGGCATGGGAAACACTTTGCCAGAAGGGAGCTTTTACCGCTGTTGATCAGGCTTTATTTATACAACTGTTGCGCTGTTTGGGGGCGCAAGATCTGATTCAACAAACTCAGGAAGGGTTACTTCTTTTGGGTTTGAAAGGGGAAAAACTAGTGAATCACTACAGTTTTTTCACTGCCTTTCAAACGCCCGAAGAATACCGCATCGTGACTCACGGCAAAACATTAGGCACCTTGCCCGTTGAATATCCTTTAACTGAAGGACTCTACCTAATTTTTGCTGGACACCGCTGGCGGGTTTTGGCAGTCGATCAAGAACGTCGCATTGTCGATGTAGAACGCGCTGCCGCTGGACGGGTTCCCAGTTTCAGCGGCAATCGCGGCTGGATTCACGATCGCATTCGGGAGGAAATGTACAGGCTCTATGTTTCCAAAGAAGTGCCAATCTTTTTAGATGCGATCGCCCACGATCTGCTTAGCGAAGCCAGAACTAACTTCAATCGCTTTCATCTTGCGAATACACCTTTGTTATCCAACGGGCAGCAAACCCTATTGTTTTGCTGGAAAGGCGACCTGGTGATGAATACAATCCTGGTGCAGCTCCAGTCAAAGGGGTTGCGGGTGGGAAGGGATGCGATCGCACTCACTATTGAAGAGACAACACCTGCGAAGGTGTTGAAGGAATTGAGAGCGATCGCCGCTAAACCTCCCGTTAATCCTGTTGCGCTAGCTGCAACGGTGAGAAACAAGATCAGCGAGAAATACGACCCGTTTTTGAGTGAAGAATTGCTCTGCCAAAACTATGCATCCAGCTACCTCGACACGCGAGGAGCATGGGCTACGATTTCGGAGTTGGTTTCAAACTAAGAAGTAATATGAAATCCGTTTCGTAAAGAAGCGCTGTTTGGTGTACGGGCGAAGCATTCGGCAAAGGAATTGTGCTCCAGCGGCAGGGATTGTGACCGAATGCTTCGCCCCTACCGCTACCGCTACTCTACAGACAGATTTGATATAACTTCTCCTCGTTGCGAGGCAGAACTTGTAGGGGCTTGGCATTGCCATGCCCCTACAATTGATTTGTATGTTGATTCCTCTAAAGGGAAGGTTGGCGCAGCGATCGCAGGCTTTCCCGAATTAGCGGCAATGCTCCAAGTGCAATCAGCCCAGCCGTAATTAGACTGATCACTTCATCTGCCCAATCCCAGTGCAGCAGCCAGATTAACAGCGCTGCCAAAATCACGCCCACCGAACTAACTGTGTCTGCCAATACGTGCAGAAACGCACCTCGGATATTTAAATCAGCGTGGCTGTGGTTGTGCAACAGCGAAGCCGTGACCAGATTGAAGCCCAACCCGACGATCGCCGTCAGCAGCATCATTTCACTAATAATTGCGGGATGCTCACTCTGAAACCGAATGATCGCTTCCCAGGCAACCCAGACTGCCAACACCACCAGCCCAATTCCGTTTGCCAATGCAGCCAGTAGTTCTGCTCGTTGGGAGCCAAGCGTCATTTGCCGACTGGCAGCAAACCGGGCTAACCAGGTTGCACCCAGAGATAGCGCCATCGCCAAACAGTCTGAGAACATGTGCCCCGAGTCAACCACCAACGCCAAACTGTGGCTCAACCAGCTCATGCCGTATTCTGCCAGGGCAAAGCCACCTGTTAGCAACAGCCCAAGTCCCAACAGCCGCAGCTTGTTAGATGACGGTTGGGGAGTAGGGTCAGGCAACTTCCCCTGAAGCGGATCACACGTTGTACATTCACACCACTGCATAGCACCAAACCATTAATGATCCCGATCCCGATTGTCCAGACGCGATGAATTGCGTCTCTGTTCATATTTCCTTGAAAGACTTGATTGATCGCGTCTTTGCAGGATTGTGCGTCTTCCTCTGGAAAAAGGTGATTCACCCCATCTCTCCAAGATTATGCACCATGAACGCCTTGTTGCCAGCATTGAACGCCGCAGCCTGAATCAAGCGCCGCAATCATCTGATCGATAATACGCGCATCCAGGCTGTTTTGTCCTAGATGGGCGTGTTCAAGTTTCTCGATCTCTGCCTGATAGAGATCTCGTGCTATTTGAAGAGATTGCTTGGCATGGGGAACGTCATTCAGCCGAGCATAAGTGATACCCAAGTTCAGATGAGCATCCGCGTAGTCAGGTTGAAGGGCGATCGCCTGTTGCAAATTCTCAATCTCTCCCTGGCGATCGCCCCGTCGCCCTAGCGAAATTCCTAAGTCGTAGTAGGGCAGCGCAGTTGGCGCAACGGCAACAGAATGCTGGAGATATTCAATTCCCTCGTCGACACTGCCCAGCGTCACTAAGATGCTACCTAACCGATAAGCTGAAGCGGCATGGTCTGGGTCTTGAGCGAGAGCTTCCCGGTAATGGGCGATCGCATCCTCTACCTGACTCAGTTGAAACTCAGCTCGTCCCAACTCATAAAGGACAGGAACCGATTGAGGGGAGGCGATCGCTGCCTGCTCCAGGTAATTCAATGCTCCGATTAAGTCCCCCTGCTGCCGCAATTGCATTGCCTGATGATAGGTTGCTGGCAATCCATTTCCAACAGGCAGATGGAGCTGCGACAGTGACGGAATTTGCAGAGGCGTAACCCAGATTCCAACACAAATCAGCGTGACTGCAACCATCATTGCAGTTGCTACTGTCCCCGCTTTGAACAATGTCGATTTAATTCCGGCGATCGGGGATTCCAAATCGGGAACGGTAAACGACGAAAAAGCCATTTTCATGAAGATCTCTCCTACACATCAACTAACACCGACTTAAAAGTAGGATGGGTGAAGCAAAGCGGAACCCAACACCCACATCGATTCCATTACGCCACCCCATCTTGAGCCTGATTCTGCCTAGCTCATAGGTTAAATGAATTAGCGCAAAGCCCAATGCCCGCATGGGTTTCGCTTTGCTCCACCCATCCTACGTATTCCTTTGTTTCACAGTTCAAAGTTGCTTTATGGCTGCTCCGTTTGAACCATTCCCTGTAGCTCAGCAATCGGGGTGTAGTTGGTAAAAATCGACTTGGGCACCAGCGCGTGAACGCCCCGGTTGATATCCACCACCTGCGTGATGTTCAAATCCATTGCCAGGCTGGACAAAGAATAGGACTGCAAGCGAGTCAAACCCGTACTCTTGACCAACAAATCCACCATGTCACGAGTCGCGATCTTCATCGCCTTATCCACATCCGGGTCGAAGCCCATCGTCATAAAGTGAGTTGGCGTTTCAGCGATCGGACGAATCAAATCCAGGTCTTTGTGGACGACAAACTGCACCGTCACACTTCGCATTGCCGTTTCGGACGCAGTCAAGCCAACTTCACCATTGCCCTGATTGACGTGACCATCTCCGGTTGAGAACAGCGCCCCCGAATTAAACACCGGGACAAACAGAGAAGTGCCAGCCGTCAACTCTTTATTGTCCATGTTGCCGCCCCACAGGTCAGGCGGAACGCTGGAGACGCGGCGCAATCCATCTAATGTGTCAATCCGTTCGGGGCGAATTTCCCAGGCATCGCCTGCTTCTGGATTGCTGGCAGAAAAATCTGGAGGCGGCGCAATGCCCATGATTCCCATGAAAGGTTTAACGGGAAGGGTTACATTCTCAGCAAAACTAGTTGTTTCATTTGCCAAATCCACATAAAGGTGGCTGATGGTACCCTGCGGAAATTCTTCGGGCAATAGCCCCAGGTTGCGATCGCCTGGAAACACGATTTGCCCCGCATAAATTGAAGGCACGACCTCTTTAACTTTGATCTCCAGCACATCGCCCGGTTCAGCCCCTTCCACGTAAACCGGCCCGGTAAGGGAGTGGGGTCCAATCAGCTTGCGTTCGTTTGCCAACGCATCGGCTGATGCCACCAATTCCTCAATCGATCGCCCCGGTCGTGCTTCTTCTCCTACGTTGGGAAAGGTGGAGAAAGTCACCGTGTCGCCCGATTTCACCCGCAGCACAGGCGGCAAATCGACGCTAAAAAATCCTAAATGGGTCGTTTCTGGCGTTGCCAACAACACATAAGACGATTCGCCGCTGCCATTGGTGGGAACTGGACCTTGAGCCAAGGATTTGATTCCCCAGGTTCCAACGATTAACAACGCACTCAGGCAAGCAAATCCTATTTGTTTGGAACGATTCCACCATTTCTGGCGAGTTCCTTTTCGCTGCACTTTCATCGCAAAGTCCTTTACAGGGAGACACAGGAAAACAAGCACACAAAGCCTGACCGAATGTCAGAATTCGTATCTTAAAATAGACAGCATTAATGCCTGGGTTAGATTCTTTTGGAGGAAACTCGAAAAACAGTAAATAACCTTCTGTGGGGATTTAGCGTATTCCCCGTAAGGGCGTAGCATTCGGACAAAAGTTTTTGGTTTGTACCGAAGTTTATCTACCGAATGCTACGCCCCTACAGCGTTTAGGCTAGAGACTGACCTTTTCAAACATTCCTCAAATTAATTGCTTTTAGATGTGGGTGAAATATGGTTTAAAGATAGATAGCTTGAACATTCACCTGATGAGCTAAAGCCCAGCTTTTCGAATACTCAAGCTATCGGATTGTTAACCCTTTTACAAACCCAATCCATGCAAGATTTGCTATCAAGAAAAATATGAGCTTTTGAACATATATCCTTGAGTAGCAGCAATATTACGAGTACTCAAACGGATCATTCTGTATTTTGAAAAACAAAATTGTTTTCGAGAGAAAGATGGTTTCCGCGCTTCTCTCAAAAACGATTACGGGTTATTTGCGTTTGATTTTGAAGGACCGTAGCCGCCTAAACGGCTTCAGAATCGATCGCCACTACTTTTGCTTTCCGCACGGGACGTTTGCGATCGCTCTTGCGGGTGCCGCCCGCCATCTCATACTCAAGGCTGTTTTTGCCGTACTTAACCGCAACGCCCAAGAGCATGTGTTCAGATAAATTTCGCAGCGATCGCTCTACTTCTTCCACTTTGCTGTGGGCTGCATCGACCGCAGAAAGAGCCATATTGTAAGCTTCTAGCTTGTCTTGCATATCCTGAATCAACTCGCTGAAGGTTTCGAGAGTTAACCCATTACCCAAATCAAGAGAGAAACTAATTGATTTCAGTGCGGCGGCTCGACGCTCAGCTTTATCTAAAACAGTGGAACTGCGCTTTAAGCGTGGCATGATTAACACCCCGAATAGTTGGTTGACATTGCCAAGGTAAGAGAGGCGATCACCCTTTGACACTGGTGATTTACCCGAAAATTTCTGCTAATTTTGTCTCTCTCGCAAAAAATAACCGTAAAACTTCGGTCGTCACTTTTCTTGATCAAGGATGTAGCCTACTCAAATTCGATAAATAGGTTTGCAAATTCAACGAGTGGGTATAGAAATTCAACAAGCGGGTACACGAATTCAAGAAATGGGTTTGCAAATTTAATAAACAGGTTCGTGAATTCGATGGACGAGTATAAGAATTCAACGAGCGGATAGGCAAATTACTTCTTTTGCAATTGCGAACCGTTACTACTTGTCTGCATCAAGGATTTGAGGTAACTAGCCTTCTCCTAGAGCGATCGCTTATCCTAGAGTCAATCCCAACATTTTCTCTACTAGTATGGTTGATCCTTTAACAACGGTTGCTCTCACCGCCGCTGCCAACCAACTAGCATCGCTTGTCATAGAAACAGGCTGGAAGGGTGGAGGCAATCTGTTTAGTTGGATTGGCAAAGATATAGATGCAGGCATTCGACAGAGGATTTTTGATGCATCGCAGAAATACATTGAGAATTACAGAGAGCGGCACTGTTTATTAAAAGTATTAGGAATGCGAAAACCTGTAGATCTAGGGACTGTCTACACTACCATTCGTTTCTTAGATGATGCAGAGATTCGTCAGTTTGCCTCTATTGAGTCACTGGAGGCTGCTTATCGAGAAAAGCAGCAGCGGCATTCCCAAACTAAATCAGAGAGTGAACGCCAAGGGATGAAAGTTGCTAGTACTGAACAGTTTCTTATGGTGTTAGGTGGACCGGGTGCGGGTAAATCCACCTTTTTGCGCCGAATAGGTTTAGAAGCTTTAAAAGATAGGGATAGCAAGTTTCAACATCACTGTATTCCTGTATTGATTGAGCTAAAGCGTCTTACCTCTAATGAAATTGATTTAGTCAAGATTATTGCTGAAGAATTTCAAACCTGTGGTTTTCCAGATGCAAAGCGATTTACCTGCAAAGCTTTGGAACAAGGATGTTTGCTGGTTTTACTGGATGGGCTAGATGAAGTACCCGTGAATAATTTGAACCAAGCAGTTGTTAAAATCCAGGATTTCGTCGATCGCTACGACCAAAACCGCTACATTGTCTCTTGTCGTACTGCTGCATACCACGGTGGGTTTTGCCGCTTTACGGATGTGGCAATGGCAGACTTTAATGATGCACAAATTCAACAGTTTATTCAGAACTGGTTTCAGACCGAAGAAGACCGCAAGGCAAAAACGTCTGAGAAATGCTGGAATGCTTTACAGAAGCCAGATAATCAGGGGAGCAAAGAGCTAGCCCACACACCGCTGTTGCTGACTTTTCTTTGTCTAGTCTATGACCGCTCTCAAAGTTTCCCTAACAATCGTAGTGTGTTATATCGAAAGGCATTGCGGATTTTATTAGAAGAATGGGCCGCAGAGAAACGCTTGGAGAATCAACAGAACATTTATGAAGGATTGAGTATTGAGCTGGAGGAAATTTTGCTCTCTGAGATTGCCTATCAAGGTTTTGAATCCGATCGCCTATTTTTTTCTCAGCGAGACGTTGTTGAAAGAATTAAAACCTTTCTAGCCAGCAATTTGAATGCTCCGAAGCATCTAGACGGTGAAGCAGTTTTGGATGCGATCGCAGTACAGCAGGGAATTTTAGTAAAACGGGCAGAAGATACCTATTCTTTCTCCCACCTGTCGCTACAAGAATATCTCACCGCACAATACCTCGATGACCATCGACAGATTGAGCTATTGGTTCAGCAGCATCTCACTGATGAACGCTGGCGAGAAGTCTTTCTATTAGTAGCCGGACTCATGCGGGGTGGAACAGACAATCTGCTTCTATTAATGGATCAGCAAGCACAGGCTTATCTCAACACGCACAAGCTACAAGCCTTACTGCAATGGGCGGAGGAAGCAACAGAAGGTTCTGAAGAGAACTTTAATCCAGCAGCTAAACGAGCAGTAGCCATTTATCTCGCCTATGTCCTTGACCGCGCCCTTAACCGCGCCCTCGCTCCTACCCTCAGACTTGCCCAGTCCCTTGACCTTGCCCTCGTCCGTTCCCTTGCTCTTGTCCGCAATCGTGCCCTTGTCCTCGCCCGTGACCATACTCTCGTTCTTGCTCTCGCCCTTGCCTACGAACTTAGAAAAATAAAAATCTTTAAATCTGTTAACTTCGCTGACTTAATTACCAGACTTGAAGTACTTAGAGTTCAAGTGCTAGATGATAATCTGCCTTATGAAGTGCGACGAGCCTTTGACGACCAAACCTTGCAACTTTGGCTTGAGGCACTACATCTTGGTCCAGAAGTAGCAAAGCTTTCTGAAGATGAAGTATACGCTCTGAATGATTACTTTTATACCAATGAGCTAATCGTTCGATGCAAGGATGCCGCCGTGCGTGCGTCACCGGGAATTTGGGCAGAAATTGAGGAAAGGATGGTGACGGCAAGGATAAGGGATGAGGGATGAAGGGGGCGATCGCTCCTCCTGATAATTTGTGGAAATTAGTAGGCGATCGCTAGATCTCTGCTAGCCTCAAAAACATTCTCGATCATTGCTTGAGCAATAGAATTTATCAGTTGACGTAGCCCTGAAGGGTGCGAAGTGAATGAGATTACCAAATGGCAATCGGGCAGAGCTAGGCGATAAGCTCGAACGATGAACGATACTCACTAAATTTGCAGCATCCTAAAGGGAAAGACAAAGCCATAATGTTTAGAAATAAACTAGGAATTACTTCAGAGAACAAAGAAGTTCTGGAAGCTGCTTTACTAACTTCAGCCATTCGAGATGAAGCAGTAATCTATAAACTAGATCAGTATGGCACCCACTACGACGTTAAGTTCTCAATGGTGACGGAGGCTGGCTCATCTTTAGTGTTGGCGTGTTGGATTGTACAAACAGGTGAAAACTTTCCTAGGTTGACAAACGTTTATCCTGTAGATAGGTGAGGGAAAGTAATAATGATTAAAGAATATGACGTAGTTGCCTTAACGGACGAAATTCAAGCCATTCACAAAGAAACGAAGCAATCAATTCTACTTAAACGGGGGCAGGTTGGTACTGTGCTTACAAGCTTCAAAAATCAGGCTTATTTAATTGATTTTTCTGATGCTGAAGGCAAAACATATGCGATGGAGACAGTTCCTTCAGACAGCTTGATGGTGCTTGTATACGAACCATCACTTGTGAATGTTTGATAGCAGTCAGATTGGTGCGATGGGCAGGGCGATCGCTTCTCCAAATGAGTCGTAGACAGTATTGGGCAATGTGAAGACGCAATTCATTGCCTCCCCCCAGAACTGCATAGGGCGTAGCATTCGGGCAAAAGTCTCTAGTTGGTTTCCAGGGTTGATCTGCCGAATGCTGCGCCCCTACAGCGGATACTTGCTACCGCTCAAACATCCTCTATCTCAC
Source organism: Cyanobacteria bacterium FACHB-471 (assembly GCA_014695345.1). Lineage (GTDB taxonomy): Bacteria > Cyanobacteriota > Cyanobacteriia > Elainellales > Elainellaceae > JAAUTN01. The sequence goes on from JACJOC010000020.1 coordinate 175,650, forward strand.
TGAAGAGAATCAAACCTTACTCTACTACATCCCCGATCGCCACATAGCGCAGCAAAATTCTCAACACTTCACCGGGGTTAAGCGTGATCGTGGTTTCGGCGTTGGGGAGGGCGATCGTCGGACTCCATAGCCCTGCTTCGGCGTAGTGCAAGTTGTGGAGCTGGTGAATCGTGTGTTGCACCAGCGTGGGTGAGCCAATTAGCAAATGTCGAATGGGTTCACGACAGGGCTGCCCAGCCGCAGTAGGTTGCAATCGTGGTGCAACGGATAAGGGAATGGGTTGTAGCGTCCCAGTGAACGCTACTGGCTGGGTAATTAAGTTGGAATGCATAGGGTTTTCCTTGAAATAAACAACGGCAGGAAAACCCAAAAATTCAGCCGCCCCGATGCGTTTCCATTGCAAGCTGGGACGGCTGAAAATAGGGATAAAATACCTTCAGCCCCCAGACTGCTGTGACAGTCGAAAGGGTTAGCTATCGGGAGTTGCTGCAACAACTTTCGATAGCGCGACTAAATTTTTGGGTCTGCAACTGACAAGAACTCGCTCTGTCAAAGTCGCATTGCAGAATTAAATCTTATCTCCGGGTATTTAGTCAATCTTCATCGCATAAAAACTGTAAACAACGAAGCTAACCCGTGAAGGTCAAGTGATCATCCTTGAAGCTTGACGAGAGACTCATCATGGGAGACAGGGTAAGAATTGCTGGCGATCGCCACATCAAATAGAATTCTCTTAAAGCAAAAAAAGACTTGTCCAAAAACCATTTTAGATGGCGTATCAGGCTACCTCAAATATGAAGCAAGTCCTCAAAGTTTAGAAGGCATAGAAAATTTGATCTGTAAAACCATTAAAGAGTAGTAGAAAGATTACAGTTGAAGTTGAGATCCTTTCTCACAATTCTTCAGAATTGTTATACAAGATTGAGCTATTTACTAATATGTATCCTCTCGTTTTATCCTCAAGAGATTTTATTCAAAGCAGCTTTAAGAAAATCCAAAGATACAGAATATCTGTAAAGTTTCGATGAACTTGCTACAGGTTAGGATTGCCAAACCCCGTGATTCTGGCATTTAATGCTCCATAGCTTGTGCATCAGTGCAACTACAGAGAAGACTAAATCACTCAATTAACGATCCAGATACGAAGTAGAAATTGCTCATATTATGGCAATCGCAAATTGATTGACGCTTAGGATTTAAAGCTTTTTCTTAGACTTGCAGTCATCTCATTATCCTGAGCAATGACTTGATCAAAGGTGTGTTTTAAAGTCTATTTTTCAACCAATTCATACTTAAAAATATCAAATAAATACTTTTAACCAATCAAACTGCATCTTTTATTTCAGGGGAGAATTTCTTGCATAGTTGATCACACTAGATAGGGGGCAATTTAGTTTGTAAGAGTTTTACAGATAAGTCGTGAAATTCGATGATTCTCTTCAACTCAAATTGAGCAGAATTGGCTAGCAAACATGTCACCTTTGCAATCTTCTGTCGTGTCTAATCCTTGTCCTCTCCTTTTTTTAGAGCAAAATCCGTCGCTGTCCGACTCTCTTTGTGCAGACTGCGACTTCAATATTGACCAAGTTGCGACGCTAATTAGACCCGTTTTACAGGCTCAACAACGCTGTCAGCTATCCTCTTGCTACATTCAGGCAGTCGCTATCGGGCGAACGTCTTTTCTGATCACCAACTTGATGCAGTCTGAAATTAGCCACAACACGGCGATCGCTTCTAGCTGGCTAATCGGCAGAAGTTTAACCTGTGCGATTACAGTTCAAGACCCTTCTGCGTCTCGCTGTCATGCCGTGATAAGCCACCACCGCAATGAAGGATTTAGCATTACTGACATTGGCAGCAGCAACGGCACCCTGGTCAATCGACGGCGCATTCCGGTGATGGAGCGGCGATCGCTTCAAGACGGTGACCTGATTCAAATTGGTAGCCTGAAGATCGAATTTTTTGTGACAACTCGCAGTCAACCTGCTGCCAATGCTGGTGAAGCAACCTATTATTAAGTGGTATTTTTAGAACACCATAGATATCAGTAGACATTAATTAGATATCAGTCCTACAATTTAGTTGTCATACCGTTTCTACATGAAGCTGCATATTTTGGATCGTGCCCCGCTCCAAAATATGCAGCCTTAAAGAGAACTTAAAGAGAATTGGTATCAGAAATTAGTTGTCAGACGAGCAGGTTGTGAGAGGCGCATCTCAGAGGGGTGCATCTCTCACAACCCACTTAGAATTGCTACATATCCAGTTGAGTTTGCAGCGTGGGTAGTGATAGAAAAGTAAGGGCTTGATCAATTAGCAGGCTCCTCAGCCGGATTCACTTTATACCTATGGGCAAACAGCGCGTTCTTTCTGGAATTCAACCCACTGGCGATCTCCATTTGGGGAATTACCTTGGCGCAATTCGCAACTGGGTAGAAATCCAGCGCGACTACGACAGTTTTTTGTTCATGGCTGATCTGCACGCCATGACCGTCCCTCACGATCCGGCAGCTTTAGCTGAAAGCACCTACAAAGTGGCAGCAACCTACTTAGCCTGTGGGATTGACTTGGACTGCGCCACGATTTTTGTGCAGTCACATGTCCCTGCTCACACCGAATTGTCATGGCTGCTGACCTGCATCACGCCGCTAAACTGGCTCTACGACATGGTGCAGTATCGTGAGAAAGCGATCAAACAAGGCGAAAATGTAGGGGCAGGGCTGCTGTGCTATCCGGTACTGCAAGCGGCAGACATTTTGCTCTACGAGCCAGACAAGGTGCCCGTCGGTGAAGACCAAAAGCAACACCTAGAACTAACGCGAGACATTGCGGCGAGACTCAACTATCAGTTTGGCAAGGAAAACCAGCCGATTCTAAAATTGCCCGATCCGATGATTCGTAAGGAAGGGGCACGGGTAATGAGTCTGACAGACGGCACCCGGAAGATGTCAAAGTCCGACCCGTCGGAGCTAAGCCGGATTAACCTGCTAGATTCGCCAGAGGAAATTCAGCACAAAATTAAGCGCTGCAAAACTGACCCCATTCGCGGGCTGACCTTTGATGATCCAGAGCGTCCCGAGTGCAACAATCTACTGACGCTTTACACGATTCTTTCCAACCAAACAAAGGAAGCCGTCGCAGAAGAGTGCCGGGAAATGGGCTGGGGGCAGTTCAAACCGCTGTTGACTGAGACAGCGATCGCCGCCCTAAAGCCGATTCAGGACAAATATCATGCAATCATGGCAGATAAGGGGTATCTGGAGTCGGTATTGCGTCAGGGGCGAGAACAGGCAGAGGCGATCGCCAATGTCACCCTGGCAAAAGTCAAGTCTGCTCTGGGCTACTCTACCCCCTTGTAGGCGACCGACTTTAGCGTAAAACTACAAATCTTCGCCTCTCTCCCCTGCTCCCTACCCCTCTGACTGCTGCAATGTCCGATCGCCCATACCCTAACCCTCAATCCCCAACCCCTAGCTCCCGACTTCGCGCTGCTGCTCAAGCCAAAGAATTTCTGATTACGGCTGAGGTGATGCCGCCCAAGGGTGGGAATCCGGCGCACATGATTGAGATGGCAAAGTTACTACGCGATCGCGTTCATGCCGTCAATATCACCGATGGTAGTCGGGCAGTTTTGCGAATGTCGTCGCTGGCTTCGTCGGTGGTTTTACTCCAGCAGGGGATTGAGCCAGTTTGTCAGATGGCCTGCCGCGATCGCAACTGCATTGCCCTTCAAGCAGATCTGATGGGCGCACAGGCTCTCGGTATTCGCAACGTTTTGGCGCTGACGGGCGACCCGATCAAAGCGGGCGATCACCCCACGGCAAAAGGTGTGTTTGACTTGGAATCGGTGCGTTTGTTGAAGCTGATTGATAAGCTCAACCAGGGATTGGATTTTAATGAGAAACCGCTGCCTGATGGCGCGACGGAGCTGTTTGCAGGAGCGGCGATCGACCCTCAGTGTGGCAGTTGGTCAGGGCTACAGCGGCGGTTTGAGCGCAAGCTAGAGTCAGGGGCACAGTTTTTCCAGAGCCAGTTGATTTCAGATTTCGATCGCCTGGAAAAGTTTATGGATCAGGTTGCAGTGAGCTGCAACAAACCAGTTTTAGCGGGCATTTTCCTGCTGAAATCAGCCAAGAATGCTCGATTTATCAACCGCAACGTACCAGGCGTACAGATTCCCGACGCAGTTATTGATCGATTGGAGCGAGCGACTGATCCGCTGCAAGAAGGTGTGGCGATCGCCGCAGAGCAAGTAAAGCTTGCTCGTCAGCTTTGTCAAGGCGTCCACATGATGGCCGTCAAACGCGAAGATTTGATTCCACAAATTCTAGATCTGGCAGGAATTGCTCCACTAGCGGTGAAAGCGAACCGGTAACAGTGGTCAGCGAGTTGGGCGATCGAGTGCAATCATTCGCTTCAGCAAATCTCCAATCGTCAATGGATGAAAGCCTGCCGCGATTGTTTTGCTTATTGTCCTATGACAGCCACAACGAAGCCAATTAGAGATTTGCCCATTACCCTTAGAAGTTGAGGCGATCTGCTATTGGCTAGAACCGCTTGGATTTCCCTCCGCAAAAGCACTGACTCTTAACTAAGTCTATACATATCGCTGGTAAAACTTGAGTATTTTGGCGGTCTATTATTCCCTCTTCTACAAGCTATCTTCCTATAAAAAGCCATTTTCAGGCCCTCGTGTCTTGAAAGTGATTCATAAAGCGGGCAGCTTCACTTGCCATTAAAATTTGAACTTCAGGTAACGTTATGCGATCGCCCCTTTCCCCCAGTTTCAACCTGATTTTAGAGCAGGTAGACAATGCGATCGCTTTATTTGATTCATCTAGCACGCTAACGCTATTTAACTCAAAGCTGACCCAGCTTTGGAAAATTTCCGATAGCTGGTTGCAAACTCAGCCCCAGTGTCAACAGCTTCTCTCTGAGCTAGCGGTTCAGGGAAACTGGTCTTTAGAAGACTGCCAGCAGTTTGAGCAAGCTGTGCAAGCAACTTCTGAAGTCGTTTTAACCGTTAGACAACAGGACAACAACACCGTTGAGATTCACATTAGCTCTACCACAGATGCAGAAAGGTTGTGCATTTTTCGAGTCTCTGAGGAGCCGCCAGCCCGATTGTCTGAAAGGTTATGTCTAGATTCATCCGAATCAGTTGATCACAGTTCCACTATTGAAGCAATCCAGATTGAGATTGCCGAAAAGCTAGGATTTGTCCCGCCTTTTTTTTTCCCTGCTCAAAACGATTCCCAGGTTTTGTCAACTCTTTGGCAGCAAACCTTAGTGTTCTACCTGGACAATCCCCTGCCTGTTTTGTTCAAGGAAAAATTGTTTGCTTACCTGTCGCGCTACTGCATCGTGCCCTACTGCATGGTCTGTCACAGTTGCGCCTTGCGACTCTTGGGCTGGCAAGCGCAGCAGATTCTAGAACTGCTAGCCTCTCCAATTCCAACTGAGGCTGAAATCAACCAGCATTTAGAGTTCTTGTTAGCCCAGCCGAAACTGTCAAACTTTCCAGAATCTAATTCTGCTTTGGAGAAGGGTGTGCTCTGGTGTTCGGTCACAATTTTCTTAAAACGGGACCAAGCAGCCCTTTGTTACAGCACATTGCGTCACCTTTTGAGAGCAGGGGACTACCAAAACTTAATTACATTCATTGCGTATGTAAAAACATGTCACCTCTGGATGGAGGCACATCCTGAAGTTAGTTACGAAATGGATAAGCGAGCGCAGGACCATCTCGATGTTTTGTTAACAGAAGCTCCAGGTTTAGGTGATTTTTTCTCAATCTACACCCAACAAATTCAGCAACAGCAACACGATTTAGTTCAATATCCGGCAGCGATCGCCGAACGCAGACAGGCGATCGCCGCTCTGCAACAAAGCGAGGAAAAGTTTCGGAATCTGGTCGAGCAAACCAGCGATTGGGTATGGGAAGTTGACCTCAACCAGTGCTTTGTTTATATCAACCCTAAAGTCAACCAGGTGTTGGGCTACGAGCCAGAAGAACTGCTCGGCAAAACAGCCTTTGATCTGATGCAACCAGATGAAGCGAAACGATTTGCCACTCTGATCAACTTTTACGTTACCAGGCAGGAGCCGTTTACCAACCTGGAGGAGAGGCTCTTACACAGAGCTGGACAATCCGTTGTGTTAGAAACCAGCGGTTCGCCGATCTTTAACGCGCAGGGAAAGTTACAGGGCTATCGGGGAATTAGCCGAGATATCACTGCCCGCAAGCAAGTAGAGCAAGAAATTCGCAAAGCGCTAACCCGAGAACGGGAACTCAACGAACTCAAATCTCGCTTTATTTCCATGACATCTCATGAGTTTCGCACTCCAATGAGTACGATTTTGCTGTCTGCTGAGATGTTAGAAAACTACAGCCAATTCTTAACTGAAGAAAAGAAGCAAAAGCACTTTCGCCGCCTCAAAACGGCGATCGCTCACATTATTTACCTATTGGATGATGTGTCCCTATTAGGACAAGTCGAGGGTGGAAAAGCCAAGCTAAGTTTAGAGCTGATTCATTTAGAGGAGTTTTGTCGCGACCTGATCGAAGAAGTTCAGGGCAGCATTGGTGCTGGGCGAGCTATTGAGTTCACCTGCCAGGGTTTGCCTGCCTCTATCGGGTTAGACAAAAAGCTGTTTCGCTCAGTCTTAAGCAACCTGCTGTCCAATGCGCTCAAGTACTCCTCGTCAGACAGCACAGTTCAAGTCAGGCTAACTTATCAGGAGACGGAAGTTGTGCTGGAAGTGCAAGATTGGGGCATTGGCATTCCACCAGAAGACCAGCCGCGTCTATTTGAGTCGTTTCATCGCGCCAAAAATGTAACCAACATTCAAGGTACAGGGCTGGGTTTGGCGATCGCTAAGCGCTGCGTTGCTCTACACAACGGTCAAATTGAAGTAGAGAGTACACTAAATGTAGGCACGACCTTTAGGGTAAAACTGCCACTGTAAAAAGCTTTGTTAAAAAAGCTTTGGTTACGTCGTAATGATTGGAACTGGCATGGTTAGCACTGCTCCCCGAACACAGACTCGCGCCTGGGCTAAGGCAATTCCTCAAACGGCTGAAAATGCGATCGCCTCTCCCATTTCAGAATTTCCACTCACTCCTTTGGAAGTGCTATCAGGCAAACTTCCTCCAGGTTTACACGGTTCCCTTTACCGCAACGGCCCAGGTCGCCTAGCAAGAGGGGAATACCAGGCAGGACACTGGTTTGACGGAGATGGTGCAATTCTGGGTATTCACTTTACCCCCGCAGGCGCAACGGGAACTTATCGCTTTGTCCAGACCGAAGCTTACAAGGCAGAAGAAAAGGCTGGCAAGTGGCTGTTTGGAGGCTACGGCAGTATGCCATCGGGTGGCTTTTGGCAACGGTTTCTCCGTGACGCAAAGAATGCCGGAAACACGTCTGTGTTGGCTCTCCCCGATAAACTGCTGGCCCTATGGGAAGGCGGCAAACCTCACGCGCTAGATTTGCAAACCCTGGATACCCTTGGAGAAGATGACCTGGGCGAACTGCACCGAGATCTGCGCTACTCCGCTCACCCTAAACGCGATCCGCATACAGGGGAAATTTATAACTTTGGTATCTCCTACGGTAAGACGGGAACGTTGAATGTCTATCGCAGCAATGCGTCCGGGCAAATTGTGAAACAAAATGCGATCGCCCTTGAAGGTCTGCCGATGATTCACGATTTTGTCCTGGCAGGTCGCTATCTAGTCTTTTTTGCACCTCCGGTTCACCTCAATCCGTTTCCGGTGTTGCTCAAATTCAAAACCTATAGTGAATCACTCACCTGGCAACCCGAAAAAGGGACTCAAGTTCTGGTACTTGATCGGGAAAGCCTGGAGGTCGTCAGCCGCAGTCAGGTCGAACCCTGGTATCAGTGGCATTTTGGGAATGGTTACGTCGATGCTGACGGCGTTGTGGTAGTGGATCTGGTGCGTTATCGCGATTTTCAGACCAACCAATACCTTCAAGAAGTCACCACCGGAAAGACGCACACCGCAGCCAAAGGAACCCTGTGGCGGCTACGGTTCAATCCTCAGTCCGGGCAATTGCTAGAAACCGTCGAGCTGCTGGATCAAGGCTGTGAGTTTCCGGTCGTTCACCCGCAGCAGGTAGGGCAACCGTCGCGCTTCACCTACTTGAACGTGCATCACCCAGGAGTCGATATCAGTCAGGAATTTTTTGGGGCGATCGCCCGCTTTGACCACCAAACAGGCACTTTCACCACAACTCATCTGAAGGAAAACTTTTATCCCTCTGAGCCAATCTACGCACCCGATGCAAAAGATCCTACAAAAGGCTGGGTGCTAACCGTTGCATTTGACGGGAATCAAGATCGCAGCGAAGTATGGGTGTTTGATGGCGATCGCCTTGACGACGAGCCTGTCTGCCGTTTGGCGCTACCAAGCGTTATTCCGCTTAGTTTCCACGGCACCTGGAAACCAGCTTAATTCTGTATTAATCGTCGGATTGCGATCGCCGAATGCGATCGATCTCCTGCTGCAAATCTTCAATTTCTCGACGTAGTCTTTCCACTTCGCTAGGTGGAGCGTCTGCCGGGACATTAACGGCTCCCTGCCCTGTGCGGCGATAGTTTCCACCCCGAATCTGGCGATATTCCTCAGAAGTAGACCACTCCCGCAAATAGTGAACCCGCTCAACAGTGAAGGGATGAGTTAGAAAAATTCCCTGAGACAGGTTGTTATAGAGCAGGAATTTATAGACCTGGTTGAGGCTATCTTGATCGAGTTCTTGGTAGCGCTCCGACTGACGGATAAATTCGTCTAGGCTCAACTCATTGGCGTACCGAGTGCTGCCGCCTGCAAGCTGCATCATGTTTTGCATCACCGGAGTCAGATTATCCATGACTAATAGAGCAGCGCGATCGGCAGACAGTTCTGCTTTGCGGAGCCATTCATAAAACGCCAGCAGCAAACCGGTTGTGACCAAACTACTCAACCCAAAGGTTGCTCCTGCTAATCCAAACACTAGGTTGATTGCCCAAAGTGCCATCTGGGTCAGAATCGTATGTCCACATTTGATATGTCCCAACTCATGGGCAATCACAGATCTGAGTTCTGCCTCGCTCAACAAATCTAATAGAGCAGTGTTCAACACGATGCACGGACGCTCCTGTCCCAGTGCATAAGCATTAATCATAGGAGCCTGCGAAACAAACAGCACTGGCTCTGGATGCACGTCAAGATCGCGCACGCATTCTCGAAAAATGCCGTAAACGGTGGAATATTGGCGCGGCCCTACTTCAATGCTGTTGCCCATCAGGTAAACGTAACGAGGACGTTCGTAGATGAATTCCACAAACTTACGGGCAACAATGTCAAATCCGGGAACGCTTCGCAATGCCTGCTCTGCCTGGTAGTCCAACGGGTGGCGAAAGGCTTCACTGGAGATCCCGGTGTAGGTTGGCATAGGAGGTGTTCCTTAAGTAATTTCCAATATCCAAACTAACCCAATACCTCTTGTTCGGGGAAATGGATCACTTTTTAAAGCGTGAATGGTAGCGCGGCTGAGTCGCGCTACCATTCACGCAGAAGGTCTACGAGTTAGTACTTCTAAATGACAATAGCGGGGGACGCAAGCAAAGGTACGCAAGTGGACCAAACAGCGGTATCAATGCTACAAGCCAAAACAGTTGAGAGTCGCTAGTCAAACCATGCCGTGCCATATCATCACTAAGCAAGGTCGGATATGGAAACAGTAAGCACAGCAAACAAAACGCCAGGGACATGCCGTGAATAAACCGATTGGTGAGAAACTCCTGCACGAAGGCAGACCAGTCCCCGAATACTAAAGCATAAATGAGCAGAACAAGAGTGCTAAATAACAGAATAATTCCAGTTGGTTTAGCATCCAAAAGCTTTAACCAGGCATCCTTTTCACCTGAAAAGCTCTGATTTGGTTCGCGCAGAGCAAGATAGGGAATCAAGGCAATGACTCCCGTTCCCACCGATGCCAGCATGAATGCCCAAGCAGGTAAATTTTGCACCCTACCATCTGCAAAAACCAGACAACTGTAGATCAACAGCCAAATACCAATCAGGCTGAATAGCGACACGATGACCGGATTGATGGTAGGGATTTGCCCTGCAAGTAAGGTCTGAATGGGTTGAAAGGTGTCCGACTGTAGCGGTGGGGCAAACACCAAAACATAAACGATGAAGCTAAGCCATATTAGCCAGAGCAGAAGTTTTCGTCCCATTTTTAAATTCCTTGCGATCGCCCCTCCCATTGTTGAGGCTCGTGTCTATCTCAAACACTTTCGCAAGGTGGATTGCTGGGACTTAAAACGACTAGCTCTGGCTCTACGATTAACGTCTTTTCCTGAAGCAACTGCTCGTGGACTAGGAGGCTAACGCTACTTCAACCATTTGCTGAAGTTCGCCTTTTTGATATAGCTCAATCAAGATGTCCGAGCCACCAACGAACTGACCATTAACGTAAACCTGGGGAATGGTGGGCCAGCTTGAATATTCCTTGATGCCATTGCGAATGTCGTGGTCTGCCAATACATCGACCGTTTCATAGGGAACAGCCAGCATATTTAGGATTTGCACCACGTTGTTAGAAAAGCCGCACTGAGGCATCAGTTTGCTGCCTTTCATGAAAACCATGATCTTGTTCTGGTTTACCAGATTGTCAATGCGCTCTTGCAGTTCTGGAGTCATATTGATTTAGAGGGATAACTACTTGGTTCTATACTAGCGGGAACTTAATTCTTATCTGCCGCGGATTTACACTGCTTGCCGCGAAGACTCCCAAGTTTGAGGAGTGTAGGTTTTCAGGGACAACGCATGAATCGCCTCAGAAGACATCGCTTGCCGCACAGCGCCATACACAAGCTGATGCTGTTGAACCAGCCCTTTTCCCTCAAATTGGGATGAAATTACCGTAACCTGATAGTGATCGCCGCCACCCGTGAGGTCTTGAACCTGTACCTGAGCATCGGGCAGCCCAGCTTTGATCATTGCTTCAACTTGACTTGGGCTAATCATTCACCCTCCTTACCAACGCGTTAAAACCAGTCTTAAACAGGAAAATGGAGAATCCCTAAGTTCAATCTAGCGTTTAGTTGTTGACGTTGGGAGTAGGAGTAGCGGAAGTTGGCTCGTCTGAGTTTCTGGGATAGGGAGAATCCACGAACCCAAGTTCAAACAGTTGTCGGTAAGCTCTTTGACCTAGCTCACGCGTTGGCTGTTGGCTGCGGATGATTTGTACGAGCAGCGGAACTGCTAGCTCAGGCTGATTTTGAGCGCGGTGAACCAGGGCAAGCTGATAAGTCGCCTGGTCACGCATCTGAGCAGTTTCTAATGCCTGAGTGCGTTGGCTATCAGCAATGCGGTTGTCGATACCGGAAAAGCTAGCGGCTAACTCTTGATAAAAATTAGAGAGCTGATTGAAAACCTGACGGGCTTCTTGAAGCTTGCGAGTAGCGAGAGCATAGTCTTGAGAGGCGATCGCATCATTTGCCTCGGTCATCAAGCGCTGCCCTCCAGCAATACTGAGCAAGCTACCGTCTTGGGAGAGAGGACGCAATTCTTCCAGATCATCGGGTGAACTAGAGTCTGATTCAGGAGTTACTCCCTCCTCAATTGCATCAATGGGTTGCTCAACTTCGTCTGGTGAAGAAATAGATTGTGCCTGCGCTGAAACAGGCAGCAATGTCAAAGCCGCCATAGTGGACAGCGCCAGCAGACAAACAAAGGATGAAGAGCGGGCAGTTCCAGGGAATACCATGAAGCGACTTTGAAATGTTACAAAAAATGTGATGGGCTTAACCTTCGGGTATCTTACCATTGCATCCTTGCTCTTTATTGAGGTCTTTGGAATTGCATGAACTTACTAGCAATTCCATGAGCAAAGCCTACTTAAATTCCGAAGCTTAATCAGGATAAAAAGACCACCGCTAGTTAGAATTAGTTCCCTAATTCTTTCCTCAGAAAAATTTGCGTCAAGAATTAGTGTAGGGGAGCAACCTGCATGATTTGAATGGGTTCTCCGACTGAAATCAGTTTTTGACCTACAGGCACAACAGCAAGAGCATTGGTTTGAGCCAAATTGATGAGGTTGCCAGAGCTATGACTGCCACCTGCCAGGTGAAATTCGTAAGTGCCATTCACCAGATGCAGTTGCCCCCAAATGTAACTCTCACGCTTGCCGTCAGATTTGAGTGGGTGGAGCGATCGCCCCTCTACAAACAGAGGTTGCCATCCGTGTAGCTGTCCAGATAGCTTTCGCAATGCAGGCTGCACAAAACGCCAAAAGCTAACCAGAGCTGAAACCGGATTTCCAGGTAAACCAAAGTAGAGAATTGGGAATACGTCGGGTGCAGAGTTTTCGTTTCTCTGGAAAGTTGCCACTGTTAAAGGTTTACCCGGTCTGACCGCAACCGCACGGATATGAATCTGTGCCCCCAAGTCAGTAAGAATGCGATCGACATAGTCATAGTCACCTACAGAAACGCCACCTGAAGACAATACTAAATCTGCGGTAGAAATAGCCTTTGCGATCGCCTCTTTTAACTCCTCTGGCTGGTCAGGCACAATCCCCAGCAAAATTGGCTCTGCACCGGACTGAGCAACTAGTGCCGCCAGCGCATACTGATTGGAGTCTACTATTTGTCCAGGCTGCAAGGGCTGATCGGGCTCAACCAGTTCACTTCCAGTCGATAAGATTGCTACCCGTGGACGGCGATAAACTTTCACCTGCGTACATTGAGCCGCTGTCAAAACCGCAATTTCTGGAGCAGATAATGTTAAGCCAGTAGGCATCAGCGGAGTTCCCGCCTTGTAGAAAGCTGCTCGATGCCGAACAAATTCCTGGGGCTGAGGCGCAGAAAAGATGGAGAGGCGATCGCCTTCCCGTTTCGTCACCTCCTGAATCACCACCGTATCTGCTCCCGCTGGCATCATCGATCCCGTCAAGATCCGAGCTGCCTGCCCTACTTGCACCGTTTTCTGAGGCATATAGCCTGCCGGAATTTCTTCAATCACCTGCAACTCAGCAGGCGATTCAGCGCTACAGGTCTTCACATCAGCAAACCGCACCGCATAGCCATCCATCGCGGAATTGTCCCAGTGCGGAAAATCAAGCTGACTTATAACTGCCTCTGCCAAAATTCGTCCCGAAGCTGCCAGCAAATTCACCGTTTCGCTATCCTGCTGGGCATCTAGCGGTTTCACCAGGCTCAAAATAAGGTCTTCTGCTTGTTGCGCGGGCAGCATAATGTTTAATGGATGGTCCTGATTTAATGAGTAGTCCTGAAACAAGTGACTGAAAAGCTGATTCAAATTGTAGGACTACCGCCGTGTAAGATTACCAGCCTGCATTCTGCAATATCCCGCAAAGATGCGCTTTTCCCTGGCAACATCTTTGGCAACACATGATCCATCGCGTTGCAAAAGTCTGATTAAACCTAAAACCCTAGTATTGAAATAGGATTTGCCCCTAGCCCCTAGTCCCCAAACCCTAGCCTCTAGCTCCCAAACCCCAATCTCAATTCTCCCATGCGCCCAGATCCTTCTCCACCTCCTTATCCTAAAGTTCCAATCGAACGAAGAGGAGCCGCTCTATTAATTGACTTATTTGCTGTCGGCATTGTTAGCTCCTTGATTGGAGGCAGCATCACCGCAGTGGCTTTTGTATTTATCGTGGCTTGGCTGGGAATGCGCGTCATTTGGGTGTCTAAAAATCATGGGCAAAGCCTGGGCAGATGGGCACTGGATATGAAAGTGGTGGATGCGCGCGTGGGCGGCACGCCTGGTTTACAGGAACTCTTGAAGCGAGAAGCCCTAGTTGGAGCGGGTGCAATGCTGTTTTATGTAGGCTTAGTCAGTTTGCTCACGTTGGGTTCTGGGGCAGCTTGGGCACTGATACTGTTTCTGCCGCTGCCAGCCGACTGTAGCCTTGCTTTTTCAGACCGGGTCAAACGTCAAGCCTTTCACGACCAAATTAGCCGAACTTTAGTCGTGCAGACGCGACGGGGCTATTCTTTAGACCTAAAAATTAAACGGTTGGTTGCTGAAGCGAAGCGTCGTGTGAAATAATTAGGGTTTGTGCTTAACTCTTTACCGCAAATTTGATTTTGTAGAATTATGGCTAAGGGCGTTCGGATTATCATCACGCTAGAGTGTACGGAATGTCGTACCAACCCTGACAAGCGATCGCCAGGGGTTTCTCGCTATACGACCACCAAAAACCGTCGCAACACGACCGCAAGGATAGAGCTCAACAAGTTCTGCACCCATTGCAACAAACATACTTCCCACAAAGAAATCAAGTAGGTTCAGCCTGACTTGATTTCCAATCTGACTTGCAAAGTTTCAAAGATTTAACTCTCGAACTATGACCTACTATCGTCGTCGTGTTTCACCGATCAAACCGGAAGACCCCATTGACTACAAAGACGTTGACCTGCTGCGCAAGTTTATTACCGAGCGTGGTAAGATTTTGCCCCGTCGCATTACCGGCTTAACCGCAAAGCAGCAGCGCGATTTGACGCAAGCCATTAAGCGGGCACGAATTTTGGCTTTGCTTCCTTTTGTCAACCAAGAAGGTTAAGAGGCTGGGGTGCTGGGGCAGTGCATGGAAACTTAGTTTCACCTGTAGCCGCACCTCTCAACCTCTGACCCATAACATTACCCCCAGGCCTCAATGGAGAAGGGAACACTTGTTGAATTTCGGCTAAATGGCGATCGCCGTCTGGCAGTAGTAGACCGCCCAGAGGGAAAAAAACACTGGGTCGTAGTCGATGAGCGGGGGCAGCCTTACACGCTACATCCTCGTCAGGTTACCTACGTCGTCACGGGGCAAGCCTTTAAGTCAGGAGACATCTCTAGCTTTCGAGCAGAAATTCAGCCGTATCTTGATCCTTCTAGTCTGGAAGTTGCCTGGGAACTGCTTGTGGAGGACAGCGAATTAGCTGACCCCTCGGGCATGGCGCTACTGCTATTTTCTGACCAAAGCCCAGCGCTGTGTTATGCAGCGCACTGCTTGCTGTCGGAAGATAAGATTTATTTCAAACAGAAGTCCGATTCTTATGAACCTCGCTCAAAAGCTCAGGTTGCAGAGCTGAAACACCAGCTAACTGTAGAGGGCCAGCGAATTCAAGAATGGCAAGGCTTCTTGCAGCGAGTCAACCAGGCTCTCCAGGGAGAACAGGTAGAATGGCAGAATAGCGATCGCCCTCGTCTTGAAGCCTTGGAAAGGTTTGCTGCCTTTGGGGAAGAAGCCAAAAATCGGACTCCTGCCCTGGAAGTTTTAACCGCTTTTGGACGAGCTGAGACGACCCAAGCCGCCTTTCAGCTATTGGTAGACCTTGGACTCTGGAGTCCTCACGAAAACCTATTTCTGCGGCGGAGTCAAATTCCTACACAGTTCTCCAGCAGGGTACTAGAAATGGCTCAATGCCGCTTAGCCGATCCTCCACTCGACCTTGATCCCGATCGTCTGGACTTGACCCATCTCAAGGTCTACACCATTGACGATGAGAGTACTCGTGAAATTGACGATGGGCTGAGCGTTGAGTTTTTGGAGCTTGGCAAGCAGCGATTGTGGATTCATATTGCTGACCCAACTCGCTGGATTACCCCAGAAGATGAGCTTGACTTAGAAGCTCGTCGGCGTTGCACAACGCTCTACCTGCCGACTGGAATGATTCCAATGTTTCCGCAGGAGCTAGCAACTGGGCCAATGAGCCTCACCCAGGGGCGAATTTGTACGGCACTGAGTTTTGGAGTGGTGCTTGACTCAGAGGGGGCGATCGAGGACTACAGCATTCATGCCAGTCAAGTAAAGCCGACCTATCGCCTTACCTACGAAGATGTAGATGAAATTTTAGAACTGGGCGTGCAAGCAGAGCCAGAACTAGAGGCACTTGCCCGATCTGCAAAACGCCGTCAAACCTGGCGGCAGTCCCAGGGGGCAATCACAATTCTCATGCCCGAATCGTCGATTAAAGTGCAGGACGATGAGATCACTATTGATGTCCTGGACAACTCAATCTCTCGTCAGCTTGTCGCAGAGATGATGATTTTGGCGGGTGAGGTTGCAGGTCGTTATGGACGCGAACACGGGCTACCTCTGCCCTACCGGGGACAAGCTCAGCCAGAATTGCCTTCTGAAGAAGAGCTCCTGCTATTGCCAGCGGGACCCGTTCGATATTGTGCGATACGACGCTGTATGCCGCGCAGCGAAATGAGCATTACGCCGCTGCGTCACGCCAGTCTGGGTTTAGATACCTATACTCAAGTAACCTCTCCCATTCGGCGCTACACCGATCTGCTAGCGCACTTTCAGATCAAAGCTCATTTGCGTGGAGATGCGCTGCCTTTCTCGGCAGAAACGATGAAAGAACTGATGCTGTCCGTGAGTACGGCTGCTTATGAGGCAACGCTGGTTGAACGTCAGACCAATCGCTATTGGGGACTAGAGTATTTACGCCGCCATCCCAACGAAATCTGGCAGGCGTTGATGCTGCGCTGGCTACGGGAACACGAAAACCTTGGGCTAGTCTTGCTTGAAGAATTGGGCTTAGAGCTAGCGATGCGGTTTAACCGCCCAATCGAGCCGGGCGATCGCCTGGACGTAAAAGTAACTTATGCGGACCCCCGGCAAGATGTAATTCAATTTGCCGAGTCTACCGAGCGCGAAGCCCAACCTGTAGGAACTTGACTGCTCTAAAGCTGCAATTCTTATAGTTTGAATTAAACAGAAGTAGAGAGGTGATTGGTACATTTCACCTCTACTTTTAGTCAGGGAGTTGCTCTAGACAATAGAGACAATTTCCACTTTTTGAGCTGCTAAGCCTCAACCTGACCCTTGACGCGAAACAGATATCTACCCTTCTGACTATGTCCACCTATATATAAGAGGCAAGTAGAGCAAAGCTTAAACTCGACATAGTTAATCAATTAGGAGTAAGCCAACGGAGGGGCTGTTGGTCGGCTTTTCGACAGGCCTACCTAGCCTGTAGCAGTGATGTCGCAGTTTACTGAGGTTGTTGATGGGCGATCGCTACCGTTCTAATCAAAGCTAGCAATCACCTTCTTGGCAAAACTAAACATGCTGAGGGTAAACCGTTTACCGCTAATTCACTATGGCGTAGCTGTACTAGCCAGCTTACTGGCACTACTGTTTCGCCTACTGCTAGAGCCAATCCTACAGGGTGAAGCACCGCTGTTGCTTTTTATCTTGCCAGTCATGGTGAGTGCCTGGTACGGAGGTTTTAAGCCTGGAATATTGGCAACTATTTTGAGTGCCCTGGTAGGGAGCTACTTTTTTATTCCACCCATATTCAGCTTTGTCCCTACCGACTTAGCAGACGCGATTCGATGCAGCATATTTTTGGTCGAAGGGATCTTGATTAGCGCCTTGAATGAGTCTTTGAGGCGCAGTAAGCAGCGATCTGAGGCAACTGCTCTGTCGCTTAAGCGGAGTGAAGAGCAGTCTCGTTTAATTATTGAAGGTGTGCAAGATTATGCCATTTTCATGCTTGGTTTAGATGGACGCATTGTCACCTGGAATGACGGAGCTCAGCGAATCACAGGTTATGGAGTGGGTGAAATTTTAGAGCGGCACCTGATAATTCTCTATCCCTCGTCCTCTCAAACTTCAGAAGCGGCTGATCACTTAAAGCCTCAGCAAGAACTGCAAATTGCCACCACCGAAGGGCGTTTCGTCAGTGAAGACTGGCAGCAGCGCAAAGATGGTTCTTTGTTTTGGGCGAGCATTGTGACAACGGGTTTGCGAGATGAAACCAGAAATCTGCGTGGATTCTCCAGGATCACGCGTGACATCACTGAGCGCAAACAGGCAGAAGAGTCTTTGATTCGTTCTGCTCACCGTCTGGAGGCACTGCATGAAATTGACCGTGCTATTTTAGCTACTGAGTTCGGTGGAGAACCGATTGGTACTGCCCTGGACCGGGTGAGTCAACTAGTGCCTTGTGAGCGGGCGATCGCCACTCTATTCGACTTTGAGACAAACACCGCTCAGATTCTCCAGGAAGCTAGGAGTGAAGGCGAAGCTAACCCTGAAGTTGTGCCCCTGATCTTTTTCCTGCCCGAGCGGGTTTTCCAACAAGACCTACAGCAGAAGGTTGAATACATAACGGCTGCTCAAATCTGTCCAATTTCCCTCACCCGATCGCTGTCAGCTCAAGGAAGCTGTATTCGAGTGCCCTTAGTGTCTGACGAAATTTTGCTGGGTGAGCTAACGCTGTTTGTGACTGCGACGACAGAGTGGAGCGACGAATATCAGGACATCGTGACTGAAGTGGCAAACCAACTGGCGATTGCCCTCCGTCAGTCTCAACTCAGAAACCAGATTCAGCAAAAAGCTGACGAACTGGAACAGCGTGTGATTGAGCGAACGCTTAAATTGCAAGCAGCCAACCAGGAGTTGGAATCTTTTGCCTATTCCATTTCTCACGATTTGCGGGCACCTCTGCGGGCCATTCAAGGCTTTGCTCAGGCTTTTTTAGAAGACTATGGCGATCGCCTGGACAATTTGGGGCAGGAATATGCCCAACGTATCGTTACGGCCGCTGCCCGCCTCGACACCCTGATCCAAGACTTGTTGAACTATAGCCGCGTTAGCCGCACCGACTTACAGCTTCAACGCATCAACCTAACTGCTGTTGTAGAAGATGTCCTGACACAGTTAGGAGCTAGCTTGCAAGAGCAGCAGGCTCAGGTCATCGTCGAAAAGCCGTTGCTGTCCGTCCTGGGTCATCGTTCTACCCTGGTTCAAATTGTCAGCAACCTCATCAGCAATGCAGCCAAGTTCGTTCCGCCTGAAAGAACTCCCCAAATCAAAATCTGGACAGAAATGCGAGAGGATCGGGTGCGCCTTTGGGTTGCCGATAACGGCATTGGCATCGCACCCCAGCACCAAGACCGCATCTTTCAAATCTTCGAACGGCTGCATGGAGTAGAAGTCTATCCTGGTACGGGCATCGGCTTAGCTATTGTGTGCAAAGGTGTAGAACGAATGGGCGGACAGATGGGACTAGAGTCCCAAATCGGAGAAGGCAGCCAATTTTGGATTGAATTACGGAGAGGAACTTGATGATCAACCTGGCGCAATCCGACGTTTTGTTAGTTGAGGATGATCCGAATGACGTTCTGCTGATTCGGCGCGCATTTAGTCGGGCAAAGCTGCTCAACCCACTGCACATCGTTAACGATGGAGACAGCGCAATAGATTACCTTGCGGGTGTGGACCAATATGGCGATCGCGATCGCCATCCATTGCCTGCACTAATCTTGCTCGACCTCAAACTACCTCGGCGCTCAGGCTTAGAAGTACTGGAATGGCTCAAGCAGCAACCCGAACTGCGTCGCTTACCGGTTGTCGTTCTGACTTCTTCTAGAGAAAACATCGACATTAACCGCGCTTACGACTTGAACGCTAACTCCTATTTGGTTAAGCCTGTTGCCCCAGATGCACTGCTCGAAATGGTGAAGATGCTTGACCTCTATTGGCTAACACTCAATGAAAAGCCAAATGTTGAGAACAGCTGAAGCGGCTGTAGAGCAATGATAAAGGGTGGTTGTCCCCCAAGGTTCGTTGAAGAGACGAGCGCCGATGGAACTGCGTCTGCACAAATTTCAAAACTTTTAACCTCTAACCCTTCTCCAATCCTCAATCTCTAACCCTAAAGCCCGTTAAACCTCATTTCAGAGATAGCTTGTGAGTCAACCACTACATATTCTCTTAATTGACGATAATCAAGACGATCGCTTTTTAACCCTGCGTGAACTGAGGCGTAAGTTTTCTGACCTTGAAGTCAGAGAAATTCTAGATGCCAAAGGTTTTGAAGAAGCATTGAACGATTGGGAATTTGACCTGGTGATTACTGACTACCAGTTGGGTTGGAGTACTGGAATTGAGTTGCTGCACGCTGTTAAAAGCCGATTTCCAGATTGCCCAGTGGTGATGTTTACCAACACCGGCAATGAAGAAATCGCGGTAGAGGCAATGAAGTCCGGGTTAGATGACTACATTGTGAAAGCACCAAACCGCTATATGCGAGTCCCTGTTGCAGTGAACATTGCTCTAGAACGGGCTGAATCCCGTCGTGCCAAAATTCGGCTTGAGGCAGAGCGATCGCAGCTTCTAGAGCAAGAACGGACTGCCCGTACTGAGGCTGAAACTGCCAATCGTCTCAAAGATGAGTTTCTAGCAACCCTGTCCCATGAGTTAAGAACGCCGCTAAATGCAATGTTGGGCTGGGTGCAGCTTTTGCGAATGGGCAACATTGATGAAGTTAATCATGCGCGTGCGGTGAAGACGATTGAGCGCAACACTCAAGCCCTGACACGGCTCATCGAAGACTTACTAGATGTTTCGCGCATCATCACAGGTAAGCTGCAACTGCTCATGCAGCCAACCGATTTGGCTACCGTAATTAGAGCCGCGATGAACAGCATTCGTCCAGCGGCAGCGGCAAAGGCGATCGCCCTACAGTTGTGGCTTGATCCCCAAGCTGAACCCGTTGTCGGAGACTCAATGCGGCTTCAGCAAATCATGTGGAACTTGCTTTCTAATGCAGTCAAATTTACGCCCGAAGGAGGGCGAGTCGAAGTGAATTTGACACGAACCGAAACCATGATGAATGTGGTTGTGCGTGACACCGGGCAGGGCATTAATCCCGACTTCATTCCCTATGTGTTTGACCGCTTTCGACAAGCCGACAGTTCTATCACTCGACGGCAGAGCGGACTAGGATTGGGGCTAGCGATTGTGCGTCACCTGGTCGAGCTACATGGCGGCACAGTGCAGGTAGAAAGTGCCGGAACTGGACAGGGCAGCACTTTTACAGTTAGCCTGCCCCGAGTACGGGAGGATACAGTCAGCAGTCCGATCGCTCAGAACCTCGATACCGGCATCTGTCCTGATCTACCAGGCTCTCGCACGCTCAGCGGAGCGCGTGTCCTAGTCGTGGATGACGAGCCAGATACCTGCGAATTGCTGGCCCTGGTCTTGGGGCAGTGTGAATTAGAAATTAGAACGACGACCTCGCTGTCTGAAGCGATCGAGCTGTTTGGACAGTTTGAGCCAGAAGTGTTGATCAGTAATATGATGATGCCGGGCGAAGCAGACTATGCATTGATTCGCTATGTACGAGATTTACCTGCAGCTCAAGGGGGGCAGATTCCAGCAATCGCCCTGACCAGTTACGCCAGACAAGAGAGCAGCGATCGCATCCTTGCTGAAGGCTTTCAAAGCCATTTCTCTAAACCCATTGAGCCTGAAAGACTGCTTCAGACCATCGCCGATCTGCTAGGACACTCCCCTACAGAAGCGTAAAGTCCTGTGGGCGCGAAAGACACCAGCGATTGCGTTTCTACGACGGATACAAACGCCTAGAATAGAGAAGATACCTAGCTAAACTTCAGCAGAATTTACCTATGTCAGTTTTGGCGGCGATCGCAGTTTTGGCGATTTTGATTGTGGTACACGAAACGGGGCACTTCATGGCAGCCCGTCTTCAAGGAATTTACGCTAATCGCTTCTCGATTGGCTTTGGCCCCATTCTTTGGAAATATCAGGGCAGCCAGACCGAGTACGCGATTCGAGCAATTCCCCTGGGCGGTTTTGTAGGTTTCCCGGATGACGACCCCGAAAGTGACATTCCTGAAGACGACCCCAACCTGCTGCACAATCGCCCCATTCTTGACCGTGCCATTGTGATCAGTGCTGGGGTGATTGCCAACTTGGTGTTTGCCTACCTGGTGTTTCTGACTCAGTTTACGACGGTAGGGATTCCAGACGGCATCAATTTCCAGCCTGGTGTACTGGTGCCCCAGGTAATTTCTCAAAGTTCACCCGCTGCCCAAGCTGGAATTCGCTCAGGCGATATTGTTTTAGCTATAGATGGTGAACCGCTCGGCTCTTCTGAAGCAGCGCTCACCACACTGATGCGAACCATTCAAGATAGCCCTGAGGAAGCAATAGATTTGACCGTACAGCGGGGCGATCGCCAGCTTGACCTCACCGTTGTTCCAGAGCCAGGAGCCGATGGCAAAGCCAAAATTGGCGTACAGCTTTATCCAAACGGCACTCCCGAATACCGTCGTCCAAGAGGAATACTTGAGGTCTTTAGTCTTGCTGCTCAAGAGTTTCAGAGAACCTTCGTCAGAATTGTTGAAGGATTCGTTATGCTCATCACCAACTTCTCTGAAGTTGCAGGACAGGTTGCCGGTCCCGTCAAAATCGTTGAGCAGGGTGCAGGACTTGCCGCTTCCGATAGTGCTAGCCTCTTCCCCTTCACCGCCATCATCAGCATCAACCTGGCCATCATCAACATCCTGCCGCTGCCTGCACTGGACGGTGGACAGTTGACCTTCCTACTGATCGAAGGGCTGCGGGGCAAACCCCTACCCAACCGTCTCCAGGAAAACGTGATGCAGACCGGATTAGTACTGCTGCTAGGCTTAGGCATTTTTCTGATTGTCCGGGATACAACCCAGCTAGAGGTGTTTCAAAAGCTGTTTCAGTAGCGTACATAGGCTATAGATTCCTGTGGGATGGGCATCTTGCCCGTCCAGGCAGGATAAAAACAAACCTCTTACAATTCAATTCCCTCTACCCCTTCTCACTTGCTTCTGTGAGTACACCTCGCAAAATTGCAGCTAAACGAAAGCTGACTTTAGAAATTTTGGTGCGTCTGAAACGTCTCTATCCTGACGCAACCTGTTCGCTTGACTACGCCACTCCTGTACAGCTCCTAGTTGCTACGATTCTTTCAGCGCAATGCACCGACGAGCGGGTAAATAAGGTTACGCCAGAGCTATTTCGCCGCTTTCCCGATGCAGTTGCTCTAGCCTCAGCCGAACTCGATGATATCGAAACCCTGATTCGCTCAACCGGCTTTTACCGCAACAAAGCAAAAAATATTCAGGCAGCTTGCCGCATGATTGTTTCGGACTTTGAGGGACAGGTGCCAAAGATGATGGCAGAATTGCTGAAACTGCCGGGAGTGGCCCGCAAAACGGCTAACGTTGTGCTGGCTCATGCCTATAGCATCAATGCTGGCGTAACAGTAGATACTCACGTCAAGCGGCTAAGTGGACGGCTAGGCTTAACAACCGAAACTGATCCGGTCAAAATTGAACGGGATCTGATGAAGCTGCTGCCCCAGCCCGACTGGGAAAATTGGTCAATTCGGTTAATTTATCACGGACGAGCGGTGTGCATGGCACGAAACCCGGCTTGCGATCGCTGCTCACTGGCTGACCTTTGCCCCTCCGCCGATCTCTCCAAAATTACTCCTCCCCCCACTAGCATTGCCACCTTCTCGCCCAGTTGAGTCAAACAGGTGCTTGGAGCGCTACTGACTTGTATTTCTGACGAATGTCTGGCAAAGTAGTGACTCTAGTAGCAACAGCTATTACAATTAGCCCTCGTGGAACAGTCCTAGCTTCCAGTCAACCATCAGAGCATTTTGGTTCAGCTTCCCGCTCTATCCCAATAATCTACTCATTTCTATAGACCTGCTCTATGGCTCACGTCACTACCGAACCACCTTTGAATTCGGGCTTTGGCTCCTCTGACTCTCCTAGTGATCCCGTCACGGCTGCATCTCCGTCTCGCTCAAATAACACTGCTAAAGTCATCGTTAGCCTACAACGAGTCAACAAGGTCTATCGAAATGGCAGTCGAGCGCTGGTAGACGTGAGTTTGCAAATCCGGCAGGGAGATTTTTTATTCATTACGGGTCCGTCTGGTTCTGGTAAATCAACGCTGCTCAAGCTTTTGTATGGCGAGGAAAAGGTGAACCAGGGCGAGGTTATGGTCAATGACTGTAACCTGTCGCAACTGAAAGGAAACGATCTGTCGATGCTCAGAAGACGCATCGGAGTTGTTTTTCAAGATTACAAGCTGATCCCACGTCGCACCGTTTCTGAAAATGTTGCCTTTGTCCTCTGGGCGCAGGGTTTTACTCGCAAAGAAATTCACCGCCGCCTGCTGCCCACGCTGAAGATGGTTGGCTTGCAGGATAAGGCAAACTGTTTCCCAGACGAGCTTTCGGGCGGCGAACAGCAGCGCGTCAGCATTGCTAGAGCAATTGTCAGCACTCCGCCAATTTTGCTAGCTGATGAGCCAACTGGAAACCTTGATCCTGACAATTCCTGGCAGGTAATCAAGATTCTCAGAAAGCTGAATGGAATCGGGATTACGGTGGTTGTGACGACTCACGACGAGCATCTCGTGCGGCTATCTAACCATCCGGTTGTGCAAATTCGCAACGGTAGGCTGTATCATCCCCGCCATTAATTCTTCGGTTATTCCTCGCCTTTAGTATTGGCTCGCTTACCAGCCTGCATCAGGCGATCGCGTATTTGAATGAGTTGGCTCTGAGTGCTGATGGGCGCTCTCGGCTGGGGCATTGCGGTATCGGGCCAGGTTGGCAGATCGACGCAAGGGCAAGTTAGCGCAGGCATCCCCATGTTCGGCACCGGGACAGGCATTTCACAACGGGCACAGGGGTCGATCTCCCAAGATGGGCTGAGCAGTTCAGCAATGGTTTGATGCGTTCCTTCCAGATAGCAGTCCTTTGAGTCGGGCGACACAATTTGGTGCCAGCACTCCTCAAATTCGGCGCTGTAGCGATCGCCCCGAATCACGGGCTGAGGCAAAAGTGCTGTTTGCCCATTCTTAATTAACACCTTCTTGCCCAACTGAAACCAATAGGCGAGATATTGTCTGACTTGATCTTGGGATGCCATAGCTTTTAGTCGAACCCGTTACCTAACGCAATTAACCCACCCCTCTACAATCAATGCTACAGGGCAGCAAGGAGCACTATCAATTTAGAATCTGCATCTATTGTTAAGGTTTTGCGGAGTCAGTTTCATCTCCAACAGGGTGGGATCTAGGCAAGGGCGAACCTAACTGGCTCAGGTTTAGCACGTGTCCTGCTGTTACCAGGTAAGTTGAGGTGGCGATCGCCCCAATTTCGCGGGTTAATTTGCCCAGACGATCGCGAAAAGTTCGCCCGATTGGATAGGCAGGTACAACTCCCCAGCCTGTTTCTTCAGAGACAAGAATTACGTCACTTGTTGTGTTGATTAAACTCGTCAACAGTTCCTTTAAAGTTTGCTCCCAGAGAATCTCATCTTGCTCTAACAAATTTGCTAACCAGGTACCTAAAGAATCAATTAGCAAACATTCTGTTGGGGCAGCAGCGCAAATTGCTTTACTTAACTCTATGGGAACGAGTCGGGTCTGCCAGGAGGCAGGACGGCGTTGCTGATGTTGCTCGATTCGGGCTTGCCACTCTGCATCATCTGCAACCTCTTGGGCTGTAGCAACATAAATGACTGATTTGCCTAATTTTTCCGCTAAATGCTCAGCCCATTCACTTTTGCCTGAACGAGCAGGTCCAGTCACCAAAATCAACTGCCTTGGGTTAGATGACACGGTTTGCAACTGATAAGATTGCACTTTACGAAAGTATTTTAACCTGTTGAAACAGGGTATCTATCGGGTATTATCACTGGTGGTAGTTTCACGAGTACTACTTAGAAATACCTCGGTTAGAAAGCCAGTAAAAATTTCAGGTTGCACTAATTTTGTATCTCTACATTTGATCGCTTGTAGTCTGATTGCTTATAGTTTTTTAATTTCCTAGAGGGAAGTAGCCGATGAGAAAACCAGGTCTGCAACGGATCGAGTCAACCCTGGAGCAACTTCAAACCCAGCGTGTTGCTACCACTGACCAGGCTGGCGATCGCGCATTCTCCTTCAAGCTTTCTGCTGCAACGCCATCCAGCCGTTCAGGGATGACGGCTAAGCAGGTGCGCCCCTTCCCCGCTCAGAAAAGCAGTGCTGAAATTCCCAATCTGCCAAAGTTCAAGTTGCCGAGCTTTAGCAGCCACCGTCATGTCGCCAATCCTGCCTTAGCAATGGGATTGCTCAAAGAACTAGAGGGCACCGTAGAAGGCTGGCAAACAGAACTTCAGCAAATTTTGCTGCAAATTCAGGCACTTTACCTGGAAGGTCCGATTGTAGATGGATGGCTGGAGTCTCATCCCCATGAGTCTCAATCGAATCCCCCAGCTACAGGCACTTCAGCCGTCATTCGTCATGCCGAAGTTGACCGCTTGATGGATTATGTGCAGGAAATTTGTAACGTGCAGCCTGGAACCGAACAGACTGTCACCTGTGAATCTCCACGCACAGGCTATCGGCTATGTGGACTGGGGGAAGACGGACAGTCCTGGTCCCGTCCTTGCCCACCCGAACAGATCGCCCAGGTTAGCTTGGCGATCGCCCGTTACCAAAAACTGCGGCAATTACTGGCACGCAAACAATACCTAGAAGCACGTCTGAGTCAACTTGCCAAAACGCTAATTGCGCTGCACGGACACCTACACGACCCTGCTCTCAAAGAGTGAAGTTAGACAAGTTTTGGAATATGAAATCAAAGAGTTGCGCTCCAAAACATACTTAAATCCCAATCTCAGAAATTAGGGCACCCCGCTCCGCGGGGTGCCCTAATTTCTGTAGCCCTAATTTTTGGAATTGGTATAACTCCAGCAAAGCTACTAGGTTACGGACGTAAGAATACCGAGAAATTTATTTTCATTCTCGGCTTCTTCATAGAAAATTGATGAGGCTCTATAGGTTTATGGGCTAAATAAAGAGTAGCTTGGTTGAGCTAGTCCACAGCAGCCTGAGCCGCTGATTTATCAGAACTCAAACCTATGTCTGAGCCGCAGATTTCTGCTATTATCTGCACCCACAACCGCGATGCTTACCTCGGTGCCGCGATCGATAGTTTGCTGGAGCAAGAGTTTGCAGGCGACTTTGAGGTGATCGTGGTCGATAATGCATCGAGCGATCGCACCCGTGAAGTCGTCGAAGCCCGTCTGCCTCACCCTCGTCTTCATTACATTTACGAATCTGTTACGGGCTTGTCGGTTGCCCGCAACACGGGAGCCAAAGCTGCTCGCAGCGCCATTCTCACCTATCTAGATGACGATGCCGTTGCTAGTAAAGGTTGGCTGCAAGTGCTGTACAACGCTTACGAAGCCAACGAAAAACTAGCCATTTCCGGCGGCAAAGTAACGCTGCTGTGGCCACCCGGAGTGGAACCTCCCCGCTGGCTTTCTCCCGGTTTGGCAGGTAATTTAGGAGCCTATGACCTGGGAGATGAGGTTGTTTACATCGACAAACCCGGACTGACTCCCCGAGGCTTAAACTATTCCATTCGCCGCTCGTTCTTAGACCAGATCGGCGGATTTGATGTGAATTTGGGACGAGTCGGCAAAAATCTGCTGTCTAACGAAGAACTGCACGTGACAGAACTAGCTCTGTCAACGGGCTGGCAGGTTGCTTACCTACCCGATGCCCTGGTGGCTCACAATGTCGCTCCAGAGCGGCTACAGCGCTCCTGGTTCCTAAATCGGGGCTGGTGGCAGGGAATCAGCGAATGTTACCGAGAACAGCTAGCCGGACGGGCTGGATTGGGGCAGTTAAATCGCGGTGGTGAACGTTTCCTGCGCGGACTTGTTCGCTCTGTAAAATACATTGGCGATCCGGCGCAGCGGTTTGATAACTTCGTTTATGCTTATGGGCAAATTGGCTATCTAAAATCCGCGATTCAAGGAATGGTGTCTGCCCCTGAATGGTCTAAGCGATCGCAGCAATCCTCCTGACCCGCTGATGACAACCTGTACAAGTTCCTAGCTCGATCGTCATTCAAGCTTTTGTAACTTTCAGATAAAAATTCCGTCTGGTTATTCGTTTGTCCCGTTTAACTTTCCTTTTTTCCTCTGTTTCAGTTGTTAACCCGCTTTGACTTGAGATGACTATGACCTCTAAACTTCCCGTGTCGGTTCTCATTCCCGCTAAGAATGAGCAAGAAAATTTGCCCGCTTGCCTTGCTAGCGTTGCCCGTGCGGATGAGGTGTTTGTAGTCGATTCCCAAAGTAGCGATCGCTCCGTCGAGATTTCCGAAAACTTGGGTGCGAATGTCGTTCAGTTTCACTTCAACGGTCGCTGGCCTAAAAAGAAAAACTGGTCACTAGAAAATTTGCCCTTCCGCAACGAGTGGGTACTGATCGTCGATTGCGATGAACGGATTACGCCTGAACTGTGGGACGAGATTGCGGAAGCCATCGAAAATCCAGACTTTAACGGCTACTACCTCAACCGTCGCGTCTTCTTCCTGGGCAAATGGATTCGGCATGGCGGCAAATATCCTGACTGGAACCTGCGCCTGTTCCGCCATCAGAAAGGTCGCTACGAAAACCTGGGCACTGAGGAAATCCGCAACACGGGCGACAACGAAGTCCACGAACACGTCGTGTTAGAAGGCAAGGTTGGCTATCTCAAAGAAGATATGCTGCACATCGACTTCCGTGACCTGTTCCACTGGCTAGAACGCCACAACCGCTACTCCAACTGGGAAGCTAGAGTTTACTACAACCTGCTAACTGGCATGGGTGAAAGCGGCACGATTGGCGCAAACCTGTTTGGGGACTCGGTGCAGCGCAAGCGATTCCTCAAGAAAGTATGGGTGCGCCTGCCATTCAAGCCTCTGCTGCGCTTTGTGTTGTTCTATTTCATCCGCTTGGGCTTCTTAGATGGCAAAGCAGGATATATCTACGGTCGTCTGCTGAGCCAGTATGAGTATCAAATCGGGGTCAAACTGTTTGAACTACGGCAGTTTGGGGGACGGTTGAACACCACCCCTGCACCAACCAGTGCCCCTGAACCTGTTCCTCAACCTGATGCCTGAATTCTTACCCATCCCCGATTTCCTTCAACCCTGGCGATTCTTAAACCCTTCCCAGGATTCTTCCCAGGCTATGACTGCTCCACAACTGAACGCTGATGCGGGCGATCGCCTTCCTGCAACGTCCGCATCAACCCCCAACGCCGAAAATCCAGTTCTCGATGCTGCCCCTCTGGCAGACCTGCGCTTGTATGACCAATCGTGGTTTGACCGGGGGCGACCGGGCTGGTTTATTTTGCTGTGGTGGCTGGTGCAGGCGATCGCCTTCCCGCTTAGCCCTCACCCTTTAAGCGGTATCCGGGTTTGGCTACTGCGACGATTTGGCGCTCAAATTGGCAAAGGCGTTTTGATTCGCCCTACCGCCCGCTTTACCTATCCCTGGAAGGTCAGCATCGGCGACTATAGCTGGATCGGAGACGATGTGGTGCTGTACAGCCTAGACCAGATTAAGATTGGTCAACACTGTGTAATTTCCCAAAAAACTTACCTTTGCACAGGTAGTCATGACATCAGCGACCCGTCCTTCAAGCTAAAAACTGCACCGATTGCGATCGGAAACGGAGCCTGGGTTGCGTCTGACTGCTTTGTTGCCCCTGGGGTGAAAATTGGTGCAAATGCTGTGATTGGTGCCCGCAGCAGCGTCTTTAGCAACATTCCGACTCAGCAGGTTTGCTTGGGGACACCCTGCCGTCCTCGTTATCCTCGACAGATGAATTAGACGGTCAGTTCAACGAACCCGCAAAATCGTCATGTCTGCGTCTGAGGCATGGTTAGCCACAGCGAGAATTAAAGCCTCCAGTAATTTGAACTTGCTGGAGGCTTTGACTTAATTGATTTTGTTTCTGGCAGATGAATTGCCAAAGTTGAATCTCAGTCTTTGTTTGCGGCTGGTTTTAGGGGCGATCGCCCCACCTCCTAAAATCAACGAGAAGCCACTTGAGGCGTTGATTCCTGCTGAGGGGCAGGTGTTCCTTGCGTTCCCAGTTGAATTAGCTCAACCTTATAGTCATTCGGGTCTTCCACAAAGGCGATTACAGTAGAGCCGTGCTTCATCGGTCCGGGTTCGCGTACCACCTTACCGCCCAACTGCTTGATATGGTCACAGGTGGCATAGATATCATCCACGCCGATCGCAATATGCCCATAAGCATCCCCTAAATCGTAGCGGTCAGTGTCCCAGTTATAGGTTAGTTCCAAAACCGTGTGATCTGATTCTTCTCCGTAGCCTACAAATGCCAGCGTAAATTTGCCGCCCGGATATTCCTTCTGCCGCAGTAGCTTCATCCCCAGGACATCGCAGTAGAACTTGAGGGACTCTTCCAGATTGCCAACCCGCAACATCGTGTGGAGTAATCGCATTGTGTTCTCCCATTTGTTTCTCATTGTCCCCTTTATTTTGAAGCAGACTTTTGCAATCCGTCATTCGCCATTTGCCCTTCGTCAGCAGTTCACAACCAATGACCAGCAACCCATCAGAAAAATCCCCGAACTGCGCTTCAGGGAACAGGGAACTGCTATAGGATTAAGCCTGTGAGTAATTCCAAGTAGGGGAGAAAGGGATGATTGACATCTCGGATACGACGATTGAAGAAATTCGGGCAAGGGAAATTCTGGATTCGAGAGGTCGTCCAACGGTTGAGGCTGAAGTCTATTTAGCGAGTGGCGCGATGGGACTGGCTCAAGTGCCGAGTGGTGCTTCTACGGGCAGCTTTGAGGCGCATGAACTGCGGGATGGAGATGGCGATCGCTACGACGGCAAAGGCGTACTCAAAGCAGTAGAAAACGTCGAAGAAAAGATCTCCTCAGAGCTATTGGGATTAGATGCCCTTAATCAGTCTCTAATCGATCGCACCATGATTGCCCTGGATGGCTCTGCCAACAAATCTAATCTAGGCGCAAACGCGATCCTGGCAGTTTCTCTGGCAACGGCAAAAGCAGCCGCGAATGCGCTAGAACTTCCGCTATATCGATATCTGGGCGGACCACTATCTAACCTGCTGCCCGTCCCTTTAATGAACGTGATCAATGGCGGTGCCCACGCTGACAACAACGTGGATATTCAGGAATTCATGATTGTGCCAGTGGGAGCCTCATCGTTTCGGGAGGCACTGCGCTGGGGGGCAGAAGTGTTTGCCTGCTTGAGCAAAGTCCTGAAGGGCAAAAAACTATTGACGGGCGTAGGAGATGAAGGCGGATTTGCACCTAACCTGGAGTCTAACCAGGCTGCACTTGATTTGCTGATTGCGGCGATCGAACAGGCAGGTTACAAGCCAGGAGAAGAGGTTGCTTTGGCGCTGGATGTTGCTGCAACTGAGCTTTACAAGGATGGACAGTATATTTACGACGGTTCTGTCCATTCTCCGACCGAAATGATTGATTACCTGGAAAACTTGGTTAGCCAATATCCTATTGTCTCCATTGAAGACGGGCTACACGAAGACGACTGGGAACATTGGCAACTGCTGACTGAGAGATTGGGGAATACCGTTCAACTGGTCGGGGATGACTTGTTTGTCACGAATCCCGAACGCTTGAAGAAGGGAATTGAGCAAATTTCAGCTAACTCCATTCTAATCAAGCTGAATCAGATTGGCTCTTTAACCGAAACGCTGGAAACCATTGATTTGGCAACACGCAATGCATTCACTTCTGTGATCAGCCACCGTTCTGGCGAAACGGAAGACACCACGATCGCCGATCTTGCAGTTGCGACTCGTGCCGGACAGATCAAAACGGGTTCCCTCTGTCGTAGCGAACGAGTTGCCAAATACAACCGCTTGTTGCGAATCGAGGATGAATTGGGAGAACAAGCGCTGTATGCAGGTGCAGTCGGTTTAGGTCCAATAGGGTAGACGGTTTAAAGCTTTTCTCGTTGCAGGGTACTCTTCTTTAGCCTCGTGGACGGTACAGGGGGCAGAGCCTCTGATCTGGCATTACAAGGCAGAGCCCTGTAACGAGAGAAAGTAACGGGAGAAACCCAAAATCCTTTTGCGGCTACATTTTTCTGGCTTGGGCGTTTAAGCTATAGCAATTTGTGTGCCTGTTGCAGGTTCGAATGGCGTATGATTCTGCACCGTAAACCCATCGACCGTTTCCCCTGGTTTTGGTTTAGTTTGGCTGGGGTGTTTTTACTTTCAGTCTTGCTGCGCTTTTGGGGCTTGGGTCGGTTCAACACGCTAGTGTTTGATGAGGTTTATTTTGCTAAGTTTGCCAGCGGTTACTTGAGGGGAATTCCACTATTTGAAGGACATCCACCCCTGAGTACCTACTTGATTGCGCTGGGCATCTGGATTGCGAGTCACACGCCAATCGGGGATGGCAATCTGAGAAATGGGCTAACGGGGCTAGTGCTATCGCCTGTGAGCTACCGTTGGTTCAATGCGCTGATAGGGTCGCTAATCCCGCTGGTGGTGGCAGCGATCGCCTATCAACTCAGCGATCGCCGCAGTTTTGCCCTGATCGCGGGTTTGTTTGCGGCGCTAGACGGTTTGTTTCTAGTCGAGTCTCGCTACGCTCTGATCAACGTTTACCTGGTAATTTTTGGGCTACTGGGGCAGCTATTTTTGCTCATGGCGCTGAAGGTCCAGTCTTACCGACGCTGGCTGAGGTTGGCGATCGCAGGCGCATTTTTTGGAGCCTCGGTTGCCGTTAAGTGGAATGGGTTAGGCTTTTTGCTTGGTGCTTACCTGACCTTGAGTGCAGCCTGGGTGCTTCAGTGGATCAACCAGTTGTTTCCAAAAGCCTTTTCGCCTAAAGCTACCTACCAAACGGCTCTAGAACATTTAACACAGCTAAAACTTTGGCACATTTTGCCGAACCTAACGCTGATTCCCTTCCTGATTTATTACGTCAGTTGGATTCCCTTTATCCGGCTTGATCCCAGCACCAACTTCTGGCAGTGGCAGTCTACCATTCTGGAATATCACGGGCGGGTTGGCGGCATGGATGCCCATCCGTACTGTTCGCCCTGGTATACCTGGCCGCTCATGCTACGTCCGGTCGCCTATTTCTACAAAGCCGCTCAAACTGCCAGCGAACCCGTTCTGGTTGTAGGTCCGCCCCTCCCGGACGGAACGGGAACTGTGATTTACGATGTCCACGCACTCGGAAATCCAATTCTCTGGTGGTTTTCGACAGCCGCACTAATTTTTCTGATCGGCGTACTGGTTTATCAAGCCTGGAAATGGCTCTCTGCTCCTAACTTAAAGCTTCACCCCAGCAATCCCTCTACTCCTCCACCCCTCCCATCCTTCCTTCGCTCTCACCCCTCCCCTGCGCCTTACCTCATTGCCCTTTATTTGCTGCTCAACTACGCTGCCAATTGGCTTCCCTGGGCAAAAGTGACTCGCTGTGTGTTTATCTACCACTACATGGGAGCGTCGGTGTTTGGGTTGCTGGCGATCGCCTACCTCAGCGATCGCTGGCTCTGGCATCCTCAAGCAGGTTTTAGAGCTGCGGGCATTACAGCAATTTTCCTAATTGCGCTGGCGTTTGTATTCTGGTTACCACTTTATCTAGGGTTGCC
This sequence comes from Cyanobacteria bacterium FACHB-471, assembly GCA_014695345.1. Taxonomy (GTDB): domain Bacteria; phylum Cyanobacteriota; class Cyanobacteriia; order Elainellales; family Elainellaceae; genus JAAUTN01. The sequence goes on from JACJOC010000020.1 coordinate 208,969, forward strand.
GCTTTCGATGGAAGGATTGGAATTACGCCGCTGGCTTGATTCTTGGATTTAAGTGATTGAAGGCTATTGGCGTTGAAACAGGACGCGGTAGACTGGCTCTCCTCGCGATAGGGTAGACTGCTCACGCTCGGTCATGACGGGGAGCGGGTTGGTAGGAAGCCACTCGTCATTCTGTGGAGTAAAGGCAGGATGTTCTAAGAAGCGATCGCGCATTTCGATTGCAACTGCCTCAATGTCTGACTGGAGCAGCACTAAGCCGCCGCTGACCAAATTTTTTGCCAATTCTTCTACTACCTCCGGCTGCACCATGCGACGCTTCTGGTGCCGCTTCTTAAACCAGGGATCGGGAAACTGAATCGTGACCCCCTCCAACGTGTTCGGCGGCAGCGAATTGAGCAGCAGATGCAAGGAAGTATTCACGTTGCAGAACAAATAATGCAGGTTCGTCAGACCTAATTCCTCTCGCCGCGAATTGGCATATTCGACCAGCGGTTGTCGAATTTCTAGCCCCAAAAAATTCCAGTCGGGCTGCTGCTGCGCCATGTCTTGCACAAAATAACCCTTGCCACAGCCAATATCTAGATGCAAAGGCTGGGTCGGGTCAGCATAAATCTTTTCCCAGTTAGGCGGGGTAACGGGTTGCTGATACTTATCGCTTAGCGGGTTAACATGTTGGCGCACACGAACGAGGGGCAAGGCAAATACTCCTATGCTGTAAAAGTCTGGCTGATTCCAATAGGTTTAGCCTTATTTGAGGATCAGACGAATTCTGATCGTTATAGATCATAGCCCTGCGGCAAAGATCCTTATCCTAAGAAAGCACGTTTATGCCTAATTTATACCTGACTATAGCTGTCCTAAATCAGTTGTAAGACGAGCGGGTTGTGAGAGGCGCACCCCTCCGGGGTGCGCCTCTCACAACCCATTAGGATTGCTGTATATAAACGCTATATTCAGCAGGGCAGGAGCGTTTAGTTGAGAAAACCAGCTTAAAACTTTCTCCTAGCAGTTTTGCGGGATGGGGCTGTCTTCATCCTTCATCCCTCATCCTTCAACCAGATTGAGGCAGCTTATGAGTTTAGATTTTCGGTTTGCGATCGCCAGCGACCTTCACATCGCCCTTCCCCACACGATTTGGGATCATCCCACTCGCTTTCATCTAGTTGAAGTGAGCATTCCTGCCCTGGAGGTAGTGCTGGAGCGGTTGGAGCAGCTAAAGCTAGACTTTTTGCTATTGCCGGGAGATCTGACCCAACATGGAGAACCAGAAAATCATAGCTGGCTGGCTGAGCGGTTGGCGAAACTGCCCTACCCAGTCTATGTGATTCCAGGAAATCATGATGTGCCAGAACGGTTCGCCACGGAGCGATCAATTGGGCTGGCTGACTTTCCTTTGTATTACCCAAAATTTGGCTACGATGACCCAACGCGGGTTTACTACAGCTATGAAATTCTGCCAGGAGTTCGGTTGATTGGGCTAAACTCTAACTTTTTTGACTCTGAAGGAAAGCAAATTGGTACGGGCTACCTGGACGATGAACAGTTTGACTGGCTTCAGCAAACTTTGATAGGAACCAAAGGTGAATTAGTCATCGTGATGATTCACCACAACGTCGTAGAACATTTACCAGGACAGTCTAGCGATGCGCTGGGTCGCCGCTACATGCTGAAGAATGCGCCCAGGCTACTGAAATTACTCCGGTCTGCTGGCGTGCAGTTGATTTTTACAGGGCACCTCCATGTGCAGGATATTGCTTGCTCTGAAGGAATCTACGACATCACCACAGGCTCTTTAGTCAGTTATCCCCACCCTTACCGAGTGCTGCATTTCCGACAGGATGAACAGGGCAAACAGCAACTTCAGATTGAGTCCGATCGCGTTGCTGCTGTATCTGGATGGGAAGATTTGCAAAGCTCGTCACGGGAGTGGATGGGCGATCGCTCTCGTTCTTTCATGCTCAAACTCCTCACTCAGCCACCCCTCAGCCTTTCCCTTGCCGAAGCAGAAGCCTTAGTTCCAGGTTTGCGCTACTTCTGGGCTGACATTGCCGACGGGGATGCGCTATTTAACCTTCCTCAGTTCCCAAGTGTGGCTCGTCAATATTTTGAGCGGTTTAGCGCCAGAGATCCCTTGGGCAGTCCAGCTTTGATCGATAACTGCACGACATTGGTGTTGGGAGGGAAGGACTAGGGCTGGCGGCAAATGCCAAAGACAGAAGTGTACCCGTGTAGGAAAGTCGCGTCCCCGACCGGACCAATTTCGCCACCGCAAAAGAAGCCGCTGACCGGAATATTACGGATATAGCGACCAAACAAGTGAGAGTCAAAGTTGGGCTGTCCGTAGAGCCCTTGTCCTCGTCCAACGCACGAGAAGAGCAGCGCACCTGATGCTTCAGAGTTTGCCTGAGTGTTTTGCTGATAGCGTTCTAGCATCATCTCCAGGTCTTCGGCAGAGGCTTGGGCATCGCGCAGGTGAAACTGAATGCGCTGCCCTGGGCGGACGCGATCGCCAATTGCGATCGCTCCCACCTTCGGGTCAACGCCCAGCAAATTGCGAATCAAAAAATCTCCCTGTTCCAGACGCTGCTTAAATTCGTTGCGGGCAATTCCCACAAACAAGGAATGTTGCGCCAACGCCCTATCTTCATCACTTAAATCTTGAAATAGTGACTGAAGCACCTCTAGCGGAGTCTTTGCCATGCCGCAAGCTAAAGCATCCGCATCAACCTGTTCCTCAATACTCAGGACAATATTTCGCTCACCCTCAGCGACACGGTAAGTCTGCCCAATTGGACGGCAGCCCTGAGCCACAATCGTTTCCATCACAATGTCGCCACTCAAGGCTACACCGACCGTTCCCTCGTAAAGTACTTGGTCATTGAAAAACAGCGTGCTGCTGTTGGTAATTGAGCTAACGCTGGCTAAGCCACCTACCTTCGCAGAACCCGGATAGGCATAGTCCAACCCTTGCAGCAAATCGTTGATCCCCGAAGAGAAAGGGTCAGATAGCAAGACAAACTGAGGTTCATCCTCAGGCGAAATGCCAGTCAGATCGACCCAGGCAGACGGAGGGCTGTCCAGATCAGGCAATTCATCTGAGGGAATATAAAATGGCTGTACCTTTACGCCAGGTAAATGAGCCAGACTGAGACTCAAGCCAGCGTCTTGTTCAACTTCTTGAGCTTCACCTGACTGATTCATGCCAATCACGCCGCCGCCGCTACAGCCAATTAGAACCGATAAAGAGAGCCGTTCTTGCAGTAAGGGCAACAGCCGGGAATATTCACTGGCAAACGCCGAGGAGATGAATACTAACCCCAAATCTGCCGGAGCTTGCAGCGATCGCTGCGCCTGCTCGACCACTTCTCCGACTGCTGCCTCCAAGGACTGGCGGATTGACAAAGCACTAGCCCATTTCATCTGGTCAGTCATGAGTTCTACCCTTTTGGTAGCGCTACTGTTACCCAACATACATCAATGCTACACGGCAATCCTAAATCATTTGTGGGATTGAGAGCCTTGGAAGCCCCTTCCGAAAGAAGTACACATGTCCCTCGTTCTAGGATGCGCTATGGCAATCTCAACTATCTTGCTAAACTGAAGGTAGACGAGTGAGTATGTTTTCCTATGAGCATCTGAGTTAGATGGCTATGCCAGTCTTAACAGAGGCGACACAGGAAATTCTGACTAGAGATAGCTTGTGCAAGGGAGCAACGAGCCAAACCTTAAAAAATAGGGCTTAATTTGGTTTCGTTCTGCTGACCTCGTGCATTACTGAAGGTAGAAGTTATGTTCTAAGTCATGTTTCTCTGGAAAGTTTAACAAAACAGTTTGTTAAGCTAATCTGTGTTAGGAAAACTCAAAGTTCAACGATAAAAGTGATTGAAACCGGAAAGTCTATGAGCGATATTCAAAGCCAGATCGAAAAAGAGCGTGAACAGGCTCGTGCTGCTTGTGAAATAAGTGGTGGTAATTCTCAAGAATGTGCTGCTGCCTGGGATGCAGTCGAAGAGCTACAGGCTGAGGCGTCTCACCAGCGCCAAAAGGGTTCTCAGAAAAACTCCCTGGAGCAGTACTGCGACGCTAACCCTGATGCAGACGAATGTCGTGTATACGACACCTGAGGTTGAACCTAGTTTCAAGATCTGTCTTGAAATTAAGTCCTTAGCCATACAGTTTCTTAGATTACTTGGATGGGGGTGCAGGCTACTGCATCCCCTTGCTTTTTATAACTGCTAGTGAGTTGTGGCTGTAATTGTGACTATTGAGATGTGATGACATCGATCGCACTTTCTCTACCTGATGCCAACGCAACCCGTAAGCTGGGAAATGTGCTGGGGCGATCGCTACCAGCAGGCACCGTGCTTCTGCTAGAAGGAAATCTGGGCAGCGGCAAAACAACTCTAGTTCAGGGGATCGGTGAGGGACTGGGAATTGTAGAGGCGATCGCCAGTCCCACCTTTACCTTGGTGAATGAATATTTAGAAGGGCGAATTCCGCTCTACCACCTCGACCTCTATCGGTTGGAACCCTCAGAAGTTGCGGCGCTTTATCTGGAATCCTATTGGGATGAGCTAGAAAACCCATTGGGCATCGTCGCGATCGAATGGGCAGAACGTCTAGAACAGCGACCGTCAGATTATTTGCAAATTCGTCTAACCGGTGCAGAAACCTCTGATCGGCAGGTATACCTTAAAGGAATTGGACAACCTCCCATCAGGCTTTCGGAACTGCTGGCAATGTATGAACCGATATAAGAGCAACGAGTTTTTTAACCTATTCCCCCTGCTATCAGGGACGCTGAGTCGCGATCGCCAGCCTCACTCCCTCAATCGCCCGTAGCCGATCCATTACCGCTACGACCTGCCCATGATCGACCGCTGCATCGGCGTTGATCACCACGAGCGGGGGTTGTCCCGATGCTACTAACGTCTGTGTTTGCGTTGCTAGGTCATCCAGCACAACAGGTTGGCGATCGAGAAAAAGCTCCCCTCCCTGATTAATGGTTACTACAATCTGATTCTGCGGCTGAGCTTCACCGGTAGCGGCTCCAGGCACATTCACCGGTAGCCCTTCAGAGCGGGTCAGAAATAGCGTAGACATAATGAAAAAAGTCAAGATCGCAAAGATCACATCGATCATCGGCACAATGTTAATCTGCGGCGGTATGTCTGGCTCACTGGGTAGGCGCATAAGGCAAACCTCCTCGCTCATAGCGGCGACGATAAAGTAGCTCTAATTGACCACCATACTCCTGAATTAGAGCCATTTGCCTTAGATATAGTCCGCGAAACATATTGGCAAACAGCAGCGTAAATATCGCCACAACCAAGCCCGAAGCAGTTGAGATTAGCGCTTCGCTGATCCCTGCCGTTACCCCGGTTGCCTGAGTGCTGCTCAAGTCTCCTACGCGCAAAGACGCGAATGAGTTGATTAAGCCTAAAACGGTGCCCAGCAGACCTAGCAACGGGGATACACTAATTACCGTTTCGAAGATCGTGTTAAAGCGCTTTAGCAGGGGTAGTTCTGCCTGTGCAGCGCTTTCCAGTGCCAGCCTAAACTCATCTGGAGTCGCTTGCTCTAGCTCCATAGCCGCTATAAAGATTCGGGCCATGGGTAAATCTGCATTCTGCTCTAACTTCTGGAAAGCTGTACGAGCACTACGACGATAAAGCGCTAAAATTTCGCGAATGACCCGATCCTGGCGGCGAGCCACCTGGAACCAGAAGACAACACGCTCTAGAATTAGCGCTGTTGCTAAAATTGATAGTCCTAGTAGGGGCCACATGACGACCCCACCTAGGACAAATAAGTTGCTAATTGACATGCCTTTTTTCGGTCTGATCAAGTTCCTGGAAAGTGGTCAATCTGAGCGTAACCGCTAAAGACTAACTTTTTCCCATGAGTTTCTAGACGATTAACTCGGAGCATTACGCCATCCAAATCAAATCGATCTAGATCGACCATACTATCCAAAATTTCGGCGAATGCCATAGTTAGAACCTCAGACAGCCCGCGCACGTCCTCAGGTACCGCTTCTGGCTCAAACTGAGGGTTGGCAAAAGAAATTCGGCGGCGTTTTTCAACTGTCAACGTCGCGGTCATGCTGATGGGCACGTCGCTCCGGTTTGGCAGGTCGGTCTTCGCTGCAATTTGTACCCGGTTGTCAGGCAACAGCTGCACCTTTACCGCTCTAAAAGAAATGGCTTCCCCGCCCGAAAGGTTAGTTAAAGTTTCTGATTCAACGTTTTTGAGGCGCTTTTCTACCAGGTCAGCCTCAAATGCCCGATTTATTGCTTCTTCCGAAAGAGTGACCTGTGCAACGGCTTGCGTCGGCTGCTTCAGACGGATCTTCCCCCCCATGATCGAGCCAACGTCAATTGAAACAGCATCAGTCTCAAAGGACATTTCCTCGACCTGAAACTGTCTGCGGATTGTCAATCCTCGACCGCTCATCTTAAAGCTGTCAATACTGCCTTGCAGCAGCTTGCTAGAGGGATAGCAGCGAATATCAACTTCAACCGACTCACTTTGGGTGAACAAGTGGCGGATAGACTGACTGGCGACAGTATTGAGCATGCGCTCACCCATGTCTGTGCCAGGACGATTAGTCAAACCAGTAAAACCACCAAACATGCGAATGCGCGTTCACGAGAGTTCTCATCCTTTGTAACAGAATATAAAGAACTCGACAACCGTTGTATAACTTTTATGACGATTAGTTGCACTTATTCCTTGCTTATGAAAATCCTATATGTTCGAAAAGCTACAAGGTTATTCATGCAAGGCGTAATCTCTCAATCCTTGATGAGGCAAGCGTTTTGCCGCTTCAGAAGGCATTTGAACTTTGCTATTTCTAGGCTTTAGTTGCAATCATTCCAGTCTGACGGGCATAGGCAAAAATTCCACCTGCATCAATGACAGGACCGACATCTCCTAACGGTTGAAGACTATATTCCTGGTTGAGCGTGTGGTTGATCAGCCGATTCTGCTCAAAGTCGATTGTGACTTCTTGCCCTGTTTCAAATTGGTCGCAGAGGCGATCGCCCACTTCCCAGGGATACAGTTCACCCGTCGCCGTACAGTTGCGGAAAAAGATGCGGGCGTAGGACTGAGCCACGACTGCCTCTACCCCTGCTGCTCCTAAGGCGATCGGTGCATGTTCACGAGAAGAGCCACAGCCAAAGTTTTCCCCAGCGATGATGATCGGGTATATAGTTTTCATCTCGCCCTCGGCAATAAATTTGCCGTAGCGATCGGGCAAGCCAATCAGCGCATAGCTGCCCAGCTTTTCATACTCATCGGGCTTTGAGGGGACTAGGGTCAGATATTCCGCCGGAATGATTTGGTCGGTATCGATGTTGTCATCTACAACAAAAATCAAGCCTCGAATCGTTTTGCCCATGCTGACAGTTTTCCTCTCTGACTTGAGTAAATCGAAGGAACGTTAGTCTTCCACTTTATCACTGCATTACTGTGGATCACTGCATTGCTGCGGCTTGTCCCATCGAGAACGTGAAGGAGTTGGGAAAGGCAAATAGGGTGCTCATAAGGCAAAAGTTGTCGGCTCTAACAAAAAAATCGGCAGAAATCCTGCTCAACACAGGTCAATCTGCATTCGCTGCTGTTCAAGAATTGCTCAACACACTAAGCTATGAAAAGGGCAATCCTGGCGATCGCCCTCTTCTGCATCAGTTGCAGCTTTTGCAATTTTGAACCCTGAATCTGGACGCTGAGTGTGCCCAAAGCTGGCATTATTTACAACGATATCAAGCCCGTTGCCCGTCGCGTTGCCGAGGAGTTAAGAGCCAAGCTGGTAACGTGCGGCTGGGATGTTTACCTGACAACGGGTGCTGGCGGCATCTTGGGCTACTCTAGCCCTGATCGTCCCATCTGCCACACCCCGATTGATCAGCTTGTTCCGCCTGGGTTTGACCAGGAAATGGCTTTCGCGATCGTTTTAGGAGGCGATGGCACGGTTTTGTCGGCCTTTCGTCAGGTTGCTCCCAGTCGTATTCCCCTACTAACCGTAAATACGGGGCACATGGGCTTTTTGACTGAGGTTTACATCAGCCAATTGCCTCAGGCGATCGAGGCTTTGATCGAGGGAAACTACGAAGTCGAAGAGCGAGCCATGCTTGCTGTGCAGGTGTTTCAGGGGCGAGATGGGCTGACCTGGGAAGCGCTTTGTCTGAACGAAATGGTGATCCACCGGGAACCGCTGACCAGCATGTGTCATTTTGAAATTGAGATTGGCAAACACGCCCCAATTGACATTGCCGCAGATGGGGTGATGATTTCTACGCCAACAGGCTCTACCGCTTATTCACTGTCGGCGGGTGGGCCGGTTGTCGCACCGGGTGTTCCAGCCCTACAGCTTGTGCCAATTTGTCCGCACTCTTTAGCCTCGCGTGCGCTGGTGTTTGCGGACAACGAGCCTGTGACTATTTACCCAGCCAATCCCGATCGCCTGGTAATGGTAGTGGATGGGAATGCAGGCTGCTACGTTTCGCCTGAAGATCGGGTGCAAGTGCAGCGATCGCCCCATTCCGCTCGTTTCATTCGCCTTCAGCCGACCGAATTTTTCCACGTCCTGCGCGAAAAGTTAGGCTGGGGGCTGCCGCACATCGCTAAGCCCACTTCTGTTGAGTTACCTTAAGCACTACCCAAAGCGGTGAAGTCATTCTGTCCTGAACGTGCTAAAACAGGGTATTAATGCTTATCGCATCCTATGAACACAGCAACTCCTGACCACAGCCCTCGCGTGCTGCTCGTTGAGACAGATGAATCTCTGGCTCAGCACGTCAGCGCGGATCTGAGAGAGTCTGGTTATGAAACGGCGATCGCCTACGACGCAGTCAGTGGATTGCATCAAGCGAACGAGTTTCAACCGTCGCTGATCGTGATCGACCGGATGCTAGCAGGCGAGTCTGGGCTGTGGCTCTGCAACAACTTGAGAGCGGCTGGAGTGCGAATGCCTGTAGTGTTGCTGATGGCCCGCGACACCGTAGATGATCGCGTCGCTTGCCTGGAAGCTGGGGCAGATGACTATTTTCTTAAGCCCTACCGGACTGAGGAATTTTTGAAGCTGGTGCAACTCTACTTGCAGCCAGATACCGTGAGTGCTGAGCAACTGCGATTCGGCGAACTGGTGCTGGATCTGGCAACTCGTCGGGCGCTGCGGTATGGACGGGCGATTGACCTGACGATGAAAGAATTTGAGCTACTAAAATATTTAATGGAGCATCCGCGTGAGGTGCTGACCCGCGAACAGATTTTAGAGAACGTTTGGGGCTACGACTTTATGGGCGAGTCCAACGTAATTGAGGTCTACATTCGCTATCTGCGCTTAAAGATCGAAGACGAAGGTGAAAAGCGCCTGATCCAGACCGTACGCGGGGTTGGTTACGTTCTAAGAGAAGTTTAGATGGCGATCGCCAATTTTTTTATGAATCGTTTGTGTTTAGTTAGCACATTCACCATTGGGTTAAGTGTGCTGCTTATGAGCTGCACTTATCCCTCCACTCCACTGGAGACTAGCAGTCCCTCAGAATCAGCTCAGTCACCCACCCCCGTTGAAACCTCGCAGTCTAACTCAGGACAATCTTTGCCTATCTCAGCTCAAGCTACTGTTGGCGATCAGCAGATTCAGCTCGAAGTGGCTCGTACCCCTCAGCAACAGGCGACCGGGCTGATGTTTAGAAGCGAACTAGCAGATGACCGGGGAATGTTGTTTGAATTTGAGCCTCCCCGCCCAGTTAATTTTTGGATGCGGAATGTGCTAATTCCGCTAGACATGGTTTTTTTGCTAAATGAGGAAGTGCAGGCGATCGCCTCCAACGTCCCTCCCTGCACCACCCCGACTTGCCCCACCTACGGCCCAGAAGGTTCTGTCAACCAGGTGATTGAGTTGCGAGGCGGACGTGCAGCAGAGCTAGGACTACAGGTTGGCGATCAGGTTGCGATCGAGTTTCTGCAAAGCGAAGCGAATTAGCCCACTTACTAAAGTTCCGCGATTTCACAAAACTTATTGCCCTGATTGCTAAATCTAGGGTGAATACATCTGTACAAGCTCATGTGGATTTGATAGTTTATTCTTCCCTGAAGCTTTAAAGCGGCAGGGATACTTATATAACGTTTACAAAATCTCCTGGTTTCTACGAGTGTTCTTTACGTCTGTATTAGGAAAATAGAGTACTCTTGCGGAAGATATAAGGTAGCACTCAAGGTTTAGTTGTCGTAATTCAGCGATAGTCAGCCTAAAGAGGTAAATTGTTAAACTTTCAGCTGAATTATCCAGATTAACCGGGTGTTGACTGCAAAACGAGTAGAGTAAACAACAAATTGCCAAAAGTCGTTTGTTGACTTGCTAAATCTAGTTAGGTCAGTTAAGAAACTCAGTCAAATTAGGCAGAGGACAGATGAAAGAGTGGCTATCGGCTGCTCACAGATTCAAATACAAATTTCACAATAGGTCACAGCAAGGAGGTGAACTCACAATATGACACCCACAACCCACTCTCGATTTATTCACTTTTTACAAGAAGATTTAGCGCTCTCTGCTTCTTCTATTGCGATCGCTCTGCGACATCGTGAGCAAGACCCTGGACCATTGCCCATGATTTTGTGGCAGTACGGTCTGGTGACGCTAGAACAACTCGATCGCATTTTTGATTGGATGGAGACGACTCAAGCTTAAATCAACTCCAAGGAACGCATGACTTTAAATCTGTGGCACTGCGGCATCAGTTGGACAGACAATCAAATAACCTGGAGCGATTACGGCTTAATATCTCAACGTAAAAGAGCGGGTCAGTAGTTGACCCGCTCTTTGCATTAGTGAACTAATTAGGAGATTAGGACGCTTGAAGCTCATAGTCACCTAATGAGCGGTAGTCACCTAATGAGCAAAGACTGCTGCTGCCGCTGCGATGCCTGCACCAGGCGTAAAGCTGTCGTACCCCAAAGATTGGAGCGCCGACTCTAAAGCACCAACGGCAGTGAGAATGTCGCGATCGCTGACAAAGCCAAGATGCCCAATACGGAAAATCTTGCCCTTGAGATGGTCTTGCCCACCTGCAACCGCAATATCAAACTGTTTCCTGAGTATGCCGCGAATCTGTTCAGAATCGATGTTGGCGGGAGCGATCGCCGTAATCGCTGGACTCGCTGCCTGATCAGCCGCAAACAACGGTAGACTCAGCGCCTTCATCGCAGCACGAGTAGCGTGCATATGACGCTGGTGACGAGCAAAAATATTCTCTAAGCCCTCTGCTTGCATCATTTTCAGCGCAGTCTGAAGCGCAAAAAATAGGTTTACAGGCGGTGTAAAGGGAGTGCTATTTTTAGCAGCATCCTTGCGATATTTGCCCAAATCAAGGTAAAAACGCGGTAACTTAGCGTGAGCGTAAGCCTCCCAGGCTTTTGGACTAACCGCAACAAATCCCAAACCTGGTGGAATCATAAAACCCTTTTGGGAACCGGAAGCCACCACGTCCAAGCCCCATTCATCTATGGGCAAGTGTACAGCTCCAATACTGGTCACAGCATCAACAATGATCAGCGCTTCGCCGTGTCCTTTAACATAGCGGTTGATCGTCTCTAAATCGTTCAACACACCTGTTGAAGTTTCGCTATGGGTGACAACGACAGCCTTGATTTGCTTGTCGGTATCAGCTTCTAACTTGACGCGAAACTCATCCGGGTTCAGCGGTTTGCCCCACTCAGATGTAATTGTCTCTACATTCAGTCCGTAAGCCTTGCCTACCTCTGCCCAACGCTCGCCAAACTTGCCGTTGCAGCCTACTAAAATGCGATCGCCCGGACTCAGGAAATTGATCATTCCCGCTTCCATCGCCCCCGTACCACTAGCTGCTAAAACCAAAACATCATTTTGGGTTTGGTGCAGCCACTTCAACCCTTGCGTCACCTCCGCCATCACCTTATTGAAATCACCGCTGCGATGCCCAATTGGATGCTTCGCCAGCGCCAGCAAAACCTGTTCCGGCACAGGAGTCGGTCCAGGAATCATCAACATCAACTTATCGTCCATCAATCTGCCCTACCTGTGTGAGTTGTCTGCCAGGAATATGTAGTGGTTGGCGTATGATCCAGAATGCCACAACTTTATGCTTGTCTTCGCCCGGAAATGTGATTCATAAACTGCTAAATCTACGCAATCTAGCAGGTTAATTTGGCAGATTGACCTCCTACTGGTCCGAAAGTGCGTTAGCAGAGTGAATTAATTTTCCTATAGTTTTAAACCGAATCCTCAACAGCCTGTCTGCCAACGACAGAATCAACAACGCAAGCACAGCAAGCAGAGTTAGAAAGCTTGCAAGCTCGAATCTCTCAAGACTAGCCACAGTGCAACACCGGAAAGATCGTTATTTGAGTTGACGGAGGTTCGATAGCACCATTCAATCACCCGAAATGCGGCTGAAAGGTGTCGGATGATGTTGCTCGCGCCATGCCTTACACTGTCCTGAGAATTTGTCAAATCAATGGGAGGCAAGTTAAAGATTTAGTAAAGTGAAACGCTGCTCAAACCGCTCAACCTAATATATTTTCTTAAAGGGAGCTATTCACCAAATTTCAAGATGCGTATTTTTATACGCGCGGCTACGTAAAATTGCGCAGAAACGCCAGTAAGAAGTCTACTTTTAGATTTCAACCAAGCCTTGTCTTTGAGGAGGTTCATCAAAGTTTTAAAGTAAAAGTGATTTCAATCACAATTTTGTAGGGCTCAGCTTAAGTAGTATTGAAGACATATAAACAAGAAGCTGTTAAATCCATATCTCTAGTTGGTCGGTTTTCTGGTTTAGGGTTTTCTACCTTGACAGAATGGTTCTATTAGATAGACATTGGGTTGGATTTACTGTTGGTGATTGGGCCGAGGAGCGCCAACTGTTGTGACTACATGGACAGGCTGCAATAACAGACAAATCACGCGGCACGAGCAGGAAATCTACGATCATTTGCTCCACTGGATCGAACTGGAGCCTCCCGATCGACTGATCAAACGCTTTCGCTGTCTATTCATTGATGGCACAGGGTATCCTGATGCTGACATTGCAGCCAGTCTTGATGCTGTGACAGCGTCAGGGTTGGCTTCTGAGGAATTTCGGTACGTCCTAAACCGCTGCTGCCACATTCTGATTAACCGCTGGCAGGCACGCTCGCAGTTTCAAATGGCCATTCCTGAGTTGGTTGGGCTATTTGAAACAATTCCGGCTGAGGCCGTCACCGGCATCAAGCGATCGCGCTCTGTTCGCCGATTGCGAGAACTCGTCAAACTTTTTACTGAAACTGAACAATACCTGACACTGCGTCGCTTAGCTCAGGTAGTGCAGGAAGCCGAAAACAACGCCAATGCAGGAAATCGCCCTCTCGGTACGCTAATTAGACGCTACCCCTATCTCTACGAACATTGCCTTTTGAGTGAAGATAGCACTCAAGAGCATCAGCATACTGTCAAACAGATCCAGTTCAGAGTACAGCGGCAGTTTGAGATTGATCTGTCGCAGTATGTGACTTACCAAATGCGGCGATCGCAAATCGCGTCTCGCTTATCTTCACCCACCGCCCAGCGAATCATTCAACCCGTCGCTAATCCGACGCTGCTCAATGATCAGGAGTTAGGTAGAGCAATCCGACACTACATTGGCAAGGTTGAAGGATCGAGTACTTATCGCGATTTGGCTTATAGCTTCTTGGCACATAGCGGTCAGGCAGTAACGTACAAAACGTTTAAGGACGATCTCTATCAATACATGACTTCCTCGGTCGATCCAGAATACGGAAGACGGAAGTTTAACAATCAGCTTTATCAGCATCTTAAGTCTACGCTGCCTGACAGCAACTCCAAGCTTCTAGACGATTTTCTGGTGGTGCGGACTTGCAGCCAACTGCTCAACTTCCTTGTGGTTGAAAGTCCTCAGCGCCCTCAGCATTTTGTCTTTGTGGATTTGCTCACTAATTTGGGGCCAGTTCTTACGACTGGGCTGCTGCTTAAGATTGTGCTGCTATGCCGTAAAGTCAAGCCATCCTTAGAGCGGCGCTTTTCGATCTTATTTAGCCACTACGAAGCCTATACTCGTGATGCAGTAGCTTGGCTGGTGAAGGCGCTTGAGAATTTGAATGTGGCCTTAAGTACCCACTTTGGTGCAGTTGACTTATCTTTTGTTTGCTAAGACTGGGTTTGCTAAGACTGGCTCTACATGAGGCTACATGTTTTGAAGCACACGTGTACGCGGTATGTTCCAAACATGCTGCCTTAACGAGAATTGGTACAAGGCTTGTGACAAGCTACATGAAATTTTGAGATACCATTGGAGCTAATATTTACCTGATACTGGCTGTAGCTTTAGAATGTGTAGGTGGTATAGCTTCTGTTTCTAATAGCTGAGCTTATCCAAGGTAGGGAAGGGTCGAGCGATCGCCCTGGTTGAGTAAAATGATTAGTGAAGATTAGCTTTAAGGAGAAGCAAGTAATGACCCAAGTGCTCTTAGGTGAGAACGAAGGTATCGAGTCAGCTCTGAGACGGTTTAAGCGGCAAGTTTCTAAAGCAGGAATCTTGGCAGACGTAAAGAGCCATCGTCATTTTGAAACCCCATTAGAGAAGCGTAAGCGCAAGGCAGTTATGGCCCGTCGCAAGCGGCGTTTCCGCTAAATATTGGTTCAGGCTCTTTGTCAGGCATTGGTGCTTCAGGAGATGTCTCTTAGTGAGCGATTGCAGCATCGCTGTCTTCTGATTCTTAGAAATGTCTGAATCTGGCTTATCGTTTCAGGTTTGTTGTGAGAGTTGCATTGATTTGAGTGCGGCTCTCACATCAGAATGAAATCACTTTTATCACTTCAATGGTCAAATCCATTTCCAAATCGGCCGTTATCTCTTTCAAGAGTTTTGGAGAAATAGTTAGGATTGAACCAGCGCTCTGCTGAAGACAGTATGAGGAGTGTTAGGGCTTTTTGCTTCTGGAGGTTTGGTTTTGCCTGGTTCTTCGTCCAATCCTGACTCTAATTCAATCCACGATCCCAGCCTGCCAGCGGTGAATGCAGCAGAATTATTTGAGCAAAAGGCGGGACTGGATACTGAACTAGAAGAAACAATTCACAGTTTTGAAGATATCCAGGCAGAGTTGCACTATAGGCAGGCTCAAGAAGCTTTGCGTGAACTGGTGACTACTCTGGATCTTACGCCGAGAGAGCGGTCTGGTCTGGAAACAGAGATCTACAGCCTGGAATCTATGTTAGATAAGCTCGATCGCCAGGTTGTTCACATTGCTGTGTTTGGCATGGTAGGACGGGGAAAGTCTTCGCTGCTTAATGCGCTCCTAGGTCAACCTGTATTTACGACTGGACCTACTCATGGCGTAACGCAGCAGATGCAGAGCGCCAGTTGGAACTTACGCCGGGAAGCAGTTGAGGGAAGCGATCGCCCCCTACTTAGAGTTTCACTACCGGGTTTGGGCAATTCCCAAGTTGAGCTAATTGACACCCCCGGCATTGATGAGGTGCATGGCGAAAGCCGCGAGGCACTGGCACGACAGGTGGCAAAACAGGCAGATCTCATTCTGTTTGTGATTGCTGGAGACATGACCCAGGTTGAGTACACGGCTCTCTCAGAGTTACGTCAAGCCAGCAAGCCAATTCTCCTGGTATTAAACAAAATCGACCAGTATCCTCAGGCTGACCGATTGGCGATTTACCACAAAATTCGAGATGAGCGGGTGCGTGAACTGCTTTCGCCCGACGAAATTGTGATGACAGCAGCCTCTCCCTTGATTGCCAGGGCAGTTCGTCGTCCTGACGGTAAAGTAGTAGCAAATCTCAGTCAGGGTATGCCCCAGGTTGATGAATTGAAGCTGAAAATTTTGGAGATTTTGCACCGCGAAGGTAAAGCACTCGTGGCATTGAACACGATGCTCTACGCCGATGATGTGAATGAGCAACTGGTGCAGCGCAAGATGGAAATTCGAGATCGCAGTGCCAATCAAATTATCTGGAATGGGGTGATGACAAAGGCAGTGGCGATCGCCCTCAACCCAGTTACAGCGCTCGACTTACTCAGCGGCACCGTAATCGATGTAGCAATGATTTTGACCCTATCAAAACTATATGGCATCGTCATGACTCAGCAGGGCGCAGTCAGCTTGCTACAAAAAATTGCTGTCAGCATGGGTGGCATCACCGCCAGTGAACTTGTCGCCACCTTTGGACTCAGTTCGCTTAAGGGACTATTAGGGCTTTCTGCGCCTGCAACTGGAGGAGCTTCCCTGCTACCCTACCTCTCGGTTGCGTTGACCCAAGCTGGAGTTGCCGGGGTTTCCTCCTACGGCATTGGGCAAGTTACCAAAGCTTATTTAGCGAATGGAGCCTCTTGGGGACCGGACGGACCTAAAGCAGTCGTCACCAAAATTCTGGCTTCCCTGGATGAGGCTTCTATCTTAAGCCGCATCAAAGGTGAATTGCGGGCTAAACTTGACCTACAGCAGCGCAATACTCAAACGCTTCAACCTTAAACGGACCAAGTCCAGTCCTGAAAACAAGCCCTTGAGACAAACCTGGCTTATCAGAGGACACATGCCTAAGACGGTCCAAAGCGCTTTATTTCTGCTTGTTCTGACGCTGGTCGTGATTTTTGCTAGACCAGGATTTGGATTAAATTCTGTCCCGGCTTCACCTTCCTCTGAGGCAGTTTCTCCAGCAGAAAATCTCGACCCCAGGTTTTGGCTAGCCGATACGCTTGACCTACAGGCAGAACTCAATGCTCACCAAGTTGCTTTGAGTGAATGGATTGAATCGATCAACCGGTCAAATCTTGAATTTCTTTGTCTAGGCGAAATCCATAACCAGGCATTCCGCCAGTTTTTGGCACAGGATATCTTTTCGCAACTTGATGTGGATGTGCTGATGCTGGAGGCAGACCCACCCCAGGTTGAACAATTGCTAAGTCAAGTAGAAGCAGGAATTCCCTCTATTAGCCTGTTTGGTGCCGATATTGCTGCTGTGATCCGTGCAGTGCAAGTCAGAAATCCCGATGTACAGGTTCTAGGTGTAGACGAAACAGCGCAGCAAACCGCCTGGAAAAATCTGGAAGAAGTTCACGCCGAGCGTCAGCGACTCAGCCGCGATGGGTTTATTGCCCAAAATATTCGTCAACAGTTTCGCCCTGGTTCGCGGCATGTGGCATTGTTTGGTGGAAGTCACTGTTCGCTTTACGACGTGGGTTTGGGCAATTCACGTCCTTTCTTCTTGCACCTGGCAGGTGTTTTGACGGCACGAGAGCAAATGAAGAGTGCGCTAATTATTTCTGCGAAACAAACAAATCTGTTTGCCCTAACAATGCGAAAGGCCGGGTTAGATAACCAACTACTGGCATTTCCTGATACGAAAGCGATCGCCCCTACTGCATACAACTTTCGCTGGGATCTAAAATCTTTTTGGGACAACTATGATGTGATGATTCACTTTCCCACGCCTTAGGGGTTCCTACGGCTTAGGGAAGGGGCGATCGCACTGCAAAAATCTGTCTCTAGTTGCTACCTAGACGAGGGCAAACGGTAAAAAATAGCCATAGTAAAATTACGAGAGATATTATGGCGCTGAAATTACACGTTCCATCTATTGATAGTCCTGATTCTGCGGAACAGCTTAAGGAGACAATTTTGACCACAGAACCTGATGCTGATGTTGAAGTGAGCGTGGACACCAAGACCGTTACCATTAACTCTCAAGCATCTGAGGAAACATTTAAACAGTTAATTGTTGCCGCTGGACATACCATTTCTTCGTAAGGATTTGGACAAGTGAACGAGACCCAGTGCGAAAGGGCAAGGAGCTTAAGCTCCTTGCCCTTTTTTAGCAACCTGATGGCTTTTAGCAATCTGATGGCAATTTCACTTCACTAAGCGACTAAAGCAAATTCCTAACGCCAACCGTTAGCCGAAGTGTTAACGACAGTCTTCAGGTCGCGAGTGATTTCAACCGTATAGTCAAACGGTGAACCAACTGAACCTGTCTGAGTCATGGCTTTTCCGTCGGGACGACGAGGAGCAAAGTAGGATTGTGCTTTGACAACCAGATTGCCCTTCGAGTTAGTAGAGATGCCAGTAACGGCGAGTGAGTTACTCTTGCCGCTGCTCAACACAGCCGAAAGATAAGCTGCATCCACCATGTCGCCTGTCTTGGGATCGATCCGCGCTAGCACGGCAACTTTAGATCCACCACCCTGCCCATAGCTTCTCAGCCACTGTTGAGTAGCATCAGAAGAAGCACGGCGGAAATCTTGGCTAGATGAACCTTGAGTGCCGTCTACGCTAAAAACGCCGTAGAGCGAACTGCCGTCCCAGAAGAGTCCATAACCGCGACCGTCAGCGCCCGTTGTCTCGTAGTTGGTTTTGACCCAGTTGTTGCCGGGGTTTTGACTGTCAAAGCTAGCGATGATCGGGTTTTGGTTGATGCTGGTGACTTGCTGAGAGCCAATATAGATAGTTTGGCTACCGATAGTGACTTTGGCTGCACCGCTAGAGGCGATCGCCGCCTGACCATCCGAACCGCTAAACTTGACCGTCTTGTTGTTCACCGAAGATTGTCCGCCGCCGATGGGCCCGCCACCTGAGCCGCCATTGTCCGCAGGCTTGTCATCATTTGCGATTGTTAGTGTCGCATCCTTCGCATCACCTAGCTTCGCCCCAATCACATTGGTAAGAGACAGCTTGACGGTTTCATTGCCTTCAACGCCATCATCATCCCTCATGCTAATGGTGAAGCTCTTACTAGTCTGACCATCGGCAAAGACTAAAGTGCCAGAAGTGCCGCTATAGTCTTCTCCCGCTTTAGCAGTGCCACCGCTTACAGTTGCGTAGTTGATGCGAACTTCGCCATCGTCACCACCTGTACGGTTGACAGTGATGGTTGCTGTTCCGGCATCCTCGTTCACACTGAAGTTAGTTGAGCTAAAGGCTAAAGTTCCCTTGCTCAACGAAGGGGCAGGAGTGGGCGCAGGTGTCGGAACTGGAGTAGGCGTGGGAGCGGGCGCTGGAACCGGAGCAGGTGTGGGCGCTGGAGTAGGCGTG
Organism: Cyanobacteria bacterium FACHB-471; assembly: GCA_014695345.1. Classification (GTDB taxonomy): domain Bacteria; phylum Cyanobacteriota; class Cyanobacteriia; order Elainellales; family Elainellaceae; genus JAAUTN01. Next base: position 228,049 of record JACJOC010000020.1, read on the forward strand.
GGAGATGAGCTATTTTCAGTCTGAATGAACTCGATGTAGTCTATGCGAGCATGTTCGCCTTTATTCTCCTTACCCAGAATCTCAATCAGGTCGCCCTGCTTCACAGAAACCCTCTCAGCAACCGTGCGGCGTACTAAGTTTTTGCTGCTAATTGCGTCGCTGCCCAAGTTTTTATCCAGATTCCAGGTATTGAGCGTTTTCCCAGCAACGCGAGTTTGCAGTTGGCTCACTCCATCGGTTTCGTCAACATAACCGACAACAACCTTGTAGGTACCTGAAGGACCACTAAAGCTGCGCGTTGCCTTACCTGACTCGCTGCTGCTTCCTCCCTTTAGAGTAATGAGGGAGTCTTTTGAAACAGCCCAGTTTGACTCTTTGCGGTAAGTGCTTAAGTTCATACTTTCCGCTTCGATGCGAATCGTGTCACCGCTGCTACGAGGCTGAATTGTGGTTGGACTGGGAGTTGGGCTAGAAATAGGGGCAGGAGTGGGCTTGGGCATGGAAGCAGCCAGACTCGTGAAATCATCTCGATTAATGACACTACTGCTGACTTCCTTCAGCACTGCGACAAATTTGCCGGAGCGCTTCTCTTGAATAACGGTGTCTTCAGCAAAACTACCGCTTCCTTGAGCAATGTTGAGTTGCTCAAACGTAACACCACCTGTCACTTTAATCTTGTCGCGACCGTTTTCAAAGTCGGTGACAACGTCAGCATCTTCTAACCTTGAGGCACTATCAGCCGAGCTAAAAACAAATTTATCTCGGTCACCGCCGCCTGTCAGAATGTCTTTGTCTTTGCCGCCATCCAGCTGCTCTCGACCGCTGCCGCCTTCCAAGATATCTCGACCATCACTGCCCACCAAGGCATCATTGCCACTGTCACCGATAAGCTGATCGTTTCCGGCATCTCCATAGAGGCGATCGTGTCCTTCGCCACCTTTTATTAGGTCATTGCCACCCCGACCTGATAGGGTATCGTTGCCTTTGTCTCCAAAAATGGAGTTGCTACTGTCGTTGCCAGTGAGGGTATCGTTACCCGAACCACCTTTGATCCAATTGTCAATGTTGTCATAATCGGCGCGAGTAATGGCGTTGCCTGCACCGTTGACGCTGAGGATGGAAGCAATCTCGTTTTTAGGGGTCAGCGTATTGGGGATCTGAGCTAAATTAGGGGTTTGAGCTGTATCAGATTCCGTAGAAAACAAGGTTATACCTCCAAGTTTGTTGGATGTTAAATGCCAAAAGATTTACGAAAGGCATGACCCTGAACACTTTGAAAAAGCAGGCAGGTGAGTCAGTCTTGACAAAACTTGTCGGTGATATCAGGGCTATGAGCGCACAACAAACTTTCTCCAAACTCATGAGGCAAGATCACCTCTGGGTTTGGCAGCGATGCTAATAGCTAGCGCTTTAGAAAAATCGGTAAATGCTTGGCTTGTTGGGTCTAGACTCAGCCGTGATCTCAGACCTGATCTAACGCTGCTGGCTTCAACACCCCAGGCGTAATTTTCGCCTCATGAGTTGAGTCTTACTTTGGAGGGAGAATGTTCCCGAAGATATTTTTGAGATTCCATCTTTTGGACAATGCCATCAAAAAAAGCTCCTTCTCCGAAGCTGCTATCAAATAGCCACAGCACTATGCAGCAAAATTTACTCTATGTTAAATGCACTCTATTTTTCCTAACGATGCTCTTTCAACTGTGAGATTGGTCTTGCTAGATTCTTCTCTGCCGAAAGAGCTCTTCAGTAGTTGCAGCTATTTTGTTGTAATTTATAAAACCTTTTATTCACATCAGAGATATCCCTGATTTAGTACTCAGTGAATCTTCGGAAGCTACCCCAATTTCTGGTGATGAAGGCTGACGATCTTAGCAACAACCTCATCAATCGTGAGTTCGTCAGTTTGAATTTCGATCGCATCTTCTGCCTTCCGTAAAGGGGCAATGCTACGAGTGCTGTCTTTGTGATCTCGCTCGTAGATAGCGCGTTCTAATTCTTCCAGGCTGACTCCTGGTTGTCCCTGATTTTTTAGGTCAAGCTGTCGCCGTCGTGCCCGCTCCTGCACTGAAGCAGTTAAGAAGATTTTTAGCTCGGCATCAGGAAACACATGAGTGCCGATGTCGCGACCATCCATCACAATTCCACCTTTGCGCCCATACTGCTGCTGCTGCTTTACCAGCGATCGCCGCACAGCGGGTTGAGCTGCAACGGTCGAGACGTGGGCGGTCACTTCTGCACTGCGGATTTCCTGAGTCACATCCTGCCCGTTCACCCAAACTCTAGGTGTAGATGGCAAATTTTTGACTTGGTTTTCTAACTCAATCTGACACTGGCTAACTAACTCGGCGATTGCGGGCTGATCATCTAAGGCAATACCCGATTGCAGCACGAGCCAGGTTACTGCTCGATACATCGCTCCTGTATCTAGATAAAGTAGCCCCAAATTTTGAGCTACTTGGCGAACTACGGTAGATTTACCCACCCCGGCTGGCCCATCAATCGCCAAAATGGGTTGACGATTTCGCAGCACAAGATTATCAATCAGTCGGGTTGAGCCAAGATAAGCAGCGATCGCCAGCAGTCCTGACTCCTCCACCCGTTCTAATGGCGCTAGGGTGACTGGGTCAACTAGCTCCGCATATTGAGGTTTGACGGCGGGTTCAGTCGCTAGCTCTGCTTCAACCGCTGCTAGCAAAGCAGCAGACTCTAGATTGCCTGCCCGAAACAGTTGTTCAGCCTTCTGCAAACTGCGGTAAAGAACGGTTGCCTGCGATCGCTCTGCATCTGTCAAATACTGATTGCGTGAACTCAACGCCAGTCCATTTGCTTCTCGCACAATCGGACAACCCACAATCTCTACGGGAATATTCAAATCTGCTACCATCTGCTGCAAAATTGCTAACTGTTGAGCATCTTTTTGCCCAAAGTAAGCTCGATCAGGTTGTACCAGGTTGAGTAGCTTGGCGACTACCGTTGCTACCCCCTCAAAATGTCCAGGGCGAAAGCGTCCACACAGACGGGCAATCGCTGTCGCAGGAGGCAGCACCTGAGTCAGAGCTTCACTTATAGGGGGAACTGTACCATATAGCTCGGCAGCAGTCGGGGCAAAAATTACATCAACACCTGCCTGTTCACACTGCTGCTGGTCTTGCAATAGTGTCCGAGGATATTTTTGAAAATCTTCATTGGGACCAAACTGCAGCGGGTTAACAAAAATACTGACAATAACCAGATAGTTATCTTGCCGGGCCCGATGAATCAGGCTTAGGTGCCCTGGGTGCAGCGCTCCCATTGTTGGCACTAGTCCCACTGTTACGCCCCCCCCTGTTATGGACCCCAATGCTACAGGCTTCATAGCAGCCAGCTTTTGCTCAGCTAGCCCCTGCTCAGACCGTTTGAAGTTCAAATAACAGCGTAATCCAGCAACCGTTGTAAACAGACGCACTACCATCTCCCGGGTTTGACTCTACTCCCGCCTAGTAGTTTACAAAATTCCACAAACCACCTGCTTATACCTTAGCTCCATCAGGTAAAAACAAATTTTTGAGGGTGAGGAAATGTTGCAATAGGCGCTTCCTCACCCTCAAAGCCTGATACCCAATCCTCACAAAGAGATGGAGGCGCATTGTGCCTCCATCTCTTCACCCCAAATTATGAAAACAGCATTTTAACGCTCTATCAGTTTTCGCTAGTTTTGGCTGGTAGCAGTTTGGGCAACGCCCAATACATCAACGCTAACCGGAGCCACTCCTGCCTGAATTAATCCGACTGCTCGGGCAGCCGCCGCAGACAGATCGATAACACGTCCGCCGCTGTAGGGCCCTCGGTCGTTAATTCGCACAACAACCGATTGACCGTTGTTTAAATTCGTTACCCGAACCTGGGTACCGAAGGGCAGATTGCGATGGGCAGCAGTGAGTGCATTTTGGTTGAAGACTTCACCGCTAGCACTACGATTGCCATGAAAACCAGGGCCATACCAGGATGCCATTCCTCGCATACTGAACTGGATAGGTCCAACGGAAACTTCTTGAGGAGCTGGGCGGGGCCGACCTGCGACCTCACGGAGTGGAGGCGCATCGCCCATTTGTCGGCGCAAGCGGTTAGTAACTTGCAGGGCGTCTTCCGCTAAATCGTTCGTGGAACCAGGGAGAAGCGTTTCAGGATTGATTTCGACCAATTCTTCATCATTGACCTTGATAAGGTAGCGCTCTTGGTCAGCATCCCAGCTTACTGTGATGTCTTCAGCGTTGACGCTGTCCCGATGCATTTGGTTGAGTCGAGCAGCAACTGAGGTAGCCCGCCAAACTGGATCAGAGGTGTAGTCATCAGAATCGGCATTTGCTGATGCCTCAGTCACTTGGTTAGCCGAAGATTCAGCTGAGTCGCTGCTTTGGGTAGCTGCAACCTTGACCTCTGAACCAGAAGAGCCACTGGATTGAGCAGGTTGCTCAGCTGCATCGGAACCTAAGAAGGTGAGAACAGGAATACCTCGAACATAAAGCGTAGCCGCTTGCCGTCCATCCATCTCATGGGGATGAATGCTGGCGACTGTTTCCTCGACCGTGTCAACCTCTGCTTGAGATTGATGCTCTCCGACTTTGACTGCTTCAAGGGAAGAATCTGACGATGCTGCTTCAACCGGATTGACTGGTTCGGATGGCTCAGATGGAGCTAAACCGGAGGCAGTTTGCTGAGGTTGAGGCTCGTTGACGGAAACATCTGCTTCCAAGCTTTCGTCTGTTGTCGTAAGTTGGTCTGCCGGGGGTTGGTTAGCGTAGCTAGAAGACGCTGTACCGAGACTCGCAATAATCAAGGCAGCGGTTAGACCGCTCCAAAGTTGTTGATTCATACGTCCATTGTGAAGGTCACTGAAAGCTAGAGCCAGGACTTGATTGGGGCCACGTAGATGCGGTCCTGCGAACGCCTAACTCGTACTCGTTACGTGTTCACGTTATGGTTGTGGAACTGCAACAGAGTAACACGAACTTTTTGGGTTGGGGATCAGGGTTGAGCAAAAACCCCTTACAACTTTACACAAACTTCATATCAGTATTTCGAGGACAACTTGCTTGAATCGAAGTTTTCCCAAGAGCTTGGGGAGTCAGGATAGTTTTCGGAAACTTTACATAAAGTTTACAATTACTTTACAGTTTTTCTGGTTTTCCGACACTCAGTTGTTTTAATCACTGAAGTTAAGGGATAAGACAGTCTGTTCCTGGTTTTCCCGTTTTTAAGATCTACGCCCGTGTTAAGAGCATTAGGAGCACATTGTTGAGTTTCTTGACTGCTGCGCTCAGCAGCCTGTGTGGACTCAAGCAGGGTGGCGAACAGGTGTTCGACCCGCCAGGGTGAAGCGTAACGGAGAAAAACGAGGTTTAATGGACTTGTCTTGTTGGAAATCCGTCTGATTTTTGAAAAGTTATCTTCTATTAGGAGAGTAAGTTTTCAAAAACTGAACTTGTAAGTCCTAAATTGGAATGCTAAAGATCTGAAACGCCTCATGAATAGACCAAGAAGACGTTCAAGGAAGCTTCGTATCTTACTCAGTCGGGTTGGCGATCGCATCAGCAAAAAAAATATTCTTGCTTTATCCATTTTCCTGCTGTGTTTGCTGGGTTGCTGGTGGCTCTTTACAGCGCTAGAAATCAATATATTCACCCCAGAAGGGTTGGCTCAAGCTGCCCGAGAAATGGGGGTTTCAGCAATTCTGATTTATATCCTCTCTATTATTATTGCTATTGTTATTAGCCCTATTCCTGGAACACCTTTGACTATTGCAGCCGGAGCGATTTGGGGTCCGGTTCCTGCTGCTATCTACGCAACAATTGGTAGCTTTGTGGGAGGGCTAATTGCTTACTTTATTGGTAGAACGTTAGGGCGATCGGCAGTTAAAGTCTTAACAGGTAAAATTATCTATTTCTCTAAACATCGAGGAGAGGTTTATCTAGGACTAATCATGTTCTTTGCCCGTCTTTTTCCAGTGCTTCCATTTGACTTCATGAGTTATGGAGCAGGTTTAGCTAAACTCTCTTTGCCAATCTATGCCAGTGCCAGCTTGTTAGGGGCATTTCCCTGCAACTTTTTTTTGACGCACTTAGGGGCAGCTTTCACACTAAACAAAACAATGTTAGGAATTATGGCTGGTTTGTTCCTAATCTTGTTTGTGGGACTGCCTTGGGGAATCCAGCGATATAACTGGCTGGGTATGAAGGACATCATTCGTGTAGAGTAATCCGTTCCTGATGGGTCAGTTTGGTTGTGCCGGTTTGGTGTAAAGCGCCTGTAATTCTCAATTCAGATTGAATAGTGGGGAAAATGTCAAACTGAAAGAGGGACCATACAGGCTGCAAGCTTAGAGAAAGCCGCCATTATGATTGAGCTCCTTGCCGCGCTCTCAGCATCTGCAGCAGTGGGAATGAGAATTGCCCTACCTCTTTTGATGATTGGGCTACTTTATAGCGATAATCTCTGGGCAGATGTGCCTGTCTTGTCCCACATTCCCCCACGAATTGTGCTGGGAGTATTGGTGAGTTGGTCTTTGGTTGAGCTATTAATTTCTAAAGAACGTTTGGGACAGCGTTTTTTGCAGATCGTGCAGTTGCTGTTTAGCCCTTTTGTGGGAGCGATCGCCGGAATTACGGTTGCCCGTTCTGCTGAGGTACCTGGAGCGATGGCAATGTTGCTCGGTCTGGTGGGTGGACTATTTGCTTTTGTGCTGCAATTGGTGCAGGTGGGCTGGTTTTACCGCTTGCGAGGACTCCCGACCTGGGTAATTTTTTTGCAAGACTTTTTGTGTATTGCGCTAGTGCTGCTTGCGTTTGACGCACCTGAACAAGGTGGGCTGATTGCGCTGCTGTTGCTCTGGTTAGCAATTCGTAGTTCGGGCGTGTGGCAAAGCTGGTATCAGCAGCAAGCGAGTGCTTTAAACCGCAAAAATCCTCGGTGGAACAAACGAGATCCCGATTAGCTAAAGCAGCTTTATAGCTATAGCCATACAGGTTAGGACAAAAAGAAGGGCACGGGGCTTCACCCTGTGCCCTTCTTTTTGTCCTAAGAGTTGAGAAAGGTATACCTGATTTGATCAGTGTTTTATTCAAGCAGGAATGGAAAAACGCTGCGAATGGCTCTGCGGACGCGTAGCAATATAATCGTGTTCTCAACTCGGGGCGAAAGTTGGGGACGAGTATCGGGACCTGCCTCAAGCTGTGCCTGTAGCTCAGCATACTCAGCTGCCGTAAGTGGAGCGCCATCAACGGGCGATCGCGCTTCTGTAATAATCTCTGTTCGCAGCACCTCTTCAGGCACATCTTCCGCAGGTGGCAGTGCCAGGGCTGGTGCAACGCTGACACTACTCAGAAGTAACAAAATCATGCCAAGAGAACTGCGCTGAATCTGAAGCATGAGAGTATTCCAAACCCGTTTTTTAGGATCGCAGATCTATTAAAGCCCAAATAAAGCCCAAATTATGCAAAGCGGAAGCGCAGCTTAGCCGCACTTCCGCTAATGAATCAAACTGAGTTTTGTAAGAGCGATCGCTTAACTAACGGGAACAGCAGCTGCAACATACTTCTGCATCACTTCCCGGTACTGGCTCTTTTGCTTCATTCCTTTAAGCTGCTCAACCAAAGCTTTGTCCTTAAAGAATTGAACGGTTGGAGTACCAGTCACTCCGGCTGACTCGGCAATATCTGGGTCTGCTTCGATGTCGATCTCTACATAGTGAATCTGACCGTCGAATTCATCCACGACTTTGCTCAGGATGGGCTTGAGTGTATGGCAAGGTCCGCAAGTGGGGGAAGCATACTTGACTACGATTAGGCGATCGCTGTCATGGTATAGCTTACGCAGGGCATACCCCCCTTCATGACGAGTTCTATTAACGTCAAACTCTGCTGCCTGCTCATCTTCAGTTTTTTTGTGAGCCGCTTCAGCCGCAGGTTTTTCGGATGCTTCGGTCTGATGAAACTCCTGCACTAAGCCGTTTACAGAGAGCCAGCGCTCAGCTAGCATTGCCGCCATACAGCCCGTACCTGCTGCTGTAATGGCCTGACGGAATTCATGATCCTGCACATCACCAGCCGCGTAGACTCCCTCTATGCTGGTTTCTACTGAGCCAGGTTTGGTCACAACGTAACCCACGTCATCCAGTTCTAGTTGTCCTCTAAATAAGGATGTATTTGGAGTGTGACCGATCGCGTAGAACAAACCTCTAACGTGAAGTTCGTCTTCCTCTCCGGTTTGGGCATTTCTGATTCTGACCCCCTTCATGTGGTCTTCTTCACCAAACACGTCGAGCGTCTCGGTATTCCAGTGAACGGTGATTTTGGGATTACTTAAAACACGGTCTTGCATGGCTTTGCTAGCTCGCATCTTTTCGCCTCGCACCAGCAAGTGAACGTGGGAGCCGTACTTTGTCAGGTAAACTGCTTCTTCTGCGGCTGAGTCACCGCCACCGACAACCGCTAACTCGGCACTGCGAAAGATTGGCGTTGCACCATCACAAATTGCACAGGCGGAAATTCCTCGGCTCCAAAACTGGTTTTCGTAAGGCAATCCTAACCGTCTTGCGGTTGCTCCAGTAGCGATCACAATGCTGTGCGCTCTAACTTCTCGCTCTTCAGAGCGAATCACGAACGGACGCTGACTAAAATCAACTGAAGTAACGTCCTCTGTTACTAACTCCGCGCCCCAGCGCACGGCTTGCGCCTTCATTTGATCCATCAGTTGGGGCCCGGTGATGCCACTAGGGAAACCAGGGAAGTTCTCAACTTCAGTAGTGGTCATGAGCTGTCCGCCCGGTAGCCCACCTGCCTGGAATCCTTCAAATACAAACGGCTTTAGATTTGCTCTCGCAGCATAAATGGCAGCCGTGTATCCAGCCGGACCAGAACCGATAATGACTAAGTTTTCTACCGCTGGGTTTGTCATAGATCTAGATAAACTCATAACGACTACGCTTAGTATAGTCTAACTTCTTAACAAAAGTCTAATGACATTGCAGATAGGTCTATTTGTCTGTTCTGTCCGTTTTGCCTATAAGGATAATTAGGGCGATCGCATCAGAAAATTCTCTAGATTTTTGGTGTAGTTTGCGCCGGTAGACGGAGCTTAGGCCAATATAATGAAAAAGCAGTGCAACAAAAGTCAACGTCGTAAGGTGCGGCATGATGCGTGGCTGCTTAACGATTTTTAATCGGGAGATTGCTTGTCTATGGCAATGATTGAAACCAAAACCGAACCCATGGTGCTAAACATGGGTCCGCATCACCCTTCTATGCACGGGGTGTTGCGCCTAATTGTCACCCTGGACGGTGAAGACGTGATCGATTGCGAACCCGTCATTGGCTATCTGCATCGGGGCATGGAAAAGATTGCCGAAAACCGCACCAATACGATGTATGTCCCTTACGTCAGCCGATGGGACTACGCTGAGGGCATGTTTAACGAGGCAATTACCGTTAATGCTCCCGAAAAACTAGCAGACATTCCAGTTCCCAGACGCGCTAGCTACATTCGCGTAATCATGCTGGAACTGAACCGGATCGCCAACCACTTGTTGTGGCTTGGCCCGTTCATGGCAGACGTGGGTGCCCAAACGCCTTTCTTCTACATTTTCCGGGAACGGGAAATGATCTATGACCTGTGGGAAGCTGTATCGGGCTATCGCATGGTCAACAACAACTATTTCCGCATTGGTGGGGTCGCGGCTGACTTGCCCTATGGTTGGGTAGACAAGTGTGAAGACTTTTGTGATTACTTCCTACCCAAAGTTGATGAATATGAGCGTCTAATTACTGACAACCCGATTTTCCGGCGGCGGGTTGAAGGCGTGGGCACGATTGGTCGTGAAGATGCGATCAATTGGGGGCTTTCTGGCCCGATGCTAAGAGCGTCTGGAGTGAAGTGGGATTTACGTAAGGTTGACCACTACGAGTGCTACGACGATTTTGACTGGGAAGTACAGTGGGAAACGGCAGGCGACTGCTTTGCCCGCTATCTCGTCCGTATTCGCGAAATGCGTGAGTCGGTCAAGATTGTTCGTCAGGCACTCAAAGGGTTACCGGGTGGCCCATTTGAGAACCTGGAAGCGAAGCGTGTAGCGGAAGGACCTAAGTCTGAATGGGCTAAGAATCCTGACTACCAGTTCATTGGTAAGAAGATTGCTCCTACCTTCAAGATTCCTAAAGGCGAACACTATGTTCGTGTGGAAAGCGGCAAGGGCGAGCTAGGAATCTACATCATCGGAGACGATAGTGTGTTTCCCTGGCGCTGGAAGATTCGGGCGGCAGATTTCAACAATCTGCAAGTTCTTCCCTACCTACTACGTGGCGTGAAAGTGGCTGACATTGTGGCGATTCTAGGTAGCATCGACGTGATTATGGGATCGGTCGATCGCTAGTACAGCTTTCAAGTTGTTATTGGTAGAGGAGGCAAGCTTTGTTTGTCTCCTCTTTTCCGTCTTTGCACCAAAACTACTGCTCTGGGTTTTCATAGGAAATCTGCTTGGTAAAGAGACACTATCTTTGTGTATCCCTCTTCCATCACTTTCCCAGTACAAAAATCCTAGAAGCGTCTCGTTTCCAAGCTTTGCCTGGAAGTGCCACTTCGGAGGCTCTGCCTCCATTGACAATAGAGCGGAGGCAGAGCCTCCAGAAACTGCATTCCTAGCTAAAAGCCAGGAACGAGAGAGATTAGAGAGAATCTTCTCCAAAAGTGATGAAAGAGGGGTATAGCGCTACTCCATAAAGGGTTCGGTATTATTTACTCAATACTTCCTATTTTTCCAGGTGGCCAATATCGACTGGTAATTTTTCCGAGTAGATGGTCTTGAGGGACAAATCCCCAGAATTGACTGTCGTAGGAGTTGTTGCGGTTGTCTCCCAGGACGGCATAGGAATTGGCAGGAATTGTAACTGGACCCCAGATGTAAGCAGGTGGCTCGGCAATATAGTCTTCCTGAATCGGCTGGCTATTGATGTAAACGCTGCCCTCTCTCACTTCGATGGTTTCTCCAGGTAAACCAACGGCTCGGGCAATGAAGGGAACATCTGGATCAGCGGCACCTTCGGCAATCATGGTATCCGTGGGGCGAAACAGGATGATGTCTCCCCGTTGAGGCTGCTCTGTTTCGTAAATGGATAGATCTGCAAAGATGCGATCGCCCACAGCAAGTGTCGGAGCCATTGACTCTGACGGAATATAGAAGCTTTTAACCTTACTTGCACAAGCAGGAAATAACCCCAGGCTCAGCGACAGACTTACCCAAGCAATGAGCCGACTTTTATTGAAGCGCGACAGCATAATTTGATTTGCAGCAACGTAGCTCCACGACGTTAACTCGGTGAAGCAGGTGAGTCAAAGGGCTGGGGTAGTTTATCAACCTGGAAGTATTGGTAAAACTTTTCGGTCACCTGTAGCCAGTAGGATCGCCCGTCAGCCTGTCTTCGTTTGCGAACGAAGCCTAGTCCCACCAGTTCTGGAACGTGCTGATAAACTCCAGAGCCGCGCAATTCGACCAGTTCGGTTTGGCTGATCGGTCCTTTTAGGGCGATCGCCGCCAGTGTCCGCAAAGCTCCTACTCCTAAATCCAGCGGAATCAAACTCTGCACCAGATCGTGAAATGAATCACGTAGCTGTAGACAGTAGCCTTCTGAGGTTTCTACGACTTCTAGGGCGCTGTCTCGATGAGCATAGTCGGTGATTAGTTCGATCAGGGCTTCTTCGATCTCTTTGCGATCGCACCCTGCATATTCAACAAGTTTGGCGATCGGCAGGGGCTGAGCTTTGAGATAGAGAATCGCTTCGATTTTGCTGGCGAGACGAGGCATGAGGGAAAAGTTTTGAATTTTGAATTCTTACTACCCTACACGCTCGTGCAGCTTCGTTAACAGGTTTAATCTAGATTCCGTCCGGTTAGTTCAACGAAGATGTCTTCTAAGTTAGAGGGGCGGATCATCATGCCGGTTTTGTCGGGCTGCTGTTCGAGGTAGGTGTTGGCTTGATCCATGTCAGGGAAAAATTTGTATTCCCAGCGATCGCCAATTTGCTTCATCAGTAGTCCTTCGCCGTGTTTTTGGCGCAGTTCTGGTAAGGTGCCAATTTCGATCAGTTTGCCGCTGTCCATGATGCCGATGCGATCGCACAAATACTCAACTTCTTCCATGTAGTGTGTGGTTAGTAGGATGGTCATGCCCTGTTGGTTGAGTCCTTTGATGATTTCCCAGAGGCGACGGCGGGTTTGGGGGTCGAGTCCGACGGTGGGTTCGTCTAGAAATAGGATTTGGGGCTGGTGTAGTAAGGCTCTGGCGATCTGAAGTCGTCGTTTCATGCCGCCGGATAGGGTTTTGACCAGGTCGTTGCTGCGATCGATTAACTCGACGTATTCTAGCCAGCGGTTGATTTCGTGTTGCCGTCGAGCGTTGGGAATGTGGTGCATTCGGGCATGAAATTCCATGTTTTCCCAAACGGTTAGGTCACCATCAACACTGGTTTGCTGAAGGACTACGCCAATCTGTTTTTTCACGCCGAAGGGATGTCGTACTACGTCACATCCAGCGACGACGATTTCTCCCTGGGTGGGTTGGGTGAGGGTGGTGAGCATTCGGATCGTTGTGGATTTGCCTGCTCCGTTGGGGCCAAGTAGTCCAAATATTTCGCCTGATGGGATGGTTAGGGTGAGGTCGTTGACAACGGAGGTGTTGTTGTAAACTTTGTGAACGCTCTGAAGACAAACCGCAGCGATCATAGGGGTTGAATGTAAAGCAATGCTAATTTCGGGCTATTTCAAACTTACATCAGCTTGATTGATATCGTTTGAATCTTGGCTTGAATATGTTTGCTAATTCTGTGTCTCAATTGAGATTTCTTTCAGGGGCTTTGCCCCCGAACCCCCACTGGGGGACGAAGCACGTCCCCCAGACCCCCTCTGCAAGGGTTTGAGGGTGGGTGGCATGACGCGCTTCGCATTGGTTAGGTGGCGAGGGTACTTCGATCGCTTTTGTTTACTGGGGACTGATTTGATTTTTGTGTAAGTGCAGGCATTTTGCCTGCACTTACACAAAAATCAGAATGTTCATTGGGGTAGGTTGGCGATTTCTACGGGTTCTACGGGGTCGGCTAGCTCGAAGCCGAAGACTCTGGAGTAGAAGTAGAGTTCGGTGTCGAGCGATCGCTTAATATTCTCGGCTTTTCTGAAACCATGTTGTTCACCCTCGAAGAGGACGTAGGCGACGGGGATGCCTTTGGCTTTGAGGGCTTCGACCATCTTTTCTGCTTGGTTGGGGGGTACGATTTTGTCTTCGTCGCCCTGGAAGAAGATGACGGGGCAGGACAGTTGGTCGGTGTGGTGGATGGGCGATCGCTCTCGATATAGGTCTTGACGTTCGGGGTAAGGGCCAATCAGTCCGTCGAGGTAGCGGGATTCAAATTTGTGGGTGTCTTCTGCCAGGGCTGCGGCATCGCTGACGCCGTAGTAGCTGGCTCCGGCTTTGAAGGTGTCGCGAAAGGCAAGGACGGCAAGGGTGGTGTAGCCTCCGGCGCTGCCGCCATCGATGGTGAGGCGATCGCCATCGACTTCTCCTCGTTCGACTAAATATTTTGCGCCGTTGACGCAGTCATCGACATCGACGATGCCCCAGTTGCCTTTTAGCCGTTCTCGGTAGTCGCGTCCGTAGCCTGTGCTGCCGCCATAGTTAACGTCGAGAATGGCAATGCCGCGACTTGTCCAGTACTGAATGCCGAGGTTGAAGGTGGCGGAGGTGGCAGCGGTAGGACCACCATGAATTTTGACGAGCAGCGGCGGACGTTCATCGGCGGGAGCCTGGCAGTCTCGATTTTTGGGTGGGTAGTAGAAGGCGTGGGCGGTTAGTCCGTTTTCGGTGGGAAACTCAACAGTTTCAGGGACGGAGAGGTAGCCCGGATCAACTTCGGTTTCGCTGGAGCGACGCAGGACTTCGGTTTGACCTGTTTTTAGATCAAGACGAGCAATTACGCCGGGAGTGGTTGGGGAGCCTGCACCAAAAACGGCTTGTCCGGCTCCAACCCGAATGCCGCCGATGCTGGCGAAGGGGGTTTCGATTTCGCTCAGTTTCAAGGATTGGGGGTTGAGGCGGGCGAGATGCTGAATGCCGTCTTCGGTGTAGGTGCAAATCAGGCTGTCGCTGTCAAAGCCGTAGGTAAACATGCCGAATACCCAATGGGGTAAGCCGAATTCAGCGGCTTTGTTGCACAATGGCTCGACTTGCCCGTTTTGCCAACGATACAGGTTCCACCAGTTGGTGCGATCGCTGACAAAATAAAGTACTCCGTCGGGCGACCATTCGGGTTGAAAAACGGATTCGGTGAGTCCGCCTGCGATTAAGTGGCGATCGCCCAATTCTCCATTCTCTTTCACTTCAGCGACCCATAGCTCGGTGCCATCCCAGGGCATGTTGGGATGGTTCCAGGTCAGCCAGGCAAGCTGCGAACCGTCTGGGCTAAGGCGGGGTGACGAGTAGAAGTCGTTGCCTGAAACCAGCACTTCTCCTGCGGTGGACGAGTCAGCAGATAAACTCACTGCCACAATGGTGTTCACGGCTTCTCGCTCGGAAGCGGTATGGTCTTCTCGAATGCAGATCAGCCGATTTCGCTGGCGATCGATGACCGCATCGGCATAGCGCAAATTGGCTTCTGGGGTAAGCGGTTGCGGTTCACTGCCTACGGACTGGCGGTAGAGCCGCTGGTCAGCAAAGTTGGAGAAATACACGGTTTTGTCCGCGACAATGTATGACCCACCGCCATATTCATGCACGCGAGTCCGAACATTAAACCCGGTTGGGGTAATGTCTGTTGTGGTGCCATCAGGAGTGCGACGCACAACAACCGATCGCCCCCCTTCTAATGGGCGACCTTCACTCCAATAAATATCGTCGCCATCTAGCCTGATTTCACCTAGTCGGATGGTTCCTTGCACAATCAGGTCTGAGGTGATGGGCGATTTCCAGGAGCCATAGGGGGCAAGCGAGTCAGTCATGGGTAGCTATGAAATAAGAAGATCTCTAGCTTGAGCATAGTTGCTTCTCGCTGATCTGATCTAGGTAGAAGGGGCGATCAGGTGAAGGGGCGATCGCCTGATATGCGAAAAGTTTCTTATATCTGAATATGTGTGACAAGTTTCTTGCAACTCACTCAAATTAGGATGATGTACAGCAAAGCTTCTATATAGCAATAGTTACTTGATTCTTTGGCAAAGACAGTGTCTCAAAATCACCTACAGGTATTCAACTTAAATCGTCATTGCCTAGCAAATCGAGCAGTACTTCCAAGTGAGCAGGATTGAGCAAGATAAGGAGCAAAGCCTTCGGTATTCACAACCAATAGATTTAGTATTTCCCCTATCGAATATCTGAAATTTCGGTGTTAAATTCTACACATCTCTTCCGCCCACCCTAATAGACTCTAAAGATGAGCAGCTCACAACAATTAGTTCAGTGCCCACACTGTTCTTGTTCAGTACGTTCTAGTCGATTGAAGAATCATCTTAAAAAGAATCACCATGACCAAATTAAAAAGAATCATTACAGTAAAAAGTTTAATTTGAATGACAAAAAACCTTTAGAGAGAGTTGATAAAGCATCTAACTCTTCGGAGACGAAAAAGTTTAAGAGAATTGAAAGTTTGATTAATTCTTGGTTAAGGATTAAAAAAGAGCATCTCTATAACCCCGATAGAGTAAGAATCCTAACTGTCATGGCTCTTGAAAACTTCATGGGCTATAGTCCTGAAGAAACTAACAAATTCTATGATGGCAGGATTCAAAGAGATCAGTACGATATGGAGGCTGAACGTCTTAAAGTTACCTATAATCAAATGATAGTTCACCTAAATCAAACTTTAATTCGTCATAGTAAGCATTACATCGATCAGAAGACTAGAGACCAATTTTACTATGAGAAAGATTCTGGTGAACAAGCAGATTGGTATATCTGTAACAGCGTAGATCCTATGGATGGAAGCAAATATATTGGATATCATCGACGTGAATATGAGGATAGCCGCTTTGGTTCTTTCCCAGTGCATGATGACTACAGTGAGGAATCATGGGCAGATGATAATCCCTGGGAGTAAAGTCTTCTGTTCAGGCAAAAATGAGTAAACACACTACCTGAAGCTTCTAGTGCAGCAGATTGATAAAAGTTAAAAGTGCGATCGCCATCTTGTAGGGCGCGTTATGACGCACCTTGGATTGTGCATAGCTGCAACCAGAGCAATCGTTAAACTGCCTAGATTATAATTTTTCTAGTTTGAGCTATTAGAGAGGTTAAATGCTAGTAAGTGTTGAAGGAGTTTACCGCAATGGTCGTGTAGAACTCACAAAAAATCCTAATAATATACCTGAAGGAACTTCGGTAATTATTACTTTTGTCAAATCAAATGAGATTGACC
The DNA here is from genome assembly GCA_014695345.1 of Cyanobacteria bacterium FACHB-471. GTDB lineage: Bacteria > Cyanobacteriota > Cyanobacteriia > Elainellales > Elainellaceae > JAAUTN01. The sequence goes on from JACJOC010000020.1 coordinate 244,474, forward strand.
TTGAATCTCAAGGAATCGACAAAGAGCAAGCTAAGCTTCTGCGAGCAAAGCTTGCTGCCTTTTCTGAGGATTGGGATAGTCCTAAAATGGGTATTTATGACGACTACGATGCAGCCAAAGCCAACCTTTGAGCGAGGCGACATTGTTCTTGTACTCTTCCCTAATTCCAATTTGAGTTCTGCTAAAACGCGACCTGCTCTAATCATGCAAGCAGATAACTTACAGACGGAACTCCCCCAGATCATCGTTGCTGTGGTTACTAGCCAAATGTTTCGAGCAGGGCATTCCTAGTCGCGTGACTCTTTTGCTGAATTCTCCAGAAGGAAAACATTCAGGTTTGCTGACAGATTCAGTCGTGATGACAGATAACTTAGCAACGATAGTGCTTTCAGCAGTTCATCGTGTAATTGGCTCATTACCCATGCAAAACATTGATGCGGCATTGAAACATACACTGGGGTTGTAGTGCGATCGCCAACCCTTTAGGCCACGTTAATTCAGTCGGTTGGAAATGGAAGAACGGATACCGTCATTGGAAGTTTGGGAGCGGTGAGGTGAAGAGGTTGAGTGACGAGTTACGCTGCGCTAACGCATTCTGCGAGGTTGGCTTCGCTTTGAGTTGGATCTGTACAGAGAGTTTATCGGTCAGATGCGAATGTTAAGCTTGACCCAGGTACACCAGGAAAGTGAGCGCTATGACTTCTATCACAATTGACCTTTCAGATAGCCAATTCGGAAAGCTACAAGAGTTGGCAGAAGTGTATGGAATTGCGCTCGAAGTTCTATTGAAGGCAAGCTTGGAGGATTGGCTCAGTTCCCAAAAGAGCGAGTTCGTTGATGCGGCGAATTATGTGCTGACGAAGAATGCTGAACTGTATCGACGTTTAGCCTAATGCGCTATTTGACGTTAATTGAAGTGTTAGAACTCCATCGTAGAGTTATTGACCAGTCTGGTGGAGCATTAGGTATCCGAAATATGAGTTTATTGGAGTCACGATCGCGCAACCCCGAATGACCTTTGGTAGAGAAGAGTTATACCCAAGTTTGCTTGAGAAAGCAGCAACATTGGGATTTTCTATCATCATGAATCATCCGTTTGTTGATGGAAACAAGCGTACAGGTCATGCTGCAACGGAGACTTTGATTGTCCTAAATGGAATGGAAATTGACGCTTCTGTGGATGAACAAGAGAGTGTGGTGTTGGCGATCGCATCGGGCAAACTAGGGCGCGAGGCATTTGTAGAATGGTTACAACAAAACACAACCGCCCGCTAACAATTCATTGGGGCGGCGACCGAACTTCTGTCTTCATTACAATGATATTAGTCACTGCTCAAATTAATCGTTAGTGCGATCGCCATCTTGTAGCGTCATGACGCACCTGTGATCATATATAGACACAGCCAGATCAATCATTAAACATTCAAACATTATGAATTGGTGCGTTTACTTAGCAGCAACGCACCCTACTTTTACTAAGGACAAACAGCTAAGTTGATATCACAATAATTAAGAGACAAAATAATTATGGAATTCAATCCAAACAACAATGTTGTCAAACTCTGTCTTCAAGGTATGGGCATGGAAGAAAAAGGCAAACCTGAAGAAGCAAGTAAGCTATTTCTTCAAGCCTGGAACAAAGCGACAAACGACCTTGAAAGATTTATTTCAGCTCATTATGTAGCCCGACATCAAAAAAATATTTCCGATAAATTAAAATGGCTCGAAACGGCTTTGAAGTTTGCATTAAAAATAAATAACGACACTGTTAAGAGTGCTTTTCCTTCTCTATATTCAAACATTGCTAAATGCTATGAGGACTTAACGAACCTAACAAGGCAAAAAAGAATTATCAATTAGCAACTTCGTTTGAGGATAAACCTTCTGACAAAGGACCTTTTTATCATGGGACGAAAGCAGATCTGCAGGTTGGCGATTTGCTGACAGCGGGGGGCAATTCTAATTACAAACCTGAACTCAAAATGAATCACATTTATTTCACAGCCCTTGTTAATGGGGCGGGACTAGCTGCTGCATTAGCAAAAGGCGATGGACGTGAACGTGTTTATATCGTTGAACCGACAGGGGGGTTTGAAAATGACCCGAATGTTACAGACAAAAAATTTCCGGGTAATCCGACACGCTCATATCGCTCCCAAGCACCATTAAAAATCGTTGGCGAAGCAACTGATTGGGTAAGACAAACACCTGAGGAGCTCCAAAAATGGCGTGAAAAGTTGGCCAATAACAAAGGAGAAATTATTAATTAACTTCTGAGATGCCCATATCCTGCTCATAAAACAACGAACCGCCGATCCTATAAGATGTATCAGCGTAACGCCTCACTTAGTTAAATCAATACCCCTCCTCATCTGGCGACTTCGTTTTGGTTCAACCCCGAACTGTCAAACGCGAGGCATTTAAACATCGAGACGGATTTGTCATTCTTGAGGATGTGACGATTGGTGTTTGTGATAATTGTGGCAATCGATATTACTCAGCCGCGATTCTTCATGCAGTTCATGCCGTTGCAACTGGCGCAAAAGCACCTGAGAGAACCGAACAAATTCCGGTTTCTCATTTAGAATCAGCGTAGCCAAAGCAGTGCGATCGCCAACCTTTTGGGATACGTTAATCCAATCGATTGGAGAATGGAAGAACGGATACCGTCATCGTGAAGTTTGGGAGTGGTGAGGTGAAGGGGTTGAGTCATGCGTTACGCTGCGCTAACGCATCTTACGAGGTTGGCGATCGCACTGGATTAAACCAACCACATTTGAGCGCAAGCAGGTGTGGTTGTTAGCATATTCTTAGCAACTAGTTCAACAGGTGTATGAAAATCAAAGCGATTATTCATCCAGCAGAAGAAGGTGGTTATTGGGCAGAAGTTCCCGCACTTCCCGGTTGTGTTACTGAAGGGGACACAATCGACGAGGTGATAGCAAATTTGAAAGATGCTATTGAAGGCTGGCTCGATGTTGCCAACAGTCGTAATGCAATCGAGTCAACCGATCAAGTTGTTGAAATTGCTGTATAAGTCCATTTCTGGCAAGCGGTTGTGCAAGATTGTGGAGCAAAAAGGCTGGGTTTTGCGGAAAATTACTGGCAGTCATCACTTTACGAAAACCCTGAAATAGAGCAATTTTTGTCAATCCCCGTTCACCGCAATCAAGATTTGAAAATCGGAACCTTGAGAGCTTTGATGAAAATAGCTCAGCTATCAGAAGAAGATTTAATTTGAGCGTAAATTGTTGAGGTACTCTAAGCGATCGCATAGAACTAATAAGTGCGATCACCCCTCTTCATCCTTCAAACAATCCGCAGCCTCCTACCTTGACGAGATACCGCTTACTCCGGTATGCTGTCACGCTAAGGTTGTTATTTTTACTCACGGCAACCGCATTACCCTCAAAAACCTAGCGCCGCTCAAAGCTGTTGCGACCAGCAATGAGCGACTGACCCCCAAACTGTACTAGGCAGTCTGGCGGCTAATGGTGAATTTTAACACTCCCTTAGCCACCCCGACTTGTCATGTCAAAAAAAGCGTTGCCTATCCTTTAGAACATGAAAGTGACCCTCAACTCACTTTTGGTTCTCTCACTCACCAATGCAACGTGTGAACTAGTGCGGGGTGGCTAGGTTTTTGGGTTTCCTCAAAAAAACCAAAGGAGACACAACTCATGTTTCACAGTTTTCTAGATCCCAACGCCCCCACCGTTGAGAGAGAAATTGCTGCACTACAAAATTCTGAGCGCGAACGCTTACGAGTTCTGATCATCGGCTCTCGTGATGGCGTAACCGAAACCATTTACGACCTGCATCGGCGCGGCTTTGCCGAAGTGGGACTGTGGAGTCCACTATTGCCTGCTCCTAGCTCTGGTGAAGTGATGAGTATTTTGACCCGCGATCGCCGACCAGGAGAGTAAGAAAAAGGGATAATGAGAGGGGCGATCGCCCCTCTCGCCTCACCAAGCTTTAGTGCGATCGCATTACTGTAGGGTGCGTTCCCAAATACGACGACTACTCCACCAATAAATGCCCAGGAACGCACCTTTTTATGAATTCTTGCAGCAAATCATGGTTCAAGAACACTCGTGCATGAGCGATCGCCGAGAAGTTAGTAGACACTGATAAAATTGAAGAAGGGAAAAGTAGGTGGATTCTAATGGCTAAGAATACTGTGAAAGTAGATATTTCATTTGAATCACTGCTGCAAGCAATTTCATCACTTGAAATTGCTGAAAAGCATCAGCTCTAGGAACTTTTAGAAGCTGAGTTATTCCCTGACAATGAGGATTCTCCAGAAGATATCGCTGAAATTCAAGCCGCTCGAGCTGACTACAAATCTGGTAACTACACTACATTTGACCAATACGTAGCACAGCGAGCAAATCAATCGGCATGACTTACACCATAGTCGCGCCTAAGCCTGTGCAAAAACAGCTAGATGCTTTGCCTAACGACATTTACGAGCGCATTGCTATTAAGATCCAACAACTTGCTGAAGACCTACGTCCTGATGGAGTGGTCAAAATGAAAGGTGCTAACGATCAGTACCGTATTCGTATTGGTGATTATCGCGTTCGTTATGAAATTGACGATAAAGAGTTAATTATTCTCTTATTACAATCCAAACATCAGAGAGATGTTTACAGGGAGTAATAGATTTGGTCTTACTCCTTTCCAGACACACTCAACTTTTAGCTGACAAGTTCTATTAGTCAAGCAGGTTCTTATACTTGGCAGTTAGTTCTCTCGTGCTCGACGAGGTCGATTTAACAATACTGATATTGATTTCGTTTAAAAACGAATTCATGTATAAAAGAACTGCATAGATAAAAACAGTAATGCCTATCATCTCTAAAAGCTCCTCAACAGTTATGATAATTTCTGCTGTAAAGCCTGACCCGTGGCAAATATTTGAGAGATGATGTACACAAGCTAACTCAATACCAAGAGCGCCCAAAACAAAAAGGCTACCGGCTATGAAAAACAAACGTTGAATTTTTACAGGAAGACGTAGAAAAAATTGATGTACGCTAAAACGAAAATAGAGATAAGCACTGAATTTAAGATGTCCCAAGGACCGCTCTGCCAAGATTGTAAGTTTTCGCCTGAATTTTTATTGATAGTCTCATGAATGCTGAGCAATTCATCGAGAGATAAATATAGAAATAGTATCGATAGAACTCGCCAATGATTAGTAAAGCGGTCATTTTGTCGTCGTTTAGCTGAAGCAACTAGAAAAAGCAAAATCGAGGCTAGAAAAAGGATGAATGCAGCAAACAAAGTAGGTATGTTGTTTTCATAATCCACATTAAAGAGCCCTGTTAACCCCCAGAGCCTCCCTTTCCCAAGAAAGTATTTAGCAAATTGTCCAGCAATGCTGATTAAAGCAAGACTAGTTGCTGCAACAGCAAGAATTTGAGCAACTCGTTTTGGTTGAACTAAAACATTCATGGTGAGTTTTGCCTAAAGTTCGAAATTTCGTCCAACTAGGAGAGGCTGTTAGACAGCTTTTGGAGAACCCTGACAGAGGGAGCGAATCCGTCAAAGCATTTATACGCTGATTTAGTTTAGAATCCCGGCAATCTAATGTTAACTTCTTCTTAAGATTTTATTAATGTCGCTAGCAATCGCGCTATAGGCACGCTAAGCCTATGCACAAACCTCTGACGAACAATCCATCCAACTGCTATCACTCTTCATTCCATCAATGCGATCGCTGGCCGCCTAGGTTAGGTGAAGCAGAGCAGCACCGTTAAAATCTTGTAAGTGCCAGGTTCCGCTGCACCTCACCTAGGTGCGAGCGCCATCTCTATAGAATGTGTTCTCAAATACAACTACTCCACCGACAAACTTCCAGGAACACACCGTGTTCATGAATTCTTGCAGCAATTTATGGTCTAACAATACTCGTGTATGGCGATCGCCAAGAAGTTATCTGTTGAAATTCAAAGATTATCTATGATGGCAGGTGATGGGCAACCTTATTTACTCTAACTGTCTTAAAGGTTATAGATATGGATTCAAATTTTTGGCTTCAGAAATGGCAAGACAACAACATTGGTTTCCACAAAAGTGAAGCTAACCCAACACTCGTAAAACACTTTGGAGAGCTTTCCCTACCAAACAGTAGCCGTGTATTTGTGCCTTTATGCGGCAAAACTCTAGACATTGCTTGGTTGCTCTCCAAAGGCTATCGCGTAGCTGGCGCTGAATTGGTCGAACTAGCCATCGAGCAACTGTTTGAAGAACTCAAAGTGAGTCCAAAAATATCAAGAGTCGGAGAAGTAAGTCTGTATAGCGCTAAAGACATCGACATCTTTGTGGGCGATATCTTTGATGTATCTAGCAAAACTCTAGGTTCAGTAGATGCAATCTATGACAGAGCAGCTTTGATCGCTTTACCGGAAGAAGTGCGCAAGCGATATACCGCACACTTAATGGAGATTACGGATAAAGCGCCACAGTTATTAGTGACTTGCGAGTACGACCAAAGCCTAATGGAAGGACCTCCCTTTTCAATCAGCCAAGAAGAAGTAAACAAACACTACAGTGACAGCTACAGTTTGTCTCTTATCTCAAGTACTGATGTTGTTGGTGGATTGAAAGGAAAATATGATGTGAAAGAGAGCGTCTGGCTGTTGCAGAATTAACTATGAGTATACTTATGTAGGTGAAAGCTAAATTGACGCACATTCCACCCAATGCAGTCCTCATCATCATTGATGTGCAAAAGGCGATCGATCATCCTAGCTGGGGAAAACGTAACAACGAGCAAGCTGAGGCAAATATTGCACAGTTGCTAATGGCTTGGCGTGAAACTCAGCGCCCAGTGGTTCATGTTCGTCACCTTTCAACCGAACCAGACTCAACTTATCGTCCAGGACAGGAAGGATGTGACTTCAAAGACGCTGTGCTTCCCAATGCAGGTGAAAAAATTGTTAGCAAACAGGTGAATTGCGCTTTTATTGGCACTGATTTAGAGCATTGGTTAAGAAACAGTGGCTATCAAACCTTAGTTGTGACAGGTGTGATCACAAACAACTCTGTTGAGACAACAGTTAGAGTAGCAGGCAATCTTGGCTTTGATACATACGTTGTTTCAGATGCCACAGCGACGTTTGACAAGATGGATCTAGAGCAGAAGTTGCACCCAGCCGAGCAGGTTCATGCCCTTTCCTTAGCTAACATGCATCAAGAATATGCAACAGTAATTGATACACAAACCCTGCTACAAAGCCTATAGCTTTCGCATCTCTAACCTCCACACAGCAGGCAAATAAGAGCCGCCAGTGGTGAATTTAAGGTTATCTACTGCTGCTAAGTTGAAACTGTTATCCCAATTTGATTTGAGTCGCATAGAGTAAATTCTGCAAACAACTGTAGGGGCGTTTTGCGAAACGCCCCTACCCGATCTGTTGCCTTATTTTAGAGAATTTGTATTACCGTATTGGCAATAACCGTCAGGCAACTCTCTGATGAAATTCCTCAAAACCATGCAGGATTGGTGGCGGAGCAGACTGAGACGTAACCCAGCGCAAACGCGGAATTTCACTGCTGTTGTAAACCCGGAATTCCCGCTCGACGGTTGCATTCTGGGTGCGAACAGCTTGATTCAACACAAGTGAACCCTTGGGGTCAGACTCAGAGCGATGGAAGGTGCCGGGGGGAATTCGCAAAATCTCCCGATTTGCTTCTAACCGGACAATGTGAAAGGGATGTTTCCACTCAAAGTTGACCAGGTAAAAGGTTCGTCCGCCTGTCAACGCCAGCAAATTATCTTCCTGATGGGGATGGAGATAAAACTGCCAGTGTCCAGTGGCACTGTTGTTTGGGCTAATGGCAGGCCCTTCATGAAAAACTAGATCTCGTGCATTAGAATTAGCGATCGTAATGTTAAAGAAACGAACGCTTGGAGTATCTCGAAACTTTTGGTAAGGCAGCAATTCAAACATAGGTTCAGTCTTGAAAAACCAGCGTGTTGGATGAGCTATTCATCAGCTTTTCGTACCTTAACTTTGAGTCATGCTGTGGATCAAAACCGATAACGGTTCGTGCCTATGCAGAATCTGAATAGATGGATTCATAGATGAATTCGATGAACATTGCCCATTTGCAAATTTTTCTGGCGGTTGTGGAATACGGTAATTTCTCTACAGCAGCTTTGAACCTGGACATTTCGCAGTCAGCAGTGAGTCGGGCGATCGCCTCCCTCGAAGAAGAGCTGGGCGTTTCCCTGCTCTCACGCGGTCGCTTTGGCGCACGTCCGACGTTGATTGGCGATCGCGTCCTGCACTACGCCCGCCAAATCGTGCAGGCGCGAGAAGACATCGAGCATGAAATTAATCTAGAAAAAGGACTACATGGTGGACGAGTTCGCATTGCCTCCTTTCGCAGCGCTGCCACTCACCTATTGCCGCCAAAAATTGCCCGCTTCAGTCATCGCTTTCCATCGGTGGAAGTAACACTCACAGAGGACGATCCAACCGGAGTTGAGCAGGCATTGCGAGAAGGGCAAGTCGATATCGGACTCGTCCCTCTTCCTCGTTCCGAAGAGTTTGATACCTGGGAAATCGCCAGAGATGAGTATGTTGTGCTGTTGCCTCAATACCCAGAACCGTTGCCCAAAACACTAACTTGGGAGGAGTTATCAATGCACTCCTTTATTTTGTACAACTATGCCGAATGCACCTCAGCCGTCCGCGATCACTGGCTTGAGTGGGGACAGTCGCTCAAAGTCGCTTACGAAATTAAGGAAGATTCCACCATTGTCAGCATGGTAGCTCAGGGATTAGGCGCGGCAATTTTGCCTCGTTTAGCAGCTTTGCCGATTCCAGAAGGCGTTCAGGTCAGGTCGCTGCCCGTTCCTCTAGTCAGAATCATTGGTGCAGCCGTTCTCTCGAATGTGCTTTTTTCGCCTGCTGTACTCACCTTCCTGGATGTGCTAAAAGGGACAGGGATGTTTGCAGGCAAGCGTGATACACCTGAAGTTAGGCAAGGTCTGACTTAAGACGAGCAAGCTTTGCCTATCTTATTACTCATCAAATGAGCACAAGTTAATACTCTTTAGATCGTCCTACTGGTACATCAAGCAAGGTGTTGGGTTCCGCTGCACTTCACCCAACCTACGCAAATGACAGATGATACCGTAGGTTGAGTGGAGCAGAGCGGAACCCAACGCCTTAGATCTGCTGCGCTATTACGTTTGTTTTGCGTTATCACCTACAGTGAGCAACTGGACTTGGAGTGGGCGATCGCCGAATCAATTGAGCAATTAGAACATTAAATCGCCAGGTAAAAATCACAGAGGCACTAAGCAAGCCCAGAGCTAACCCCCACCACAATCCAACACCATCTAAATTGAGCCGAAAGCCTAGCACGTAGCCGCTGATTAACCCTACAACCCAGTAGGAGAAAATGCCAATTAGCATTGGTGTGCGAGTATCTTTTAATCCGCGCAGTGCGCCTGCTGCAATAATCTGAATTCCGTCTATAAGCTGAAACATTGCTGCAACGCCCAGCAGCGCTTTTGCTACTTGCACCACAGCGGCGTTTGCCGGGTCGCGAACGTCAATGTAAACCGAGGTAATCGCTTCCGGGAAGATCCAAAAGGCGATCGCCATCAGGCTCATAAACGTACCCCCTAGCCCCAGCCCGACATAAGCAGACAGCCTTGCTCCTAAAGGGTCGCCCTGCCCAACCAGTTGCCCAACCCGCACTGTCGTGGCATAAGAAACTCCAAGCGGAATCATGAACGTTAAAGCGGCAGTTTGCAGAGCGATTTGGTGTGCTGCCAGAGTTGTTGTACCCAAGTGCCCCATCAAAAAAGCGGTAATGGCAAATAGCCCCGTTTCAACCCCAGTCAGCACGCCAATTGGCCAGCCCGTTTGCACCACCTCCCAAAAGACTTTGCTCTCAAATCGGAAGTGGTGGAAAACCTGATAGATAGCAAAAACACGCTGGCTCAAAATAAAGCTGACTAGCGCAATCAACATGCCCCACAGGGAAATGCTGCTAGCCCAGCCAATTCCCGCCAAACCCAGCGCTGGAAAGCCCAGTTTGCCAAACATCAGCACATAGTTGGCGATACCGTTAAAAACCAACCCGCAGAGCATAATCACCATCACCGAACGGGGACGAGAGAGCGCAGCAACAAAGTTTTTAAGGGTAGCAAAAGCGATCGCTGGGAAAAAACCCCACATCACAGCTTTCAGGTAATACCCTGCCAAAATGGCGTTGTCCGGTTCCTGCCCTAGAGTCAGCAATAAGGAATCCCCATGCCAAATCAGCAGCATACAGGGAAGCGACAGCACCAGCGACAGCCACAGCCCTTGCTGTGCAATTCGCCCAATTGCCTTGGGGTTTCCTGCTCCGTAAGCTTCTGCAACCAGCGGACCCACTGCAGCGACAACCCCGGTACAAACCAGCAGCAAAGTAGAAAAAATGACTGCGCCCAAACCTCCTGCTGCTAAAGTTTGGCTGTCTATCAAACCCATCATCACCGTATCGACAAACGCGGTTCCTGCTTGTGCTAGCTGTGCCGCTGCTAGGGGGACAGCTAGCAATAGACATGCCCAAATCTCTGAAAGAATTCTTGATTTTGAATAAACGGTGAGCGCGTTGCGATTCATTACCCTACAAAAAACCGATCTGAATCATTTCAATCCGTTAAGCAGATTACATTTTGTCAAGGCGATCGCACCTCCTCCACTTGCATTACTTGAATGGGGGAGGGGCAATCACCCTTGATTGTCTGAGGCGATTATCTGAGGCTATAGCTTAAAGCTGCCTAAAGTTGGGCTGCTCGAACGGCTGCACCAACCAACCCTACTTGAGGATTCAGAATGATGTGAATCGGCACCTTTTTTAGCAATGGACTGACCCGGCCCTTATCCAAAAAGGCTTTGAGGAAGGTACCATCTTGCATCAAGCTGAGGTTTTTAGCAGCAATTCCGCCTGCTAAATAGAGTCCACCATTGGGCAACAGTTTCAAGGCCAGATTGCCTGCCTCTGCCCCGTAAGCAGCAACAAAAATTTCCATCGTTTGAACGGAGAGGCGATCGCTTCCTTCCAAAGCTGCCATTGAAATCGCCGCTGCCGGATCGACCGTCTTTTCACTCAGCCCTTTCTCGCCTTCCCATTTGCGGATCACATCGCCAACCTTGGGAGATTCCTCAGCGTACTGGCGATCGCGCAAAAACTGGTAAATCGAAACAATTCCCTGACCAGACACCACTCGCTCAACCGAGATTCGTTGAATATCGTGCTTATCCAACAGGTATTTCAACAGTTGAAACTCCAGTTCAGAGCGAGGAGCAAAATCTGCATGACCGCCTTCGGAAGGGTAGACGTGATAGCCATCTGGCTGCTTCAGCAAAAAGCCCTCTCCTAAACCCGTTCCCGCCCCTAAAACAGCGATCGGTGCATCTGCTACAGGCTCAACCTCCTGGAGCGTATGCAAATCTGATTCCTCTAAGCCCAAAATGCCGTAGCCAACTGCAACAAAGTCATTAATTAAGGTGATATTGGCGATCGCCAACTCCTTTTCTAGCCGTCTAGCATCGAGTGACCAGGTCAAGTTAGTCAGGGCAGACGTATCGTTAACTACGGGACCAGCGATCGCAAAGCAAGCCTTTTCAGGGTTAGGCTCCTCTCCCAACTCCTGCTGCGCCGTACTCAAGAACTTGCGTACCATCGGCGCTAAGTCAGGAAATTCTGGGCTGGAATAGCGGGCTTCATAAAGAGTATGCAGTTTTGCGGTTGCCGCTGTCGCACCAGCCTGCGCTACCAACCGCAAGATAGTTTTAGTGCCGCCGATATCCCCTGCCAGTAGTTGTGTCATGTTTTCAGAACTTACCCATTGTCAATAACAGTTTAATTTCCGCTGTCTCTCACAGTCTCGTTCTTGAGGCAGTTCTTCAGCAAATTTGCAGGGATTTGCAGCCGTTAAATTCAGATGTAGCGAATATTTTGCTCAGTTCGGCTGAGGTGAGAGATATCACCGCTCAACTCCATCAGCCATTCATCTCTCTGCTTGACCAACTTGAACAGTCCGCAAAGTGGACAACTGACGTGAACGGGGTCTTCTAACAGCCCTCTAGTTGCCCCCAAGACAGAAGCTCCATGTCCTACCAGCAGCAGGTTTTGCGGAAACTCGGCCGCTAAGTGTCGAGCAACTTTTCCTGCCCGCCGCAAAGCCGTCTGCTCCGTTTCAGGAAACTCGGCAATGACGCGGGAAGTATAGCTGCGATCGACTCTCGGAAACAGTTGGGATAGGGAGTCAATCGTTAAACATTCAGGCGTTGAAAAAAACCAATTAGGGTTAAGAAACTCACTCAGCCCAGACTCAACCTTGATAGAAAGGTCTAACGCTTCTGCGACATAGTGAGCAGTTTCTATCGTGCGTAAAAAAGGGGAGGCAAAAATGTGGACAATCTTTTCCCCTTGAAGGCGCTTTCCTAGCTCTTTTGCCTGCAAAATTCCATCAGCAGAAAGCCCCGGATCAAAGGGTCGTTCAGCAGTGCGATGCCAGCTAGAGTCAACAAAGTCCTGACGGTTTCCGTGCCTTGCAATCCAAACAGTCTGGCTCATCAACTGAAACTGAGTTAGCTAAAACCTCATCTCATCTTACTCGCTGCAAACGAGGGTCACTATAGCAATTCTAAATAGGTCGAGGGGGTACACCCCTCAACCCACTCAACTTGTATAGGTTTAAGCAGACAGGAGCAACGCAGCAGACTCGATTGGATAACCAACCGCCTTCCAAGCTGCTACCCCGCCTCTCAGTTCAGAAATGTTTCTATAGCCTGCTTGCCGGAGCTGTGCCGCAGCCTCAACCGTTTCATCGTCTGTTTCGCCGTAAATGTAGATATCGCGGTCAAGCTCTAAGCTTGTCATGGCACGGTGAGTCAACTCGTGAATGGGCATACAAACTGCCCCCATGATGTGGTGCGAGTTGAATTGAGTGCGATCGCGCACATCAACAATCGTCAGCGCAGGCTCTCCCCAATCCAAACGAGCCTTAAGGTCGTGCACACGCGATCGGGACTTGAGCGACGGAGGAGTTGGGAGAATACCGAAGAATTTCATGAGGAGCTACCGCGAGGAGGTGGGTTGCTTGCAATGTAACAACTAATCTTAAGGTTTGCAAATTTTTATAGGTCGAATCTTTACTCGGAAGCGATTTTATGTATGAGATTTCACAGCGCCACTTCTTGAATCTCGGCAAGGGTAAGCAATTCCTCAGAAACGGGGGTTTCAAGCTGATGACGTTGGCAGCGAACATCGAAAGTGCAAAATCCACACTGATCTTCAGCCGCTTCTACTTGTGGAAACGGCGTTCCTGCCTGATAGGCCTTCAGCCATGCGGTCAGTTGATCCAGTAGCCCCCCCAACTTTGAGCGAATTGCCTGATGTTGGCTGGTGCTGTAGTTAAATCTCAGACTTTGTGGCTGAAGTTTTGTCTCACTTGTCCCTAAGTTTGATATCTCTGAGTCTGATGTCTCTGAAGCGGATTGGGTTGCCCGCACAAACCAGTAGGTAATCGAAATATCTTCGGGCGAATAGTCACTGGTTTCCGCTAGCACAAAGGGGTATAGCCGAGTTTGCCAACTTTCTGCCAGCCAACGCTGGTTTTGAGGCAAAGGGTAAGTTTTCCAGTCTAAAATTTGCGCCTGCTGCGGGTTAAGAATCAGCAGGTCATACACCACCGTCAGCAAATAGCCCTGAAACTTTAAGCTGCGACGATGCTCACTCTGGCGAAAAACCGCTTGCTGTTGAAATAGCTCTGGTGCAGCCTGAATGAATGCATCTACCGAGTTTTGCAGCAACGGATCGGTCGTGTCCATCAGCAGGGGTAACCCCAATTCACGCTGCTGCATCAGCAGGTGAAACCGACTGCCCCAATTCATCTGATCTTGTTGTTCTGAGGCGATTGGAGTACCCAGCTGATCGAGGTAAACCTGCTGAAACTTGCGAGGACAGGTTTCCAGTAAGTTGAGCTGAGCTTGAGACAGGCGGATGAGCATAGCGTTCGGCAAATGTTCCTGGCAAACGTTCCCAGCAAATATTTCAGACGGATTAATTTTTGGTCAGCACAAATACACTGCCCTCATTCCCTCGCCCAATCCGCAGATCGTCATCCAGGTAGGTAATGTCTAGCCAGCCTTGCTGATCTCGGTTGGTGATATTGAAGTCAATCGCCGCAAATTTCTGACCTGCCTCGATCGCCTCAATAAAGTGAACGGGAGACTGATAGTCAATTAGGCGTTGCAACCCTAGAATCGATCGCTCAAATTTCACCTGAACGCGGCGATCGCTCACCGCCTCAAACCGAGCCGCAACACTCACCAACCCTTCCAGATAAGGTACCCCGTAGACTTCTGCAATGTTGTAGATCTTCGCTTCTCTCGCCCGAACATATTGATAAATTTGTCCCAGCTTAAACAAAGGTAATTGATCGATTCTCAATAGATCCTGGCTGGTGGTGTAAAGCAATCGCCAATTACCGTCAAGCTTGTTGGGCACTTGAAGGGAGCGCGGGTTAGGGTTCTGGTCTTCTACCTGAGCAATAACAGATAAAATGGCTTGCTTGTCTGATTCGGTCGTCAGCAACCCCCGATTTTTACCCGCGATCGCCTCCAGCAGCTTAGCTTTCGCAATCATTATAATTGACCTCCACATAAGATGTAATCGTGAGAAATTTGAACGCTAGAAATTCCAGTTATTTCAATACCGCTTGTTGAGTTCTTAACTGTTTAACGATGGATTGTTTAAACCATTTCGCTTTGAGTAAGACACAACTCGCCAATTTCAACCTAAAGATGTCTTGACAACTTTCTTGACCTAAGATGAAATTTGAGCTAGCACTATCAGGCGTACTAAGCAGGGGTAGGGCGGTTGATCAACCGTTTACTAAAACTTCATCTATATAAGGTTTTACCTACATTAAGGTTTTACCTATGCTGAGGTTTCACCCACATCTTAGAAGCTTGACTCTAAGATCCAGCAGTTGCCATCTGAATTTCCTCATTCCAATGAGGGAGTTGCCCAAGAGTTCGATTGTGTAGTGATTTAATCTATTACCAACATTTGCTAAGTAGTATGTACAATCCCGCGCTTCGTCAATATCCTCGTAGTCAACCCGCTCCTGTAATTCCACCTCAACAGGATGCCTCGATTTTAGATTGGCTCGAGGGAACAGGTCGGCTCCTAGCCCGTGAAGTGCAAGAGCCGGACTATCGCGAAGAAGAAGAAGAAATCAATGAACTGATGGCAGGCGATGATAGCAGCTTTGATGATGATGACGATGATGATGTAGTAGAGCTAGACGATTAACACAGATTGAGGGATAATCCCGGCAGTGGTAAAGAACGATTAAGCTGGATCAACTCACAAAGTTTGATCCTGATGAACCAGAGGCAATTTGTAAGTCTTTGGATATACCTGGTGTGGAGTGAAGTGAGACAGTTGTGGACGCTAAGCTATTTTCTGACAAGCCCGTAGGGTTTTCCGGCGTGGGTTTGTTTTTGAGTTTAAGCATTGCTCTCAGCGGTGCATCTCTTTGGCTAGATTGGTTGGCGGGGCGATCGCTCGGTTTAGGAGCTTCTTTAACAGCTCCGCTTTGGGTCTGTACCCTAGCAACCGCAGCCCTCGGATACTGGGCGATTCCGCTCTTACGACAGCTAAAGGCAGGGCAGGTCATTCGTGAAGATGGACCTCAAGCCCATTTGAAAAAGGCGGGAACGCCAACGATGGGCGGCATCTTCTTTATCCCTGTTGGGGTGGCGATCGCCCTACTCTGGTCAGGCTTTGCCTCGGAAGTCGTCGCTGTCTCTGCACTCACCCTCTCCTATGCGGCAATTGGTTGGCTCGACGATTGGCAAATTTTACGTCGCCGCTCCAACAAAGGCATTTCCCCAAAGCTAAAGCTCGCTTTGCAAATCGGCTTTGGCGGTCTATTTTGCCTCTGGCTGCTGTGGAGCCAACCCTTTAGCATCACAAACCTAGCGCTGCCCTTCGGGTTTTCTTTGCCGTTGGGCTTTTTGCTATTTCCCCTGGGCTGGTTTGCGCTCGTTGCCGAAAGTAATGCCACCAACCTCACCGATGGGTTAGATGGGCTGGCGGCTGGCACGGCGGCGATCGCTCTATTGGGGCTAGGCGTATTAGCGGCTCCAACTTCTCCCGCACTGATGGTGTTTTGTGCCTGCATGAGCGGTAGCTGTCTCGGCTTCCTGTCCTACAACCGCAATCCTGCCAGTGTATTTATGGGCGACACAGGCTCTCTGGCATTGGGGGGCGCACTCGCAGCCGTCGCTCTGCTCAGCAACAATTTGCTAGGGTTGCTCATTCTTAGCGGCATTTTCTTTGTCGAAACCCTTTCAGTCATTGCTCAGGTTAGCTACTACAAAGCCACCAAAGATGCAAACGGCATCGGCAAACGTCTGCTCAAAATGGCTCCACTCCATCACCATTTAGAACTGACGGGCTGGTCAGAGACACAGATTGTTGCCTGGTTCTACACGATTAGTGGCATCCTGGCAATGTTGTGTCTGGTGCTATACCCGGTTTTTGGATGAAGGTAATTACCCCAGCATCAACTCAGTATTATGACTGGCAAGGCTTCCGCTGTGCCTATGAAGTTCAGACTCGTAGTTCGGGAGTTGATGCTGGACAAATTCCGTTATTGCTAATTCATCCGATTGGGGTGGGTCTGTCCCGACGCTTTTGGGATCGGTTCTGCCAAAGCTGGTTTGAGGGTCAGCCCAATTCGCTGTACCTGCCTGATCTGCTGGGCTGCGGGGAAAGCGCTCTGCCCCACGTCGCCTACACACCTGAAGATTGGGCAGCTCAGCTTCAGCACTTTTTGCAAACGGTGGTACAGCAACCCGTGGTAGTGGTAGTCCAGGGGGCACTGCTGCCAGTGGCGATCGCCCTCACTCAATTACAGGCTTCACCTCAGTCCAATTCGTCTAACCTGGTTCGGGGGCTGATTTTGGCTGGCCCACCTGCCTGGAAAGTGATGACTCAGGCAACCTCACCCTGGCAGCAAAAATTAAGCTGGAATCTATTTGACTCACCGCTAGGTAATGCTTTTTATCGCTATGCTCGACGGCGCGAGTTTTTGCGTTCTTTTTCCACCAAACAACTTTTTGCCACTGCCGATGCAGTCGATGCAGAATGGCTGGATGAGCTAATTGCTGGGGCAAAAGATCCGGAGAGCCGCCACGCTGTTTTTTCATTTTTGGCAGGTTTTTGGCGTAAAAATTACGAGCAGGCGATCGCTCACCTCACTCAACCCACCCTGGTCGTCATTGGCAACACCGCCTCCAGCATCAGCCGCTCTGGACAAGCAGAAACACCAGAGCAGCGCATGGCAGACTACCTGAAACGGCTACCTCATGCTCAAGGCATTCAGCTAGCAGGTCGTAACGTGTTGCCTTACGAATCAACTACAGAATTTGTCGAGGCGATCGCCCCTTTTATTCAGAGTCTTGGGAGCGAAGCGGAAGCGATCGGCAAGTAAGCAAATTGCACCTGTCGGAGCTTTAGAGAGTATTTGAAAAGCCTTAATCTGTCCGAGAGATTCGTAGGGGAAAATCCTTTGAGCAACGATTTTTCGTTATTCCAAATATTGCTGGACGAATGCTTCGACTCACGCAAGGCATTACCTACTTCTCAAACATCCTCGTATATACTGAAGCATTATTTGTTGAGCAAACTGTTAGTAACGGTTTAGTCAGATCAACTTTTGTATAACCCAAACGAAGCTTTTAACTCATAAAATCCGCGATCGAATAGAACGGCCATCAATAAAAAGTTTGTGTTGCGTTATACATCTGCTCTTAATTTTTATTGCAAGTCATAAACGATGTGTTACCAAATATAACTGAAGTTTCTTAACACTTAAGACCCAATGGCATGATGGGGTGAGTATGAATTGAGCTGTGTACAAATCCTAGATAATTCAAACATTGGTCAAAGGGGTTGACAAAGCATAATAACCATAGCAACCTTGAGCGACCGATTGACTAATTCCGTGGTGCAATTCTTTCAGTAGTCAGAGCAATTACCCAGAGTGTGCTTCTACAACCCGTTTAGGATTGCGATAGATACAGGTGAGGAGCGCGGTCAGCTGAAAATGAATGAATCGCAATAGGTGCAATTGCTATCTACCTCAAAATAGTAACCTTGCCTGATTCCGGGGAATCACCAATGCCAATCGTTAGTCTCCGTGCCGGTTCTCAGAGTTGGCAATCTAAACTACGTCACTACCAAGTGCCCCTTCAGCTTGTTTTAGTAGCACCCTTCGTGCTGGGGATCATGACGGCAACGGGGACAATTTATTTTCTCTCCTGGAGCAGTAATCAGCAAATTGACCTCTTTACTGCTCTACTGCTTGGTTTGATTACTTTAGTAGGAGCGATCGCCCTCAGCCTGGTCTTTGCCTGCCTGGTGGTTAAACCCATTGTGCAGCTTAGCAAAGCGTCAAAAGCGATCGCTGATGGCGAAGACCAGCAGATTCCCACCCGTCTTCAAATCCGCGAACTGGAGACGATGGCTCAGGCTTTTAACCAGATGGCGCAGCGGTTGCAAAACTCTTTTGAAGAGGTTAAAGCTGCCCTTCAGGAGTCAGAAACCAAATTTACCAAAGTTTTTCAATATAGCCCTGACCCGATGACGATTACGACTCTGGCAGAAGGGCGGATTGTAGAAGTAAACGATAGCTTCCTGGATTTTTACGGCTTCAGCCATGAGGAAACGGTTGGACGCACCACAACAGAACTCAACTTTTGGCAATCTCCAGAAGAGCGATCGCTTTTCAAAGAGCAGCTTGAGCGAGCAGGCACCGTTGACAACCTCGAATTCAGCATCAAAACTGCGTCTGGAGAAACAAAAACTATCCTGCTTTCCGCCGAAGTAATGGACCTGGATGGTCAAGCCTGCGTTCTAGCAATTCGGCGCAACATTAGCGATCGCAAACTGGTTGAAAGACTCTTACAGGAACGATTTACCCTTCAGCAACAGTACCTCACAGAGTTAACTGAATGGAGAACCCGCTACGAAGCAGCAGGTCAAGCCAGCGGGCAAATCCTGTATGAATGGGATATTAATGCTGAACGCATTACCTGGGGGCCCAACACAAAAGAAATTTTGGGCTACACCATTGCCGAGATGCCACAAACCCTGGACGGTTGGATGGAGCTGCTCGACCCAGAACATCCCGAAATTTTGCGGTCTGAAATTGAGAATGCGATCGCCCAGGACGATTCTTACCTGGCAGAATACCGAATTCGCCGTCAAGACGGAACGTACATCTGGATCGAAGACAAAAGCCGATTTTTTACCGATAGCTCTGGAGAATTGGTCAGGGTAATTGGATTTATTGCTGACGTGAGCGATCGCAAACTAGCAGAAACAAAACTGCGCCAGAGTGAAACGGCCCTACTTGCGGCTCAGCGAGTGGTTCACGTTGGCAGTTGGGAAGCTGACATCGAAAATTTCAGCGGCAGTTGGTCAGAAGAACTGTTTCGCATCTTTGGGCTTGACCCCAACCAGCCGCGACCCACACGGGCTGAGATGCTCCAGTTTGTCCACCCCGACGATTTAGAAAAAGTTCAACAAGCCGACAATCGCACCCTTGCTGAAGGAGCGCCTTACCAAATCGATCACCGGATTATTCGACCCGACGGATCAATTCGCCATGTTGAAGCCAGAGGCGAAGTCACCCTAAATGACCGGGGAAACGTGGTTAAGCTGTTTGGCACGGTTTTAGATATTACCGAGCGCAAACAGACAGAAGCCATCATTCGAGAAAATGAAATTCGCTTTCGCGGCATCTTTGAGCAGGCGGCTGTCGGGATTGGTGAAATATCGTTAACAGGCAAGTATCTCAACGCAAACTCGCGGTATTGCGAAATTTTAGGCTACTCCAAAGCAGAATTTCTAGAGCTAACTTTTCACGAAACTACCTATCCCGATGATCTGAACAAAACGCTAGAACATTTTCAGCGACTAATAACAGGTGAAATTCCAGCTTTTTCACTGGAAAAGCGATACGTCTGCAAAGACAAACGTCTATGTTGGACAAACGTAACTGTATCCCTCGCGCGCGACGAAGCAGGAACCCCACTTTATGCAATCTGTGTAATCGAAGACATTACAGAACGCAAACAGCTTGAGTTAGCGCTGCAAGCCTCTGAAGCAAAACTAGATAGCATTCTCAATAGTGCGATCGCCTCGATCCTCAGCTTTCGCCTATTTCCTGACCGAACCTGGCAGTATGATTACTTTTCCGCAGGCTGTGAAACGATCTTTGGCTACACTCCAGCAGAACTGATGGCAGATCACACCCTCTGGATCTCCCGCGTTCCGCTAGAAGATCAGCAAACGGTAATCATTCCGGCTTTTGACGCTTTATTTACCAAACAGATCGCTCACAAAGAATATCGCTTTCAGCATAAAGATGGCTCATTGCGCTGGATTCGCAGCACAGCTATTGCCCGCCATGAAGCAGATTACTGGAGGGTAACGGCAGTAGATACCGATATCACAGAGCGCAAACAGCTTGAACTCGCCCTGCAAGCTTCTGAAACCAATGTAAACAATATTCTCAAGTGTGCGATCGCCTCAATCATGCAGTTTCGCATCTTTGCCGACCGTACCTGGCAATGCGATTACATTTCCCCAAGCTGTGAGGCAGTCTATGGCTACACCCAGCAGGAAATTATGGCAAACCCTGACCTTTTCTACTCAGAAGTTGTGCCAGAAGATTGGGAAACTGTACTGGCACCATTGTTTGAAGACATTTTTGCTGAACGTTCCTCTCAAGCAGAATATCGCTTTCGAGACAAAGCCGGGAACCTTCGCTGGATTGCAGTGAGCTTTACCTCACAGCGTGACGAAATGGCTGATTGTTGGATTGTCACTTCTATTGAGATCGACATTACCAATCGCAAGCAGCTTGAACTTACCCTACAAGCAACCCAAACCAAACTTAGCGACCTGATTAATAGTGCGATCGCCTCGATTACCAGTTTTCGCGTATTCCCTAACAAAACCTGGAAGTACGATTACATCTCTTTGGGCTGTGAAGCAATTTTTGGCTATAGCAATCAGGAGTTAATGGCAAACCCTGACCTGTGGGCAGCAAACGTAGATCCCGAGGATCAAGAAAATATCCTGGTTCCTTTGTTTGAAGAAATTACTGCTGAACGGGTGGCTACAGCAGAATATCGATTCCTCCACCCAGACGGAAGACTCCGCTGGATCTCATCCAATCTGTCTTCTCGTTGGGATGAGGCAACAAACTCTTGGGTTGTGACGACCGTTGCAACCGACATCACTAAACGCAAGCAGCTTGATCTGGCACTTCAAGAAAGCGAAAAACAGTTTCGCGAAATCACAGAGAATATCCACGATGTTTTCTTTGTTGAAACCGCTGATGCAACTCAAACCCTTTATACTAGCTCTGCCTTTGAGGAGATTTATGGCAGTAGTCGCGAGCGCCTCTACAGCGAATCTCAAGGCTGGATAAACTTGGTTCACCCAGATGACCGTGAGCTTGTCTTAGCAAACCTGTCTGAGCAGCAGCTAGGACAGCGAACCTCAAAGGAATATCGAATCGTCAAACCAGATGGCTCTGTTCATTGGATTTTTGCCCGGACTTTTCCAATCTTTGATCAACAGGGTCACCTCCTCCGGCACGTTGGCATCTCAGAAGATGTAACTGAGCAAAAAGCTATAGAAGAGACTTTGCTGAAACAGCAAGAAATGCTCCGCACCATTTTTGATAATGTACCCGTCATGCTGACGTTTTTCTCGGCTGAGGGTCAGCTAATTTGGGCAAATCATGAGTTTGAAACGGTCTTAGGCTGGAGCGTTGAAGAATTAAGAGAACGTCATAACCCAATGGCAGAATTTTATCCTGACCCAGAATATCGTCAGCAGGTGATGGATTCTATTCAGCTAGCAGACCGAAGCTGGAGAGATTTTAGAATTCGCACGCGATCGGACAGAGTGATTGAGACAACCTGGGCCAATGTAAAGCTGTCTGATGGCAGCAACATCGGGATTGGACAAGATATCAGCGATCGCAAACAAATTATCCTGGCGTTAGAAGAGGCAAATCGAGAGCTACACCATCTTGCCAACTTGGATGGACTGACCCAAATCGCCAATCGTCGCGGCTTTGACGAACATCTCCAGCGTGAGTGGAATCGGCTGACCCGTGAAGAAGCTTCACTGTCACTCTTGCTGTGCGATATCGATTACTTCAAGCTCTACAACGACACCTATGGACACATCGCCGGGGATCAGTGCCTTCGCCAAATTGCCCAAGCGATCGCCGAAATCTTAAAACGCCCTGGAGATCTAGTATCTCGCTATGGAGGTGAAGAATTTGCTGTGATTCTGCCCAATACCACCGCTGAGGGAGCTGTCCAGATTGCCGAATTCATTCAATCAAGAGTTCAACAACTCCAGCTTGAACATAGGCGATCGCCCGTTTCCCCCTACCTCACTGTCAGCATTGGAATTGCTACTACCGTTCCTGTGCAGCAGGTCTTGCCAGATGCCCTGGTTGCTATTTCCGACGGAGCGCTCTATCAAGCAAAAGCCCAGGGACGCAATACCTTTTGCCTCTGCGCTTTGTGAATATCAAGATGAATATCAAGCCTATAAGAGCTACTCTGTCTCAACCAGCGGCTCATCCTTAGCCTGCTCACTCACTCGCCGCAGCACACCGTTGACAAACCGATAACCCTCTTCACCGCTGTAACGCTTTGCCAACTCAACCGCCTCGTTGATCGCAACGCGATCGGGCACCCCCAAGAACAGCATTTCGGTCAACGCAATTCGCAAAATATCCCGATCAATTCGAGGTAGACGGTTGACCTGCCATGAAACCATCGCTTCTCCTAACCGCTGGTCAATCTCCTCACGATGAGCCTGCACGTTGCTCAACAGCTCCATCGCATAAGCTCTAACTTCTTGCTGATTGGCAAGCTGAATAAATTCGGGTAGCTCAACTGCTGCACCCAGACGATTGATTGCAGTCTGCGTCAAATCAATGGACTCATTCACCATTACCTTTGCACTTTGCAAGTCGCTCGTCCGCGTTTCACTAGAGAGGAGGCGATCGCTACTCCGCTTTAGCTCTGCTGACGCGGTTTCTAGCAAATCATGGAGTTCTGTGGTCAGCGTGCGTACCGCCGCTAAGACAATACTTTGCAACTGCTGGGCTTGCAGGCGCTCCTGCTTGGCAGAAAGTTGGCTAATGCTCAAGAGAGCCAGTTCACGGGCAATTCGGCGGGCTTGCATAGCAAATTAATTGGCAAGGTTCAATAAAAGTCTAATCAGAAATATTGTAGGTTGGGTTGAGGCATAAAACCCAACTCACTAGCACGTCGAGAAAAACCGTAGGTTGGGTGTAGCACAGCGGAACTCAACAAGGCACAATTTCTGGTAGTGTTGGGTTTCGCCAAGCTCCACCCAACTTACTCATCCCTAGTCTTCCTCAGAGGGAAGCACGGAATAGGTTTGCCGTTTCACCTCTTGCTTCATCTCAGGTAACGGCTCCAGCACAGGTTCCAGCTTTCGCTCTTCAAAGTTTGCAGGGGGAAGAGCGGCGCTAGATGAGCCAGGTCCAACAATTCCGCCTGAGATGACGACTTTGAAGGCATCTTCAATCGACATCGAGAGATTAACCGCGTCTCGCTCTGGAACAATCGCATACCAACCCGTCGTTGGGTTTGGAGTCGTGGGAATAAAGACGCTCAGCATTGTCTCCGAAAACTGAGGCTGAATTTGCGGACTGAGAGTGCCTGTGACGAAGGCGATCGCCCATATTCCACGCCGAGGATATTCCACCAAAATCACCCGCCGAAACTTGCCGTTTGTGTCCTTTAGCAGCGTTTCCAGCAGTTGCTTTAGCGTCTTGTAAACTGAACCTGCCAGCGGAATCGCCTGCAACAGCCGCTCCCCAAAATCGAGCAGCCAACGTCCAGCAATATTGCGCGCCATCAAGCCAATCAGCAGAATGCAGAGCAGCGGCACAGCCAGTCCAACTACCAGATTCAGCAGATTTCCTAAAATTGGGTTGAGGTCATTAAAGGGATTGACCTGCTTGGGGATCTGCGTCAAAAAATTGATCACCCAAGTTGCAACGGTGATGGTTAGCCAAATTGTAGTCGCCAGCGGAATTACCACCAGCAAACCTGCAATCAGGTCATTTTTCAGGTCTTGTTTGAAGCGTTGGATCACAGATAGCCCACTCTCCTTTGGCTGTTCGGGAAAATAACGCTGCTGCCTTCACAAACTCCACCTCATCAGGGGAGCGCTGAGACAGTCCGCGCTTGTACAGAAACTCCAGTCACCGTATTTGATCCCATGCCTCCAGGCTACACATTTTGACTAAAAATGATTGGGCAGGATTACCACACTCTCTATTTGTAAGGCTTGTAAAGAAATGTTTCAACCTCTAAAGCCAACTTTACACGACTTCATTAGATTTCTTACAGCTAAGATTCTTTGATGAGCATGAAGTAGGATTCTGCTATTTTCGCTCATTACAAGCAGTCTATTTCTGATTTACAGAAGGTTCAGAGTGAGGCGATCTCCTAAAGCAACTGACTAAAGGATTAGTATCCCATTTAACATTCCCGTTTGATCCCCTAAGGTTGCGGAATCTCTAAAACGGTTTGTCTTACTTGATATTCCTGTCTCTGTGTTCAGTCGTTAGCCAGAGGAGGGGATGCTTTCAGGTTTCTAAGATGAGGGCAGTATTGGGATAAAGACAATGCTATTCAAAGATCGCACTGCAGCAGGACAACTGTTAGCAGAGCAGCTTAAAGAGTATATAGATCGCTCAGATGTACTGGTTTTAGCCTTGCCACGGGGTGGAGTGCCAGTTGCCTTTGAGATTGCAAAAGCGCTAAATGCTCCTCTGGACGTGTGTCTAGTCCGAAAGTTGGGCGTACCTGGGCAAGAGGAGTTGGCGATGGGCGCGATCGCCTCAGGTGGTGTACGAGTCCTCAATCCTGATGTGGTGCGAAACCACCGTTTGTTTGAGGCAGCAATTCACAAGACGACCGTACGTGAGCAGCGAGAATTGGAGCGGCGAGAAAAGCTGTATCGGGGCGATCGCCCTCCTCTGAATTTGCATGGAGCTACCGCAATCGTGGTAGACGACGGACTGGCAACAGGGGCCACTATGAGAGCAGCAATTATGGCTATTCGACAGCAAGAGCCGGCTCGTCTGGTAGTTGCCGTACCCGTTGCTGCGGCTGAAACCTGCCACGACATGGAAGCTGAAGTTGACCAGCTTGTCTGTGCAATGACACCAGAGCCTTTCTACAGCGTTGGACTCTGGTATGAAAGCTTCCCGCAAGTAACCGACGCAGAAGTGGGTCACTTGCTCAAATTAAAATGTGCAGTTGGTTCAACCAAAAGCTGATAGCCTAAACCCATTCCTGTTTTCGCAATTCTGTTTGGGTTACTCGGTTGAAGACTCGCTCTAGCTATTGGCAACTGTTGCCTTACCTACGTCCCCACTGGCGGGCGATCGCTCAAGCCCTACTTTGCACCTTGGTGTTTACTGCTTGCTGGCCTGTTCTAGCTTGGCTAGCAGGCGAGGCATTAGGCTTTCTAGTTCAAGGAAATGTACCTTCTCTTGCGCGCCTTTCTGGAGTCCTGGCAGGCATCTTTCTGGTGCAGAAAATTGCTCAATACGGGCAAGATTCTCAAATGGCAAAAGCGGCATTGGCGATCGCCCTTGACCTGCGAAAGCGAGTCTATGCCCACCTACAAACCCTCAGCCTCAGCTACTTTGAAACTTCTCAAACGGGAGATTTATCCTATCGCCTCACCGAAGACATCGATCGGGTTGGAGAAGTCGTCAACAAAATTTTTCATGACTTCACGCCTTGCGTCCTGCAACTGATTGCCGTCTTCGGCTACATGATTTACCTCAACTGGCAGCTTACCCTCGCCAGTTTGGTTGTCGTGCCGCTCATGGGTGTGTTGATCAGTTGGTTTGGCGAACGAATGCTAGTTTTCTCTCGCCGCAGCCAAACCCTGATTTCAGACCTATCCTCCCAACTCACTGAGGTATTCAGCGGTATTCGACTCATTCGAGCCTTTGCCGCCGAGGAATATGAAATTGAGCGCTTTGGTCAGGAAGCTGAAAAAAATCGCCGGGCAAAATACGCCGCTGCCTGGTTAAAAGCGGTACAGTACCCAGTTGTCGGTTTCCTATATGCCCTTAGCGTACTGCTGCTGCTATTGTTGGGCGGTTGGCAAATTTCCCGGAACAACCTGACGGGCGAAGAATTTGGCAGCTACGTATTTGCGGTCGCCATGCTAATCGATCCGATCGCCCACTTAACCGACAACTACAACGAATTTAAGCAAGGGGAAGCTTCCTCCGATCGCATCTTTGAACTGCTAGCCCTTCGCCCTGCGGTGGTTGAGAAACCGGGCGCGATCGCCCTACCCTCCGTCACCGGCAAGGTGGAATACCGCAACGTCAGCTTCAGCTACAAACCTGATCAGCCCGTGTTGCAGCAATTGAGCCTACTGGCATTTCCAGGAGAAGCGATCGCCCTAGTTGGCACTTCTGGTGCAGGCAAAACTACGTTGGTGAATTTGCTACCTCGCTTCTACGAACCCCAGGTCGGACAAATCCTGATCGACGGTACCGATATTCGAGATGTGACGCTTCGTAGTCTGCGTCGTCAAATTGGCATTGTGCCGCAAGAAACCATTCTCTTTTCTGGCACGATCGCCCAAAACATTGCTTTTGGTCAGCCCCAGTTTGACCTCAAAGCCGTTCAGGAAGCTGCCAAAGTTGCGAATGCCCACCAGTTCATCACTCAATTTCCTGATGGCTACCAAACCTGGGTCGGGGAACGGGGTGTAAACCTATCAGGTGGGCAACGGCAGCGAGTGGCGATCGCTCGTGCCGTCTTGCTCAATCCCCAAATCCTGATTCTGGATGAAGCTACCTCTGCCCTAGATTCTGAATCAGAAGCACTGGTGCAAGAAGCTCTAGAACGACTGATGCGCGATCGCACGGTCTTCATCATTGCCCACCGCCTCGCCACCGTTCGCCGTGCTGACCGCATTCTAGTAATGGAACAAGGGCGAGTCGTGGAGTCGGGAACGCATGGAGAGTTGTTGGAGAGGGGCGATCGCTACGCCCGTTTCTATGCCCAGCAGTTTGAGAAGTAGCTTAAAATTGCTCCCCCCCTCTCGTTGTTACCCTTGGAATATGGAGAGTGGCTTTGAAATCATTGGCGATCTGGCGATAGTTCCACAGAGAGCATTTGGAGCAAGCACCGCGTGAAGTGAAGGGAATACCATGACACCAGCATTAGAAAAACCAAGATCATCAGAAGACAAGGTAGCCGTCTACTACGATCGCACTTGGGAACAGTTCAAATGGATTCAAAAGGGCTTAGAAGGACATCCAGGTGTGCGCCTAAGCTTTTATGAAGGAGTCGTTGAAGTATTCATGCCAGGTCAACCGCACGAAATTTTCAAAAAAGTGATTGCGGCTCTCCTCGAAGCTTTCTTTTTTGAGTGGAACATCAGAATCATTCCAACTGGCTCTGTCACTCAGGAGCAGAAAGGAGTAGCTTCTGTTCAGGCGGATGAATCCTACTGTTTTGCGGAGGCGAAACCTATTCCAGACCTTTCCATTGAGGTCGTTTTTACAAGCGGTTCTGCTACGAAGTTAGAGCGTTATCGAGCGTTAAGCGTCCCTGAAGTTTGGCTCTGGGAGGATGGACTTCTGACCCTGCATCGTTTGGGGGAGAACGGATACACGCAAATTGACAGAAGCCAAATTCCTGAACTGGCGAATTTGGACATTGAGCTATTTTCTCGCTGTGTTTTAATTGGCGAAACAGATTGGCTAGAAGCGATGCGAACATTCAAGAATGCGATTTCAAAAGGCTAGTAGACAAAGATGAGATGCCTTGTCTTTGCGTGCACTTAATACTATGCAGATTATTGATTTACAGCCTGACATGGAAGAGGCGATCGCCCAAACCGCCACACTTCTAATTGAAGGATTTAGACAGCACTGGAAAACTGCCTGGACAGATCTAGATAGCGCCCTAACAGAAGTAAGGGAATCGTTTGGGGAGGATCGAATTAGCCGAATTGCAGTAGATCAGTCGGGCAAGGTGCTGGGCTGGATTGGGGGAATTGAGCAGTATGACGGCAAGGTGTGGGAACTGCATCCCTTAGTGGTTGACGCAGCGCATCAAGGGCAAAGAATTGGGCGATCGCTCGTCACCGACTTAGCAGAACGCGCCAGAGAACGAGGCGGGTTAACGCTGTGGGTAGGCACTGACGATGAGGACGACATGACCACTTTGGCAGGCGTAAACCTTTACCCAAACGTGTTGGATCACATCGCCCGCATTCAGAATTTGAAGGGGCATCCCTATGAGTTTTACCAAAAGTGCGGTTTCGTCATTATGGGAGTGGTGCCGGACGCGAACGGATTGGGGAAACCCGATATTTTGATGGCGAAATCACTGGTTCGCGGCGGCAGTAGAAGTAGGAGTTAGCGGTTTAATTTTGCCTTGCCCAGTTGAGGTTGATTTTGCGGGACATGGCAGTTGTAAGACAAAGGTTTTCTTAGAGCCAGCCATTTTAGATTTGGGGCAGGTTGCCGTACTAAACTAAGTCTTGGCATCTCGGTGTTTGACACAGGTTGTTTTACCTGGAGAATGCCCCAAATCGCCCTGTCCATTAAGTGCCCTCATGAAGCTTCGTACTTTTTTCTATGCTCTGGCTGGTAGTGTGCTGGTGCTGCTGCTGGTCGCCGTTGGCGGATTCTTTTGGATCGCGGCACACAGTCCGCTGTCGCTGTTGCAGGGCGGAGGGCAGGCAAGTCCGGCGGCGGCGATGTTTGTGCCCAAGCAGTCGCCCCTAATGGTGTCGCTGCTGGTCAAACCCGATCGCCTGGAATCTTTTCGGCTGGCGATCGCTTCGCAGTCAGAGCGCAGAAGGGCACGGACAGAAATCAATCAGCTTAAGAACAGCCTGCTTACCAGCACAGGTTTAGACTACGAGCAAGACGTTCAGCCCTGGCTCGGCGACGAAGTCACCTTTGCCGTCACCACGCCCGACTTTGACCGGGACGACGAAAACGGAGCGCAAGTTGGATATCTCGTCGCGATCGCCACTCAAGACCCAGAGCGATCGCGAGAATTCCTTCAGCTTTTCTGGCAAAAACGGGCGATCGCCGGAATGGATCTAGTCTTCGAGCAATATGCCGGAGTCAAGCTAATCTATAGCCAACCGTCCCCAACCCCCAATCCCCAATCCCCAACCCTTGACCCCCAACCCTCCCTTGCAACTGCTGTGGTGGGCGATCGCTTCGTCCTTTTCGCCAACCATCCCAAAGTGCTGCGAGCTGCAATTAATAATGTTCAGGCTCCTGGATTGAGTCTAAGCAACAGCAAGTCTTACCAGCAGGCATTACAACGGTTGCCCGATAGTCAAATTGGTCTAGCGTTTGTCAACTTGCCCCAACTGTCGCAGTGGCTAGACGGGGAACGCACTACCGAAACCGTTTCTCCCTACGAAGACTTGGTCGTGGCACTAGAGCTAGATCGTCAAGGATTGTTGGCGGAAACCGCACTGTTAACTTCACCGGGTGAGAAGCTAACGCCTGCTAAACCTGCTTTGTCGAAACCCGTCGGTGCGTTAGATTTCATTCCTGCAACCAGTCCACTCACAGCAGCGGGGACTGATTTGCAGCAGTTTTGGAATGAACTGTCTAACAGCGTAACGGCTTACGATCGGCTGTCTAATTTGATCAATCAGCCCCTTGCTGAGCTACAAGCCCAGTGGGGAATTGACCTGCCAGAAGAGGTGTTTAGCTGGGTGAAGGATGAATATGCGTTAGGTCTGTTGCCTCGCGCTGATCAGCCGCAACCCGACTGGTTTTTTGTTGCAAAAAAGGCGGATGGTGCAGCAGAAGCGGTTGATCACCTGGATGCGATCGCCCAGCAACAAGGGCTCAGCCTTGGCACTTTGACTCTAGGCGACCAGCAAACTTCCGCCTGGACAAAACTTACAACCACTGCCGCTAATCACCCCGCTCGTAAGCGCAAGCGTGATGCAGAAGCCGTCACCTTGAGTGCAGAAGTGCAGGGAATCCACACAACCGTGGGGAACTACGAAATTTTTGCGACCTCCGTAGAGGCGATGAATCAAGTACTTCAGGCAACCGAAAATCCTCTACTCAATGACTCAGAGTTTCAGCAGGCGATCGCTCCTCTCGCAGACGCAAACGACGGCTACCTTTATCTCAACTGGCAGTCTGTCCACGAACTGGTCGAGCAACGTTTCCCAATCGTGAAGCTAGCAGAACTGGCAGGCAAATCGTTTTTTGATCATGTGCGATCGCTCACCGTCAGCAGCTATGGCAGCGAAGCTAACTTGCGGCGTGGAGCCGTCTTCGTTCGGTTGAAATGATTGCTTGAGCCTCTTAACCTCATTCCCGAGTAAAACTGGGAACGCCCACGGTAGTGGCGCAGCAACTCTCAAGTGTTGGGTTTCGCCCTGCTCCACCCAACCTACAGGTCTGTTATGTAGGTTGGGTGAAGCGCAGCGGAACCCAACATTCTAAGCTTGATGCGCTAGTAAGGCTCTGCCTCGTAAACAGGGCTAAAGACAAGAGAATGTCTTGTAATAAGCAAAGATCTCCGACTTTTTAAAGAAATCGGAGATCTAATCTTTAAGGCAGTGCCCTAGTTCCTAGCCTTCCTTTTTCCGCTCTTCGGTGAACTCAGCGATGCGCGAGACAACGTTGTATTCACCTGAGCTAACGGGGTGATCGTCAGTGCCAGTTCCTTCAACTGGTCCACCAATTTCTGTCCAGGCATCCATGCCGCCCTTCAGTTCGGCAACCTTCTCGAATCCAGCTTGACGCAAAGCGTTAGCAGCGGCAGCCGTTTCTTCATCATTCGCGCCATATATGTAGATGTCGCGACTGTGCTCCAGACTAGATTCTGCTCTGTCTGCCAGCGCATCCATTTGCATGGTGATTGCGCCCATGATGCGGCAAGCGTTAAAAGAATCGCGATCGCGCACATCAACGATGGTCAAAGCAGGTTCGCCCCACTGCAACCGTCCTTTTAACTCGGTTGCGGTTGCTTGGGGATGAAAGCCAGGGGGGGTAGGTGTTACATCTGGAAGTTTATCTTTAGCGTTTGCAATAGCGTCTTGTAAGTCTGCCATAAAAAATTAACCTCTCTTTTTTCAAAGATGTTTCTTACAGCAACCTAACAAGCCAATTAAAAGTGACCGTCCCCCCTGAGGGAGAACGCCCACCAGAATCTTTCTTTAGGCACAACCCATTCTGAAGTATTCAGATTTGACCGCCTAAAAAATGGGCTCAAAGAATTTTGGGCTTCTCACTTTAGATAGTAGAGTCTGGTAGATCAGCTCGCATTCACTGAATTAGATCTGCCGACCTAAACTGGATTCATGACATCCAGAATTCAAACTTTACCAACAGAGGTTGTGCATCTGATTGCGGCTGGAGAGGTAATTGACTCCTTAGCTGCGGTTGTGCGAGAGCTAGCCGAAAATGCAATCGATGCTGGGGCAACCCGAATTACAGTCTCACTTTGGCTTGAGCAATGGCGAGTTCGAGTTGCAGATAACGGTACTGGGATGGAGCTAGCCGACTTGCAGCAGGCAGCGACCCCTCATAGCACCAGCAAAATTCGCGATCGCCAAGACCTCTGGCAAATCCACAGTCTGGGCTTTCGAGGTGAAGCGCTGCACAGCCTATCCCAACTTGCCTCTTTAGACATTTGCAGCCGCCGAGCCGAGGCAAATTCGGGCTGGCGAATTGCTTATGACACACAGGGAGAACCCGTGCAGGTTGAAGCTGTAGCGATCGCCCCCGGCACTATTGTCACCGTCAGCGACCTGTTCAAAACTATCCCCACCCGTCGCCAGGGATTGCCCACCCCTGCCCAACAGCTTCGCGCCGTTCAAACCACAATTCAGCACATTGCCCTTTGCCACCCCCACATCACCTGGCAAGTCGAGCAGAGTGACCGTCCCTGGTTCTCCATTTGGGCAAATCACAGCCCTCAGCAAATCCTGCCGCAGTTTTTAAGAGAAGTGCAGCCTGGAGATTTAAGAGAGAGCGAGTTTGAAGGGGTTAGAGGGGCGGAAGAAGGGCTTGGGGGCTGGGGGCTAGGGGCTAGGGATTCAGAAGTAGAAGATAAAAACTTAGAACCCGAAGACCAGAACCCGGAGTTTCAGGTTCAGAACTCGGCACTTCAAGCTCTGAGCTCGGACTTTCCAGTTCAGACCCCGGAACTTCTAGGTCAAAACAAGAACATTCCTATCCAAAATGAGAACGTTCCAGTTCAAAGTGAGAACATTCTAGGTCAAAACAAGAACGTTCCGGTTCAAAACAAGAATGTTCTAGTTCAAAACGAGGACATTCTAGGTGAGAACAAGAACGTTCCCGTTCTCACCCCCAAACCCGCTATCCAAACCTCAAATCTCAAATCTCAAACTTCCGCTCTAACCCCTAGCCCCCAGCCCCCAGCCCCTAGCCTCTCCTCCCTCCTCCTGCTCGGACTCCCCGATCGCTGTCATCGTCACCGTCCCGACTGGGTGAAAGTGGCAATTAACGGGCGAGTCGTCAAAGTGGCAGAGCTAGAGCAGACTATTTTGGCAGCATTCCGCAGAACCCTGCCGCGCGATCGCCATCCCGTTTGTTTTTTGCACCTTCAAGTCGCCCCTGAGCAGATCGACTGGAACCGCCACCCCGCCAAATCAGAAATTTACCTGCACCAGATGACCCAATGGCAGGAAATCGTGACCGAGGCGATCGCTCAAACCCTCACCCTCACCCCCAACGCTCTCTCCGAAACCGCCCATTCCCAACGAGTCACAAATCTCCTCAAAACAGCCGAAGCCCAAGGCGCTTACAACTCCAACCCCCAATCCCCAACCCCTACTCCCCAATCTCAACCCCTCACCCCCCTCAAAGCGATCGCCCAAGTTCACAACATGTACATCCTTGCCGAGCATCCCAGCGGCATGTGGCTGATCGAACAGCACATTGCCCACGAGCGGGTGCTGTATGAACGGCTGTGCGATCGCTGGCAGCTTGTGCCCCTGGAGCCACCCGTGATTTTGAACCAGCTTTCTGAGCTTCAACGGGAGCAACTTCAGCGACTTCAGCTAGAAGTCGAGCTATTTGGCGAAAATCTTTGGGCTGTTCGCACTGCACCAGAGCCATTAGCCCTGAGAGAAGACCGTGCAGAAGCGTTGATTGAGCTAAGTCTGGGCGGCAATTTAGAATCTGCCCTGGTTGCCACTGCTTGCCGCACCGCCATTCGCAACGGCACCCCCCTCGACCTCGCCGAAATGCAGACACTCCTGGACCAATGGCAGCAGACCCGCCATCCGCGCACCTGCCCCCACGGTCGCCCGATTTACCTTTCCCTGGAAGAATCGAGCCTGTCCCGCTTCTTTCGGCGGCATTGGGTGATTGGCAAGAGTCATGGGATTTAGAGAGTTGTCATTTGTCCTTGTTCTCCTGTGGAGCAGGCATCTTGCCTGCTGAATTTGGACGGGCAAGATGCCCATTCCACAGGGGACTTTGAAGAAGTTACACATTCCGTCACCAACCAACAACCAATGACCAGTAACCAACTACCAATCCAACCGCAAGCCCTGATCCAGGAAATGCTGCTGTAGCTCTGCCATGTGCTGTTGAGGGATTTGGGCAGGGGTAAGAGTCGGTTGTGCCTGAGTGACGAGCCAGCCAGCAGTTGATCCAGCAGCAGCACCAATGCTCCATTCGCTGTGATGAATGCGGGTAAGGGCATTGACAATGTGGGTAACGGCAATGCCCTTGCTGCCAATCAACAAATTGTCTACACCTTGCGGAATTAAGCTCTCCAGCGGAATCACGACTGGTCGCACCTTAAATTCACGGGCGGGAGCGCTGCCTGCTTCCCAGGAAGGTTCCCAGTTGCGGTAGCGGCAACCGTGAATGTCAATGTCGTAATGAGTGATGGCGATCGCCGTCTCCCCAAACTCACGCCCACCCGCCTGATCCATTCTCAAATCAGACTCGCGCATCATAAATTCATCCTGACCATAAGCCTGTCGCCCTAAAATCCGGCGACCTTCGCGAATGTAAGGCACCATACTCAACCCCGAAACAGTGCCCATTGGGGCATCCGCTCCTGACAGGTACGCCAGCGGAAAGTCGGGCTGAGGCTGCGTTTCCATCAGCCATTGGGCAAATAATAAAGCGTGATTTTCAGCGTGTTTGAGGGCGATCGGTGAAATTCCTCCCAACCAGTTTTGGCGTTGCCCAGAGGCATCCAGTTCCGCGTCAGTCAAGATCAAAGGCGGATTCATCCACGTCCAGTCGTTGCCGCGATTCCAATTAACCATTGTGATGTCACCCGAGGCAGGCGTTGTGGTGAAAGGATCGTTGCGCGTCGTGCTGACAATCCGGCGATAGTGAAAAAAACTGCGTCCCGAAAAGACTGGAAACCCTTCCAGAGCAAATTCCCGCCGGTGTTCTTCACGGGAATATTCTGGTTGCACTTGAGCTAGCGATCGCAAGCTTTCACCCTGATCATCGTGAAGGGCGATCGCAAACGGATAGGTAAACGCCTGGGTACAAGCCGCATTGTCTCGCTCAGAAGCATTCGCCTCCCCAGTAGTTGCCCGTGACTCAGATCCCAGCCGATGGGGAATATCCGCCCAGCCAACCAACTCTCCCGTATCAGTAGCATCAATCACGATCAGCCGCTTGCCTGCTGGAGCCTGGAGCCGCAGCGGAATTTTGCTAAACGCCTCACTGTCTGACCAGGAATACCAGTCTGCGATCTCCTGCGAGAATCGCCCTTGGGGAACATAACGAGAATCTTCGGAAACTCGCTGCACCGCATAGATAGCAGTGATTTCTGTTCCCGTCTCATCAAACTCCGCTCCCTTAAAAGCTGTAGAAGTCTGCCAGCGGCTACCTGGAGCCTGCTGCATGGAGCTTTGAAGCAACTGCTCTGCCGCCATAGCGCCAGCCTTGGGGGGAAAACAGAGCGTCCCCACCCAACAGCGATTGATGTCTGCAACTTTTTGCAGCTGTGGCAGATTTGTCCATTCGGGCAACGTGACCGGCTGCTGTTCAATCAAATCCTTGAACTTAAACCAGCTTTGGGAAAAATTTTGCTCTGCCCGCATGGTCAGCGATTCATCAATCGCAGAAACAGCTTGAGCGCTAATCTGTCCGCCCAACCAGGGAGCAAGTTCAATCAGGCAAGTGGTTGCGCCTGACTGCATTGCATGAGCCGCTGCTGCCACGCCACCCAGGGAACCACCCACGACGACCACTTCACATTCCCACACTGCCTCAGCGGTTGGAAGTGGATTTAGCTGCGGTCTACCATTTGCTGGATTAGAAGACGAAACGTCTGAGGCAGGAGTGGGTTGAACGTCGCTTGAATCGGAGTCAGATTGGCTCTGAAAGCGTTGAGGAAACCCTAGCAAGAAACCTGCGATGCCTGCTATGACAAGAAAGCCTAAGGTGGCTCCCAAAATCCGCTTTGAAGAGGATCGTTTCACGTCGATTTCCTATACGTCACCGCAAGGTTTTTAGCACGCTCTGCGGGTAGGCTGTCAACTTTGGTCGGGGGAAAGGAAATGTTCTCGTTTTGAACTGGAGCATTTCCATTTTGGATAGGAACGTTCTTGTTTTCATCTGGAAGTGCCTCACTTTGAACAGGAACGTTCTCGTTCTGACCTAAAGGTGTTCTTGTTCCAACCTAGAAGCTTCGGGTTCTGAACTGGAAGTTTCAAACTCAGAGCTTGAAATGCCAACCTCTGAGCCTGAAACTCCGGGTTCTGGTCTTCGGGTTTTCAGTTTTTATCTTCTACTTCCGAATCCCTTGCCCCTGACATTCCACTTTACAAAACAAAGTTTTGAGGATTGAGATCAGTTGCGATCGTATTCTGCAAGATGTTGAGCAGTTTGAAGGAGGTGCCTGAGCCATCCAGATCAATTCGCACAACGGTATCTGCTCCATTCTGCTGAAGCTGAATCAGGTTATTAAAGGAAGTTGAGCTAGAGTAACCCTCTTTAACTAAGGCTCTTCTCAAATTGATTACATCTTCAGCGGGGTCGAAGTCGATGATGGTGTCACCTCGTTCAGCGGTGCTGTGGTAGACGAAGCGATCGCGCCCAACTCCACCCTGCAACAAATCGCGGTCTAACCCACCGACCAGCGTATCGTTGCCTTCCCCACCAATCAGTTCGTCGGCTCCATCCCCACCTTTGAGAATATCGTTGCCTGCTTTACTGGTAAGGCGATCGCCCAGCACTGCCCCTGTTAAAACATCATCCCTCGTTGATCCCGCTAGCTCTAATGCTCCAGTTAAACTATCTGTCCTGGCAACAACCGTTTCCGCACGAGGAGATGCAGTTGTGCGCGAGGATGGCAATCGCCACAGCTTGATTCTGCCGTCTTCACTGGCTGTTACAACGTGCCGACCATCCGGTGAAAAATCAATGTACTCAACGCCGCGAGTGTGTCCAGGAATTCTGGCTAGCAGCTTAAAATCTGAAACTCGATATAGCCTGAAGCCTGTCTCACCAGGTGGCAATCTATCACCACCGCCGCTACCCGTTGCCAAGTATCTGCCATCTGGAGAGAAGGCGACCGCTTCTACCAATGTGCGATGCCTTAACTCTTGTAGCAATTTGCTTGTGCCAAAGTCAAAGATTTTAACGACATTCTCCCTGCTGTTTGCCGTTGCCATCAACCGACCATTGGGTGAAACCCGGACTGATTTGATCGATCCTTCTCCACGAGCCGCCCTAATCGTGCGTAATAATCGACCATTGGCTGCAACAGAAACCTTCACGGTCTGGTCAGCAGCACCCGTTACGACCAGCCTGCTGCCGCGAGTGAAGTCGATCGAATTGATCTCTCGACCATGTTCAATTCGGTCTTCGTGGCGCAGCTTTAGATTGCCAGCATTGTAGACTCTGACATCCTCCCGATCGGGAGCTACAAAATATCTGCCATCGGGCGAGTAAGCAATTCCATCTGCCCCTCTGCCACCCAGTGATTTCAGCAGTTTGCCGTTACTAGTGCGATAAATTTTGACCCCAGCGCTGTTGCCAGATGCGGCAATTTGCCGACCATCGGCAGAAAAGTAAACAGCCTCGACTTCTCCGCGCTTATTGGCTGAGGAGCCAGTCTGATAAACCATCTCCCGAATCAGCTTGCCAGTGCTAGCTCGCCAGAGCCTCAGTTTGCCGTCTCCACCACCAGAGACAATCAAATTGCCCTTAGGAGAAAACTCTACAGTTTCAGAAGTTCCATTCACACCACGAGGGTCTGCTACCGCTGTCCAAACTAAAGTTAAATTCATGATGCTCTGGAAAAAACGATCGCCATTATTTTGGCTTAAAAAATCTTTAGGTTCAGCGGATAGATTCTCTTCTGGCTGAATTTTTGCGATCGCACTCAACCCATTCCGCTTGCGTCATTCGGCGCACATTTTCGATTCGCTTGACTGCCCAATCGTTGTATTCCAGATTCAGATCACATCCCATCCAGCGACGGTTGAGCTGTTCCGCTACCACAAGCGTTGTGCCTGATCCCGAAAATGGATCAATGACTAAATCTCCAGGATTGGATGACGCAAGCACAAATTTTCTAAGTAGCTCTTCAGGCTTTTGAGTGGGATGGGGAGTTGTTTCTCCCATGCCGTTACAGGTCGTCGGAATTTCGAGCACATCTTTGGGCTTTGCCCCTTTTGGGTTCGGCATCCAGTTATCACGCTTCTTGGGTGTGCCCTTACCATAGGCGCTGGTCACTGCTTGCGGATGTGAAGGATATTTCAACGTGTGTGCGCCGTAGGGAATGCGGATATCGTCGAGGTTGAGCCGAACCGCTTCTGATTTGCGAAAGTGAATAATGCTCTCGTGCGATCGCCCCCAATCCTTGCCCAGATTCGCCTTATTCTTATAGTGCCAAATCAACCAGCGGCACCCTTTGAAGTATCTAGAAGCCGGATACTTGAGATCAGCCAGAATTTCAGAAAAGCCACAGATGTAGAGAGAACCCGTTGGCTTGAGAATGCGGGAAGCTTCACCAATCCATTGCAGCGACCATTCAATGTACTGTTCCTGAGTTTCAAAATTGTCCCAATCCGCTTTTTTGATGTTGTAGGGTGGATCGGCAAAAATTAGATCAACACTTTCAGCCTCAAGGAATCCTAGCCAATCAATGGAATCACCCTGATAAAGCTGTCCATGCGGATGTGAGTAGTGCAGTCGAAACCCTTGAGTGAGAGGATTTAACTGTTGCTTCATTGGTTACGTGTTTAATCTGTCTGCGACTGCTGTAGATTCTATCGGAGCAATCCTGGTTTGAGTAGTCATACCGTCAGCGCAGCGATTCAAATCACAGAGTCGTTCAGGATCGTTGGAATGAGGATTAGCGATACGATTGAACAGCGCAAAAAGTAATGAATTTAGGCGAATCAAATTGATCGACATCTGGTGCTGTCGAGTAGTAGTCAGGTTCTAATCGATCTAATCCCTAACCCCTAATCCCCAACGCCCCCATGTGGAACCGCATTGCTGAACAGATCAGCCAAACAATTGGGAAAACCTTCCAGGAGCCACAACGCCGTCCAGTTGGCGGTGGCAGCGTAAATCAGGCGTATGCGCTGACCAGTAGCAGTCAGTCCTACTTTGTCAAAATCAATCAGGCAACCCGGATTGCCATGTTTGAGGCGGAAGCGTTGGGGCTAAAGCAGATTGCTAGCACTAAAACAATTCGAGTGCCTAAACCCATATGCTGGGGAACGGTAGACGGCTCAGCTTACATTGTGCTGGAATGGCTCGAGCTGGGTTATGGCACCCATCGAGCTTGGGAAGAAATGGGACGCAATTTGGCAGCAATGCATCGAGTGAGCAGCGATCGCGGCTTTGGGTGGGATCAGCAAAACACGATCGGCTTCATGCCGCAGGTCAACCCCTGGACAACCGACTGGACAGAGTTTTTTGCACAGCAGCGGATTGGCTATCAGTTTCAGCTTGCAGAGCGGCGAGGCGGCAATTTCCCTAACAAAGAGCGATTGCTGGCAGCGATCCCAGAACTCCTTGAAGGGCACAATCCCCAATCATCTCTAGTTCATGGTGATTTGTGGTCAGGCAACGCAGCAGTGACGCAGCTAGAAGAGCCTGTAATTCTTGACCCGGCAACCTATTTTGGCGATCGCGAAGTAGACCTCGCCATGACTGAACTGTTTGGTGGCTTCCCCAATGAGTTTTACCGCGCTTACGACAAAGCATTTCCGCTGGAGCCAGGCTACGAACGACGCAAAACGCTCTATAACCTGTACCACATCCTCAATCACTTCAATCAGTTTGGCGGCAGCTACGAAGGTCAAGCAAACCGAATGATTGCCTCACTACTTGGATAATTGTGTAGCTGTACTCATACAAGTTTCTCGGTGTTGCGCTTATGGCTTCCGTCCAAAACGACTGAGCAATTCTTCACGGGATAGCTGAACCAGGAGCGGCGTAAATTCTTCAGGCGGTAGGTTGATTACGACTGGTACAACGCTAGTCAATTCCTTATCCAAACTTCCAAACCTAGCTTTGAGCAAATTTTCAACAATTTCCTGTCGTCCTATCTTGTACAGCTTCCTGGTAGGCTCTGCTGTGTTTTATGATGTCTAGTCCTAGCATCGTCCGAATCTCCTTCCAGTTTGTAGACGGGGCACTTAGTGGTACCGGTGGGTAGCAGCACCCCGTCAATGCGGAAAGCGGTCTGCTTGATCTCCACAGAGCGAAACCCATAGTTCTTAGCTTCGCTAGCGGTTTGCCCAATTAGCTCAAAGAAGATACTGGGCGATCGCTGAAACAGACGGTAGAACAGAGAATCAGTTCTCGTGCCCTGGTTACTGCGGTTTCAGTAAATCTGAAGGGGTAGCTGCCTCAGACTTAGAGTTGTTTAATGACCAGCGATATTCGATGGGTAGGTCAGTTCGACGACAGCTTTCCTCTAGCTGCTTTTGCTGAGAAAGCGCCTTTCGCAGAGTGATGATCAGTTCATGGACTTGCTCTTGCTGCGGGTTACGTTGACCGACAGCAAACACGGTTTGGCGTTCTAAGAGCTGCAACAGTAATTCGTAGTGAATGTGCGAGGGAAGAGGGATCGGCTCCATTTAAGCTCAGTCCAAATAACGGTTTAACGTATGTTGATACGCTGAGTAAAACGTCTTGTCAGGGCAAGTTACTCAGAGAATAGGGTGGCGATCGCCCCAGCGGGATCAGCCTGCTTCACCAGAGACTCACCTACTAAAATTGCGTTAGCCCCTGCTTGACCAACCAGCTTCAGGTCTGCAAACGTGTGCAAGCCCGATTCGCTAACCGTCAAAATGCCACGCTCTTTTAGCACTGGAAGCTTTGCTGCCATAATTTGGCGAGTCGTCTGCAAGTCAACAGAGAAATCTTCTAAATTTCGGTTGTTGATACCCACTAGGGTAACGCCCTGTAAGGCTAACACGCGATCCATTTCGGCTAAAGTGTGAACTTCGATCAGGGCAGTCATTCCCAACGCATTGGTAATCTTGAGGAAATATTGCAGATCTTTGTCTGAAAGAATAGCGGCAATCAGCAAAACCGCATCCGCTCCTTGTGCCCTTGCCATATAGATCTGGTAAGGGTAAATCACAAAATCTTTGCATAGCAGCGGCACATCAACTGCGGCTCGAATTTCCTGCAAATAGTCAAAGCTGCCCTGGAAGAATTTTTGGTCAGTCAGGACAGAGATGCAGGCTGCGCCACCTTGCTGATAGGACTGTGCGATCGCCACCGGGTCAAAATCTTCCCGAATCACGCCTTTACTGGGTGATGCTTTTTTAACCTCAGCGATCAGTGCAGGTTGAGTTTTGCCCTGGCGCAACGCTGCGACAAAATCATGGGGTGGAGGAGCGGCTTTTACCTGCTGCTGAAGTTTGACCAGCGGCAGGCGTTCGCGCATCTGGTCAACTTCAGCTTCCTTGTGCCAGACAATTTCCTCCAAGATATGGCGAGGAGCCGCATCAGGCACAGTAACCTGATAGCGCAGACTTTGGACGGCAACTGCGGGATTGGGAGGACGACGACGAATTTGCATGTTTCTTAATGAGTGGCGATCGCGCGTTTGTAGGCCTCATCCAGCACTTCGGAGAGCGTCGGATGGGTGTGAACCAGGAAGGCCAGGTCGTGAACTGACTGGCGCTTAGCGATCGCGTTGGCGGCTTCCTGAATCAGGTCAGAGGCATGGAAGCCCAGAATGTGTGCGCCTAACACCTCACCTGTATCTTGACGATAAATGACTTTAGCTAAACCGTCCGTTTCACCTTCGGCAATCGCCTTAGAATTTCCTTTGAAGTAGGAGCGTACCGTCCCTACCTCAAACCCTTCCGCCTTGCCGAGTTCCTTGGCGGCGGGTTCCGTTAGTCCAACAAAGCTAATTTCGGGATGGGTAAAGGCGGCGGCGGGAATGCTGCGGTAATCGACCTCACGAGAACGTCCACAAATGTTTTCTACGGCAATGACTCCTTGAGCCGAGGCAGCG
The DNA here is from genome assembly GCA_014695345.1 of Cyanobacteria bacterium FACHB-471. Lineage (GTDB taxonomy): Bacteria > Cyanobacteriota > Cyanobacteriia > Elainellales > Elainellaceae > JAAUTN01. The sequence goes on from JACJOC010000020.1 coordinate 286,134, forward strand.
TGAGCTAGCATCATCTTGCCAGTCGAATCACCGATCGCCCACAGATGCGGCAAGGGTTGACCCTCTGAGAGAACCGCCATCTGATCATTAACGCTGATGAATCCTCGGCGATCGGGTTCAATGCCAACGGACTCCAAGCCCAAATCTTGCGTGGCAGGGATTCGTCCAGTTGCCACCAGACAAGCATCCACTTCCAAAACTTCTACGACTTCTTTGGTTTTAGCATCTGCTAGCTCAATTACGACGGGTGATCCCGGCGTTACTTTCTTTGCTAGCAGCCCCACTTTTGTCTCGATATCGCGAGGAGTAATCAACACCCGTTGAGCCAGTTTAGCAATGTCAGGATCGAACCCTGGCATGAGCTGATCGAGTGCTTCAATCAGCGTAATCTCGCTACCCAGGGCAGTGTAAATGTCGGAAAATTCCAGCCCGATGTAGCCGCTGCCTACGATCGCCACCCAGGAAGGCAACCAGTCGAGCTTTAAGCCATCGTCACTGGTGAAAACGGTTTTGCCATCTAGCTCAATTCCGGGTGGCACAAAGGGCACGGAGCCAGGGGAGAGAATAATGTCTTGAGCAGTGACAACTTTTTCGCCTTCGGGAGTGGCGATCGCCACCTTCTGATTTCCAGCCAGCTTACCCCGGCCATAGATCACATCTACGCTCAGACGCTTGAGGCTGTTGGTCATATCACCGCGAATTTTGCTCACCAAGTTGTTGGCGTGGTCAGCGATCGCCTCCCGCTCAAACGACACCTGCTCAACCTGAATACCTAATGCTTTGAGGTGGTGGGCATTTCGCAACTCGCGCACCCGTCCTGAAGCTGCCAACAGCGCTTTAGACGGAATACAGCCCCGGTTTACACAGGTGCCGCCCATTTCCGCCATTTCTACAATGGCAGTCTTTAGCCCACAGCTAACGGCGTGCAGGGCGGCTCCATGTCCCCCCACACCTGCGCCAATAATCACCAAGTCGTAATCAAATCCGTGACTCACTTCCGTCTCTCCGTCCAGTCGCGCTGTATCAAGTTATCCTATTTAATTCTCAACTGGAGTCGGTCAATTAGACAACACCCAGCTCTTGGTTAACTGCAGAAAGCATGAAACGGTACACTGGTCAAAATATGGCATCTTCTATATCCTGATGGAATTTCACCCCTTTTGGGAACTGCTCGACAAGCTAGGAATTTCCTTACCCAACTCACTTGCAAATCGGCAAAAGCAGCTCAATACGGCTGCTGAAAATCCGCGTCAGCGAAGGACTGCTGCGAGACCTCAACGTCACGAAGTTGAGCAAATGCTCGATTTGCTAGACGCAACCATTGAGTTTGGCGAGCTTCCAACCAGTTTGCGAGATGAAGTTTCAACTTCTAAGAACTGCTGGGTGCCGCCTGGTGAAATGGTGGAAGTGGCGGAATACAAAATTCCGGGCATGGTGTATGTCGGAGATAGCTTGCCTATGATTGGGCGCTATGGGGTAGAGCCAAGCCTTATTCGCCCAATGCTGAGAGCAAAAAGCAGGAAGCCTGACTATGAAAAGGTTCCTAAAAAATACAGCACGTCCTACACCCAACTGGAAGCAGTTGAACGAGCGGCTTACCTAAAATGGCTGTCAGAAGGACGAAACGCCCCCAAAGTTTACGGTACTTACGTTTGGCTATTTTTCTACGGGCTAGAGCGACGAGTACTGCATGATCTGCTCGATGAGCGCCCTACCATCGCACCAGAGGATTTGCCGGAATTTGAGCAGATTGTAGCTGAAGTGAAGCGGCTGCAAGATATTTACGGCAACCCGCGCGAAAACTGGTCTTTTGCAAACAAGACAGAAACCTTCCTGGAAATTTGTCGTTTTATTCGCTCCTCTGAGCTACCAGAAGAGCTGATTGATCCGATGACGGCAAAACCGTTTGCGCTACAGATTGGTCTAGGGCAAAAGGTGAAACAGGGACAGCCAATTCCGGCGGAATGGGCGATCGCCTGGTACACCCGTCTAGCCAACAATGCGTTACCTACAGCGGCAACTCGCTGTGTGGATGAATTTAAGACGCTGTTTCAACTGCGCTATCAGCAAAAATTTGGCGAGGGAATCAAGCTCAAGCCCGGTAAGACAAAGCTGAAAACGAGCTACTTTCCGTCAAGTCCGTCGTTTGGGCGATCGCTTGACATCAACGTGGGTGGGCTTCCCGACATCAGCCGCTTCACTGCCAAAGTCACTCAGATCGGGGAAGTCGTGCTGCAATGTCGCAAGGAACTTGAATCCTTCAGTCGCTTCCTTGCTCGCAATCCTGACGCGCAGAAGTCGGCAGCAGCGATCGCTCTCCTTCCAGCCGATCTTTTGCCCCTTTATGGGGGCGATGTTCTCCAAAACCTGCGAACCTGGCTAGATAAGAACTTTGCTCAGCCTAAAACTCAAGTTGCGGTCGTTTCGGGCAAAGAGGTGCTGAAACATTGGTCAGGCAGCAATCCCGAAAAACTCACCAAAACTGAGGCGAATGGATTAGCCAATACGCTAACTCGTCTGGGCTATGGCATTGAACCCGATCCTCGGTTGACTGGCACACTGCCAACATTGAAGAATAGCTTTGCCCTTTTTTGCCGAATACCTGACTCTAACAATTCACATGAGTTAGAGCTGTCCGATGGTTTGTCAGAGGAATACGTTGAGGCAACGTTGTTGATGCAGTTGGCGATCGCCGCTGCCAGTGGTGACGAATCTCCCAATGCAATCGAACAGCAGTATTTGGAAACTCACTTAGCGTCAGTAGTAGCGGTTGAGGAATGGGAGCGATCGCGCCTCAGCGCCCACCTGCATCTGCTTTTACACGAATCAAATCTGCGAGGACTCAAAGCGCGAATTGCAAAACTGAAGCCAGCCCAGCGTCAGGAGTTTGCTCAGTTTGTCGTTCAGGTCGCTACCGCTGACGGACAGGCGGCTCCTCAGGAAGTTCAGGTTCTGGAGAAAATTTATAAACAGCTAGAGCTTGATTCTCAAACGCTGTATAGCGATATTCATGCGGTTAGCACAAGTGGTAGCACACCTTCCCCTCTTTCATCTCAGCCCGCTAGTGAACCTGTCACCGTTCGCAAAGCTACTCCCACCCAGGGGCACAAAATTCCTGCTCCGCCGAAAGGAAATTCTAAAAAACAAGAACTCGCCCTCGATATGTCCCTGGTACAATCCAAGCTGACAGAGTCGCAGGAAATTTCTAGCATTTTGGCAGACATCTTTGTCGATGAAGAGGTTTCCCCATCTGCCAAATCGCCTTCTCCCTCCACGACGAAAACTGATCGTCCTCACTCCAAAACGACTCAACGCCGCAAGTCCTCTAAATCCAAATCGTCCAAATCCTCTGAACTAGCAACACCCATCATTCAAGTTGCAGGTTTAGATCAGGCTCATTCAGAACTGTTGTTTACTTTGCAGAAGCAAGCGCATTGGCAACGGGAAGAACTGGAAGCGATCGCCACTCAACTCGATTTGATGTTAGATGGGGCGCTAGAAGTCATCAATGAGGCAGCCTTCGATCGGTGTGACGAAGCAGTAACTGAAGGAGATGACCCAGTCGAAGTGAATTCAGACGTGTTACGGAAACTACTTGCATGACCAATGGATTGATCAAAGCCAAAGACCGCGACACTGTGATTCAGTCTTTGCAGGCTGGCGTGGTGCCGCGTCGTGGACAGCATTTGATTCAGGTCGGGCGGGTCGAGGAAACCAAAGCCGTGATTCGAGATCTCGATCGGATTGCTGAAGGAGGTTCTGCCATCCGTTTTGTGATTGGTGAATATGGTTCCGGCAAAACCTTTTTTCTGTCACTGGTGAGGGCGATCGCTTTAGAAAAAAAACTGGTGACCGCCCACGCCGACCTCACCCCCGATCGCCGTCTTCACGCCACCTCAGGACAGGCGCGATCGCTCTACGCCGAACTGATGCAAAACCTGTCCACTCGTACTAAGCCCGACGGTGGCGCATTGCCCAGCGTGGTCGAGCGGTTTGTGACCTCAGCCATCAGTGAAGGGCGCGATCGCGACATTGACCCCGAAGCTGTGATTCGAGAACGGCTGGCTCACCTATCAGAAATGGTCGGCGGCTACGACTTTGCAGAAGTGATTGCCGCCTACTGGCGAGGTCACGACAGCGGCGACGAAGCTCTCAAAGCTAGTGCCATCCGCTGGCTGCGCGGCGAATACACCACCCGTACCGATGCCCGCAGTGCCCTCGGCGTAAGAACTATTGTTGACGATGCCAACGTTTACGATCAGCTTAAGCTCTTTACCCAGCTTGTCCGGCTAGCAGGCTACTCAGGCTTCCTGATCTGTCTGGATGAATTGGTCAACCTCTACAAACTCGCTAACACGCAAGCCCGAAGAAGCAACTACGAACAGATTCTCCGCATCCTCAACGATTGCCTCCAGGGAACTTCAGTTGACTTAGGCTTCATGCTAGGCGGCACTCCTGACTTTCTCATGGATACCCGACGGGGTCTGTACAGCTACCCCGCCTTACAGTCTCGTTTGGCAGAAAATACCTTTGCCGTCAATGGACTGGTGGACTACAACAACCCCGTTCTGCGTCTAGGCAACCTCAGCCCCGAAGATTTATTCGTGCTGCTGAGTAAAATTCGTCATGTATTTGCATCAGGCGATCCTGACCAGTACCTTCTTCCCGATGCAGGAATTCAAGCATTTATGGCACACTGCTCTCAGCGCATCGGTGATGCTTACTTCCGAACTCCCCGCAACACAGTTAAAGCCTTCATCGATCTGCTGTCCGTTTTGGATCAGAACAAACAGATCACCTGGACCGATCTCGTTGCTCAGGTCAACATCACCACTGAAGCAAATCCTGACCTGCTTCCCGCTCAAATTCAGGGAAATGGCAAAGTAGTCATATCGGCCGAAGATGACGATCTGGCATCTTTTAGGCTTTAGAGGAAGAAACCATACAAAGCAAATTAGCGCTCCTGTAAGGGCTTGGCAATGCCAAGCCCCTTCTAAAAGGCAATGTGCTAAGCCCCTTCTGAAACTTAAGGTAAGACATTATGATGACGGATTCTCAACCAAGCCGCGAATGGTGGGCCCAGCGATGGGTTGATGTGCTGGAATCCTTTGGCTGGGTACGCCGCCTCGCCCGTGCCCGCAACTATGCCCGTGAAGGAAATGTACTAGAAATTGAGTTTCGTGGTGCAAAGGTGTTTGCCCGTGTCCAGGGAACAGCACCCGAACCTTACAAGGTTTCGCTTTCCCTCGATCCGTTTGATGATGAGCAGTGGCAGTATGTGATTGAATCGATGGCTCAACGGGCAATTTTCTCAGCCAAGCTGCTAGCAGGCGAGATGCCACAAAACATTGAGGAAGTATTTACCTCAAACGGGTTAAGCCTATTTCCGTTGACCAAATTTGACATTCACAGTAAATGTTCTTGCCCTGACCCAGCCAATCCCTGTAAACACATTGGGGCAGTTTATTATCTGTTGGGCGATCGCTTCAGCGAAGATCCCTTTGTCCTATTTCAGCTTCGAGGCCGCACTAAAGAAGAAATCATCACCGCCCTGCGCCAAACCCGCAGCACCAGCACCGACGACACTCCCGCTGAGATAGACGAATCAACTACTCAAGCGTCCGATTCCCAAACCCTCAACTTGCAGCAATTTTGGCAGTACAACGACCAGCTAGAATCTTCTCTTGTCGTAATTGCACCGCCGCCCAGCAGCAACACAGTGTTAGACATTCTTGGCCCAATTCCGTTGAAGGAAGGGAGCGGGGCAGGTGGAGGAGGGCAAGCGATCGCCGAATACCTCAAAACACTCTATGAAAAAGTCGGACAGCAAGCCGTTATTGCTGCCATGACCAGCAACAATCAGGACTCCTAGCTTGAATTACCTACTGTCCAAACTCAATTCGAGCTTGTTCAACCAACTCCGCCGTTACCGTTTCTAAATCAGCTTCTCTTGCCATTGCCTCAATTCGCTGTCGCGCCTGTGCCCGAACAAAGAAAGGAATATTTTTGAGTTTTGTCTCTGCCTCAGGAGTCCACTCCAAAGCATCCGTTAAATCAGAATTATCCATATTAATAATTTGAGCCTCTAGCAGTGGGTAACTCGTTAATTGCCCACTACTTCAGTAAAAACTTCTGCCTAATTCTACAGCGGCTTAAATCCAGCAAATGGTTAAGAAGTTTAGCTCGCCAGCCTTACCCCAATCCAAGCTAATAAAAAAGCTCCTGCCAAGGCAGGAGCTTTTTTATTAACCGGAACCTAGCTTAAAACTAGTCAAGTTCAGGCATGGAGAGTACAGGCTCAGTTTCCCGATCGATACCCTTCTCGAAACCTGCCGCAGCCGCACGAGCGCGACCTGCATGCCACAGGTGACCTACTAAGAAGAAGAAACCGAGGACAAAGTGAGAAGTTGACAACCATGCACGAGGAGAGACGAAGTTGACCGAGTTAATTTCGGTCGCAACGCCGCCCACCGAGTTGAGTGAACCCAAAGGAGCATGGGTCATGTACTCAGCCGCACGACGAGCTTGCCAAGGCTGAATGTCATTCTTGATCTTGTCTAGGTCCAAACCGTTAGGTCCACGTAGTGGCTCCAACCAGGGACCTTGGAAGTCCCAGAAGCGCATCGTTTCACCACCAAAGATGATTTCTCCAGTAGGAGAGCGCATCAGGTACTTACCTAGACCAGTGGGGCCTTGAGCAGAACCAACGTTTGCACCCAAGCGCTGGTCACGCACCAAGAAGGTGAGTGCTTGAGCCTGAGAAGCTTCGGGACCTGTGGGACCGTAGAACTCACTGGGGTAAGCAGTGTTGTTGTACCAAACCATCGTGGAAGCAATGAAGCCCATCAGAGCTAGCGCACCAAGGCTGTAAGACAGGTAAGCTTCACCCGACCAGATGAAAGCACGACGTGCCCAAGCAAAAGGCTTGGTCAGGATGTGCCAGATTCCACCAAAGATGCAAGTGAAACCAACCCAGATGTGACCACCAACGATGTCTTCCAAGTTGTTGACACTGACAATCCAGCCTTCGCCACCAAAAGGAGACTTAAGTAGATAGCCAAAGATCACAGCGGGGTTCAAGGTTGGGTTTGTAACTACGCGGACATCACCACCACCGGGTGCCCAAGTGTCATACAAGCCACCGAAGAACATTGCCTTCAGCACGAGCAGGAAAGCACCGATTCCCAGTAGAACCAAGTGAATACCCAAGATGGTGGTCATCTTGTTCTTGTCTTTCCAGTCGTAGCCAAAGAAGGCTGAGTAATCTTCCAAAGTTTCAGGACCACGAACGGCATGGTAGATGCCGCCTAGACCTAGAACTGCAGAAGAAATAAGGTGCAGAACACCAACCACAAAGTAAGGGAAGGTATCAATTACTTCACCACCTGCACCAACTCCCCAACCAAGGGTAGCCAGGTGAGGCAGCAGGATCAATCCCTGCTCATACATGGGCTTTTCGGGAACAAAGTGAGCAACCTCAAACAGAGTCATTGCTCCAGCCCAAAAGACGATCAGACCTGAGTGGGCAACATGTGCACCAAGCAGTTTACCGGAAAGGTTGATCAGACGAGCATTACCAGCCCACCAGGCGAAACCGGAGGATTCCTGGTCGCGGCCGCCTGCAACCATTGAATTACTAGAGAGCGTTACCACGTGGTAGTACCTCCTCAGGGAAAGTGAAGTGTTCATGAGGCTGGTCTTGAGGAGCCATCCAAGCGCGGATGCCCTCGTTGAGCAGAATGTTCTTGGTGTAGAACGTCTCAAACTCAGGGTCTTCTGCCGCCCGAATCTCCTGCGACACGAAGTCATACGCCCGCAGGTTCAAGCCTAAGCCAACGACGCCAACGGCACTCATCCACAAGCCTGTGACCGGCACAAACAGCATGAAGAAGTGCAACCAGCGCTTGTTCGAGAAGGCAATTCCGAAAATCTGCGACCAGAAGCGGTTCGCCGTCACCATCGAGTAGGTCTCTTCCGACTGGGTCGGGTTGAACGCTCGGAAGGTGTTCGCATTCTCACCGTCTTCAAACAGGGTGTTCTCCACTGTTGCTCCATGAATCGCACACAAGAGTGCGCCACCCAAGATGCCAGCTACTCCCATCATGTGGAACGGGTTCAACGTCCAGTTGTGGAAGCCCTGGAAGAAGAGCAAGAAGCGGAAAATCGCCGCTACCCCAAAGCTGGGCGCAAAGAACCAGGAGGATTGCCCCAACGGGTACATCAAAAAGACGCTAACAAACACCGCAATCGGTCCCGAAAAGGCGATCGCATTGTAAGGACGGATGCCAACGAGGCGAGCGAT
>JACJOC010000021.1 GCA_014695345.1 Cyanobacteria bacterium FACHB-471
ACTGGTCGAATAGTTGACCATACAAATGGGTAGAGGGTGTCATGATTTTGGGCTGTTGTGTGGTAACTCTAGCCTCTCATGACTCTCTACCTTCTTCGCCAATTCCCTTGTGTCTGCTGGGTTTCACCTACTTCTGTCAGGCAGCCAGGGGTGAAGCTTTAGCCCATAGAATTGTTGAAGTAATCCGTTCCCTTCCTGGGTTTGAAGAGTTCTGTGGACACCAGCATGAAGTTGCTCAACTTGCTAAAGCCTGGGCACGCGCCGCCGAGCGTCGGTATTACCCGTATGGCTCAAAGAAACCCCTGCCTCCAGGAGACGATCGCAACTCCTTGGAGCCGAAAGAACTAACGCCAAATCAAAAGCGAGCCCAGGATGCGAAAGAGCGAATCCGACAGGCGATCGCCAATCTGCTCGAAAAGAATGCCTTGCCCACCCAAACGACGGCTCGCAGAAACGCTATCCGAGCTTATAAAATCGGCAACAAAACCCTGGATAAAAACCGGGACTTATGGCACCCAGAGAGCCTGAACCCCTTATCAGAAGAGCAATACCACTCAACTGAGCCGAATTTAGAGAACTCAAATTGCCCGGAACCTTTACCAGAAGCGGAATACCACCCGATCGCTACCAATAAGCTTTTACCCCCGCCTGCTTCTGCGCCCCCAGCGCAGGAAGCAGGTGAGATTGACCTTCTGGCTGTTGGGGGGGCTGGGGGGTTATCCACAGGTGATGCTTCCGAGAATTCGCAACCTACGCCGGAGTTGCAACCCACCGAACCTGCCGACGTGCCCGTGATTGAACCAGGACCTGCACTGATTCGGGAGATTCTGAGTAAGATTGCCCTCCAAAGTCAGCAGGCTAAACAAGGCACCCCTTCAACTCAACCCCTACCGGACGAAAACTACTTCCGCCAGGTGCAGCAGCGGCAGGGCGATCGCCTTCGAGGGAGAGAGGTATTCATTCAGCAGTCCCTTGAGTTGCCGGGGATTGATCTTCCACCTGCCCCTGCCCCGGTTTCAGAGAGTCATAGTACATCTGTACAGCGTACGATGTCAGAGAATCGAACCAATTCTCCACCCCAATCCGTGCAGGTGCTCCTGAGTGCAATTGAGTCTGAAGTTGAACGATTGGGGTGGATTGCGGCTCAGGGATCGATTTGGGTTGCCCAACATTTTGCTGGAAAAGAGCGCTCCCAGCTGAGTGCAAGAGAGCTAGTCCTGCTATTGCGACAATTGAAACAGCTACACCAGAATCTCTAAAGAATGGAAAAGCTGAAACCTCTATCTGACTCCTTCTGGCTTGTAGATTCAGTCAATCGACATCTGCAAAGTACACCTCAATTGCCCACCGCATCGGAAGTGGTGGTAATTGGTGGAGGGATCTCGGGTGTCAGTGTTGCCTACTGGCTGAGCGGGCTGGGAGTCGAGGTCGTGTTATTAGAGCGCCAAGGGTTAGCGGAAGGTGCCACTGGTCGGAACGGAGGACATCTAGCACCTGGCACGAACAAAGACTTTGCCGATGCGATCGCCACCCACGGGCTAGAAGAAACACTCGCGATTTGGCACCTCACCCAAAACGTAGTTGAACTAGTACATCAGTTTATTGAGCAACATCAGGTCGATTGCGACCTCCACTTCAATTCCTTAGCGTCGCTAGCGCTGACTCCGCTGGAGGTTGAGCAACAACGGCGGTCGTTTGAATTGATGCAGGAGGCAGGATTGGATGTCCAGTTCTGGGACAAGGAAGAGGCTATTGGTCACACCGGGAGTTCACGTTTCCTGGGAGGGTTACTTTACAAGGAACATGCTCAGGTCTGGGCAGCGAAGCTAGTTGGGGCGATCGCCCGCGTCGCAATGCAAAACGGAGCCAATATTCAAACCGGGACATCTGTTGGAGCCGTTGAGCAAAGCCAGAGTGGTTTGATTGTTCGCACTCCACGCGGTGAGATTCGGGCAAAGTTCGTGGTTCATGCAACCAATGCCTATGTGCGTCATCTGCGCCCTGTCCTGAAGGATCTGATCATCCCTGTGCGGGGACAGGTCATGGTCACAGAACCCGTACCACCCTTGTGGAATTTTGATTGGATCACCAATCACGGCTACGAGTACTGCCTGCAACGTCCTGATGGACGGATTGTCTTAGGTGGGATGCGATGGCGATCGCCCACCCACGAGTGGAATATTGAGGATGATAGACAGATTGAACCTGCCGTTAGCGAAGGACTACGGACGTTTTTACCAGATCACTTTGAAGCGTTACGCAATGTCCAAATTGGGCAGGAGTGGACCGGCATTATGGGGTTTAGCCCGGATGATAATCCGTTAGTGGGTGAGCTGCCGGGCTACCCAGGGGAGTACATCATCGCGGGCTACAGCGGACACGGAATGCCGATCGCTTTTGGTGCAGGCAGGGCGATCGCCCAATTAATTACAGGACAGCAGCCCCAATTGCCACTTGCGTTCTCATCTGCTCGATTGGAGCAATTGAAGTAAAAGAATCGATTTCAGGAGTGGGTGCAGGACAAGGTTGGAGCTGTATTCCCCCAGTTTGAACAGAGCGTGTTGGTGGTTCAGACCACGCACCGGAGTACTGAGCGAAGGTCTTTGTCAATGGCAAAGAGTACGGGGAAGAAAAAGGGCGTGGGAGAAAGGAGGCTGAGAAGCAGGCTGCTGAAGATACCCTATCTAAGCTAAGGTCAGGAGTTAACTTAGAGCTAGGGTTAGATTCTAATAGTTTTCGGAATGGCATTTCAACGGGACTCCTCTTTCCAAAAACTATTGGAACTTGACAGCTAGAGTCGTCCAAGCTCAAGTAGAACGATTGTACAGTCGGCGATCTCCATTTCTGCGCTTGGGCGACCAGTAGTCTCTCGAATGAATACCTCTATTTTCTGGGCATTCCAGCCTAGCGGTTGGGTATACCGTGCGATCGCGGCTCTCATCAGTTCGGCAGAAATGGGATACTTGGCGATCGCTTCACTGAGTAATTCGGGTTCTTCCAACCAGGTAGTGAGGTCAGGGCGGATATACCAGTCAGCCTGCGCTGGGTCAAAGTTCGGTGGTGGAGCAGTGAAGTAAATCGCGTCAAGTTCATCTTCAACCTGAAGCCAGCCAACCTCTTTGGCAAGGAAGAGCCATTCCTCTTCGTCTGCCTCCAAGAGTCGAGCGTTGTCCTCTGCCCCTTTGCCCAATGGGTTGTAGACACCTGCTAGCCAGGCTAAGGTGTGTTGTTCAAGGTTCTTTTGTCTATCTTGCGCTAAAAAGTTTTCGATCTCTTCTCTAATTTCTGTTTGTCGTTGTTGGGAGTCAGTCTGATTCTTCTGGAGTTTCTGGGATACAGATTTCCGAGAACTACGTTGCTTCGGTTGTACGCTTCCAAATCCCCGCGCCATGTTTTTCCCTCCCATCTGTCCGTGAGGCAAAAATACTTCCTCTATCTTCTGAGTATAGAAGCAGGGTTTTGAATAAGGCAGGCTAGAAATCCCTCTCGCACTGAAATTCTGCTCAGTGTTAGCTTTGCCGAACGCTATTTGCTTTATTCTGGCAGACTTTTTTTGATATCTGAAGCGATCGCTAAGATAACGGATAGATAGAGTAATTCCTGGTCACGCTTGATCTCGATGGACCAGCAGAGAGTTAACAAGTTCTGGTTGCAAGTTAAGGTACAGCTAAACCCAAGAGATCGCAGTGAACCAAGCGTAAGTCTGGTGTGTCGGACTTACGCTTGGTTCACTGCTCAACAACTTCTATGTAGGGGCATAGCCAGAACGAGTCGCCTATGCGGCTTTAACTTGACGAGCTTCACGGTATTGCTGGAGTAAGTAGACCTGTTCTCTCTGAACACCGACCTGGCAATCCTCAAAGTTGCTTGCATCTGGGTCGAGAAGGAAAGTGACTGCCATCTCGACCACAAATTCTGGTGGAAACCCAGCCTCAGTTGCATACTGTTGGATGCCTCGCTGAAGCGGGAAAGGCAAATAAGCTAGTACGCCTTGATTGGGGGGAGCCTTAGGTGAATCCTCACTATTGGTGTTGGTGTCTGCTGGCTCTAGCTCGATATCAGCTGATTCCAGGAAGAAGGCGATCGCTAACTGCACGGTAGTATCGGGGGACAGGTTAACTTCAGAAGCATAAGCTTTAAGCGCAGCTTGAATTCGCTCAGGGAAGTGGCTGAGGAGGATTGCTTTTGTGGTTGAGTTAGCCATCTGCATCTGTCAGTCCTCCGATGCTAACGATCACTGTACGGGGGGCGAACGTGCTTAATCATGATTTGCTCTAACTGATATGATACTCGATTCCACTGAAAGGCAAGCGTTGTGCAGGCAATCCGCACATCATCAGGGTCGAGGCGATCAATAAATGCCCATCCCAATGCTTTGTGTCCGCCCCTTAAGCGTGCCCGGATATTAGTGCTTCTACCAATATACAGAATTCCTAAACTTCGGTGTTTTACAGCATAGATACCAGGGCGAGCGGGTAGCTCCTTAAATTGTCGGCTTAGGGGTGCGTCATTCTCAAATGAATTGCTATGCAGTAAGTCAAAAAGGCGCAGTGCCTCTTCAACCAGATAATCAGGATAATCGTCCATCAAACTTGTTCAAAGACCGTGGTCAACAGATAAACTAAGCTTGTCGCTACACGTTTGATTGTGCATAAAGTCATTGCTATTTTTAACCAAGCTGGTGGCGTCTGTAAAACGACGGTGACAATGAACCTGGGCTACCACTTGGCACTTCGTGGGCATCGTGTGCTGTTGGTGGATGTTGATCCCCAAGCTTCGCTTACGACTTTTATGGGATTAGAACCTCACGAATTAGAGGAAACCATTACGAATGCAATTTTGGAAGAGGAGGGCAAACTGCCGATCCAGCAAGACTTGTATAGGATGAGCCTTGCTCCTGCAAACATTACACTGAGTGCCGCAGAACTGCAACTGGCAGCCGTCATGGCAAGAGAGTTGCGGTTAAAGGAAGCTCTAGAACCGGAGACGAGGAACTATGACTTCATCTTGATTGATTGTCCTCCTAGCTTGGGAGTTCTGAGCATCTTGGCTTTGACGGCATCCACTCATGTTTTAATTCCGATTCAGACACACTTTAAAGCGTTTAAGGGAACTGAACTGTTGCTGGATACGATCAAGAAGGTGAGAAAGCATTTGAACCGGAAATTGGCGATCGCTGGGATTGTCCCTACGATCTACAACAATGCTAGCCAGGACAAGGCGATTTTAGAGGCGTTGAAGGAACAGTTATCTCCGCTTGCCCCTGTTTTCTCTCCGATCTCTCGGGCGACAGCCTATGCAGACGCGGCAATGGCGCGACAACCACTGGCAGTCTACGCACCCAAGCATCCATCTCTGAAGGTTTTGGACGAAATTGCACAAGGCATGGAGGATCTGTAGTGGCTAGCAAGCGTCCTCAAGTTCCCCAGATGCGGGGCGTGACTGATCTCTTTAGCATTGAGGTTGAAGAGGGTTCTTCAGCCAGCACCGTTCCGATTCACAAAATTGTGCTGTCGAAGCACCAGCCCCGACGCTACTTTGACCCAGAGAAGTTGGCGCAGCTCACTCAGTCTGTAAAGGAGCATGGGATTTTAGAACCGCTCCTAGTTCGTCCGTTAGAGGATGGCTATGAACTGATCGCTGGGGAGCGACGGTATCGGGCTGCTGAGGAAGTGGGGCTAAAGGAAGTTCCCGTTGTCGTTCGGGAATTTAACGATCGCCAGGCGCTACAGGTAGCACTGATCGAAAACCTGCAACGGGATGACCTTAACCCAGTGGACGAGACTGAGGGGCTTTTGCAGTTGATGGCGATCGATCTCAACATTTCAACCGATGAGGTGGTGGCAGTTCTAAACCAGGCTGCAAACGCCAAAAAGAGAGGGCAAGATTTGACGGATAACGTTATCCGTCAGCTTGAAACGATTGAATCTTTGCTCTCTACGGTCGGTCGCTTTAGTGCTGAGTCCTTTCGGGTCAACCGTCTTCCCCTGCTCAATCTGCCTCAGGATGTGCTGGATGTTCTCAGGCAAGGGAAGATTGAGTTTACGAAAGCGCGAGCGATCGCACGGGTCAAAGCTGAAGACCAGCGGCGTGAACTACTCAAACAGGCGATCGCTGAAGATCTACCGTTGAGTGAGATTAAGGTGCGGGTCAAGGAAATTAAGCCTGAATTGGAGCTGCCTCCTGAGAAGGTTGCCGTTCAGCGGTTGAGTGAGATCGGTAAGCGGTTGCAGAAGGGTGAGATCTGGAGCGATCGCAGGAAACGCGATCGGATTAATAAGCTACTGGATGAGTTGGACAGATTAACTGCAAGCAGTGGTTGACAGAAATTTAGAGTTGTTGGCGATCGCCCTACCAGAAATGGGGTAGGGCTAATTGGGTACATGGCGAACCAAATCCATGTAGGTTTTGGGTTGCGGTTTGGAAGCTAAAGCTTGCACCCGTTGATAGCCCGATTTCGTTCGCTGTTGTGCTTTAACTACAGCTTTATCAACAGTTTGTTGATATTTAACACAGCTCTGCAAGGACTGGCTCAGGCGATGCAGAGCTGTATTGTCAGACCTTCAATTTCTTCGGCTGGAGCACCAACCTGTTGAATCTGTCTTTCTAACCCTGCAAACTGTTCGTGGTCTGCATTCCACTGGGTTCATTACTTACTGCTAGTGTGACCGGAGTCGGTGACTCTTTTACGTGGGGACAGTGGGATAGATTCCAATGGGAGAGACAGCTCTTCGCTCATTAGGAGGATTAGCTTTAATCCTCAAACACTCGACTTTCTACATCGCGCCGCTACCTTTACCCCTACTAAATGGCACTTAGATGCAGCTTCGCTATCTTTGGACCTATAGCTTCAAAGTGTTCGAAGCGAGCAATTGATCTGTTCCTTGCCCTTGAAAAGCTGTAACTCATTCGTTGGAAGGTGGAACAGACAACAGACCATCGGTCACTAAAGGCACGGACACATACATGCCTCCCTCAGGAGTTTTGTAGGGGAAGATTCCGGACTGCCATAGCAGCCGTTCGAGATGTCTGTTTAGCGTCAGGAACTCCTGGAAAGAAGTCCATCGGCCCTGGTTGCCCCATATCTTCTGAAGATCTGTCTGAAAAATAGCAAGCCATCCAGTGAGTCCAGCGTTTTCTAAAGTTGCCGCTAAGCGACCATCGTCATCGTAGGGCGATCTATCCAAATCATCGCAGTGCCCTAGCAGATAGGCGGCGTATCTCAGCACGTCTCCAGTTGAAGATAAGGCGAAACTCAACAAACGATCGAGATCGTTATCAATGCGGTAAGTAAGACGGACCTGGGGAATGTCCCGCAGCATTCGTTCAAGAACGCTGATCAGGATGTCTCTATCATTTTTAATAAGATCTGGAGCAAAACTAGCGCTCCACCGTGAGGCAAAATAACCAGACCAAGCAGCGCCTGCATAGGGATAGAGAATCGATTCATAAAAATCTTCGGTTAGATGAACGCCAGGCAAAGCTTGCTCGAACAAACTAACATTGGCTGCGTGACTCAGCCCGAACACTAAGACGTGAATAGCTAAAGACCGTTCAGCTTCCACTTCACTAATTAGGGAGTGCCCAAGACCGCTTCTTGCAACGATATGAATTTTAATCACGTCGTTACGAACAACCAGCACCGGCATTAACCAGCCCACACCATAATTCTCGTTCACAGAAGTAAGTATTCTGACTGTAGGTACGCCACGATCCAGTTTTTGCAAGGCGTGTTCGTAATCTGCTGCAAGCGTGATGCCATCAAGTCGATTGAGCGGCATCCATCGATTCAGCTCAGTCACGATCCCCTTTATTGCGCTACCAATTACGTTAGCTGTGTCTTGATCGGCGCAATCCACAAAGCTGATTGAGAAGTTGAAGGGCTGAGGATTTGAAAAGATAACAGCTCCATAGGCTTCCGCTTCCGCTTCTTGTGCCTCCTGCTCCGACTGAACCTGTGCAGCTTGTAAGCCAGCCTGGTTCATTTGAGGATCAGTTCTGTAATCGTTCAGAGCCTCCGTGACAGCATTCGAAATGGTCTGATAGGACAGTTCTCCAATCCTTTGTGCTAAATTCTCAAGATCAGGTGTCCGATAGGCGCTTACAAAAAAAGTATGGCTGCACGCTGCCGCTGCCTCATTGAACGAACGCAAATCAGGCAAATCAAAACTATCCTTGCAGCCTATCAAAAGCTTGTCGGGGTTAATAGGAAAGATGACGATTCTGAGCTTATCAGCCGAAGTCATTAAGTATGGTTGAAGAACAGAATTGTCCTGAGCCATTCCCAGTGCAACGCAGTCAGGGAGAATCGCGCCGCCTTTTGGTGCAGAGCAGATATGCCATGAGAAGCGGCCTAATGTCTTGAGCCGCTCTTCTGGAGTGAAGCTCGCAGTAAGCGCTTTGTTGTGACTGCTTTGGATAAGCTCTTGCTTTCTGCCCGCCAGACTTTTCAACCCGCTGGCAAAAAGCGGAATGGTCTCTGTGTAGAACCGATTGAAGTTCTCTTTCCAAAGGGTCATGGCAATTTGGCAACGAACGAAATCAGGCAAATCAACCTGCCAACGAGAAAACTGTTCAGCAAACCTTTCATCCACCATTTCTTGAAATTTGGGATGACTGAAGAATGCTTGAAGTGATTGCTGATTGGAGACGAATTCGTCCAAACCAGTAATTACTTCGTCAGCCCCAACACTAACGAAGTCTCGGATATAAGCGTTTCTACAGGTCAAGTGTGTAATGATCTCTGCTGCCTGAGTTGGATCAACCACAGCACCAATGTCTTGCTTCCGTAGCGAAAACAGTAGATGGCCAAAGTGATTACTTTCGTATTTCGTAATCCGATCATCTAATGTTTCTAAACCATCAACAGAAGGCTCAGAATAGAAGAAGTCTTCAGCAGCGGCCTTTTTAATTAAAGTTTCACAAGGTGCACAACCTGGTTTGAAAATCCAAACCTCTTTAACCTTTTTACCCTTTGAACCGTCTCGTATTCCAAAACTTTTTAGAACTGATTTCGGGATGTAGTGTTGATTAGGACCAGACAATGATACTCTCCAGTATTTAAGATATACGTGCCTCTACTAGCCTGAAGTGTTATCCAATTTAACGACAGCATAACTTCATTTTTTGCTAATCCGCCAACCTTAGCTTTTGCTTAGAACCGCATCCTCAAAATTTCCTCGAAGCTGACCTTCTCCCTTCGCCGGTTATAGAGCTTGTGGTGCGGATATCCCCTCATGCGCCACGATTTCCGGCTCTATCTTGAAACTCAGAGATAGCCCTGATTTAAGAAGACAGGCTTGAGACAGGTTCTAAACTAACCTAGTAGCCTAACTGCTGAATACGGCTACACATTTGCTTGAGTAAATGGTCTTTGTGATGCTCATCCAAATGAGTTGTCCCTAGATCCTGGAAGGGTTGCTGCTTGTTGAGCATATGATAAACAGCAATTAAGATCCGATGAGCCACAGCAATTTTGTTCTGTCGATTTAACTGCAAATCGACAGAATTATAGGAGATCTACGTTTTCTGTCGATAAATTGGTGTATCGACAGAAAACGTAGATCTCCCTCAGCATTAGACTCAGTTACTCTCCTGCTTCAATAGAACCTAATTGGGGGTGGATGAAGGCTCCTGCCATGTCAATAACGGCTCACCAGACTTCAGCCTCTTACCGGGATAAAGCCGATTACCGCTCTCCTCAATTAACTCCAGATCTTTTAATCGGTGGATGAGATTCCGTTGTGAGACCCCAAGTTCCTCTTGAATGGCTTTCAGGTGGCTCCGGTTCAAGAGATTCCGTCCTTGACGAACTTCCTCAATCTTGAAGCGAGGCATGAGCAGACAGCTAGAGAAATACTGGGCTTGCCACTCGCGCCAATCTTCCTGGGTGCGCTGGGTATGCCGATAAATCACCTGCTCATCCACAGTGCGGCACAGAAAGATTTGCCTGTCCATTGCCGGAGTCAGTGGCAGCTCGCCTTGAGTCATCGTTCCATCGGCTTCACCCTGGTTGACATGCAGCACCCAGTGTCCCACCTCGTGCCCAACAGTTGATTGATAAAGTCCTTCATTCGTGTGCAGTGCCTGGAACTCCAAGTTCAACTCAATCTGTTTTTCGGTTGGGTAGATTTTTGCAGCAATAACGCCGTCACGTTCTGGGTCGAATGACATCCAGTCAACCCCAAGGTCAAAGAAGTCAGCCGTCCGTTCAGCCAGGTTTGTCCATTTCTTCGGCATGTAGTTCTGAGCCTGCATCGCTGCAAGCACTTCATCCGCCTGCTGCTCGATTTGACATTTATTCAGTTGTCGATACGGCTTAATCACTCCCACCTAATTAGTCCTCCGACTGCTCTTCCTGTTGTGCCTCTTGCAAAATCCGTTGTGCGAGTTCTGGATTATCCCGAATTGTTCTAAGCAAAACTGGCATTTGTTTCTGATGGGTCTTGGCGAGGGCTTGCACTACTTTTGCGTCTTCGGCGGTAATCCGCCCTGCTAAGTAGCTAAGTTCTTCAGCATCCAGTTCAAGGTGATGAGCCAGTGCCCGAATCACATCTTCCTTCGGCGGATAATCGGCGCGATCGTTCTCCAACTTGGACAGGTAGGTGTAATCAACCTCAACCAAACCAGCCAAGTCCCGTTGACTGAATCCCTTGCCCCGCCGAGCCTCTCGAAGCCGTTTACCAAAGGTTTGATCCACTACAACCTCCCTACGTACAGGTTGATCATAGCGGGGGTTGACGACAGAAATCAACATGAATTATGTTATGGCAAAAGGTTGACGAGAAAAATCAACCCTAAGACCACTTTACCTAGCTTGCGCTTCATCTGGAGTGTCTGTATATAGAGTTTCACTGGTAATTTTGTACTAATTCTTCTTGAGATACTTAGTGTTAGTAGCCCTTCCTGTCGTGAGGAGATTGCCCCAATGCAGACTGTTTGGAGACCGTTCTTCAGTTACAACCTCTGGTCCCTGTTTGAGCCAGCGATCGGGCAAGAGCAGCGGCACTGCCCCATGAAGCGAGGCTTTCTGAAAGCGCGTGCCAAAGAACCAGAGATTGCACCCCTGATTCAGCAGGAAACGACTTATCAGGAAATTGGGCTACTTGCACAGCAGGGAGTTTACGAGTTTCACCAGGATGTACACCCTTTGACGGGTGATGATGGGGTGCGCCAAGTGGCAGCAATTCTCGGCTTGGAGCACAGGAGTCAGGAGGTTCGCGATCGTGTCAATCAGGTCCTGGTCAACTACCGGGCGAATCCAGTACTGCTGGATAGAAACATCCTTAAGTTAAGTCGGGGAGACGAAGGATTTCCTCAACCCATCCTGCTGCATTCAGGAAACCGGGAGTGTAATCTGTTCGCCGCGATCGACTGCATCGTCGTCGAGCCGGACGGCGCACTGCACATCATTGACTTTAAGACTGGAAAATCCCAGTTTGACCGCCGCCAAGCCTACGTTTACCTACTGGCTGCCCAGTATCTCTACCCTAACCAGGAGGCGATCGCCTCTTTCTACAACCTGGAATCGCAAACCTGGTCAGACCCAATTCGGGCATCAACTGTGCAATTGCAGGTATTGGAGATGGATCTATTCCGGTTCTCTCAACAGCATCAGGATGACTTGCAGCGCTACAAGCGCAAATCGGCATCGTTTGAAGAGATATTCCCGCCCCATCCTGGCTATCAGTGCCGGACTTGCCAATTCCAATCCGTTTGTCAATTTGCCGTTTAGTGGAGCATCCTAACCATGATTGCATTAGCTACCCAGCCTGCTGTTCAGGACAAGAATTGTCTGAGCGAGATTTTTGTCCTGAGTCATACCGATCTGAACTTGATCAGTTTTCGATTGTCGCCCCTGACAGATCGTGAAGACGGGTTGCGGCTGAGCTACCGCTTTTCACGGTACTTCCCAAACGTCATTGTGGTTTGGAAGGAGGGTCTTTTTTATGCTCTGGCGAAGCAGGGACAGACTCTACCAGCGGATGCAGAATGGACAGGGGCGCTGGAATACATCCACCGCGAGATTTGTGAACCATCTGACCCAGAGTGGCGGTTTCAGCGATCGCGGAATCCGCAGGTAACTCCAGATATCATTGCCGCCTTTGCAGAACAGATTTTGGATGTCAGCCAACCGTTCCGACCCAAGACTGTATATTCAGAGCAAAGCATTGAGGTCAAGCGGAGGGCAGACTTTGGGGCAGAGACGATTGAAATCAATCAAATGCTTCATCCGGCGATCGCGCTATCTCCCCACAGTCGCATTACATTTCAGGGAACATTAGATGGCTTCTTGGCAAATCACCCCTACCGCCAGAACCCTGAGCGGTTACTGGTTGGGTTGAAGGTTGAGACCCTAGACACCGATAGCACTGCAACGATCGAAGAGATTGTTGGAACGATCGCGGAGCATCGTACATCTCTACTCACAAAAGCTAGTGGCGCTATTAGCCGTAAAGCACTGGAAGAAGCTCCGGCAGAGCAGCCGGTAGTGGCTGTACGCTTTGGGCAAAACAGCAAACGCCTCTACCCCTATGCAATGGCGGCATTGCGACCCTGCGTCACTGCCGAAACTGCAAATCAGTTAGACATTGATTTTGGAATGCTGCTGGAGCAAACCAAAATATCGTATGCAGATCGTCAGCAACTTCTAAAGGAATACAGTGCAGCCGCAAAGGAGGCACTGCGACCCTACGGCACTCAATTACTCAAAGCGATTAATGGCAGAAAAAACGGGGACTTGTTTTGGCTACCAGCGCACCCGATTGAGCAAACACCGATTCAATTTGGACAGAGTTTGACAGGACTCTACAACGGCATTCTGCGTGGATTGGCGAGTGGGGGAGTTTATCAGCGGCACCGGGACTATCAAAATGCTTCAGAAAGACCCATTCGGCTCGCGGTGCTAAACCTGCTCAAGCCAGAAGCGCAGGTCAATGGGTTTATGCAGCAGGCGCGGCAGCAACTCGATCGCTATAAGTTTCCCAGCTTAGAACTCAACTTCAGCACCGAAGCCATTTCCGTGGAGAACTGGAACAGTCCAGAGGGTCGAGCCACGCTAGAAGACAAACTGGATGAGTTGATGACGATCAAGCCGGACATCATGTTTGTCTTCCTGCCTCAAAGCGATCGCAGTTGTGACGATGACGAGAGCGGTAGCCTCTACCACCGCATTTACTCGAAGCTGCTACGCCGCCAGATCGCTAGTCAGTTCATCTATGAGGAGACACTTCGGAAAGAAACTCGATACGTTTTGAATCAGGTGGTGCTGGGAGTGCTGGCAAAATTAGGGAACATTCCTTTTGTTCTTGCAGAACCCTTGCAAGTTGCCGATGTCTTTACTGGGCTGGATGTAGCGCGTTCCAAGAAGCGGCGGTTGTCAGGCAGTATGAATACCTGTGCCGGAGTCTGCTTGTACGGTAACCGAGGAGAATTTATTCGGGCAAAGTCGGAAGATGCCGCGATCGAGGGAGAAGAAATTCCACAACGGTTTCTGGAGGCACTGTTGCCAGCTGGCACGTTGAGGGGAAAAACAGTTCTGATCTACCGAGATGGACGTTTCTGCGGCGAAGAGGTCACTCATCTATTGAATTGGGCAAAGGCAATCCAATCTCAATTCATTTTGGTCGAGTGCCGTAAGTCAGGTACGTCAAGGCTCTACAACCTCCCACAATCGGTATCAGAAAGCAGACGCAGCATTGCGGCTCCGACTCGCGGACTCGGGTTGAAACTCTCCAGCCATGAAGCCATTCTGGTCACGACCCAGGTCAGTGACAGAATTGGGGTTCCCCGTCCAATTCGCCTAACAGTTCGCTCTGAAGGGAGTCCAGCATCGATCGAGCAGATCATGGATGCCACTTTGAAGCTGACCCTACTGCATCATGGTGCTCTGAAGCCGCCTCGATTGCCGATGTTGCTGCATGGTGCTGATCGGTTAGCGGATTTACGGCTGAATGGAGTTTATATACCTGAGTGCAATCGCCAATTCTGGCTCTAGCTCTTCAAAGACAATTCTGTCGATAACAACGTGAATCGACAGAAACTACTCGCTATTCTACCCAGCGACTACTGAGCGATAAGTTCTCCTTAAGTTCGCCTAGTGTCGCTCTCCGGATTTACGGAAGAATCAGCATTTGAGGATGATAGGTTAACTTATTGAGCTTTCCTAATGTAGAATTGGCTGAACACCTGTACTGCTTCAGCCGTGAAAATCAACCGCCATGACCAAGCCAAGATTCTCTCGTCACAGGAGATTGCCTGGTTGTTCGACGGGAAACTGGGATTGGTTTCGGATTTGAAGCTATTTCGATTACTGCTTTGGATAGGGAGATTGGAAGGAAGGGAAGCGATCATCTCCATGTCGTTGCTTTCCTATAAAGAGGGGCTGCCGACTGAGCGAGATCGGGCGTTGTTTGGGATTTGTCTATACACGACTGCCCGGATTAATGAGGCGTGTTTGTTGCACGGTGCTGATGTGTATGGGACAGATGGGCGGGTACGCGATCGCATTACCTTCCGTCGAGCTACCACCAAAGGAAAGCAGGAGACGCGATCTGTCCCAATGTCGCCAGAGTTAAGAAAATTGCTGGAAGAGTATCGGAGCAGTCGTCCTTACTTGTTTCCAGGTCGGTGGGGCAGGGGACATATTTGCCCGGAGTCTGCCGATGCCATTTTACGGGCAGCCTTTAAGCGGTTGGGATTGAGGGAGCTAGCACTCACAGCTTCCGAAGAACAGCAATCACTTGGATGCACAACGAACGAGTGCCGATCAAGCATATTCAGTCGATCTCTGGACACAAGAGCCTGTCGGCGTTGCAGCGGTGTATCGATGTGACGGAGAAGGATAAGGAGATGGCGATCGCAACATTAAGCTTTCGATCGTGACAAAGGTTCAGGTTTGTCCTCAGGCGCGATCAAAACTCGTGTACGAAGATAGGTTTTAAGACGCTTCTCGAAACACTCAGAGTTTGATTTTGTCGTTCGTGGGCAATAGACCTTTTGGGTTGTTTGATTTGCAGAGTGTTCCGCTCACAATCAATCACCATTTATGGAGAATCACCAGAACTATCGCAGATGCGGCGATCGCTTTCCTTCAAAGTTGGATTTGTCTTCAAATAATCATGTAGCCATTGACAGCCGAAGGACAATAGCGCCTCCAATTCTGAAAGCTGTTGCTTGGTGCTATCAAGTTGCCAAATCCTGATTGTTTGATCTCTGCTGGAAGACGCAAGTAGCTTGCCATCGAGGCTAAAGCTGACATGCCAAACCCAGTCAGTATGACCAGAAAAGGTTTGGAGCAGACCACCGTTTGAGGTCTGCCAGAGTTTAACCGTTTTATCAAAACCAGCCGTTGCGATCAGGCTACCATCAGGACTGAAGCTAACGGACATTACTCGCTCGTTGTGCCCCTCCAACGTTCTCAAAAGGGTGCCATCTAATCTCGAGAGTTTGACGGTCTTGTCATCGCTGGCAGTCATAATGGTCTTTCCGTCCGGGCTAAAACTAATACCATTGACTTCATCACGATGCCCTTTTAGTTCTCTAAGCAGTTCACCTTCGCGACTCCAAAGCTTGACAGTTTCATCATCGCTGGCAGTTGCGATCAGACCTCCAGGCGTGGCTCCGCTGGCAGTTTGACCAGCGCCTGACGGCAGACTAATATCAACGGGGCTAAATTGAATCGCTACAACGTTATCTTGATGGTTAGTGTCCCACCTTCGTTGGACCTTCTGACTGTTAACGCTCCAGAGGAGGACGCTTCTGTCGCTACCTGTGGACGCGATCGTCTGCCCATCTGGGCTGAAGCTGACACTCATGACCCACCCGCTATGTCCAACCAAGGTACCAAGTAGTGTGCCGTCGCGCCGCCAAAGTTTGATGGTTTTATCCCAACTGGCAGTGGCGATCGTCTGCCCATCTGGGCTAAAGCTGATGTCCCACACGCGATTGCGATGCCCCTTCAGGGTTGTGAGCGCCCTGCCATCTCGGTTCCACAGTTTAGCGGTGTTGTCGTAGCTTGCAGTTCCAATCGTCTGTCCATCCGGGCTAAAACTGGCTTTATAAACTTCGCCATCGTGCCCTTGTAGAATTAATGGCAAACTACCTTCGATCTTCCAAAGGCGAATAGTTTGATCAAAACTAGCGGAAGCGATCGTCTGCCCATCCGGGCTGAAACTGACGCTAGTCACTCGGTCATTGTGTCCTTCTAGCGTTTTTAACAAGGTGCCGTCCTGTCGCCAAAGCTTGATGGTTTTGTCGCTGCTGGCAGTGGCGATCGTTTGCCCATCTCGACTGAAACTAACGCTCATAACCCGATCGTTGTGTCCCTGCAAGGTTTTTGGCTCAGTGCTATCGCGACTCCATAGTTTGACTGTATAGTCCCAACTTGCCGTCGCTAGCTGCTGGCTATTGGGACTAAAGCTGAGACTGTAAACCTTATCTGAATGACCACTAAGAGTGTTGAGCGCTCTACCATCGCGGCTCCAGAGTTTGATAGTACCATCCTCGCTGGCGGAGGCGATCATCTCTCTATCCGGGCTAAAGCTAACACTGGTGACGGCACTCGTATGCCCAGTTAAAGTTTTTAGCTCAGTGCCATCACGACTCCAAAGTTTGATGGTTTGATCGTCGCTGCTAGATGCGATCGTCTGCCCATCTAGGCTAAAGCTAATACTAGTGACCGTACCATCGTGTCCTCGAAGCGTTTTTAGCTCAGTGCCATCGCGATTCCAAAGTTTGATAGTGCCATCTTCACTGGCAGAGGCGATCGTCTCTCCATCCGGGCTAAAGCTAACACTGGTGACGGCATTCGTATGCCCGGTTAAGGTTCTTAGCTCAGTGCCATCACGACTCCAAAGCTTGATGGTTTGATCGTCGCTGCCAGAAACGATCGTTTGCCCATCTGGGCTAAAGCTGACGCTATTAACAGAGCCGTGATGCCGCTGCAAGCGGTTGGACTCCTGAATCGCATAGATCACCTGTTGCAGAATATTTGCTGTTTCGTTTCTCAATTCGCTTTGGTCGCCAACCATGCCTTTGATCTGCTGGCTGGCTTTCACACTGGCAATCAGTGCATCTAGTTGTTGTGGTTCTGGTTGTGGATTGGAGCCAAGTAGTTCTTTAGACTCTGTATTCAAGCGTTGAATCTGCACAGCTTTGTACATCATATTTGCCAGGATAATCGCTGTCATTGTTCCGACCAGAGACAGAAACAGAAACGCACCCCCAATCCGTATCTGCTGTTTCGTAATTCGTTGCGCCTCGCGCTGTTCGCGCTCCTGGCTGGCGTGCAAAAATTGATAATCTTGAGTACTCAGACTTTTACCGCCTGCCCATGCCTGTGCGTTTCGGAGTGCCTCTCCTTGCAACAAAGACGATGTGTCTTTTTGATTGGTAGCGATCCAAGCATTCAGTGACTCAGCGTAGGGACGTAACTCTGATAAGGCTTTTTCGACCCAATTGAGATTGAACACAGAGGCATAAATGCGATTGTAAACTCTCAATTTCCCTTGCTGTTTAACCACTAAACCCGATAGCTGCAATTCCACCTGCCCAAAACTACCATCGGCTACAATTTCGCCCTCCTGCAAAATCTGCTGATACAGTCCCAACAGTTGGGCTGCCCGTTGTTCATTGCGCAACAAGCGATCGCGAATCGTCTTGAGATGCTCTGGTTCATCCTGTGCTTCCCAATTTTGGACGATGCTTTGAGAAACCAGATGCTCGATCCAACCAACTTCAGCATTAGGGGGCAGGGACGTAGCAGTATTGAGGACTAAATTGCACAGCTTTTGGGTTAGAAAAGGCTGCCCTCCAGTCCAGCCTAGAACTGCACGCAATACAGCTTCAGGGTTGCTAACCTGTGCGGCTAAACCCTGCTCAAGCGGTTGGGTTTCATGTAGCTGGAAGCCATTCAGATCAATGACTTGCCCAATGTTGAACGGTGTGCGGTCTTTGTCTTGCACTAGATCAGAAGCGGCTGCTACGCCCAAGAGGGCAAAGGTCAGGCGATCGTAGTCTGGAACATCTGCACGTTTGTTGTAGCAAGCGCGAATAAATGCAAAGAAATCATCTTTGAACGGGAGACTGAGAATGCTGTCAATTTCATCAATAAAAATCACAATCGGTTGACAAAGCTCGACCAGCAGCACTGACTCAATGAAAACGCTCAAGCGATTCATGCCCGAAAGATGCTCATGCTCGCGCCACCACGATCCTAGATTGATAGGTAGCTTCAAGCTCTTAACGATCGTGCCCACCAATCCGGCATACCAGCGATCGGGCGTGACTTGCTGAGTTCCGATCGCAGTCACATCGATCACAACACAGGCAATGTTATCGCCTTGCAACTGACGCATGGTGCGGACGCGCAAACTGGATTTGCCCATCTGCCGAGAGTTTAATACATAACAAAACTCACCTGCTTTCAGCTTTTCGTATAAAGCTTGGTCTGCCTGTCGCTCAACATACGACAAAGCATTTGGAGGTAGGCTGCCCCCAACTTGATAGTTATAAGTTGAATGTTGGTTCATTGATCGTCGATTATGTTATCCAATCTCATCTATTGCCAAGCGTTCACAGAAATACTGTCGGTATAGCTCACAGCGCGGAGTAACGTGATTGCTTGCGATCGTCACCAACCCCAAACTATTTAGTTTAAACGCCAAGATTGACTTTAATGAAACTGAAGTCTTTGCCGTCACCACATCGCGAAAGGCGTTGGCTAATTCTGGATGTTGTTCCAGGTTCCACAAAAGACGACGAAGATGATCGCTGTAAATGCCTGCTTCGGTTGCAGCTTGTTTAAGCACCTGCTTAAAGGCGATCGATTGGTGAGCAACGTGATACATCGCCACTCGCACCAAATAAGGGTGACCACCGACTAAGCGCATTAGTGCTTCTATTTGATCGAGTGTCCAATCTAGCTGATAGCGCTGAGTTAAGTCCTGTACTTGCTCTATTGTGAATTCGGGTAACTCGATCGAAAGCCCCACATTGAAGGGCGATTGATTCAGATTCATCGGGATGTAGACCTCGGTGGAATGAATCACGATGAGTCGAAGCTTTTGCCATACCTGGCTATCCCTATCGCCATACTTCGCTCTTTCGTACCAAGCTCGCAGCAGCCCAAAAAAATCATTGGCGACTTCTGGGTAGGCAAACACGCGATCGACTTCATCTAATCCAATCACTAGCGGGCTATCAGTTGCTGCCAGCAGGTACTGCTCAAAATAGCTTGTGCTGTTGTAGTTGCCATCAAAAATGTCGTCCCAATAGTCAACCAATTGGTTGGGCAAGCCTAACCTTTGGCTCACCCAAAGACAAAACCAGCGCATTAATTTATCGACATTGCTTAACACGTCACTGGTTGCGAGTTGAAAGCTCAGATGCACCGTGCGATGACCCTGCTTTCGTGCCTGATCAAGAATTCTTGCCATCAGCGATGTCTTTCCCATCTGTCTAGGTGCTTTGATGCGAATGAGTGCCCCCGGATGCGCAATTTCTTGATAACATTGCACTTCGATGGGTGGGCGCTCCATATAGAAAGTAGAATCAATCGGGACTTGACCAGTCGGATATTCTGGTTTTGGAGGAGGTTGTGAAACTATACCCCCACCTCCTGTTCTCCTCTCAGGATCAAGCGCATTTAGAATTGCTTCGACGAGCGCAGGAGTATCATTTGCTGATGTCCACGTCCGCGACTCGAATCCTTCCAAGTAGCCGTATACTTCTGGGGGAAGCACTACATCTGCCCCAACCTGAATCGAAAGAATCGCAGGCTTCCCTCGATCATGATATCGCTCCCAAACGTAGCGAAGCTCTTCTGTGATCACTTCGCTAATCGCCGCTTGTGGAGATAGCAGAAGGACATAACAGTCACATTGCTCTAATTCTTCAGTAAAGCGCTGAAACCAGTTTGCAGGCTGTCGCATCTCTTCTCCAGCAATGAACACACTGTGTTCAACTGCCTCTAACTTATTGCTTAACTGTTGCGCTAAGTCCAAGTTTGGTTCTAATCCGCGATTCCAAGAGAATCTGCCGCCGCGATCGCTAATGCAAATTCTGGAATATCCTGTTCCTTCAGCACGTTGACGAGCAGGTGGTTGCTCTAAATCTGGATTTGGTGGGTTCCATACGTTGGAATCTATCAGATCTGTTGGTGATAGATCTAAAGCATAGACAATCTTTTCTACTGACTCTCGGTCTACCTTTCTGACGCAATTAATGAGCCGTTTCACTGTATCCAGAGAAATGCCTGCTTCATTCGCAAGTCTCTGTAAAGTCCAGCCATTGCTATGTCGCTTTCTTTGCAGAATTTCGATGCTTTGCTTCGTCGCTCGAACGCCACGATTTCTACGATCTTGAGTCATGAGCAGCAACCTCACTGAGTGCTCGCTACCCACACTTTACTGAGTTGCAGGCAGCCGTTGCAACGCAGATCACTGAAGTTAACGAATCTGCCCTTAACTGCACCGATCTGCTCTTGTCTAAACTCTCAAAGCGTACCTATGCTCATAAAACAGAGCTGAATTTCACCAATTTAAAGTATCGTCAGAATCATTTTGTAGAAACGTGAGTGAAGCCATGTTTGCATCAGGACAGCTTCTGCAAGAGCGTTATCAACTTCAACAACCATTAGGGCGATCGCCCCAAGCAAGGCAAACATGGCTTGCTACAGACTTAGCCACCGATCTCCACGAGTTGGTAGTCATCAAACTTTTAGTATTCACTCAAATGCAATGGCAAGATTTGAAGCTGTTTGAACGCGAAGCTCAAGTCTTAAAAAATCTCAATCATTCTCGAATTCCGCGATATCGAGACTACTTTTTAGTGGAGCAACAGCCACAGTCACAACTTTGTTGGTGGGGATTAATTCAGGATTATGTTCCAGGGCGATCGCTACAGGATTTACTTGAGCAAGGAACCCGATGGAGTGAACAAGAGATTCGTCAAATTGCTGAAGATATGTTGCAAATTCTCAATTACTTACACGGCTTAAGTCCTCCAGTTCTCCATCGGGATATTAAGCCGAGTAATTTAATTTATCACGCTCAACAGGTCTGGCTAATTGACTTTGGAGCTGTACAAGATCAAGTTGCTGTTACGGGCAGGTCGTTTACTGTGGTAGGAACGGTTGGCTACGCGCCGTTAGAACAATTTTGGGGAAGACCTGTTGCTTCTTCCGATCTTTATGCCTTGGGAGCAACGTTAATTCATTTACTGACGGGGATTGCTCCAGTTGATCTACCACAGCGCGATTTAAGAATTGATTTCAGAGATCGCATCAGTTTTCATTCTGATTTTGTCAGTTGGATCGAAAAACTCACTGAACCTGCCTTAGAAAAACGATTCAGCAGTGTTCAGGAAGCCTGTGAAGCACTGGAACTTGAAAGGCATTCTGAAATCACTCCTGTTCGCGGCAGCATTCAGACCGTTTGTTCTACTCAATCGAAAAAGATTCAACGCATCAGTTCTTGTATTGTGGTGAAGGAAAACTCTCCACAAGTACTGCAAATAAAAGTTCGCGAATCTTCGCCTAGCACCAGTAAGCGTGATTTTTTATTTGTGTTCCGCTTCGTCTGG
This sequence comes from Cyanobacteria bacterium FACHB-471, assembly GCA_014695345.1. Classification (GTDB taxonomy): domain Bacteria; phylum Cyanobacteriota; class Cyanobacteriia; order Elainellales; family Elainellaceae; genus JAAUTN01. Next base: position 21,583 of record JACJOC010000021.1, read on the forward strand.
ATTTTGTGTATGTTCCTGCCGTTTCCTGGACTGGCCCTCGCCTTCATCTGTGCACTTATTCTGGCTGCTCTTGTTTCGCTCAGCAAAGCACTATGGGAAACCCCCGAAAATGCACACGCGATTCAGTTTGACAAGGCACGCGATCGCTTTGAAGTAACAACGCGATCATTCTTCTCTGCAAAGAAAGAGTCTGGGATAATCTCAGCTATCCGCTATCTTTCCATTACTTCGTCTGAAGTGTTTGTTAACCAAAATATGTCATATACGGCTTGGGCGGTCACTATTCGAGCTAGTCGAAACTACGTCGTGAACTGGCGACTGACTGAAGAAGAATGCATCTGGCTTGTAAATGAGATTCAGATCTGGCTTAACGCCAAAAAATAGTAGCAAATAAGTGAACTTAAGATATCTGCCCTTAACTACTCTGTACTGCTCCTGTGCAAAGCTTCAATGACTACATATGCTTTGAAAGATAGAGGATGACAGATGTTTCTGACAGCAGCTTTACTCTTTTATCCTCCAGACATTGAAGGAGATTCAACCTGATGAATCAGCTACTAGTGATAAATAAAAAGAACACAGATACTCAGAAAGAGTTGACGCTTGCCATCTTGGGTTCTTTACCGGTCAGCGTTCCATTGCTGGTTTCGGGCTGGTTGCTCGTCACAATTCCCGATCGCTACCGAGCCGAAGTAGAGTTTCGTTCAAGAGCCGTCATAATATCTGGCATTGTCACTGGAAGAAAGGAAACAACGAATTGCTATGGAGGGGGCGGTTTTGGAATCAGTTGCACATCTAGTTGCAATCTAAAGGTGAGATTTACGAACAGTGGAGAAATCACCGAGTTTTGGGATTCATGCTATAAGTCTACGACTGAAAATCAGACGGTTGCAGTTCTGTATGACCCAACTAATACCCACAAGCCGCGGATTGACCGAGGAGATACGCCTGAAAGTCTAGCAAGAGATGAGCTCATCTTGAGCACGTTCTTAGGGCTACTGGGAATTGTCTCTCTGACTTGCTACTTACAAACCGCAACCCATCAGAAGCAGACCTAGCAAAAAGTAATATCGTCCGAATTTTTATGCTCAATCATTCTGCATTTATAGAAGTGAAACCTAATGGAACTGGTTAGCTAAAACTTTCATAACGCTAAACGTCCTTGCGATCGTAATGGGGTTCACTCACATCATCTTTGCCCTTAATCCGACAACCTTCTGTCAGAGATCGAGTCCTGCTGTGTTTTCGATCGCCGGAATTTCTCTTCATCAAAGTCACGACTCAACTCGAAGCTCTGTATCCATACTCAGTCCGTCGCAAGCATCCTAGACTATCGAATTACAGGTGAACTACATGGTTGCACAAACAGATGAATTACAGGTGAACTACATGGTTGCACAAACAGATGTTTACACGCCCAATGTGCCCTGGCATGAACTCTCACTAAACCTGCTTGAAGACGAACAGAAATTACACTTTCGACAGCAGGTTGTGTCGCGAAAACCAGTCAATGGCAAAGTAAGCAGGCTTAAACTTCCTTGCCCTCCGATGTCTAATGCTTCTGTGTTTAAGTGGCGGCACTTTCTGCCCCAAATCATCCTGTTGAACGTGCGGTGGTATTGCCGCTACTCCCTCAGCTATCGAGACCTGAAGGAGATCATGCAGGAACGAGGTGTAGAGGTGGACTACGCGACGATCAATCGTTGGGTTTTAAAGTATGCCTCGGAACTGGACAAACGCATTCGACCTCACCTGAAGCTGACAAACGACTCGTGGAGGGTGGACGAAACTTACATCAAAATCAAAGGCTTGTGGAAATATCTGTACCCTTGCCGTGGACTCGCAGGGCAATGCCCTAGACTTTCTGCTGAGTGCAAAGCGGGCTGCTGCCTTGCCATCCCGCTTTTCCGCAAGGTACTCAAAGCTCAGCATACTTAGGCTCCACGAGTGATTAACGTGGATAAGAATGTTGCCTACCCAGCAGCATTGGATACGCTGAAGAAAGAAGAGACGATTGCAGAGGAGACCGAGCTACGGCAAGTGAAATACCTGAACAATACTATTGAGCAAGATCACAGAACCATCAAGCGAATCACCAGACCGATGATGGGGTTCAAGTCCTTCAATAGTGCGAGAAAAACCTTGAGAGGAATTGAAGCGATGAATATGATTCGAAAAGGACAAGTGAAAGCGATCAAACAAGGGGATAGTATCTCTCAAGCCAAGTTTATTGAAGCAATCTTTGGAATTGCTGCTTAAGGGAATGCAAACGATACAGATCATTTGTCCTTAAAAAGTTTTTGCGACACAACCACGTCAGGATATACAACCTCATTTTTTGTATACGTCTGCCATCGCCAGAACTAAGTCACGTTGTAGATAGCCAAACAGAGCAAATTCATCTCAGTTATCTTCACTCACCTTGAACAGGCAGCTTTTTTGCAACTTCAGACATTTCTACAGCAGTGTCCAGGTTAAATGGCTAACCTACGAAATCTGCAGCGCTGTTAACTCATTTAATTCATCTCAATCTACTCGGAGATCAACATGACTTTCCTTTACTACGGCACCAATGGTAACAACTCTTTTGCCTATAGAGGTTACGACAACCTAATTGCACAAGGATTTGCAGGCAAAGATAGGATTTGGGGTGGTAGATATAATGACAGGCTGTATGGGGGAGCGGGCAATGATACATTGCTAGGCGCGGCAGGCAATGATTTCTTAGTTGGTGATTCAGGAAGCGACAGGCTCGTTGGGGGGTCAGGCAGAGACACCTTGGATGGTTTTTCGGGGGGATACAATCGAGAAATTGACAATTTGACGGGTGGAACGGGTTCTGACACTTTTATTCTTGGAGATTCAACCGGAATATCCTATTTAGGAGGACGTACCTCAAATGGTAAGGATTTTTCCTACGCCTTAATCACAGACTGGACTGCGATCGACCGCATTCAAGCTTACGGAAGCTCCAGCTACAGATTAGTTAAAGACAGAAACTGGTTCGGTTCCTCGGCAAAAGACACTAGCATTTATGTAGGTAATGATTTGATTGGAGTAATCCAGGATTCGACCAGTGTGAGCTTTAGCAAGAATTTTACTTTTGTCTAAACTCACATCGTCGCTCAGCTTAAGGGGTTGTGTCGCAAAAATTTCTTGAAGCACTATTTATAGTGTTGTAATCAGTGTACCTCAATCCTACGCATAGTGCTTTTGGAATTTTTTGCGACACAACCATTAAAAGTTCGTTTCACGCTGAAGAGTTTCGCCACAAGATAGTAGCAGCAATCAGCAAAAGAACTATCGACACTGCATCAAAGTAGATGACCCGTTGAATTCCTTGCGTTAACTCTTGTGGCTGAGCAGTAAAACTTGCGTAATTAGCAAATCAGTTGCGCGCTTTCTAAACCTTTGAAACCGCTAGTATTTGAGGCTTCCAAATCTTGAGACAAATTAGTCCAGGAGCATCAATATCCTCACCTTGAAGCCCAAAGAGCTTGTCTTGTACAAGATGAGGAATTTACGCCATTTGTTTGCTAATTGCGCCAAATCATTTGCTCATCCACAACCACCGCCTGAAAAGCCACACTTCTAACCATTCACCCGTTTAATATAAAGTTTTGTAACCATTCACAGAATTCCTGGACTTCTGATTCCGAGAAGTATGCAGAGGGAAAGCCAGGGGTATCCAGGATCAACATCCAGTCCCATATTACAAGTTCTAAAAGGAGGAATAGCTTTGGAAAAGCAAGGTCAGTACTTAACTCCTTTTCAGCGAAAGCTTCTGCTAAAGAGCCTGCAAGCTGATTTACGTCCAGAGTATCGTCGTCGCATTGAAATTATGCTGCTTGCAGATACGGGTCAATCTCAAGCCCAAATCTGCAAAGCCTTGGGGTGTTCTCCGGAGATGGCACGGTACTGGATAGTCATGGCACAGATAGGGCAGGCTCACCACTGGAACGATCGCCCAATGGGACGACCTAAAACAGTTAATGAGCAATATCTCGCTCGCCTGAGAGAACTCGTGAGCCATAGCCCTCGTGAGTATGGCTATTCATTTCAACGATGGACAGCGCAATGGTTAGCAAAGCATCTGGCAAAAGAACTGGATATTAAGGTTAGCGCTTGCCACATTAACCGCCTGCTCAAGGAGATGGGGCTTTCCACTCGACAAAGAAGTGAGAGTGCACAGTTAGGTACTGATGGCACAAAGGACTCCAACATTACCATTCGTGACCTACAGTCTTCCTCCGCTCCTAATTTCTTGTGGTCGCTCAATCTCATTAAAACCAGCCACTAATTCTGCCGTTAAGCTTCTGTGCAAGTCATGGTTCAGAAATCATCAGAATTTTCAACTCAACAGCTAGGACAACACCTTGCCCAAACCTTGGGTCAACCTCTTTCAGAGCAGGAACTCTCAAACTGCTGCAAGCAAATTGAAGTTAAAGAGCCAAGTGCAGGCAAACGGTTCTGGCAGACAGCAGACGCGACTGTTGGTATCTATATCATCCTGGCGGGTAAGATCAGGCTACTTGACCGCACCGATAACTTAATTGCTTCCGTAGGCGTAGGTGCATCATTCGGTGAGTTAACCCTGTTTCCAGAAGAACACTTTCAGCCTTATGCTGCTAGAGCTTCTGTAAATCTCAAACTTTGCTACATTCCGGGAGATTGTTTGCGCACGCTTATCCGCAAGTATCCCTCTATTGGACAGCATCTTCACACCTGTGCAGTCCTTTGGGATTTGCTACTGTTATGTCGCCAAACTACTCCTCTTAGCAATGCTCCTTACGAAGGGGTGATGCAAACACTACCACTCCTAGAGCAGCACAATCTGCAAATCGGTAAACTGCCAACTTCACTCTTAAAAGAACAGCAGCTAATGTTACTGCGTCGAGGGGAACTGCTGCATACATCAGGGCTGAAACTCACTGCTGGAAATATTTACGTTTGTTCGCAGTTACCCAAGGAACGTGGTTGGCAAGTGACTCAACCAACGCAACTCTACAGTCTGGGATGTTCTCATTGGGAGACAGCACTCGCTAACTTGCCACAACTGGCTGAACTCACTAACTCTGACACCCCGCCAGTGGGAGACGGGGAGATGGGAAGATGGGGAGATGGGGAGATAGAGAAATTTCCCAATCCAAAATCTACCCCCCCCTTACCCCCCCGGAGTTCGGGGAGGAGCCAAAATCTAAAATCCCCAGAGTCCAAGAAAAAAATCAATAAGGCTTACTTCCCAAACCCAACTGTAAAAATCGGTCACTTATGGCAGCGCATCATCCGCCGCTATCCGTACTTTCAACAGCAAAGCGCCTCTGACTGCGGTGCAGCTTGCCTTGTAATGGTAAGTCGCTACTGGGGTAAGCGCTTCAGCGTCAACCGACTGCGAGACATTGCCAACGTTGACCGCAATGGGGCATCACTGCGAGGTTTAGCCACCGCCGCCGAAAGTATTGGGTTTTCGACGCGACCTGTAAAAGCCAGTCTTGACAAACTTGGACAACAAAACTTACCTGCTATTGTCCATTGGGAAGGCAAGCATTACATCGTTCTCTACGAAGTTACACGCGATCGCGTTATCGTTGCAGATCCTGCGATCGGTCAGTGTACCCTCACTCATGCACAATTTAAGGCGGGTTGGACTGGCTATGCATTGTTATTACAACCCACTGCCCTACTCAAAGAAACGAAAGAAACTACGACTCCTTTTTGGCAGTTCTTTGAATTAGCAAAACCTCACAGGTTAGTGTTGCTGGAAGTGTTCATCGCCTCAGTCCTGCTTCAGATTTTTGGGCTGATTACGCCGCTGTTTACTCAGTTATTGTTAGACCGAGTGGTCGTACAACGCAGTAATCTCACGTTAACGGCTATAGGTTTAGGCTTGCTCATCTTTAGCCTATTTCGAGTCGCCATGACTGGACTGCGGCAATATCTTCTAGACCATACAGCTAACCGAGTCGATTTAGCACTCATTGTCGGGTTTATTGGCCATATCTTCCGCTTACCCCTGGATTATTTTGAGTCTCGTTATGTTGGAGACATCATTTCCCGCGTTCAAGAAAATCGTAAGATTCAACGCTTTCTAACCGGTGAAGCACTGTCTATCGTTCTCGATTTACTGACAGTGTTCATTTATGTCGGCTTGATGTTCTGGTATAGCTGGAAGATGGCACTGCTGACGTTAGCGATCGTGCCACCATTCGTATTGCTGGCGTTAATTGCTACACCCTTCTTGCAGCGTGTCTCCCGCGAGATTTTTGGTGCCCATAACGAAGAGACTGGATACCTCATCCAATCCCTAACTGGTATCCGCACGGTCAAGTCTATGGCGGTTGAAATGAGTGTGCGCTGGCATTGGGAGGAATTGTTTGGCAAGTCGGTTAAAAAGACTTTTTCTGGACAGGTGATTGGCAACACGCTCCAGATTTGTAGCTCAACTATTGAAGCAGTAGTAAGCGCAGGCTTACTGTGGTTTGGAGCGTGGCTGGTAATTCAGAACGAGCTGACTATTGGACAATTAGTCGCTTTCAATATGTTGCTGGGCAATGTGATTCGCCCCTTCCAGCGGCTGATTGTGCTGTGGAATGAGTTGCAGGAAGTGCTGATTGCAGTTGAGCGCATCAACGATGTGATTGACGCTGAGCCAGAAGAGGATTTGCACTCGTCAACTCGTCAATCTTTACCACCCATTCATGGCTATATTCACTTTGATAAAGTTACTTTCCGCTACCACCCAGAAAGCGATGTCAACACGCTGGAAAACGTTAGCTTTAAAGTGCAGCCAGGGCAAATGATAGCGCTTGTGGGGCGCAGTGGTTCTGGTAAGACGACGATTTCTAAGCTGATTTTGGGACTCTATCCGCCCACAGAAGGGAAGATATTGATTGACGGCTATGATGTTACGAGTTTGTCATTGCGATCGCTCCGGCAGCAGATTGGTGTGGTTGACCAGGATACCTTTCTGTTTGGCGGTACGATTCGCGAAAACATTAGTGTAGGTCATCCAGAAGCCACCCTGGAAGAAATTATCGAAGCAGCCCAACAAGCAGGAGCGCATCAATTTACTAAAGAACTGCCAATGGGCTACGAAACGCAAATCGGTGAGGGGGGAGGAATGCTGTCTGGTGGACAACGACAGCGGCTTGCGATTGCCCGTGCCCTACTTGGAAATCCCCGTTTGCTCATTTTGGATGAAGCAACCAGCAGCCTTGATAGTGAGTCAGAGCGCATTATTCAGAACAATCTCAACAATATTCTCCAAAACCGTACGACATTGATAATTGCCCATCGTCTTTCAACGATACGCACTGCTGACTTAATTCTGGTACTCGATCGGGGTGTGATCGTTGAACAAGGAACTCACAATGAGTTAATGGTGCGACGGGGTCATTATTTTTATCTCAATCAACAGCAATTCATGGCAGTCACTTAGAGCAATAAATCGATCAATGATGTTTCGAGAACAAAAGCATTATGACAAACCTATCCCATACTTCCGATCTACTCAACTCAAATGAGGGCGATCGCAATAACCACCACTTAGTTGAAAAGTATTCTGAGCCTATCATCTCTGAACCACTCACAGCCGCTCGATTAATCCCACTGAATGCTCCAGGGGATGACTGGGCATCCGTAACCCGCGATCTAATTGATACCTTACCCCGTGTCTGGAGTAGAGGACTGCTATACCTGTTAATTGGATTTGCGACTATTGTGATTCCCTGGACAATGCTTGCCAGCGTGGATCAAACTGGCAGTGCTAGAGGACGATTGGAACCAAAGGGTAGAGCTTTGAGGCTTGATGCACCTGTTACTGGCACTGTAGCCGCAATCAACGTTGAAGAGGGGCAAACGGTTGAAGCTGGACAAGTCTTGTTAGAGTTTGAATCAGAAGAAGCACAGGCTGAACTGCAACAGTCCCAAATCCAACTGGAGGGGCAAAAGGATCGAAAAACTCAGCTTGAGTTAATTAAAACCCAGTTAGGAAGTGCAGTTCGTACTCAGCAATTACAAAGCCAAGCTCAAGAGTCTGAACAGCTGGCACAACTGGATCAAATTCGAGGACGGCTTAACTCTAGCCAACAAGTTTATGCGGTAGAACGCGATCGCCTAGCCTTAGCTCAGAACGAGGTGCAGCGCCATCACTATCTTTTGCAAGAAGGAGCAATTTCCAGAAGCCGGTTAGAAGAACTTGAAGGCACAAGATTAGAACGACAAGGACTTCTAGAACAGGCTCAGTCTGATATTCAACAAGCTCAAACTGAACTAGAAAAACAACAGAGTACCTATGAACGCACGCTTCGCACAGGTGAACTTGCCGTGTTAGAAAGTCAAAACCAGATTGAAGAACTGGAATCACAGATTTTAGATGTGCAGACAGAAATTGCTCAAACCCAAAAACAAATTCAGACACTGCAATTTCAATTGCAACAAAAGGTACTGTATGCCCCCACAGATGGCACAGTGTTTCAACTTGCGATTGATAATGCCGGTACTGTTTTACAACCTGGTCAAGAAATTGCTCAAATTGCGCCAGCGACGGCACCTCTAATCTTACGAGCCCAGATGCCTAGTCAAGAGAGTGGTTTCCTGCAAGTGGGAATGCCAGTCAATCTCAAGTTTGATGCCTATCCATTTCAGGACTATGGCATAGTGCAAGGCCGTCTACGTTGGCTCTCACCAGATTCTAAAGTTGTTGAAACAGATCAAGGCAGAATAGAAGTTTTTGAACTAGAGGTTGAGCTGGAACAATCCTATATTCAGGATCGCACTAGACGAATTACCCTAACACCAGGGCAAACTGCAACTGCCGAGGTCATTGTCCGACAACGACGCATTATTGATCTTCTGCTCGATCCGTTTAAGAAACTGCAAAAAGGGGGATTAGAGTTATAAGACAGTTGCCATTGTCTACATATCAATAACCACTCAACGATTAATGCAGAAACCTAAATCTACGATGGAATACGGTTTCTAGTACTTTTGGCAGTCAATTAAGTACGGGGTACAGAAGGAGCACTTCTGCAAGAGACGAAGCCTCCGCACTTCGCACAACTTTCCAAAAACATCAAGTGAAGAATCAATTGCAATTGTTATACCAGGGAGTTTCATCATGCTAGACATTCTGACAATTTCACCAGACGACATACTTCATCACGTCAAGCTTTCCTGCCAGATTCCCTCTATTGTTAAAGAAATTTTGACTCAACGAATTATTGCAAAAACCGCAGCAGAAATTGGGATAAATGCAGAGCCTGAAGAACTTCAAAAAGCAGCTGATCATCTGCGATGGATGAACAACCTCCGAAGTATGGATGCCACTTGGCTATGGTTACAAGAGCACAGTTTATCCTTAGATGACTTAGAAGAATTGGTGCGTATCACTTTGGTTTCCTCAAAGCTGGCTCACCATCTCTTCGCCGATAAGGTTGAACCTTATTTCATTGAACATCAGCTAGATTACACTCAAGTCACTATGCATGAAGTTGTCCTGGACGATAAAGACTTGGCAATGGAATTGTTTTATGCTCTTCAGGAAGGGGAGATCAGTTTTCCTGATGTAGCTCGTCAATACATTCAAGATACAGAGTTGCGTTGTATCGGCGGTTATCGGGGAGCGCTAAATCGCACTGCGCTAATGCCAGAAATTTCTGCGGCTGTCTTTGCTGCTGCTCCACCTCAAATTCTCAAACCAATCCTGTCCTGTAAGGGAGTTCACTTGATCTCGGTTGAGGAACTGCTTCAACCAGAATTAAATGACGAACTGTATCAGAAAATTCTTTCAACCCTATTCTCTGAGTGGTTAAAACAACAGACTGAGCAGAGCGATGTCCAGTTAGTGAAACTTGTACAGAGCAAGTAGTTGTTTAAGAGCGATCTTGCAGGTGGAGGGGCAAGTACTGTCGCAAAAGTTTTCAATTGCACCAATGCAGCCCCTTGCTATGCCAACACAATAAAGTCTTTTGCCCCAATCATGTCAGTTTGTGCTCCAGTAATAAGTTCTGCTAGTCTTTCTTGTGTATCTGTAACCTTAATTGAGGTGCTAAAACTGCCTTGCGTAATTGTGAGCTGCTCAAATGTCAGATCCTCTAAGATGAAAAAGTCCTCTCCATCACGATAGTCAAGTACTTTGTCTTGCCCATCTCCTGGTTGCAGCACAAACCGATCAGCTCCTTTACCACCGATAAGGATATCGTTGTCTATACCGCCATCGAGAACATCATTGCCCTTACCTCCTAATAAAGCGTCTATCCCGTCTCCTCCTACTAAATAGTCTTGCCCTCCACGCCCAATTAGAATATCAGCGCCTTTGTGTCCATAAAGATTGTCAGCAGAATCTGTCCCGTAGAGAAAATCGGTAGAGTCAGACCCTATCTCTTCTGAAATGAATGACTCTATAACAGCCCGATCTGTTTGTACGAGTCCTGAACCTTCTTCTATAGAGCGCGCAGTATCTTGTATCCTGGTACGAATTTCTTCTGGAGTGAGGTTGCCATCGGCTCGATCTAGCATTAGAGCAACAACACCTGCTATGTGAGGAGCAGATGCTGAAGTACCAAAAAATTCAGCAAACGAAGAATCAATTGGGAAATTGGTTGCAACGCCATCTGGCGCATAGATTTCTGGTTTATTTCTCAGGATGGGATTGACCAACCTATTGCCGTCAGCATCCAGCCAAATGGGAGCTCCGCCTTGGCTTGAATAGTCTCTGACTTCTGTAGGATTGTCTATGTCAGTTGCACCGACGGTAATGGAGTTGGGTGCATTGCTATAACCGTAAACGGACCTATTATTGGCATTTTCGTCTATGTATTCATAGTCAATTGTGCGGTCTGCCCCATTAGCACCACTAACCCATTTAATAAACGTCGGTTTTTCGGATACATCATCACCAACCTTGGCAATTACAAAGTAAAGCTGTTCACCCTTTTCAGGGGCATACCCAAGTCCTCGAAGGGGAACATCTACAGCAGACTCGCTAGTCACCCCTGAGATCGCAACAATATTGTCTGGGTTCGGCAATTCAGGCGTATTCACTAAAAACTGTACATATTCTATTTTGAGCTCTCCAATAGGATCATCCCATCCCAAAAGAGGGCGGATCAGTGTGTTTTCCTCTAGGAGGTTGATGTTCTGAAAGAAATCTACGCCATCGGTAGGATCGAAATCGTGAGCTTGAAATTGAAGACCTTCAAGCTCAAACTCAGCGCCTAGACGAAATACGCTTTCATATGAAATTCCGCCATTATTCCCAGCGGCAGAGACAACTACTACACCTTGATTGATCGCTGCTTCGATAGCCTTAGCTGCTTTACCGTCTTGTAGAAGAGAAGCAGGAATGACAGCATCTTCAACGATGATATCAACCCCAGCAGCAGTAAGGGTTGAAACTGCCTTGGCAAAACTTTCTTCATCTGAAAAGAGTCCGTTTTGATCCTCTTCAGTGAAGGTATGAAAAAATAGCTCTGCCCCTGGTGCAATATCGTGAACTATTTGACCTAATGCCCTTCCTTCATCCAATAGTGGCTCATTACTGTCTGCAAGGATAGTTACAGGTTGGCGATATCCAAACGGATTCGCTTTGCCAGGTAGGTCTCCACTTTTTACGTTTTCACTTAATCCAGAAAGCGAATTAAAACTATCCGAGATGATGCCAACTTTAATTCCTTTACCGTCAAGACCAAAAAGCTGACGTGCAATGTTTGCCTTGAGGATTTGATCGCCTTGAGTTGTTACTTTGCCAGCCATAGTTCTATGTTGTTTTGTAGTGCTTGATTCTCCCAGATGTACCTGATGCAATCAATACTCTTTGAATGCAAGATTTGGTACTATGTTTTCCTCGATATTTCTTTTCACAATAAGCGAATTTTATTTCGCCTATCGAACTAGACGTAGATAGTTTTAATACATATCTATTTTGGTTCTCCAGAAATACAAGATGCAAACATACGCCTACAATTCCAAACTGATTGAAAGAGCTTTGAATTGATTCTTTGTTCCTACCACAAGTAAACCTTAAGGTTTACTTGTGGTGAAGATATTTCCTAGAGAAGGGCTATTAAATTTCTATTTGGCTAAGCTAGCGTACCCAATAGAAATTCAAGATGAAGTCAAATAAGCTATGCAGGAGTAGATAAAGAAGCTGCCCAAGCTAACGCTACACTACCTGTTCTCGTCAAAGTGGTCCAATATGCAGCCTGAGCAAGGAAGGAAACTTTAGTGAGTGCCAATACAGTTGCAAATCCTCCTTTGACAATATTCATGTCCTCGCCGCTTAATTCAGATAGTGAGCAAGCATTATCTAAATCCAGTACTTTGATCTGTGCCATTTTTTCTTTCTCCTTAATAAATTGTTTGCTTAAGATTAGCTTTGGCTTAACTAATCTCAATTCAAAGATATGAGTTTTAGTCGATGATTTCAAGATATAAAAGCTCTTTTTTGATGCATAATTAAAGGTATTTTGTTTCTAAAATCAAGCGCCGTCTCGATCCTCTTCAGTAAAGGTATGAAAAAATAGCTCTGCCCCTGGTGCAATATCGTGTATTTTTTGACCTAATGTCCTACCTTTATCCGATAGTAGCTCATCAGTGTCTGCAAGAATAGTCACAGGCAGGCGATATCCAAAAGGATTCGCTTTTCTAGGTAAATCTCCACTTTTAACATTTTCATTTAATCCAGAAAGCGAATTGAGACTATCCGAGATGATGCCAACTTTAATTCCTTTACCGTCAAGACCAAAACGCTGGCGTGCAACGTTTTCCTTTATTTCTATGTCGTTTGATGACGTTACTTTTCCGACCATAAAAACTCATAGTTGTAAATTCAAATTAAAGGTCTAAGGAAAATTCTAGAAATGAACCTACCCCTTAGACCTTCAACTTGATAGCGAGTGCAACTGCTTACTGACTAACTCTACTGACATTTCAAACTGTTGATGATAGTAGAGTTAGTTTTTATTAGCTAGCCAAAAAAGTAGCTAGCTACTATTCCGGAGTAGATAGAGAAGCACCTCCCAAAGCAAAATATGGTCCAGCAAATGCTCCTATGCGAGCACCTAAGAAGGCAGCACGCCCTATATCTCCCAACCTGTATTCATTGTACTTTCCATGTGAATATCCAGCCGCATAAGTACCTGCAACGATTCCTCCATTTACCGCTTTTGTATCCTCATAGCTCAGTTCAGACAATGAGCAAGAATTACCCAGATTTAACACTTTAATCTGTGCCATTGTTTTCTTTCTCCTTAATACAGTTGTTTGGTTGAGATTAGCTTTGGTTTAACTAATCTAGATTCAAAGATATGAGTTTTAGTCGATGACTTCAAGATATAAAAGCTCTTTTTTGATGCATAATTAAAGGTGTTTTGTTTCTAAAATTAAGCGTCGTTTCCTGCGTTTCTAACTACAGAATGGACATAAGCGATCGCTACTTTTATCCCCACCACTCCTCCACTGCCTCAAACATGCCACTTCTAACCGTTTCATATGAATTCTGTGACTTTTGTAATAGTTCACAGAATTCCTGGATTTTTGAGTCCGAGAGGTAAACAGAAGTTCGCTTCGGAGCATCAAGGCGCACTGTTCCCACGCAATGCGCAATGAGTGCAGGAGCAAAGGCTAAAAGCAAGCCGTAGCAGGGCTTGCAAGAATTCTCTTGACATCCTGGACAATGACATCAAGAAGCGTTTCAGGGGAACAGGCAATGATGTCAGAACAGACAATTTCATTAAGCGCAGCAGGGTTAGAATTGACGGCAAGTCCACAGCCCAATCCTGTTATCCCCGCCTGGTTTGCAGAGGCACGAAACTGTCAGAACTGAGTACTCAAATTGAGGGTAGAAGCCCCTGCCCTGGCTGCCTGACAGAAGTAGGTGAAACCCAGCAAACACAAGGGAATTGGCGAAGAAGGTAGAGAGTCATGAGAGGCTAGAGTTACCACACAACAGCCCAAAATCATGACACCCTCTACCCATTTGTATGGTCAACTATTCGACCAGT
>JACJOC010000022.1 GCA_014695345.1 Cyanobacteria bacterium FACHB-471
CAAAACAGTGTCATCGAAAATCAAGTATCCTGCTGCATCTGGAACAATCAGCGGTTTGACCTGCTCCCACAACAGACGAGGGGTCAGCTTTTCACTGCTCAGGTAACGGTTAAGTTTCCCTTCCTCAGTGAGTGATAGGCGATCGGCTTCTGCTTTGCTGATCGTGTAGCCCAACAAATCATAAGAACCAATCTCTTGAGAAGAAACTTGTGTTACTAGGGTAAACGTACTGCTCAATTTGGGTGGAGCAGTCGGTAAAGCAATTTCAACTCGATAACCCAAAAAACCTACTACAACCAGCAGCGGAATGAGCAACAGCGCTACCCGTAGGGGTTTTGGTAGGGATTTCATTTGATTCACAATTTTCTCCTCTGCCCGCAAGGCTTGAAGACTGCTTCAGCCATATCTTTAAAGTCACAACTAGCAACACGGTAGTTTTGGTGACTGGGATAAACTTCGGTCGAAAGAAAGAATTTACAGCCATTTTCGACTGGGTAAGCCATAGCGTAGGGGCCGTTCGCGAACGGCCCCCACAGGGATATGTGGTTTATCCAAGTAGAAATTGCTGTAATTGCCTTCCCGCCCCAAAATTTTCCTGGCAAAAATAGTGTTGTAGCAACACTCTGATGATGGGTAAGAGTGACTAAAACCTTCTAATCTTCTGCAAAGACAACACGCTCGTACAGTTTCACCCGTAAAGTCTATAGTGTGGAGATGAGCTCTCTCCTAGAAACATGCTTATGCTTGACCTGCTCAAAGAGCTTTTTAGTTCAGGAAGCTTCATTCCTCACGGGCATTGTTTTTTGTGGCGACCTGGATTAGTTTGGCTTCACATCGTATCCGACACAACGATCGCCCTCGCTTACTATTCCATTTCCTTAACGCTGGCTAGTTTCATTCAACGCCGAAAGGATTTACCCTTCAACTGGGTCTTTATTTTATTTGCAGCATTCATTACTGCCTGCGGCACTTCTCATTTGATGTCAGTTTGGACGCTTTGGCATCCAACCTACTGGCTCTCGGGTGGGGTCAAAGCAATCACAGCCGTTGTGTCTTTAAGTACCGCGATCGCACTTTTTTCATTGGTACCCAAAGCATTAGCGATTCCCAGTTCGCTAGATCTTGAAGTGGCAAACTGGGCGCTGCAACAAGAAATTATAGAGCGTCAAAAAGTTGAAAGAGAACTCACCTATACCAAAGATTTACGAGAGGCAGTTTTTAACGAATCTGCAGACGCTTTATTTTTAGTTGATCCGCAGACGCTACACACCGTAGATTGCAATCGACGGGCAGTAGAACTGTTTCAAGCAACTGACAAAGCCGAGCTAATTGGTATCGAGGGGCATACTTTGCAGCGATACCAATTTTCTACTGATGAGTTAGAGGCGATCGTCTCCCAAATTCAGTCAGCAGGGTTTTGGAGCCAGGAACTTGAGTATGTAACCTGCAAAGGAAACTTTTTTTGGGGCAATATTGCAGCCAAACCGATTGCCGTTGCTGAACGCACCTTTAATTTAGTGCGAGTCACGGATATTACTGAACGTAAGCACATCGAAGCTGAGCGTGAGCAAGCCGAACAAGCCCTAAAAATTAGCGGAGCCCGTTATCGTGGCATTGTAGAAGACCAGACAGAATTGATTGCTCGTTTTCTAGCAAACGGTGACATTGTGTTTGTGAATGAATCCTACTGTCGCTACTTTGGAGTCCAGTCAGAGAAA
Source organism: Cyanobacteria bacterium FACHB-471 (assembly GCA_014695345.1). Taxonomy (GTDB): domain Bacteria; phylum Cyanobacteriota; class Cyanobacteriia; order Elainellales; family Elainellaceae; genus JAAUTN01. The sequence continues at coordinate 1,719 of JACJOC010000022.1, forward strand.
GTGATTGGCAGAAGCTATGAACCAGTGATTTTTGAAGAGGATCGAGAAGCCGTTGTCCAACTCATTGCTTCAATCAGCCCAGAAAATCCTGTGGTGATGATTGAAAATCGGGTAGTTATCGATGGTGAAATTCGCTGGACGCAATGGAACAATCGAATGCTGTTTGACGAGCAGGGAAAATTTGTTGAGTTTCAATCCGTTGGGCGAGACGTGACTAACCTCAAACACACCGAAGAGCGCCTTCAAGCGTCTCTAAAAGAGAAAGAGGTGCTACTAAAAGAAATTCACCATCGAGTTAAGAATAATTTGCAAATTGTCTATAGCTTGCTACGGTTGCAGCGCCGAAAACTAAAGGATCAGCTAGCCGCCAATGCTTTACTTGAAAGCCAAAGTCGGATTGAGTCGATTGCCCTGATCCATGAAAAGCTTTATCAGTCTGAAGACCTGTCCCACATCAACTTAGCAGAGTACATTCCCAGTCTAGTTACAAACCTTTTTAGTACTTACAACCTTAGCCACACGCAGATTGCATTGCGAACCGAGATTGAACCAATCTTCTTAGATATTGATAAAGCAATTCGCTGCGGATTAATTATCAATGAGCTATTGAGCAATTCTCTTAAATACGCGTTTCCTGATAGGAATCAGAACAATCTATCGATACACTTACAGCTTTTTACAATTTCTACAGGAGCAGAAAAATCAACCATTCAGTTGAATATGAAAGACAATGGGGTAGGGATTCCAGATCATATCGATTTTTCTCGACCTGAAACGTTAGGTTTACAGCTTGTTCAAGGTTTTGTAGGGCAGTTGAAGGGAACCCTGGAAATGCAGCGGCAGGGTGGTACGGAGTTCCGGGTTCTATTTCCAGGGTAGGTGCAATGATGAATGATGCAAATGTACCCTCCTCGGCTTCGGCGCGGGTACTCATTGTTGAGGATGAATGGGTTGTGGCGATCGACGTGAGAGATTGCCTGGAAGAATTGGGCTACACAGTAGTGGCGATCGCTGCTTCGGGTGAGGAAGCCATTATCAAAGCCAGAGAGCTGAAGCCAGATGTTGTGCTGATGGACATCCGCCTAGAGGGAGAGATGGATGGAACTCAGGCAGCCCAAGCAATCTGGCAAGAACTCCAAATTCCCATCATCTACGCCACCGGGTATTCAGATCGCGCCACCGTTGATCGCGCCACCGATACCGAACCGTTTGGTTATATTATCAAGCCGATTAAAGAGCGCGATCTGTACATTGCAATTAAAACTGCACTACAACGGTATGGACGGGAAGCTCAACTCAGGGAACAGCAAGAATGGGCAGCCACAATTCTAAAAGCGATCGGAGACGGAGTCATTGTCACCGATGCTGAAGGACGAGTGAAGTTCCTTAACCTCGTCGCAGAATCATTGACGGGATGGCAGTTTCAGGAAGCGATCGATCGCCCCTTAACAGAGGTGTTTCCCCTGATACATCACCAGACGCAGGTTCCCCTAAGCGATCCGCTGATGGAGGTGTTGCAAACGGGGACAGTTACCTACCTAGTAAACCCAATTTTGTTGGTCACCAAAGACGGCAGACAAGTGCCAATCGCAGACAGTGCTGCCCCAATCAGAGACAGTGCAGGAAACATCACAGGGACCGTCATGGTTTTCCGGGAGGTGATGGAGCAAAAGCCCTCCGAAGAAAGATCCTTCTCGCTGCTGCGAGCGCAATTGTTAGAACAGCAAATAGAGGAACTTCAGCGCTTATCTCAGTATAAAGATGACTTTTTAAGCACGGTTTCCCATGAGTTGCGATCGCCCTTAGCCAATATCAAAATGTCGATTCATCTATTGGAGATGAACTTAGATCGACGCAATCTTTTAACCTCAGAAGCAGAAGTAGATGCCCAATCACAACGAGTTGGACAATACCTGAACATCCTACGGGAGCAGTGTGATCAGGAACTCGATTTGGTCAACGACCTGCTGGAACTACAGCGTTTAGAAGCAGATAGGGCTCCCATTGATTTAGTCCCAATTGAGGTGGTGGAATGGCTTTCTAACATTGCAGCCGTGTATCAAGAGCGTGCCCAAGAGCGGCAGCAAAGGCTACAAGTCTTTCTACCTTCTACACTGCCACCGCTCGTTTCAGATATCGCAATTTTGACGCACATTGTGCGAGAGCTACTGACTAATGCTTGCAAATATACACCACCCGGAGAAGCGATCGGGATCAACGCCCAGCAGGTCGGCGAGCAACTGCAATTGATAGTGAGCAATTCTGGCGTCGAAATTCCAGCAGAAGAACTGCCTCGCATTTTTGACAAGTTCTACCGGGTATCGGGAAGCGATCGCTGGAACCAAGGCGGTACGGGTTTAGGACTGGCACTGATCAAAAAACAAGTAACGTATTTGGGCGGCTCAATTCGAGCAGAGAGTAGCGCTAATGAAGTGCGCTTTGTGATTGAGCTACCTTCTAATGCTAATTAGTATCAGTCCCACCTAGAAACAGCAGCAGTCCGACCGACTTTTGCATAAAAGGCTGAAAATTTAGGAATTCAAGGAAGCAAAATACGGCGTTCCGACAACTCACGAGCCATCATTGAGTAAGCCCAATTTTGTCACTTTCTGGAATGCATCTTCCGTCCTCATCCCTTGCTTCATTGCAACCTGCATAAGCGCGATAACCGATGATCGGATGCCGGTATCGCAGTGAACAAGCATCGGTTTAGGCAGGTCAGAAATTTGTTGAATGAGCCGCAACGCTGCCTCAGGAGTTAAATGACTCGACTGAATTGGATAATTAACGTAGCATAATCCTAATTGCTCTATTTGAATCTGTTCGTCATTCCAAAACCCTGCCTCATCAGGCGATCGCAGATTGACGACCGAGCGATAACCTTCTTCAACTAACTGGGGTAGCTTATCGGGTGCAGGTTGTCCGGCGATCGCCAAATCATTTGTAATCTTCCTGACCATGTTCATCCGCTTTTCTCCCAGACATCAATGATGGATCCAAGCAACCCCACCATCCCAGCGGAGATTTCACTTTGGCTTCTCACCAATTAATTGTTTTAATAAGGCTGAATACCTTGATGCTAGAAGAAGAATTTGAGGAACTTGTGAAGATATATCATGCTAGACGTTGAAATCAAGACAAAAGGGAGAAAAGCAAAGCTTTTCTCCCTTTTGCTATCGCAACCTCATGGCTACGACTATAATCTGAGCGTCAAATCGCTTCGATCGGTCCATCTGTGCTGTACATGATCTGACGAGCCGAGATTTGGCGCGATCGCCGTTCAATTCGGTGTTCCTGCCAGCGTAAGCCAATCACAGCCATCATCGTTAACATATACCCAGGCTCTTCTAGCTGAGTAAAAATGAAACCATTGATTAGCACAGTAAGCAAAATAAACTTACAGAAATCATCGATGCAAATTCGCTGCCAAATGATTGAAACAATGTAGAGATAGGCAGCCAATCCTAGAAAACCAGTATCTCCCCAAATACCTGCCCAGCCCCACAGTGGCGAGAAGAAGCTGGAATCTAGATAATATCCGCGCCAAGTTGCCCAGACGGCCTGGCTAGCTGGATGAATAGTGCCACCTAGTGGCATTAATAGATATCCATAGTCTATCAACATCCAGCCGCCCAACCGCCCGATAGTGTGCCCTGGTCCAAGTCCAAAAAACCAGTTCAGGAATGAGGTGTAATAGGACGGAATGATCCGAAATGGGCCTGACTTGAGTACCGTTGCATCTCCGTCTGGACCGTAAATTTCGGGTCTAATCCAGGTTTTGAAGGCTCTAAACTCGTATAGGTTTTGGATACACCAGTATAGGATATAGCCAATTACAGCAGCAGCGATCACATACTGGAGCGTAACTCTGATGTCTTTTACACTCAACAAAATCAGGATAACCCAGGCCAGTAGAAAGACCATCAATACTTGCTTTGCATCGGCAGATACCAGCAGAAAAAAGGCAACCAAAACAATCGCAGACCGAAGCCAAATTGGAACAGACTTGGCACTGATAAAGTAATACAGACCGAAGGACATGTAAACGAAAGCAGAGACAACATGTCCGCCTCCTGAAACATAGAAGACTCCTTGAATGTTGTCTTCTCGGGTTAAGTCAGCTTGAAGCTCAAGAATTCTGAGATCCAGCAGAATCTTTTGCCCCATTGCTAATATCAAATGAGTCAGGGCAAACCCCAACATCCAGCGTCGAAAGCGCTGAAAGCTCTCTGCCGAAAATGGGACAGAAATGATTGCTAGCAGCAGGATATACCCTTCAACCAGCAATAGGTAGCCGACAAATACATTAATTAGCCCAGCTTCGTTTAGCAGAGCGCTGGCAGTCATAATAGCCAGAAAAATGAGCAGCCCGACTAAAAGCGCTACCGTAGCTGCAACCTGCCTCCGATCTTTTGCTCGGGCTGTGATAATCACGTAAATGCAGGCCGGTGGAACAACTGCAAAGTGAAGGAAGTTAACTGGTGCAGGCGCACCCACTGCTTCAAGAATTCGAGGAAAAAAGGCAGTCGCAAAGGCAATCAGCAGTAAAACGGAATTTTGCACATACCCTTTTCTTTTCTGGTAAATCCCTGCTTCTACAGTCATCTATCTTCCTCTGCACACAGATTGTTGCAAGCGATGACGCGATCGCCCCTATTCAGCAATTCATAATTCTCAACCTTGCTCCGGACTTTCAAGGTTTAGGCGGCGATCGCCTGAGCTTTAGAGTAAATTTCCAGCAGTGTTTCGTAATTTTTTTGAGCAGTATACTTTGCCTCAAATTCGGCGCGTGCCTCCTGCCGCATTTGAGCAAGTTGGGCTGGATTTGCCAAAACCCATTCGATCTGAGCCGCTAGATCGGCAGCATCACCAGGACGGAAGTGTAAACCTGTGCGTCCTGCATCGACTAGTTCGGCGATCGCTCCAATCTTTGCCGCGATCACTGGAGTTCCCTTCGCAAATGCCTCAACTGCAACTCGCCCAAACGTCTCATACCACTTCGAGGGAAACACCAGCACGGTTGCTTCTCCCATCAGGGCGTGAACCTCTGCCATTGGTTTGCGTCCCAGCCATTCCACCTGGGGCAAGCGCTTTGTTGCTTCCACGACCTGATCAACCAGCGGACCATCTCCCACAATTTTGAGCGGCAGCTTTGTCCCAAGTCGTTCCCAGGCTTCCAAAAGCGTATCTAGCCCCTTCTCAACCGAGAGCCGTCCGACAAACAGCGCATAGTTTCCCTGACCCGACCCAACGCCCGGATCGGGATTGACAAAATTGGGCTTCACCACGATCTTCTCAGCCGGAAGACCACCCTCAATGAATTTCTGGCGGGCAAACTCTGTCAGCGCAATGTACAGATCTACTGCTTGCGTCCAGGTTTTCATCGCCCGGTGAGCCGTTAGCATTGTAGCAACACCACCACTCGCAACCACACTGCCTCGGTAGCAGCCATGCATCACGCCTGCATAGGGAATGGGTTTTCCTAAACAGTCTTCACACACTTTCCCTTCTCGGAAAAACAGAGCATTGGGGCAAAGTAGGCGATAGTTGTGCAAAGTTTGGATCACCGGAACCCCCTCGGCTCTGGCAGCGTAGTAAACCGATGGAGAGATCAGAGGAAAAAAGTTCTGTACGTGAACCACATCACAGTCCGTTTCTGCCAGTTTTTTTCTCACGGCTTGATAGGTTTCTCCTGACCAGATGGTGGCTGCCATCATGCGGAGTTTGCCAATCGCTGCAACGCGATCGTTGTTCTCCTCATAGACCTCTACGGGATGCCCCATCTGTTGCAGCAAACTCACTTCGGCTTCGTAACACTCATCTTCGCCACCGCGAATCTGATAGCGATTGTGAACAGTCATGATTCGCATGAGCGCCGTCTCTCTTGGTATGAATGTCATCAACTACGCGCCTTTGGATACCGTCTCCGCGTAAATTTGAGCCATGTGTTCGCCTCTGGCTCGCCAACTTAGAGTTTCGCGGACTAGCTGTTGCCCCACCTGCGCCATCCGGTTGCGAAGTTCTGCATCCTGAGCAATCTGGGTCATTGCCACAGCCAAATCATTCACTGCCTGATCGGGATTGTGTGCTGGAATTCTTAGACCCGCATCTTTAGAAACCAATACGGCTGGCCCCGATAGATCCAGGCAAATCACCGGACGACCTGCGGCCATTGACTCTAGACAAACCCAGCCACCAGAGTCATGTAGGCTGGGATGTACCAGTGCATGACAGTCTTCTAGCTTGCCGAGGGTTTGTTCACGGGGAAGTCCGCCCCAAAATTTCATTCGCTGAGCAATGCCTAGCTCTTGGGCAAGAGTTTCCAGAGATTGTCGTTCAGGTCCGTCGCCAATTACCCAATATTCCGCGTCGGGTAGGTTTGCTTTGGCGAAGGCACGTAGCCCCAGGTGAAAGCCTTTCCAGTGCAGCAGCCTGCCCATGCTGATAAACCGAACAGGGGAGTCACTGGCTGGTTTGCATTGCGCTAGGCGGGCAATGTCAGCTTCGGGCAAACCGATCGCAGGCATGATTTGCACGTGATCAACACCCATCTTGTAAAGCTGCTGGGCGGTGTCTTCAGTGGTGGCTTGAATGATAGCGCTGCGTCTAGCCGTGAGCCGGACAAACGGATCAAGCTCACCCGCAACCCGAAATAGGTCGCGAGCAATTTCGTATAGCTTGGCGCGAGGGCTAAAGTCTTGCCAAAATGCTTTGGGTGCCACTTCTCCACCCGCAACGGGACCCCAGACAAAGGGAATGGGCAGCAAAGAGAGGAAACTGGGACTAGAATGTTTGGCAAAGGTAACATGGTGAACCAGGTCAAAGCCAATTTCCTGGTGCAACCGTCGCGCCTCGAAGTAGGCTTGGATTTGCCAGAGATAGTGGTGAAGCTGCATCGCGCCTGCTTGCCCCCAGCGCAAACTATCCTTCCAAAACGGCAGCGTGAAGTAGACAAAGTGGAGATTGGGCACTGGGTTGCGGGCTAGCTCTGCCTCGATCGCCTCTCGGCTTTCATCGGGACGGGTCAGTACCCAAACTTCGTGATATCGGGCGGCTTCTCGTACCGTGTTCCAGCCGATTCCTGGTTCTGACCCTTTGCCGGGTTCACAGGAGTAGGCAGACATCAAAATTTTCATACGCGGGACGGCTCCTTTAGCAGCTTCTCGTAAATTTCAGCGATCTGTTCTGCTGTTTTTTCCCAGGTAAATGCTTTGACTCTTTCCAGTCCTTTAGTAACCAATTCCTGATAAAAAACTGGATCGCTGTGCAAGCGGCAAATGGCAGCGGCGATCGCCTCCCAATCTTGCGGGTCAACCAAAACCCCTGCACCTCCCACTACTTCAGGCATCGCTGAAACATTTGCCGTAATTGCAGGCGTGCCACAAGCCATTGCCTCTAACAGCGTCATGCCAAATCCCTCATGCAGGGAAGGCGCAACCAGAATATTCGCCGCGTTGTAAAGCTGAACCAGCGTGGACTTATCAGGGTTTCCTAGATAAGTAATATGGGGTCCAAGTCCTTCCGCATGAATGAAAGCCTTCTGTTCGTCGTCAAAGTCCGCTCCTGCCTTCCAGAACAAGAAAGGGAACTCCTTTTGGCGCAAAATTGCCAAGGATCTGAGAATGGCTGAGATGTTTTTACGAGGATGATTTGAACCCACATTTAGCAGACAAACCGTTTCTGGGGAAATGCCCTGCTCCTGTCGAAACAACTCACTTTCATGCTTGGGTAAGGGTCGAAACCCAGATTCCACCGCATTGGGCACCACGGAAATTCGGGCTGGCTCAACGTTGAGAATTTGGGAGGTATCCTTGGCTGTGACCGCCGAAACTGTAACCACATGATCACAGTCCTGAAGCCCGCGTACCGAATACATCCACATCCCATTACTGACAAAGGGCACCTTGACTGAACCGCGCAGGTTGTCCTTATAGAAGAAGTTGATCAGGTCGTGACACGTCACCATCACGGGCTTGCCCGCCTTTTTTAGTCCATACACAATGTGGGCTTCGCTATGGTCAATGACGTGAAAGATGTCTGCCTTTTGCCGCCGCACGGTGCGAGGAAAGTTCCAAAACCGTTCGTAGAATTTTTTTGCTCTCAGGAGTAGGGAACGGCTGGTGCGATCGAGGGGCACAGGAGCTAGTTCAACCACTTCCCAATCGGGGCGAACGGCTCTTAGTCCTGCCGCCAGTCCGTCGGCGTAGACATCCATACTGAAGTTGGGCATGGTTCGCGCAATTACAATCCGCATCGCTCCCCTTTGATATCAATTCTTAGTTTTGGGTCGTAGGATGCGTTACGCAGTGCTAACGCATCACTCAAGCTCTTTCGGTGCGTTATGCTGGCGCTAACGCACCCTACTGGTGCCACCAGAAATGAACGACGTTAGGGCGTTTTCACCGGGGTAGTACCTTCGGCAAGCTGTGGTGATGTAGGTTTTGCCTGATTTGGCGATCGCTGCCGCTCACTTTTGATTCTGCCGATGGTTTCCATTAGGGCATTTAGCTCGCAGTTGAGGTCTTGACCACAGAACACTTCTCTGGCGCGATCGCTATACACTCGACGAGTTTCATAGTCCGTTAGTGCCAACACTGCCTTGACCAGTGCCTCAACATTGCCACAGGGATAAACCAGCCCGTTGTAACGATGCTGAACCGTGTCACTGTAACCCCAGTTGCCGCAGCGATCGCTCAAAATTGGCGGACAACCTGCCGCCATTGCTTCAGAAATCACCAGTGGATGAGGGTCATTGTGAGACGTTGAGATAAACACATCGGTCGCTGCGTAATACAGCGGTAGTTTGCTCTGGTTCACAAAGCCCACATTCAACACTTCACCATTAAGGGATTCCAAGCGTTGATTAATTGCGTCAGTCAACTCACCACCGCCAATCATGATGCCTCTAACGCGAGGGTCAATTTGGTGCGCCTTGGCGATCGCCTCAATAAACTCAAACGGATTCTTACGCTCAATGTATTTGCCCGTAAAGCAATACAGGATGGTGTCTTTGTCCCAGCTTAGCTTTTCGCGAATTTGCTGAATTTCGTCCTGATTGTGAACGATCGTTTGTTCGTAGCGATCGCGGTCAACCGGATAGCAGCCCCGCACCATCTTTTCATCAGGTACGCCATAGTGCCGCAGGTAAATCGCATTGTGGTCACCGCTAGAAACCCAGTGATCCGCCAAACTGTACATCCAGGGATACAGCATTGACATCACAATCTTTCGCAACCGACTGTAGTGATTGTCAGTAATGATGGTTGCGTCATTCTGCATGATGATGGGAATGTCCCGCAGCTTGCAGAGCAAAATTGCCAGTCGATAGGAGTAGGTGTAAAAGCTAGGCAAAAACACCGCATCGACGTTTTGACGCGTCAAACGGCTGAGCAACCCTGGGTTGAGCAATCCTTTTTCAATCTTGTCGGCAATCTTACCATCCCAAGTTTTTAGAAACTCATTGTGATAGCCGCCTGTGAGGTCAACATCCCAGGGTTGAGTGCTGCCAAGGTGGCGATCGCCACTTACCTGGTTTTCATTGCAGAGATAAAAAGCGGAAACTGAGACTCCGGGCTGTTCATTTAACTTTTGCCACAGCGGGGCGTGGTGCTGAGTGGGGTGGGTAAATACAACCCCTAAGCGAAATGTATCTTGCATGGTTTAACTCACTCAACTCATTAACAAACGAAGTTTGCTCAACGTCCAGCTAATTGGCTTTGGGCGAAACTGGGGAGCAAATAGCCAGCTAATCGCAGGTTTTGCCAACGGCAGCGGCATCACACCCACCCAGATAAACCACAGGCTAAAAATCACCCGCTTCTGCCAGTTGTAGTCTGAATATTTCCACAGAGCGCGAACACCCCAATAAGTGAGTTCCAATGGGCGATCAGAGGGCACCAGGTGTTGGTCAGGGTCTAGCCGTAGCGATGCCATACGCGACCAAACTCGTCCAAAGAAGCGCAATCCTAAATCGGCTGGCACTTCGTAACCTAATTCGCTCGCCCGCTGCTCTAGCAGTTCACATCGCTGCAGGTCATGACGCACAAATCGACGGAATCGATCGCCTGCCACTTCCGTCACTGCCCACTGGTTGCTATCATGAATTCGGTATGCTCCCAGGGGTTCTTCAATTGCTCCCACATCGCCATATAGCGGAATCAGCACTGACAAATAATCATCCGCTGTTAGCTTAAACTCATCGGGAATTGGGAAAACATGTTTCATTGCTTCGCGGCTGAGGGCATTGCCGCTAGTGGGCGTACTTTCATAGGTGCCCACATTCAGCAAAATTCGCCAAACTTCCCCTTTTGACAGGGGCTGAGTTCCCTGAGGATAGGAGAATCCGCGAGGTTGTCCAGCCGCGTCCACTACAGATAACCGATAATGCACTTTAGACATACCCGGTTGCCACGCTTCTGCCACCCGCTCAACCGCATTGGGAAACAGGTAGTCGTCAGAATCGAGGAAGATGATAATCTCACCTTTGCTTCTAGCAAAACCACTATTAAAGGCTGCTGCCTGCTTGCCGTTAGGCTGCAAGATTGGAATGATGCGATCGCCATACTTCGCAATCACATCACGTGAATTGTCGGTAGAGCCATCATCTACTACAATCACTTCCATATTGGGATAGCTCTGCGCTAGAGCGCTATCGATCGCCTCTGCTAGAAACTGCTCGTAGTTGTAGTTATTGATGATGATGCTAACCAGCGGCTGAGTTTGCACGTCTACCACACATCCTCCTTAAAGTTCAAACGACCTCCACGAGGCAGTAAGCTATCTCTCCTCCCTCATTCAGGGAGAATCGGAAGAAAACCGGAATTTTCCAAATTGTTGGAAAAGAAATGCTTTAGCCTGTTTGATTAAAAAGACAATTCTTTCAAGGTTTCGGAAGCCAAAAATTCTTTGAGCTAGTGTGTAAACGGCAGTTCTATCAGCGCTGTTTGCCTGAAACTTGGGAGATAAGGTTAAAGTTTTTTCTAGCAGTTTGAAGTATTGGGATGGATCAACTTCTAAATATCCTCTCGCCAGCATGAAATAGGATTGAGCCATCGCGTCTTTGTAGCGTTGGGATATTCTCCCCTCTGCCGCTAGTATTTGCTCAGCCTTCTCCAAAATCATTTGGTGACTTTCAAGATACCGGGTTTTAGAAGAGGTAGAAACTGTGACGTTGCCATATCGCCTGTAGATAGAATGACAACCGGGCTGATAGCCAACTTTAGCCCCGCTCATGACAATGGAGAGGAAAAAGTCTCTATCTTGTCCGGCTTTCAGTGATTCATCCCAGCCGCCTACATGGGTAATGGGCGATCGCTTAAACAACAAACAGGCAGGCGAAACCCACCAATCTGCTAACAGCGACTCCAGCAAATCGGGCTGAGTACCCGTAACCTTGATGTCTTCGAGGTAAGACTCTCCATTGAGCAAGTGATACTGATGTCGCCAATCGCCATACACGACATCAAACTCTGTTTCTTCGAGAAACTGAACCTGTCGCTCTAGCTTTTCAGGCAGCAAATAATCATCCGCATCCAGGTATTGAATGTATTCCCCTCTAGCCAAAGCAAATCCTCGATTGCGGGCAGGGTTCCCGCCCCGGTTAGGGCCGGTTTCCCAAATCACTTTGCCGCCATAGCGTTTGATAATATCCAGGCTACCGTCGGTTGAGCCATCGTCAACGACAATCACCTCTACGGCTGAATAGGTCTGGTTGAGACAGCTATCAATTGCTTCTGCAATCCATTTCTCAGCGTTGAAGCAGGGGATGATAACCGAAACAAGTTTTACCATTCTATCCAATCCTATTCGAGAGAATTATAAACTCAACCAGTAGAAAAAGTGTGCGATCGGGCTAAACCTAAAGCTTTAACAGAGAGAAATGCCTGTCAAACCCAGTTTTGTTGAGTACGGACAGCATCATTATCTTAAAGAAGAACTTGATAGTTCTTTGATTAGGAGACCATGTCATTGCCCTGGTAGCCAGCGTTAATAGTTCCTTACGACAAGCACTAAAAGTGCCAAAGTGATTGCGGTAATAAACCTGGGCATGAATAGAATTGAAGTAGTCTAATACTGGTTCTCTCTGGCTGCTCTCCAATTTAGCGTTTAAGAACATATCCATTGCACAGAGGAAGTCTTGTGAATCTGCTTTCTTGTTACCAAACCAATTATTACTACCATGAACACGGTATTGAGTTAAGGCATCTTCTACAAAATAGATATCACCTAGCAAGGAAGCTGCCTTAACCAAAAAGTCATCAGCACGAACTTTAATGAGATGACCAGTTAAAGGAAAGATTTGCTCTGCAAGTGAACGAGTTAACGCTACTCCGCTGGTTGGCGCACCCAGAAAAGGAACGTAACGATATCTTTTAGCATAGCTATATACTTCTTCGGCTGTACTAATCTGGGTCAAGGTTTGACCTTGAAGCTTTTTGATGCGTTTAACTCTGTGCAAGCTTTTCCATTCACAGCTATGGTTGATTAATTCAGTTCTTACGTGTTCGCTTTTGTCACTGATAACCTCAAGTCCATTGCAGATGGCTATGCTTGGATTTTCTGGAGTGACCTGCTGAAACAGACTAACAACTTTACTGATTTTCTCAGGAGAAAATGTATCGTCAGAGTCTAAGAAAAAGAGTAAGTCTCCCTTACTCTGTTCAACCCCTACGTTAAATGCAGAAGCTTGCCCGCCATTTTCTTTAAGAACGGGAATGATGCGATCGCCATAGCTTCTAATAATTTCCTGCGAGCCATCAGTTGAACCATCATCCACTACTACAACCTCAACATGAGGATAAGCTTGATTCAGGGCGCTATCGATTGCTTCACGCAGAAAGCGTCCGTAGTTATAGTTGTTGATCAGTACACTCACTAGTGGAGAACTTTGCATAATAAAGCTGTTGAAACATTAGCAAGTTACAGGATTTTCGATCACGATCTAGCGAACCCGAAACTCAGTCCATTTTCCAAAAGCGACCTGATGAATGTGTTTCGTGTATTTCTCACGTTCAGAAAGTATCCTTTGGATTGCACCCATACACTCAACTTTCGCCATCCACTTTCTAAACTTACGTTCTTCGTCTGAACTACCAGAGGGCTTGAAAAAAAATGTGAGCTTAAGATAACGCTTTAACCTTGACAGCAGTTGCCATTGCCAAGTCCATTGAAAAGGTAGCCGTCCACCCTTATGCTTGTAAGTAAAGATGAAGGGATCACAACCCAGGCTCCCTGCTCCAATTGTTCTACAAATAGCTTCAAAATGTTGGAGACTTAGACGGTCTGGTTTGATCGCATGACGAATTTGAACACGCGGATCGTAAGCAAACCGATAACCAAGGCTACGCATTAAACGGTATAACTCAGTATCTTCACTTGCAACTTTCATCTTTTCACCCCGTTGAGCATCATTGAAGAAGCTATATCCCTTCTCCAAACAATCTAGAAGCGGTTTCAAGCGAAAAGTTGATCCAGCTCCAACAATATTACCGTCTCGGGCTAAGACTCTACCCTCGGCATCTCGCTCTTCTTCTACTAGCTCAGGTTGACCACAGCCATAGCGACCCCCTACCCATGAAAACCAGGAAGGAAGTGGTTGATCAACGAAAATATGGTTTTTAGAGCCAGTCATCACTACATCTGGATACTGATCAAATATCTCAAGGGTGTAGCGAATGAAGCCAGGTTCTATAAAGTTGTCATCATCAACAATACTAATGAGTTCCCCTTGCGCCTCTCGCACGCCTTTCAAAAAGGCGTTGATTTTTCCAATGCGAGGTTCCAACAGAACCCTTCCATTCAGATTCAAACGCTTTATGGTATCAGTTGCAATTTCTGCTGTGCGATCGGTGGATGCATTGTCAACCACCAAAACTTCAAATATATCTCTGGAAACGTCAGATTGATTTGCAATGGCTTCTAGTGCCTGCTTGATGGTTCTTTCCCCGTTATGTGTGCAGGTCAGAAGAGTAATTATGGTCTGTTCCATAAGATTAATGAGAGTTTACTGCCTTTCGCAAAATTGCTTGAAGTTCTTGAGCTTGGAGGACGAAGTTGAACTTTGGTTCACAAGAATTGCTCTAGCTTCTAGCGTATAGCCTGCTCAACTTGTTTCCGATAATTTCAAAGATATTTCTAGGGTCATCTAGAATGTATCTGAACTTCGGATCTAGAGGCTTATAGAATGTGTATACGGCCATCATGAAAACTTTTTGATGCAAGGGAAGCTGCTTGTAAAATTTTTCTATAACTCTTTGATTGATAGAGCTATGCGTCTTGCTTTGCATGATGGAAAACGTCTTTGTTCCCTCAAATCTTCTAAAATTTCCCCATGTTTCGTCTATATATTTCACATTGGCAACTTGAACTGCTCGCAGTAGAAAATCTAGATCTAGAGCATAGTTCTCATCAACGCTGTACAGTCCTATTTTTTGATGTAATGACTTGTGGTAAAAATAAGCCGATGGATTTTCGGGGAAAGGAGTAACTTCTGGCCCTAAAAGAAGTCTGAGGAACGATAACCTTTCCGGCTTATTTACATAGAGGAGCTTACCTGTATCACCCCAAATATTGCAGTTACCGACAAGCAAACTTGGTTCTGGTAATTCTCGGAAAATCTCAAGGATACGGTTGAGAACACCTGGTTCATAATAGTCGTCCACATTCAAAATGGCTAGAATCTCGCCTTTAGCCATTCCAATGCCTTTATTCATTGCATCTGACTGCCCACGATCTTTTTCAGATATCCAGCGGATGTGAGAATGTTGTTCGGCGTATTGTTTAACAATTTCAACCGTTCGATCTTTAGAACCACCATCTACGATAATGTGTTCTATATCAGAACAATGTTGCTCAATCACGTTTTTGATGCAGGACTCAATGAAGCGATCGCCATTATAAACGGGAGTAATGATGCTAATCATTGGCATTACATTCGTAATAAGACAAATTGAGCACTGGCCTCGTAAATTTTTTATTAGAGGCAGGCGACTCCATTTATTTCTTCTGAGTTTACAGGTGCAATCAGGAACATTTGAATTGAACGTTATACAATTCAGATTTAGAACTAACAAACGCTTTATTGAATGTTTTGGCTTGACAAAAGTTCCACAAAACAATGAACAACGCTACAAAAACTAAGGGAACATTCCTTAGTTTTTGTAGCGTTGTTCAATTATTGCTATCTACTCAGCTAAAATTTCATACCAATTCTCTTTAAGGCTTCATATAGAAACAGTATCAAATGAAGTGTTAGTCGTCTTCTGTGACAGTGCGTTCAATCTTTAGGTCGGGGTTGCTGAGGCAGAGTTGATAAAACTGCTCATCGGTTAGATGAACGTGCTTTAGATCGACTTTCAGAGGAAGAGTTAAAGCTGTCATTGCCCTGACCGTTAACGGTTAAACGCAGCTCTGCTGTGTGATGCTGCTTACTGCAAGTATTATCTCACGATCGCTTCTTCCTGAAGTTAAAAAGTCAATTGCTCAAATAATAGTGGCACTACTTTAAACAAGTAGCGTTACGACTTACTAGGAAGCAGCTTCAGCTTGAGAGGAAGGCCTTATGGCTTTAAGGACTGTTTATTTTGTTTAATCCACAAGGACAAGCGCTAAGTCTGACATCGCTGAGCAGTTAATCCGATCGCCTCATATCAAACACGTAGCCATCTAAATAATGCTACAAAAGCGAGAAGTGTACCCCGACGGGATACACTTCTCGCTTCTACTGAAATCTATCTGCTTTCGCTACTTAGAAAGGGCAGAGCTTACGCGAAAAGAAGTAACATCCGGGCAGCCTTAATACTAACAAGGAGCTTAAGTCCTCTGTTTCACAAGTGAGCGTTTACGTTTTGAGGACGTATCCTTCTGCTTCATCACTGACGATAGAACCCCATATACTTCTTCAGCATAGGTTTCTATACTGTACTTCTGACGAGCAAACTGCCACGCGTTTTCTCCAATCTGTTTAATCTCATCAGGATTTTCCAAGCACCATTGCATTTGGGTTGCCAGGGCTTCAAAATCACCCTGATACAAAAGACCCGTTTGCCCATGCCGGATGATTTCTGATGTACCTGCATTGTCATAACCAATCACAGGACAACAAGCAGACATTGCCTCTACCGTCACCCTACCCATACCTTCATTTTTTGAACACATCAAAACAGCATCCGCTGCCATAAATGCTTTATAGGGATCATCCACATGTCCCCAAAACTCAACGTTATCCTGAATGTTCAATTCACTAGCCAGCTTTTTCACATAGGTACTGTCACCTCCACCTACAATGAGCAAGCGAACTCGCAGAAATTGCTGAGTGAGTGAGGCTAAAGCTCTAATTGCAACGTCCTGCCCCTTGTTAGGATGCACAAGCCCAACTATCGCAAAGGTGAAAAACTCATTTTTCTCAATTGAGAGCTTCTTGATTTCACGGAAGCGGTCAAAGTCAGAGATTGATGCAACGCCATTATAGACGATGTTATTGCGATCGGGTGAGAGCTTGTCCAACAGATGAGCATAGATTGCCTTTGAGATGGCGATTCGCGCATCTGCCCGACCTACAAGCTGATTGAAAATACCTTTTCCCCAATCGTGGCGAAAATTGTAGTCTAAATCAATGAATTCCCGCATATGCCAAACATGAGGCAGCTTGAGCTTAATAGCGACTAATGCACCTGTGGGGATAACAGAAGCATTAGTATAAATCAGATCAACATTCCACCGTTTTAGCTGTTTTTCTAGCAGCGGAATAAGCCTGAGATTACGATACAACCGCTTCAGTGCATAGTAACGGTATTGAGCAAACCTGTACACTTTGTCTAAAGGCGAGCTATGAATGTATTCAATCTTACCAACCCACCACTGAATAGAATATATAGCAAATTCAACGCCACGTTCTCTCAAGGCACGAGTTACATCGCCTTCTGCTGGCGCAATTACATAAGGCTCAACACCACAAGCTTTCAATCCATCTATTAGGTTTAGCAAAGAACGGTTAGCACCATAAAGCGTGGTGTAATGAGTAAAAAAGGCAATTTTCACTGAGATACCTCACAAAATTTGCTAACAGTATTCTTCAACCGGAAGTACGGAATAGCTCTTTAATTGCTGCTTAGCAGCTTAGGTGCTGAACCCTGATTACAAGCTTGAAAAGCTATTACAACGACAATAGGGCGATCGCTACTTCCATATTCAACCTGTGAGCAGTAACTTCAGATTCTTTTTAATCGAATTGCTACTCACTCTCGGCAAAAGTACGAATATTACCAGGCTGGTCTGAATGTAGGTAATTAAGATGCTTATAGCATAAATCAACAAATACTTTGTGGCGAAATTCTTTTGTACTGCTTCAATTAGTGGAATATGCCAAAGGTATAACCAAATACTGTTTTGAGCAACAAACAAAACAAGATTTCTAACTCCAGTATTTTCCTTGACAAAATCCCATAGAGGTTCGGAGACATGCCAAAGTAACACAGTCACAAAAACTGCATACGAGAGGTAATAAATTGAGGGTGGATATTTATATTTCTGTGTATCTACAAACTCACCTGCATGAAACGCTAGAAATGCAGAGAGGGATATAAATATTGCTAGCGATATAACTATTAACTGATGATTTGTTTTCGCTTTCAAATTTGGAATTCTTAATCCAAGCGCAAACAGAAATAAGTATGGGCAAACGTATGATACGAGCAAATAGACTCCTTTGCCAATTCCTTCGTCTGCATAAGGCAGTATGGAGTATTTTGCAACTTCGTAAATTAGGAGAAACACACCGAGAATAGCAAGGTATTTTTTATTGCTATGAACCCTTCTATTGAGGACAGCAATTAAAGGTGCTATCAATGCAATAAAAAGAAAAACTCTAATAATCCAGAGATATTCAATTCCCCCAACCAAAAGATAGCTCTTGGCAATAAAACTCAGATTTGCAACTGGAATATCAAATGCCCAACAAGCTCCGAGATACAAAGTTAGAAATATCCAAACTGGAAATACTAAACGTTTGACACGCTTCCACACATAATGCAAATACGGTTCTTCTCTAAACACCAGACCAAATGACATTCCTGAGACAATAACCATCAAAGGAACATCAAAATTGCGTAACTGAAAAAGTATTTCTGGAGGCTTGACGTGGGCGAGAATAATCATCGATAGTCCGATGAAACGTAGAAAATCAATTTTCTCATTTCGCATTTTCTTCTCCAGTAGGGATACACAAACTGAGTTTGGTAGTGTAAAGCACCCTATGAGAAGCTTAGTTTTTGTCTTAAATGTTCAAACGAACATCTTAAACAGCAGAAGCTTATGGTGTAGCTTCAAAGCTGTTAGAAGAGGTATCTTAATGGAGCAGGTTAAAAACCTGCTCCATTAAGATTACTTGGGAGGCAATTTCCTAGTACTAGCTCACAATTGCTCTACAAATTTTAGTTGACTAACTAGATGCACTAATTCTACGGCTTGCCCAAATCATCTTGAATCCCTTCAGCAGGTATAGCCCTAGATACCGTTAGTAGTCGCAATTCATCTGTGAGTCATACTCCGTTATATACACAGACACATAATCTAGATGAATAGTTCCACAACTCTTCATCACTTTGTAAATGGATTCTTAATCGAATGCGTGAACAGCAAAATAGGGTGGGCAATGCCTACCCTATCGAAGATGTAATATTACTTCTGAATCTAGAATTCGCAGCTTGGAGCGATGGAGTTCAGGTGCAGTACTAAGTCATAACGTTCAATCCGTTGCCGTTTTTTGAGTACTGGCGTGATGTCAGGTTAGACATTCAATTCGACTGCTAACTCGCTTCATGCTGCATCTGGTGATATTTCCACAGCTTACCTTTCAGGCTTAGAAGCTCCTGGTAAGTTCCCTGTTCAACAATACGACCTTGTTCTAAAACAATAATTTGGTCGGCTCTCATGATGGTTGATAAGCGGTGGGCGATCGCTATCACAGTCCGTCCCACAGATAACTCTTCCAGAGACTTTTGAATGAGTCGTTCAGAAACTGAGTCCAAAGCACTTGTTGCTTCGTCGAGGATCAAGATTTCAGGGTTTCTCAGCAAGGCACGGGCAATCGCAATCCGTTGTCTTTGTCCACCAGAGAGCCGCACACCGCGATCGCCCAACACTGTATCCAATCCTTCCGGCATCTTTTGGATAAACTCCACAGCATTCGCTAGTCGGGCTGCTTCTAGCACCTCTGCTTCACTGATGTTATCTAAACCGTAGGCAATATTACTGTGAACGGTTGAGTTAAAGATAAAAGTGTCTTGACTCACCGTTGCCATCCGATGACGAACCGAATTAATCTCTAGCTCTCGTAGGTCAATTCCATCAAATAGAATTTTGCCTCGCGTGGGGTCATAGAATCGGATGACCAAGTCTGCCAGCGTTGATTTTCCGGCACCCGATGCACCAACCAGAGCAACTGTTTGACCTTTAGGAATGGTTAGCGTGATATCTTTCAACACAGACGATTCAGCATCATAGCCAAAATCAACCCCAACAAACTCAATTGCCTGTTGCAGCCCTCTAAACTGAATGTGTCCAGCCTGTAGGTAAGGCTTGTTTTCAGTGCTTAACAGATTCTCGATACTTTGAATCGGACCTTGGAAGCGGCTGATTGCAGAAAACCGCCCGCTAATTTCTTGAATTGCGGGAGCAGCTCGAATCACAATAAAGATGAAGGTGAGGAGTGAGGCGACTGTCAGGGTTCCATTGTTGACAAAAACGCTGATTCCTAAAACTAGAATTCCGATTAAAACAACACTGGCAATGGCTTCTGCGATCGGCTTCACAACTGCGTAGCGAGTCGTGGCGACCTTCGCCGCCGCCGCTACATTGTCACTCGCCTCGTAAAACCGTCGCCGTTCAAACTCTTGAGTTCCAAAGGCGTGTACCGTCCGAATTCCGTTGATAAACTCCGCTGCGGTGGAAGTTAATCTGCCTCTAGCTCTAGACTCTGGGAAACTAGACTCTCGCACCCAGCCGTTTAGAGATGCTATTCCCGCTGCTGCTAAACCGAAAAGTAGGACTGCCATTACAGTGAGTTCCCAGGAAATGCCCACAGCCAGTATGCTGTAGGCAACCACAACCATCGATCTAACGAATATAGCAGTGAATGTTGAAACAGCTTCTTGAAGCTGAGAAACCTCAGCAGTCATAGTGTTCAACAGTTCACCAGCCTTTGTTTGTCCATAGAAACGCAGGCTGACTGCCTGTAGCTGCTCAAAAACCTGTTTATACAAATTATTGATTAGCTTGATTCTGCCAAAATCTCCATAGATGGCACTAAGATAGCCAAACAGGACACGAAACAGAGTCGAGAGCAAGATTAAGCCTGATATGCGATAAAGACGGCTTAGCGGCGATGCATTAACGCCCAAGATCCAGACATCAATCCACTGAATTCCAGTTTGCAAAGGTTCTGAATTCGGCTCTACCAAGTTTTGCAAGAACGTGAGTAGAAAGCTAATACCAAATCCTTCAAAAACGGCCGTTAGTAAGGAAAAAATAAGAACCAGAAAAATCAGATGCGGAAATTTCTTGATTTCTCGCAAAATCAACTTGTTATCTTTCCAAAAACCGGTTGTTTTGATGATCCGACGCAAAGTTGGAGGAAGTTGGTATTTCATGGAGAAAACTATCTACTTGACTGCACTGAAGATTGGCTGGCGCTGGGGATTGGGAGAGACTAGAAGCCTTGCAGCATTGGTTTATTTGCAGCACTAGTTGATTAGAAGTAACAGGGAAAACCGACCTGAATTCTTATCTGATGAACAGAAGCGTTTGACGTTTGTTCCAGATGGTAATCCTGAATCAAGTTTTCGAGATGTTACAGGCTTTTCCGGATATCTTTACGGAGGAAGAGTGCAACCTGGTGTGTTTCTACTCTAGAAAACCTTATGTTTTAGCCTTTAGCTGGCTTTAGACAAAGCAACCCCTAAGGAGAGCTGCTCAGCCCTCTGTTAGATCTTTGTGAATTTTGTGAGATTCGTCCGGAGGAGGCGATCGCACTCAAGATAAAAGGTCAAATTAGCCAGAATATTCAGCTTCCTGTAGAAACGGTATCCGTTGCATAGAGCAAACGATGTAGGTTTTTAGCTGCTGGCTGCGCCTTTGCGCTTTGTCCGAGTTGTTCCCGCAACCGTTGATCCTGGCACAACTGACTTAATGTTTTAGAAATTTCAGCCGTAGAGTTGGGATCTACCAACAAACCTGTAACACCGTGAATGACAGCATCTTCTACACCCCCCGCCTTCGAAGCGAGAACAGGTTTACCAAAATAAGCGGCTTCTAGGTAAACAATGCCAAAACCTTCAATACTGTGGGCTTGTTCATCAAAGAAGGTAAGCATCGAAAAGAAATCGCAGGCGGCGTAGTAACCTGCTAGCTGCTGGTCAGTTACATATCCCAAAAAGTGAACGCGATCCTGCACATTTAGTTCTGTGGCGAGGGCTTTTAGCTCTTCCTCCATCCATCCCTGTCCACAAATTAAATAATGAACATCTAGCTGATTCGCTATCAGGTTGGGTAAGTTTTTGATGATGCGATCGAAACCTTTGCGGCGCACTAATCGTCCTACTGACAAAATGACAACTGCTGTTTCAGGAATATTGCAATTCTTCCGCATTTGGCAACGCAAAGCGTGAAGTTGATCTGCGTTTATACAGCCAAACTTCTCAGGTCTAACGGTGGGATGTATCACGTGAATGGATGCATCACAATGAAAATTTGATTTAAGAAAGGCTTGCGTGAAAGAGCTATTACAAACTACTCCTTTAGCCCGTTTGAGTAATAAATTAAAGAGTAGTTTAGACAGTGGTTTTTGAGCAATTTCGAGAACATCATCTCCATGCAAATATACAAAAAATTGAATCGGCAGCAGATAGCTTAGAAACAAAAGCACCGAGAATTCATATCCATGACACCACTCGATGTAGTCATAGCGATAGCGACGAAATAGCTTGACTGCAAACCAACAGGAATAAGTCATTCTCACAACCTGTCGGCAGAAATTAGTCAGACGAACGCTGCCTAAACCACGGGGTGACTGCACCCACTTTGGAACAAGCCAGCGATGAATTGGGAAAGGCTGGAGACGATCGAATGCCTGGTCTCCATCACAAGCCATCGTTGCTACAACAACCCGTTCAGGGTCTTGTAAACAACGGTTATAAGCATATTCCTCGATTCCACCTGCTTGGGGTAAGAAACTACGGCAAACGACAAGGATATTAGGTTTTACCATTGATGGCACGATAACTAAATAAGCAGCCACAGTTAAATATCTTTAATAAAAACCAGGAAGCTATTAACTGAAGCATTCCTTTGGTTTTTAATTTTTTCATTTACTTATGACTAGGGTTGAACTACTAGACGCAAACGCTTTACATCTGCACCTAATTTTATTTTCAAATTAGACAATACCTACGAATAACTTTTAGATGAAGATTCTTTCTAAAAGCACGTTTTTTCTGTGAGTTCACTAATATTTAACATTTGGCTTTTTTCTTTGAGGAATCTATCAAATTCCCTAGCAAAGCGGGGGGAATCAACCGGATACCAGTGTGTATCACTGTAAAGATTAGAAGGTATTCAGATACGTTCGCCTGTCCTAAATCGAGTTGTGAGTCTATCGGAAACACTAAGGCTAGCCCATACGACTATCACAGCAGCATGACTATTGCAACAGCTTCTGCACACTGGACCTACACAAGATTTATGTTGTACACGCGCTCTACAGATTTACTCAGGTGGACAAAGTCTACAGCAGGGCTGATGTTGTTTGCCTTGATGGCGATCGCCCCCATTGCTCCTGCTGCTGCTCAGCTACCATCTCTAAACAACACCAACCGTTCTGCTCTGCCTCCCAACCCCGCTCAAACAGACCAGGGCTACACCTTAGGTCCAGGCGATCGCATCCGCATTGACACCTTTCAGCTTCCCCAATATAGCGGCGAATTTGAAGTTTTAATCGATGGATCGATTAACCTTCCCGTTTCAGGACTCGTTTCAGTTCAAGGGCTAACCGTCAGTCAGGCAGCTGATGTGGTTTCAGCCGCCTATAGCGAATTTCTCAGACGCCCCCTCGTCACGCTTACCCTGCTAGTGCCCCGTCCCTTCCAAATTGGCATTGCTGGTGAAGTCAACCGTCCCGGTTCTTACACCGTTCCGCGTCAAGATACCCAGTTTCCAACGGTCACCCAGGCTTTACAAACGGCTGGAGGACCTACCCTCGCTGCCGACATTGGACGGGTTGAAATTCGCCGCCCTCAACGCTCTGGCACCGAGCAGATTATCAGCGTAGATTTGCGACAGCTATTGGCAACAGGCGATCTGCGTTATGACCTAGCACTGCGTGACGGCGACACCATCTACATCCCTACCGCCGATCAAATCGATCTACAAGAAACCTCTCGCCTCGCCTCTGCTAGCTTTGCCCCAGAAGAAAGTCCTGCCGTCAATATTGCAGTTGTTGGCGAAGTGTTTCGCCCCGGCACCTACACCGTCACGGGTACTGCTAGAACCTCTGAAGCGGGCGTTCCGGGTGGGCTAAACGTCACAGGTCGCCCTCCCACCGTGACCCGCGCCATTCAGGTTGCGGGCGGCATCAAATCGATGGCTGACATCGGACGCATCGAAGTTCGCAGACCCACCAGCACAGGTGAAGAACAGGTGTTTGAAATCGACCTGCGAGCGCTGTTGCTCGAAGGGGATTTGCGGCAAGATGCTGTTTTGCAGGAGGGGGACACTATCGTCGTGCCCGTAGCGACTGTCGTAAGCCCAGAAGATGCAGCGCTTTACGGTAGCGCTAGCTTCTCACCAGACAGCATCAGGGTAACGGTTGTGGGTGAGGTTACTGAGGCAGGAGTGGTCGAGATTCCACCAAATACCCCGATGAATCAAGCTATCCTCTCGGCTGGCGGATTTAATACTCGTGCCCGCAGAGGCACCGTGCGACTCGTGCGACTCAACCCCGATGGCACGGTGAGGGAAGAGCGAATTCCCGTCGATTTTGCTCAGGGAATTAGCGAAGAAAACCCGATTTTGCAAAACAACGATGTTGTTATTGTTGGGCGCTCTAACTTAGCCAGCATTTCGGATACGTTAGGCACGATCTTGACACCTCTGGATCGATTTTTCTCTATCCTTGGTGCTCCTTTCAGGATCTTCGATTGATGCGGTTTGGAACTCACTGCTGGCGACACGATTTACTCATTTGCGGGGGCAAAGATGAAGGCTGACCAATATTCTCAACGGATTCTTCCGGCTGACGCGATTCAAGCTGATGGTGGGGATGAAGGCGGGTTAGATCTCACTCAGACTGTAGGCGCTCTCCGGCGTAAAGCACTGCTAATTTTGGGTATCGCAGCCGCAATTACAGCCGCAGCCGTGTTCAAGGCTTTAACCGATACCCCCGTCTACCAGGCGGGTATGGAGATTCTAGTCAAGCCTGTGAGTGTAGAGACAGAAGTTCTCTCTAATAATCCTGACTCTTTGAGCCGTCGCAGAACGCGACCAAACTCTGACCAACCTGCAATAACCGACACTCAACTCAAAGTTCTGCAAAGCCCTAAAGTCATCGCTCCGATTGTTGAAGACCTTGAAGGACAGTTTCCTGGACTAAACTACGGTACCTTCATCAATAGTCTCAGCATCTCGGTGACGGCAGAAAACATTCTGGTCATTGGCTATCAGCATCCTGATCCTGAGCTAGTGCGAGCCGCGCTTACTGAAGTTTCTGAAGCTTATTTAGACTACAGCCTTGAAGAACGGCAGGCAGAAATTCGCACAGGACTAGACTTTATCGAAGCGCAGCTTGATCCATTGCAGGAACAGGTAAATCAGCAGCAGCAACGGCTACAGGTTTTGCGGCAGGAGAACAATCTGATTGACCCTGAATCTAGGGGAGGTGAGCTGTCTGGTCAGACGAGCGCATTCACAAACCAACAGTTGGAGACTCGATTGGAGTTACAGCAGGCGCGATCGCTCTATGCAGACTTAGAGCGCGAACTGGCAGAGTCAGCTGACGCAAATGCCTCATCTGCTCTAACTCAAAATGCTCGCTACCAAAAGCTGCTAGACCTGATTTTGGATGTTAATAGCCAGATGGCTCAAGGTTCAGCCTTGTTCCGAGAAAATAGCCAGGAAATGCAGGTACTTGCAGATCAGCGAGAGAGCCTTTATCCGCTACTGCGCCAGGAAGGACAGCGAGTTTTAGAGCAGGTTGGAAGCCGAATTCAGGAACTCGAAGCCCGCGATCAGGCTTTGAGCGAGTCGATCGGCAATATTAATGTGAGAATTGACCAACTGTCTGAAGTGAGTCGCCAGTACACAGACATTCAGCGCGAACTGCAGATCGCCACAGACAACCTAAGCTTATTTTTAGCGCAGCGAGAAGCTCTACGGATTGATGCCGCTCAGGAAGAGATTCCCTGGCAGATATTGACTCCACCTGGTGAACCCAGCCCCGTATCAGCAAGTGTTACCCGGAACGCCGCTCTGGGTATCGTTTTAGGTTTACTGATCGGCATCGGCACGGCTTTACTGCTCGACAAACTGAGTGACTTCCTCTACACACCTAAGCAAATCAAGGATGTCACCAAACTGCCCATTTTGGGGGTCATCCCTCACTACGAAGATTTGGAAGACTCAATTAGCGCAACTCATGTCATCGCTCAGTCGTTGCAGATGAGCCGAGGTGTGCTGAGCAATGGCAATGGGCATCGTCCGATTGACCCAGCTTTTGTGGAAGCGTTTCGCTCGCTGTGGACTAATATTCGCCTGCTTAATCCTGATGCTCCGGTGCGATCGCTCGTCATCGGGTCTGCCGTTCCTAATAGCGGCAAATCCACCATCGCCGTCTTTTTGGCTCAAGCTGCCGCCGCGATGGGGCAGCGAGTTCTCCTGGTTGACACTGATCTGCGGCGTCCCAGCCTACATGAGCAACTGGGCGTAGCCAACACACGAGGGCTAACCGATTTGATTTCTGCTAGCGTCACTCCCTATCAGGCGATTCAGCGATTGTCCAAAGAAGACTACCTGTTTGTTCTGACGGCAGGTTCGGCTCCACCCGACCCACCCAAGTTCTTTGCCTCTCGCCGAATGCAAAGCCTAATGGAAGAATTTCACAAAACATTTGACCTGGTCATTTATGACACACCACCGTTATTAGGCTACTCGGACGCGCTGCTGTTGACCGCTCGGGCTGACGGTATGGTACTCGTCTCGCGCCTCGGCAAGCTCAAGCGTTCTTCGCTGGAGCAAGCTTTAGAAGACTTGAGAATTGCTGGCGTATCAGTTTTAGGCGCAGTGGCAAACGGTTCTAAAGATCGGGTCAAAACACCTTACTCACCAGCATCTTACATCCCCCAGGAAGTGGCTGGCGAAATCCTCGAACCATCCCATCCTGGACAGCAAAATTAGGGGAAACTATCACGCTGCACTGGAAAAGTTGTTGTAGAACCTGCAACAGGTGACGCATCAAAATGTTAACTTTAATGAAGTCACTCGACCGCGTTATCTACCTGCTATGCGTTTACAGCATCTTCCTAGACTTGTTCTAACCCTATTAACATTGGTTGCAGTCACACTAGTTGCTCTGTCGCCGATGCCAGCTCTAGCTGCCAGTTCTGCAGCGATTCGGGCTTATGATGATGCCGATGCAACCACCAAAAACTATTCGGGGCAGAGCTTGCTGCAAGCAGAATTCAGCAACGCCAACTTAAAGGAAGCCAACTTTAGCAATGCCGATTTACGAGGCGCAGTGTTTAACGGGTCTGCACTAAATCATGCTAATTTTCATGGCGCAAACTTCAGCGATGGCATTGCCTACATTACCGATTTTGCAGAGGCAGATTTGAGTGATGCAATTTTTGATTCTGCGATGATGCTCAAGTCAAACTTTCGCGGCGCGAAGGTCACGGGGGCTGACTTTAGCTTTGCGCTACTTGACCGAGAGCAGGCGATGGCCCTCTGTGAAACGGCTCGTGGCTCTAATCCAGTAACGGGTGTGGACACGCGAGAGTCTTTGGGCTGTCGCTAAGCCGATTGTCAGGTCTGAGCAAGATTTTTATTGTCCGCAGCAGCGATCGATTCCTAGGCTGTCTAGCAGCAGATCGCTGACTGCATTGGCAACGGCAAATTCGCTGTAAAAACTTTTAGAAAAGTCAAACGCCTGCATTTCTGTCAGGATGGCGATCACTAGGGAGCCGACATCGTTTTCTCCTTCCATCCGCTGACGCACAAACACTTGGGCAGCGCGTTTAGCAATGTCTTGATTGACGGGTTCTGGAATAAACTCGTGGTCTAGCCATTGGTGCAAAGTTTCCTGGAGCCACTGTCCCTCTTGTTGAGCATCTTGAGGCGGCGGCAGGGTAATGGGTGAAATTGGCTCAGCCATAGTCAAGCAAGTAGTGGAGGGCTTTCCTGCTGAGTTAGAATGACCAGTCAGGATTTGTGATCACTATATAACAATCCCGGGGATGCATTCATCACTCCATCGACAATCAACAGCGTCTAGCAGCAGTTTGGCATGAGTGAGGAATAAACCATGCATTTTGACCTTTCTGCCATTGTTCAAGGATATGCCCAAGGCTGCTTTTTGATGGCAGATGAGACAGGCAGAAACTTGAGCTGGTATTCCAGCCGGGAGCGGGCACTGATTCCGCTGGATGAACGATTTCGATATCCGCGATCGCTCCAGCGTGTGCTTAACCAAGATCGCTTTACTGTTGCTGTCAATCAGGACTTTGAGTCGGTGGTTGACGGTTGTGCCAATCGGGAAACAACCTGGATTTCACCAGAGCTGCGAGAAATTTACTTCGCGCTCTACAAAGCTGGCTACGCCTACAGTTTTGAAACCTGGCAGGGCGATCGCCTGGCAGGGGGTATTCTCGGCATTGTGATCGGTGCAGCTTTTATTGGAGAGTCCATGTTTTTCGCTATTCCTGAAGGCTCTAAGGTGGCAATGGTAAAGCTGGTAGAGAGATTGCGATCGCGTCATTTTCACTTGTTTGACGCGCAAATGATGAACCCTCACCTGGAGAGATTTGGAGCCTACTACATCGGCAATCGAGAGTACAAAAATCTGCTCAAGCAGTCCCTCCCCCATCACTGCTCTCTGGTCTGAATTCTCTAGACCTTCTGCACGAATCACTTTTCCAAGCATGAATGGTAGCGCGGCTGGGCCGCGCTACCATTCATGCAGCAGATTTTCTAATCTGAAATTCATCACTCCAGCCCTGAGAGCCATTTTCCGATCACTCCAGCGGGAGATGTGAATTGCATAGCACTCTTGTGATGATGAGCACAAGGAATTTTTGTGTTTAAATCCATTTGGCTTAAGACGCTATTAGCCATCAACTTTGAGTGAGGAAGGGGCGATCGCAATGGCAAATCTAGAGCAGCTTGCCTTATTTCAAGAAGACACCATTCTGTGGAATCGCTGGCGAGAAGAAAATCCCCAGGTCAGACCCGATTTTGCTGGCGTTGACTTTAGTGGTCTTGACCTCAGAGGACACAATTTCAGCGGCGTTGATTTAACGGATGCTAATTTCCGGGGTGGCGATTTAATCAAAGCTGACTTTAGCGAAGCCATTCTAGATGAAGCTGACCTCAGCAACAGTGACCTCATCAAAACTGACTTTAGCAACGCTGACCTATCCAACGCTGACTTGAGTGAGTCAGGTACCCGAGAATCTGACCTGAGCGGGGCAAACCTCAAAGAAGCAAATCTGATTGGCACCGATTTAGCTGGCGCAAATATCATTGGCGCAAATTTGAGTAACGCTGACCTGATTGGCGCAAACTTAGAAGGCGCCAGTCTAGTTAAAGCTGACCTCAGCCACGCTGACTTGAGTGGCGCAAATCTCAGTCGAGCTAGTCTAATCAAAACTAACTTGGCTGGAGCTAGTCTGATTGGCGCAAACTTGAGCGGGGCAAACCTGAGTGGCGCAAACCTCAATGGTGCCAACCTCAGCGGCGCAAACTTAGAAGGCGCTGTGATGCCTGATGGAAAAGTCAATCAACAATCCACCAAAAAATAGCCCACAGTATAAGGGGCGTTCTAACGTAGGGCAAAGCGACGCACTGCGAACAGGCTACCCATCAACCCTACGGTGCTTCCCAAAATTAGTAGCGCTAGGGGCAGCAGGATGGTTTGCTGACGGCTTAGATCCAAACTGTTGGTCAAAAATTGAATAAACTCTGGCTGTTGGGCTAGCAAATGGTTGATAAATTGCTGCACACCCGCAATTAAGCCCCAGGAAATGATCGCTCCAGCAATTCCAAAGGCAATTCCCTGGAGAATGAACGGTAGATAAATCCAGGTTGTGGTTGCACCCACTAATTGCATCACTTCAATCTCACGCCGACGCGCCATCACGATTAGGCGAATGGTTGTGGTGATGACAGCGATCGCCGTCATCGTCAGGATTGCGGTCACGCCAAGGCTGACCCAGTTTAGCCCCTGGTTGAGCTGGGCAATGCGCTTGACTGCCTCATCCACATACTGCACTTCATCGACTCCCTGCATCACAGCCAGCTTTTCAGCCAGAGCAGGCACTTGTTCTGAATCCTTAGCTTTGACTTTGATTTCATCCACAAGCGGGTTGCCGTTTAGTTGCTGGGTAGCTCCTTGGATGTCTGAAACTCCCATATCTTTGACCAGTGCTTCCCAGGCTTGCTCTTTTGAGGTTGTTGCCACTCCAGAAACTTCTGGCATAGCCTCGATCAAGGGTTTTAATGTGTCTGCCTGAACTCCGGTTTCTAAATAAACCGACACCTCAAGCTGGCTACCAAACTGGTTGAGCAAACTCTCAAGCTGCCAGGAAGATTGAAGACTCACACCAAACAGAAACAGCAGCACCGTAACCGTGCTAATCGCTGCCCAGTTCATCCAGCCGCCCCGTTTCAACCCCAGTAGGGTTTCACGCAGCAGGTAATCTGATTTAGTGAGAAATTGCAGCACGCAATAGCCTCCGCTTGAGAGTTATGAGGTTTAAATTCAGAATTGTGAGCTTAAAGGGTCTTCAAAATTCACAACTTAGGATTCGTACCTATTGAACAAATTCATAGAGTAAACCAACTTGACCTTTTCGTAAAACGGTCAAAAATTGTCTCCTAGCAGTAACCCGAAAATTGGTTGTACCAATTCTCTTAAAGGTTGCACATTCCAAAATATGCAGCCTTCTGTAGAAACAGGATTAGATTCAGGTAGTGTGATTGAATCCGTCTGTCGAGGAGTGCATTTATGGCTGCTGAAGTGACTGTAATTAACCATCCACTGATCCAGCATAAGCTGACTTTAATGCGACGGGTTGAAACCAGTACAGCCAAATTTCGAGCGCTGCTAAAAGAAATTAGTATGCTACTGGCGTATGAAGTCACCCGTGATTTGCCGCTGAAGACCGAGCGCATTCAAACACCCATGTCACCCATGGATGCTCCGATTTTAGCTCCAGAAAAGAAAATGGTGCTCGTCTCAATTATGCGGGCAGGGCAAGGAATTTTGGACGGCATGTTGGAGTTAATGCCGTCGGCAAGAGTGGGGCACATTGGCTTATATCGCGATCCTCGAACTTTGGTGGTGATTGAGTACTACTTTAAGGTGCCGCAAGACATTGAGGAACGAGACATTCTCGTCGTCGATCCGATGCTGGCGACTGGAAACTCAGCAGTCGCAGCCGTGCATCGCTTAAAGGAGACGAATCCCAACTCCATCAAGTTTGTCTGTCTGTTGGCTGCCCCAGAGGGAATTCGCCATTTCCATAGCCAGCACCCAGATGTGCCGATCTACACGGCAGCAATCGACGACAAACTAGACGAGCATGGCTACATTTTGCCTGGATTGGGGGATGCAGGCGATCGCCTTTTTGGCACCAAGTAGGGGCAGATTTAGCCATAAAGCGATCGCCTTGGTGCAAAAACTCTGGCAAAACCTGCCCCTACAGGGGGTTAAACCTCTCACAAATCCCCCAATTTAAGCGATCGCCCCAACCGACTTTAGTTCAAAAATCCTCTCGATCGCGTTTGCCACAACGCGGTCGGGAGTCGAAGCCCCAGATGTAACGCCGACCACAATTTTGCCCTCTGGCAGCCAGTTTTCGCAGACCTCCAGATCTCGATGCAGCGGTTTATGTTCGACCCGATTGCCCGGGCCAATCCGCTCGGCGCTATCAATGTGGTACGAGGGAATGCCCCGCTCGACTGCGATTTCCTGGAGGTGAGTCGTGTTAGACGAGTTGTAGCCGCCAATGACTAACATCAGGTCGAGCGGTTCCTCCACCAGCTCAAACATGGCATCTTGCCGTTCCTGGGTTGCGTCACAGATCGTGTTAAAGCTGAGAAAATGCTGGTTGAGTGCCGTAGGGCCATATTTTTTCAGCATGGTGTGTTCAAACAGCTTGCCGATTTGCTCGGTTTCTCCCTTCAACATAGTGGTCTGATTAGCAATGCCAACTCGCTCCAAATCTTTGTCGGGGTCAAATCCAACGGAGCAGGCGCGGCTAAACTTTTCCATGAATTCCTGGCGATCGCCCCCGTTCAGGATGTAATCACAGACATACTGGGCTTCTGCCAAGTTCAAGACAATCAGGTAAGTGCTGGCAAAAGAGCTAGTGGCGATCGTTTCTTCGTGGTTGTACTTACCGTGAATGATCGAGGTGTGGCTACTTTTTTTGTGCTTCTCAACCGTATTCCAGACCTTTGATACCCAGGGGCAGGTCGTATCGACGATGGTGCAACCTTTGTCATTGAGCAGCTGCATTTCCTGAACGCTAGCGCCAAAAGCAGGCAAAATCACCACATCTCCCCGATCAACCACCGAGAAGTCTTTTTGACCTGCGTTCACCGCAATGAAGCCCACCTGCATATCTCGCAAGCGCTGATTCACAGAAGGGTTGTGAATAATCTCGTTCGTGATCCAGATCCGCTCTGTGGGAAAATGCTGGCGCGTTTCGTAAGCCATTGCCACGGCTCGCTCCACGCCCCAGCAAAAGCCAAACGCCTCGGCCAACCGAATCGTCACATCACCCCGATTTAAGGTGTAGTTGTTGTCGCGAATTTGCTGAATCAGATCGCTCTGATACTCGGTCTGCATTTGACCAGAAACTTCAGCTTCGTGACCAAATCCTTTGCGATGGTATTGCTCCGACGCATTGAGCGATCGCTTAAAAGCTTTTGTATCCATACCATCTCCCTACAAACTACACCTAACGAATAAAGCTACCTTCAACTTTAGTGGGCATTGACTACCCTATACAAGAAATTAACTACCCTGTACAAGGCAGAATTCTTGCCAGTTCGCACTTACTACATACTCATTTCCAGCATTCGCTGAATTGGCCGCAGTGCCGCAGCCTGAATATCTGCTGGAAGGGTAATTTCGGGTGTGCGATTTTTCATGCACAGATAGAGCTTCTCCAGAGTATTCAGTCGCATGTGAGGACACTCGTTGCAAGCGCAGCTATTCATTGGCGGGGCAGGGATGAACTGCTTATCGGGAGCCTGTTTCTGCATCTGGTGAATGATCCCCGATTCTGTCACCACAATAAATGCCTGCTTGGAGCTTTTTTGAGCGTACTTCAACAGCGCAGTTGTCGAGCCAATGTAGGAAGCATGGCGCAAAACAGCAGGTTCACATTCAGGGTGAGCGATTACCTCAGCGGACGGGTGAGCAACTTGAAGCTGCACCATTTTCTTTTCAGAAAAGTTTTCGTGTACCATGCAAGCCCCGTCCCAGAGCACCAGGTCGCGCCCTGTTTCTGCCATGACGTAGCGTCCCAGGTTGCGATCGGGCGCAAAAATAATCGGCTGATCTTTGGGAATCTGGTTAACGATCTGGACAGCATTCGAGCTAGTGCAAATGATGTCACTCATTGCCTTGATTTCGGCCGTGCAGTTGATATACGAAACCACAAGATGATCAGGATGGGCTGCTTTGAAGGCGGCAAAGGCTTGGGGCGGGCAGCTATCTGCCAGGGAACAGCCTGCATCCAGGTCAGGCAACAGCACAAGCTTATTGGGGTTGAGAATTTTGGCGGTTTCTGCCATGAAGTGAACCCCGGCAAAAACAATTACCTCGGCGTTGGTGTTAGCCGCTTGTTGAGACAGCCCTAATGAATCTCCAATGTAGTCTGCGATGTCCTGAATATCGGGGTCTTGATAGTAGTGAGCCAAGACCACAGCATTTAATTCTCGCTTTAGGGTTTGAATTGCCTGAAACAAGTCACGAGGCAAGGCAGACAATTGGTTTTGGTCGAGTTTAGACGGTGCAGTAGTGAACACAGTAAAAAAACGCTGTTAGTAGAGTGAACTCGGAAGCCTCCTGATTATAGTTGTTTTTACCAAAAACAACATGACTATTCCTGCTCCAAAATCCTGAAGTGAATCCGCAGAGATCCCAGCCCACACACCAGCCGCAGGATGGACAGGACTGCTTTACCCATTTCATTGCCCAAAGTCCAGTAGATAGGCATCAGTTCGCATTCCTTATCCTTCTACACGCAGCTTAGGTGCAGGAAGAATGAAGGGTGAGGGTTTTGTCTTGAAATACCAATATTCGAGTGCTTTATTCAACAAAACAGCCACGCATATGGCGTGGCCTCAGGAGCATGAATTGCAAGAGGAATCAGCCCTCTAAACTTTTGCGGGTTCAATCTACGACTTGCAGGAGATCGTGACGCAAGCCATATAGCACTCGATGAATTAACGCTCGCTGCTCTTCTGCTAAAGCATCTTGAGATAAAGCAGAGACAAGACGGCTCTCTTCAACGCGAGTGATTTTGCGGGAAAACAAAATTTGTTCAACCAAATCTTCCAAAGGGATCTGGTAAACGGAGGCTTGAGTCTGCATCTGGCTAGAGATTAAGCGATGTTAAAACTATCGGTCATTCTGAACAAATCAGACGTGATTGAGGTGCAGCTTTTGTGTGATTATTTCCTCCAATAGAGGTGATCTATATCACTGCATAAAGCTTCATCTTCAAAGCTCAAGTTTTTTGCAAAGACTCAGTGTATAGAAGTTAAACATCCGCTGTAGCAACTCACGCTGCTGAGGAAGCGCAATAAGTCAGCGCTCAAAATCTAAAGCCGACTTGCCCATTCACTCCTCGAATGGAGTGGTAGCCTGCACCTAAGATGAGATTGTCGGTGGGGTTAATCTGGACTCCACCAGAAACAGCAACTCCCTGGTCTTCTGAGTAAAGTCCTAAACCAACGTAAGGAGAAACCTGATCGATCAGAGGCAGATTCACAAATGCCAGGGCATCAACTCCGGTTGAGTCTTCAGTTCCCAGCCCAAACTCGACTCCCAGGTTTAAGGCTCTTGCACCAATTGAAAAGGTAGTTTCGTCGTTGCGGCTACCGACCGACACCCAGGGTTGAGGAATAAGTTGGGCAGCGGCTTCTCCCGCAGGAATCAACGCAAGGAATGCAATTAAAGTGGTAGAGAAGAGGATAGATTTCATGGCTTAATCAGCACCCTAAGTGCTGTGACGGTTGGTATCTGTCAAGATCGCACTCACCAGTAGAACAATCAGTCACTTACTGGCGCAGAGCTTGCTTGATTTTACGTTTTGTCGCGTAATAACGTTTCTCTAAAAAGAGGCTACAGAGTAAATCTGACGATCGCCTTCTGAATAGGTTGCAGTGGCGCGATGTGCAGCTAATGACTAAAGTACAAGGCTGAGAATTTCGTGGGCAGCGCGATCGCACACTCCCGGTTCCCCTAACGCCTGACGCATCTTCTGATAGTCTGCTAGCATTTGCTGCCTGGGTTCTGGCTGCAGCAGTTTCAGGGCGGTGTGGGTGACGCTCTCTGGAGTCGCATCGTCCTGCAGTAACTCTGGCACGATGGGCTGCATCTCGACTAGGTTAGGCGGCGACATGAACGGGATTTTGAATTTTAGGATGTTTTGGGCAATCCAGGCGGTGAGAGGACTAACTCGATACAGCACGACCTGCGGAATGTCGAGCAGGGCAAGCTCCAGGTTGACCGTGCCCGATTTGGCGATCGCCAGATCCATGGCAGCAAAGACGGTTTGCACCTGTTCAGTCACTAGAGTTGCTCGTAAACCGTAGGTCTGAATCGCTTGCTCAACCGGACGGCGATACGCCTCAAGCGACAGCGGCACCCAGAACTCTACGTGCGGCAGTTGTGCCTGAATGCGACGAGCGGCTTCAAAGATGACGGGCAGCAAATACTTCACTTCCTGGTGGCGAGAGGCAGGGAGGAGGGCGATCGCCACCTGATCGGGCGCTATTCTCAAGGCTTCTCGCGCCTGCGATCGGCCGGGTGCTGACTGCATCCGGTCAACCAGAGGATGCCCTACCCAGGTAACATCAGCTCCCCACTTTTCGTAGTAGCGGGCTTCTTCTGGAAAAATTGCTAGTAGCCGATCAACCAGTTCTACCACGCGTTTTGTTTTGTTTGCGCCCAACGACCAGACCCACTCCTGCGGGGCAATGTAGTAAACCACAGGAATTTGGGGAAAATGCCGCTTTACATAGCTGCCAATTCCCAAATTAGGGGCGAGGTAGTCAACCATAACCACCAGGTCAGGCGGATTTTGGCGCAAATAGCGCTTCACTCGCCGCTGCATTTGCAGGGTGGGCAAAACGTAGGGTAAAGATTCAAAAATTCCGATCGAGCCAATGGCGCTGGTGTCGCCTAGCAGCGTTGCCCCT
The DNA here is from genome assembly GCA_014695345.1 of Cyanobacteria bacterium FACHB-471. Taxonomy (GTDB): domain Bacteria; phylum Cyanobacteriota; class Cyanobacteriia; order Elainellales; family Elainellaceae; genus JAAUTN01. The sequence continues at coordinate 37,419 of JACJOC010000022.1, forward strand.
GCCGCTGCCATGCGTTTTCCGCCCAATGCGAGAATTTCCAGGTTCAGCCCATTTTGCTTAGCCCGATCTCGCAAAGCTTTTACGAGCAATGCGCCTTGAAGATCGCCAGAGACCTCACCTGTACTAATAAAGATACGGATTTGCCTATCATCTCTCATCCTTCATCCTTGCCCTTTCCCCCTCGCCCTGGAGTCAGTCCGCGTCGTCCTTTTGCTTGGGCTGCGATCAGAAATTGGCGCAGATGTTGGAGGTGTTCGTTGTCGGGCAGCAGGTCAAATTGTTCGATCGCTTGATTAAGGGTGAGTCCAGAGCGGTAGATCATGCGAAAGGCTTTTTTGAGCGATTGCAAGACTTTACCGTCATCTGCCTCGGCTAGTCCTGCCCGCCGTAAGCCGACCTGGTTAAGCGATCGCACACGCGAGGGGTTTCCCTCGACCAGCATGTAGGGAGGCACGTCTCGGTCAACTCGGCTCATGCCGCCAACCATAGCGAGACGACCGATGCGGACAAACTGGTGAATCCCCAGTACGCCGCTAATTCTGGCTTTAGACTCAATGTAAATGTGACCAGCCAAGGCAACTGCGTTGGCAATGATCACCTGGTCTTCAATGATGCAGTTGTGACCAACATGGACATAGGCCATCAGCAGGGTATCGCTGCCGATAATGGTAGCTTCTCCCGCTCCAGTTGCCCGATTGATGGTGACATATTCTCGAATTCGGTTGCGATCGCCAATCTTGACCAGACTCAGGGAGCCGTCATATTTCAAATCCTGCGGCTCAGTCCCAATGACAGCTCCAGGAAAAATCTGATTGTGCTCCCCAATTTCTGTCCAGCCATCCAGGACAACATGTGCCCCAATCACGGTTTCCGCACCAACGATTACCTTTTCCCCAATCACACTGTACGGCCCCACTTTGACAGTGGGGTGCAGCTCGGCACCAGGATGAATTACAGCAGTTGGATGAATCAAAGTAGTCAAGGGCTGGTCTCCAGTCGCTTTCAGCCTATCGCTTTCAGCTTTTTATTCACTTTCTATGTCAATTAATCCACTAGAGAAAACATCAGTTCGCCTTCTGCAACCAACTGACCGTCAACTTCAGCCCGTCCCTGCATTTTGCCAAACCGTCGTCGCTTCACGACAAGCAAATCGACCGTCATGATCAGCTGATCTCCAGGCACAACGGGACGGCGAAAGCGGACTTTATCGATACCAGCAAACATCAGTAAGCCTTCGGGTACATCCGGAAGCTGAGTGAGAACGATGCCACCTACTTGGGCCATCGCTTCGACAATTAACACTCCGGGCATGATCGGTCGCCCAGGAAAGTGTCCTTGAAAGTGGGGTTCGTTAAAAGTGACGTTTTTGATGCCTACGGCTCGTTCGCCAGGCACATAATCGATGATTCGATCAACCAGAGAAAACGGATAGCGGTGTGGCAGAAGTTGCTGAATTTCTTCTAGGGTAAACACTTTTTTAGGCTGGCGATTTACCACCTCTTGTTCCGCGTCGGTTGTGAGAGGAGTCGGTGTGTGAACGTCAACTAATGTAGACATGGATTCGGTTAGGTCGGTTAAGTAGGGCTTTGTTAGAAGAGAACTGCAAAAGAAAACTGCTCACAACACCGCTAAAACGATGCTAGCTGGGCAGAAAATTTTGGGCCACAAGCCGAGCGAGTTGGGTGTGCAGGCTGTGGCTAGCTTTATAGGCTAGAACATGGACAAGGGGAAAGATTCCCAACAAACTTAAATCCCCTACTAAGTCTAAAAGTTTATGACGCACTGGCTCATTTGAAAATCTTAGGGGTGGGTTTAACCATCCTTCAGTTCCACAAACCAGCGCATTTTCTAGACTACCGCCTTTGATTAACCCATTTTGTTGCAACTGCTCAATTTGGTGCGCCAGTCCAAAAGTGCGGGCAGGGGCGATCGCCTCTGCAAAACTTTCTTGGGCTGGTGTCCAGCTATACCATTGATTGCCGATCACAGGCAAGTCAAAGTCAATGCCGTAGGTAAAACGCAAGGCTGGAGCAGGTATCGCCGCAACAAATGCGTCGCCCTGGTGAACCCAGATCGGTTCCTTGAGCGTATAGACTGAACGGGGATCAGACTGGGCAACTAGACCAGAGTGGGCGATCGCCTCCACCCACTCTCGGGCTGACCCATCCAATAGCGGCACTTCTGCCCCGTCGATTTCAATCCGAGCATTGTCAACTCCCATCCCAGCCAGCGCTGCCAGCAAATGCTCCACCGTGCGAACGCTAGCCTCCCCACTGACCAACTCTGTAGAGAGGAGAGTTTGACTCACCGCAGTGATATTTGCCGGAATGCGGGGTAACCCTGCCTGATCGACACGAACGAAGTAGCGCCCCTCTCCCGCTGGCGCAGGCAAGACCCGGACATGGGTTGACAAACCCGAATGCAAACCGACCCCTGACCGCTCAAACCCGGTCGCCAATGTGTGCTGTAGTGAAGTCTCAACTAACCGCTCAGGATTGCGTTCTAGCTGCTGCACCCGTATTTCCCTCATCCTTCATCCCTCATCGAACGGTAGGGAGCCGGGAAGAGTAGGTGTGAACACTGCTGGTTCCCTCACCCTACCCTTCATCCCTCATCCTTCCTAAAACCTTTCCCCAATGCCGAAGTGCAGCCTGCTGTCACCCTCGTCATTGAAGCCGTAGTCAACTCGGATCGCGCCCAGGGGAGACTGAACCCGAACCCCTACACCATAGCCAAAACCAAACCCAGGTTTGTCTCGAATTTCGGCTGGCTCGCCCGGTACATTGTCTCCGGTACCCAGATCAGAGCCAACATCGACAAACAGTGCTCCACCTACAATTGCGAAGATCGGAAAACGGTATTCAGCCGTTGCTTGAACAAAGCTACGACCACTGCCCAATTCCCCTGAATCGTAGCCTCGGACAGAATCAGTGCCGCCCAGAGAGAAAGCTTCATAGGGAGGTAAATCTCCGAAGATAGTTCCTGCCTGAAGGTTAAGCGCTAAGGTTTCTGGTCCTTCGGTAAAGTTGGTGTAGTCTACCGGGATGTAGTAACTGTAGCTCGCCCGCAAGCGGTTAAACAGAATGCCACTGAGAGGGACGGTTTGCTCGGTGCTTAGGCGTAGCAAAGAGCCGCTAGTCGGCTGAAGTGGGTTGTCTCGCAAATCTTGAGCAAGTCCAAGCTGGAAGATCAGCAGATCATCGGTGCCGTCGTCGTTAAAGCTGAGCAAGTTGCCCAGCTCGTCTCGCGGGGTAATTTCTCCATCTCCATCGCGAAGGGAGACACGCTGATATTGCAAGCCCGCAGAGGCTCTCCAGTTCTCTAATCCCAGCCATTCATCCAGGGGACGGCTGAAACTAACGCCTCCTCCTAAACGCTGCACACGGGGGCGATCGCCATTCTCTAGCTCAACCTCGTTCTCTCCTCCGTCAAAAATCAGCGAGATCGATCGGCGGTTAAACAAGTTCACGGTGTAGGAAGTGCGATAGGGATCACCCGCAATCCACGGGTCAGTAAAGTTAAGGTCAAATAATAGAGCGTCCCGTTCTCCAAGCTGAACCTCTGCTCCGAGCCGCTGGTTGTTGCCGCCCAGGTTTTGCTCTTGATAGCTGACCGTGCCAAACAAACCGCTAGCCGAGCTAAAGCCAACCCCTGCTGCCAAGGAGCCTGTATTGCGTTCAATCACATTGACGACCACATCTACCTTGCGGGGATCATCGCCTGGATTCAGTGAAACCCTGACATCCTCAAAAATTCCTAAGCCAAAAACTCGCTGCAAGTCTGACTGGATTGCGGTCTGGTTAAACACGTCTCCCGATTGCGACTCAAACTCACGAGTAATGATAAATTCTCTGGTTTTGCCTTCAATCGGTTCCCCGTTTTCGTCTTCAGTCTCGCCATCCTCGCCCAAAAAGAGTACTTGAATGTCTTCAATTTCACCCTCAGCAACCAGCAGCGTTACCGTTCCATCGGGCGAAACCTGAGGAGCATCGATGACCTGAGCTAATACATAGCCGTTGTCCTGATACCACTGGTTAAGCTCCTCAATGCCAAACTGAAACTCTCTCAGATTGAGGATGCTGCCGTACTGCTCAGCAAAAATTTCGTCTACTACCGTTTGGGGCAATACCTGATTGCCTTGAACTTGAACTTCTTGTAAGACTGGGTTAGGCGCTACTTCAAACGTGACTCTCACACCCAATGGGGTATCTTGTGGCACGGCTCGCACGTCTGAGAAAAAGCCCGTTGCAAAAATTGAGTTGATGTCTTCCTGCAACTGTGAACGAGTAGTTGTGCGTCCTGGCTGCGTCCGAATCGCTTGATAAACCACGTCTTGCAGCTCGCCCTCAGCACCGGTTACTGCTACTTCTGCGACGAGTACACGCGGCTCAGCGGGTGAAGTTTCTGCGCCGGGGGCAGGAGCAGGCGGGCTGCCTGCGGGTGGTGCATCCTCCTCAGCTCCAGGTTGATCATCTGCTGGAGAAACATCAGGAGGAGGGGCATCTTGCTCAGGCTGCGCGTCTTCTGAAGGCACACTAGGAGTCTCTGGGGTCTCATCCAGCGAGTCATCGCCCTCCGAAGACGGCGTAATGTCAAACTGAATCTGGTTTGGGGTTTCCTGTACTGGCGTTTGGGTGTTGGGTGGCGGACTGCCTGCGTCTGCCGGGGGATCTGCTATGGGGGGAGATGTGGGAGACTGCGCCCAAAGATTTGCAATGGAGGGTTCTGGGGCGCTCACCGTTGGCAAGGCAGACAGAACGGAAGTAGACAAACCAGACTGATTTGTCTGTGCAATAATCTCAGAACCGTTGCTTTGTCCGGTAGCTGGAGCTACCTCAGACGTTTGCGATTGGGCAGGACGGGATAGACCAAGAGCAGCAGAGGCAGTAAAGACTGCCAGTAAAACTGGAGAGAGACGCATATTGTTTGGGTTTTTTAGCACTTCCACACACCACGACCTGCCATTGCAGGTGAAGGACACAGAGAATCAGGCAGAGGAACCAATCGTTTTAAAGTCGAACGATCTTGAGCAAACGATGCTGAGCAATCGGAGAAATTTTACAGCATTGATGGAACAACATTCGCCTATTCGGGTTGAGGGGCTAAATTTGAGTGGTTTTAGCCAGGATTCTGTCTAAAACTTGCTGATAAGCTGCTTCGACGTTTCCTAAATCGTGACGAAAACGGTCTTTATCCATAACGCGCTGTTTGGGGTCGGGGTCGGATTGGTTCCACAAACGACAGGTATCGGGGCTAATTTCGTCTGCAAGCAGCAAATTTTGAGACGGGTCTAAACCAAACTCTAGTTTGAAGTCCACCAATGTAATTCCACATTGCTGGAAGAAATCAGTAAGGATTTGGTTAATTTTGAGGGCTTTGGCTCGAAGCTGTTCGACTTGTTCTGAGGTTGCCAGGTTTAGGAGAAGCAGGCGATCGCTCGTCAATAGAGGATCACCCAACGCATCATTCTTGTAGTAAAACTCAACCAGCGGCGGCTCCAGGACAGTGCCTAGCTCCAGTCCAGTTTGTTGACAGAGGCTACCAGCGGCAATGTTCCTGACGACAACTTCTAGCGGCAGAATCTTCACCGCTCGAACCCGCATCGTATTTGCAGAAGGACAATCAATGAAGTGGGTGGCGATTCCCTGAGCTTCTAGCAACTGAAATAAATGGCTAGAAATGGCGCAGTTGATTTCACCCTTGCCTTGAATGCTGCCTCGCTTCTGGGCATTGAAAGCAGTCGCATCGTCCTTGAAAGAAGACAGCAAAACGTTGGGATCATCTGTCGCGTAGAGAATCTTCGCTTTGCCTTCGTATAGCTTTTGGTGAGCAGCCATGTAGAGATAGTTGAGATTTTTCTCAAAACAAAAAGTCAGGGAAAGCATTACTTTACCCCAACCTGGTATCACTCGAATGAAGGAACTTAACAATTCTAGCGGACAGGTCTAGCGGACTGCGGTTCCGTAGGGCTGAGCGCTTGCCTTAGCTACCCGTTTGACAGACATCAAGCTATACTGAAAGGATGTAAGGGGCTGTAACGGTTTCGACGTTTTGGCGAACGCTACTTTGTGATACAGGTCGAGAGGGAGTCCACTCTCGTGAATCAAGGCTCAAAAACAAGTAGATGCGAACAACATCGTTTCTTTTGCTCGTAAGCCAGCTCTAGCTGTTGCCTAAAAACCTCTTATAGGTTCGAGCGTCTACGGTTTGACTCCGTTAAGGACTGTAGACTAAACCCCAACGGATGCTCCGGTTAGGTACCTCTGGTTGCCTACTGGCTAAGACTTCACCAGAGAATCCTGTTATCCGGGATAATGGATAATCCCCGCTTCGAGGGCTAGAGAAGCTAAACCTGTGAGTGAGCGAAGTATTAATACCCAGAGCGGACACGGGTTCGACTCCCGTCAGCTCCATTCATTAGCTCATAGTTTTCCTTCCTCCTCTTAGAAGAGGTTAGGTGGCGGAGAAAACTCGTAGGGTTTTCTGGTGCTTTTGCGCTCTAACAAAGTTTTGATGATGCCGTGCAGCACTTCAAAGTCAATTGGCTTTCGCACAAAATCGCTCGCACCCACCGCTAAACCTTTGATGCGGCAAGACTCGATGTGAGCTGTGAACAGCACAACTGGAAGAGCGTGCAGCTTGGGGTCGCGTCGAATTTTTCGGGTTAGCTCATATCCGTTGACTTCGGGCATCATTACGTCTAGCAACACCAGGTCGGGGGGTGAAACCTGCATTTTGTCGAGGGCGATCGCCCCACTAGGAGCCACGTCAACCGTGTACCCTTCTGACTCCAAAAAGTTTTGTAGCAGAAATAGATTATCTGCTACATCATCCACGATTAAAATCCGATAGCTCTCTGACGACATCACAGCTATCTAACCCATTGAAACGACTGGAGGGGTGTCTTTCAATTTATCGAATTGAATCCCTAAAGTCTATTTCCTAGCATCTTGTTTCCGATTCCGCCAAAATGCTGAATAGCTATTGAGCCATACCAGTCTCTAGGTTAGGTTGCCATTTCAGAGAGAACAACTTTCCCGATCGCCTTTCCTGACTCTAACAAGGCATGAGCTTTTGCCAAGTTAGTAGGATTCAGCGGCCCAAAATTCTCAGTCAGAGTAGTTTTAATTACTTGTTGATCGACCAGAGTTGCGACCTGGTTGAGCAGGTCATGCTGAGATTGCATGTCCGGGGTTCCATACATGGGCTTGGTAAACATTAGCTCCCAAGCAAAGGTGACACTTTTGTTTTTCAGCAAATTCAGATCTAAGGGTTGCTCTGTTTCAACAATGGAGCAAATTTTTCCTTGAGGTTTGATTACATCTGCCATGTTCTGCCAATGTCCGTCTGTGTCATTCAAACACAAGATGTAATCAACCTGCGGAATGCCAAGCTTCTCAAGCTCTGATATAAACTTCTCACGGTGATTAATCGTGTAGTCAGCACCCATCCTTACGCACCAATCAACAGTTTCTGGGCGTGATGCAGTTGCAATTATAGTCAACCCAGCCACTTGTTTTGCTAGTTGAATGGCGATCGAGCCAACGCCTCCTGCCCCACCGATAATCAACAGTTTACTTGCCTCATTTGCTGGAGTTTTTTGTGGCTCAATTCCCAACCGTTCAAACAATGCTTCCCAGGCAGTAATCGTGGTGAGAGGCAGGGCAGCAGCCTCTTCAAAGGAAAGGCTAGCAGGCTTTTTGCCGACGATCCGTTCGTCTACCACCTGGTACTCACTATTACTTCCAGCGCGAATAATGCTGCCTGCGTAATACACCTCATCTCCTGGTTTGAACAGAGTTACTTCACTGCCTACCTGTTCTACAATTCCGGCTGCATCCCAACCTAATACTTTTGGAGCAGACTCAGGTTGAACAGAACGTCTGACTTTGTAATCGACTGGGTTAACGGAAACTGCTTTCACTTTAACCAATAGATCTCTTGGACTCACTGGAGGCAGATCAAGAATGATTTCAGTAAAACAGTCTGTCTCAGTGGCAGATTTGGCTTGATCAATGGCGATCGCTTTCATAAATGACTCCTAAAAACTGTGGCTGTGCTTGAGTACTATGATTTGATTATGTGAAGTACTTTAAGAATTGCCAAGTACGCACATTTTTGAGCAGTAGTATCAAAAGTTATACTATGAAGAATCGCCAGTATGATTGCAACTACGGCTGTCCCGTTGATGCCACTTTGGATGTAATTGGAGGACGGTGGAAAGGAGTAATTCTATTTCACTTGTTGTCAGGTACTAAGCGATTTAATGAGTTACAGCGCTTATCCCAAGGGTGTACTCAAAGAATGCTGACACTGCAACTACGGGAGCTAGAAGCAGACGGTGTAGTGCGTCGGAAAGTATATGCCGAAGTGCCGCCCAAAGTTGAATATTCACTCACTGAGTTGGGACAAAGCCTGGAGCCAATTGTGCTGCTGATGCGAGATTGGGGGGAGCAATACATCAATCGGCTGAATCAGCAAAAACAATTATCCAAAGATGAGTCTGCGTAGCATTGGATAAATTACACTAATCGGCAAGCCATAGCGTAGGGGCGGTTCGCGAACCGCCCCTACAGGAATTTGTAGTTTATACAAATGGAAATTGCTCTAAACCCCGATGTTAGTAATGCAATGTGCAGCTTTCTCAAACTTCTTATGAAATAGGCATCTTGTCTGTTCAGGTCAAGCAGGCAAGATGCTTGAGTTTCTTGGCTTTTAGTTACACATCACGTCACTGGATGTCACTGAAATTGAACGACAAAGCTAGGAGTTGGTGGTGGGGCGATCGCCCTCCTGCTGGCAGTCTGGAACTCCTAGCGCTTCCCTCAATTGTTGTTCAGTTACACCTAACGTTTCTGCGGCAGCAGCAAAATCAGGGCGAGGTGGACGACCTGCTTGCTCGCCCTCCGCTGGTGGATTCTTGGGAATGCCCAAAGCTGCTGTCAGCTCATCTTCAGTCACACCCAATGTTGCAGCAGCAGCGGCAAAATCAGGACGGGGTCGACGGGGTGGAATTCCTAGGGCTTCCACTAAACGTTCTTCTGTCACATTCAGGCGGGTGGCTGCTCCTGGAATGTCCAATCGTTGACGTTGCCCTGGCTCGGTAGATGAATCCGCAGAAATTCCCAAAGCTTCTCGCAGTTCGGCTTCAGAAATGCCAAGCTCAGAAGCGGCAGCGGCAAAATCAATTTGACGACGAGTCCGTCCTTCTCTCGGCTCTTGTGGGGTAGCTTGGGCGATGCGAAGCACTTCCCCCGTTGGGGTAATCGCCTCTGAAGACACCCCCATTTCAAGTGAAGTCGCTGGATTGGCTTGGTACAGCGTTAAACCCATAGTGCCGACTAACAGTGAGGATGCAATGAGTAATCGAATCATGAGAAATACCTTTTTGGTGTGAACGTGATAGGCATTTCAAGTGAAGTCGCTGGATTGGCTTGGTACAGCGTTAAACCCATAGTGCCGACTAACAGTGAGGATGCAATGAGTAATCGAATCATGAGAAATACCTTTTTGGTGTGAACGTGATAGGCATATCTGAATCAATTCCTTCAGTGCCTAATTTGATTAACTCTGTTGAAGATGACAAATGAGGGCTGACAAAAATTACAAAACTGTAATTTGAACTCAAGATGGGCAACTTTATACTTGAGAAGTGGCACCGGGCATTTTATGAACGTTTTGTTAGTCGAAGATGAAGTAAAAATTGCAGACTTTGTTCAAGCCGGACTCAAAGAACATGGCTTTATCGTGGACTATTGCGACAACGGCAATGAAGGATGCGATCGCGCAATTGACCATGAATACGATGTGCTGGTGCTAGACATCATGATTCCTGGCAAGGATGGGCTGTCGATTCTCAAAAGCCTGCGCCGAGCAGGGCGAAATGTGCCCATAATCCTACTAACCGCCCGCAATGAACTCGACGATCGCCTGGAAGGATTGAACTTAGGAGCCGACGACTACATCGCCAAGCCATTTTTTGTAGAAGAACTGGTTGCCCGAATTCATGCCGTCGTACGCCGCAGCATCGGAGAACGCCAAAATTTACTCACGGTTGGGACACTGAAGCTTGATCGCATTACTCGCGAAGTCACCTGCGATCAGCAAATTGTTGAACTCACCAGCCGCGAATTTAATCTGTTGGAATATTTGATGCGATCGCCCGGTCGCGTCTTCACCCGAACGCAAATCTTGGAGCATGTTTGGGGCTATAACTTTAATCCCAGCACCAATGTGGTGGACGTTTGCATTCAGCGAATTCGCAAAAAAGTTGACCCAACTGGCAACCCAAGCTGGATCGAAAGTGTTCGCGGAGTCGGCTATCGGTTCCGTCAACCTGATCCTCAGTCATGAAGCGGTCATTTCGCCTACGGCTGGCGCTGCTGTTGGTGTTGCTGGCAGGCAGCGGGCTAGTTGGATTTAGCGTCGTCTCCTGGAAGCTAATTTACGATGCAAAAGTCAGCCGTTTGGATGCCAGCCTTGAAAATCAATTGAGGCGATCCGTGCGTTTGCCCGATGGCGATCGCGGTACACCAGAACGAACCCATCACCTGGGAGAAGAAGAACGCTGGCAGTTCTATGAATCGATGCTATCCCGCGAGTTGGGCACTGGTTTAGTGGCTTTGCAGGTTACCCAGGGAAACAGTGTGCTGTACCAGTCGGTAAATTGGACAGCGGATTTGGATGCATCAGCACTATTTCGACTGTTGCCCGAACCGACTAATTTACCTGAAACAGTACCTCCCAATCAGGATAGAAGAATGAGGGGCGATCGCCCCCTGACTGACCGATTGTCAAACTTTCCCTTTGCGACTCGATATAAAACTAGCGGAGCCTGGCGTATTGGTGCGATTCGATTTCCTCAAGCTGAGGTGGCGATCGCGGTGAGTTTGCAAAGTATCGATCAGGAAATGGTCGTTATCCGCAATATTTTTCTGATCTCAATTCCTGTAGTGTTAATTTTGGTAGCGGTAGGAGCCTGGACGCTATCAGGTCAAGCGTTGCGTCCGATTCGCCAACTCACTGATGCAATCCAACATGTTTCCGCAAAAGGACTTGACCAGCGACTTTCCAGTCAGGCGATCGATGTAGAATTTGTGGAATTGATCCAGGTCTTCAATCAGATGTTAGAGCGGCTGGAGCGCAGCTTTAAGCAGGCTTCTCGGTTTAGTGCCGATGCTGCCCACGAGCTAAAAACGCCACTCACGATCTTACAAGGTGAACTCGATCGCACGCTACAACAGGCTGAAGCAGGATCAGAGATGCAGCAGCGGTTGGGCAGTTTGTTTGATGAGGCGCATCGCTTAAGTGAGATTGTGCGAAAACTGCTGTTGCTTTCCCTTGCCGATGCCGGACAGATGAGCCTGTATCAAGCTGAGGTAGATTTGTCTGCAATTCTGGTTGAGATGGTTGATGATTTGGAATTACTTGCACCCGAACTCACTGTGCAGACTGAAATTGCTGATGGTCTAAGGGTTTGGGGCGATCGCGACTTACTCATTCAGGTGCTACAAAACCTTTTGAGCAATGCCATTAAATATAACCTGCCGACTGGCTGGTTGCGGATTGATGCCAAGCAACAGTCCACAATGGTGTTAGTCACATTCAGCAATGCTTCAAAAGAGCTTTCTGCCGCTGACCGTCACCGCATCTTCGATCGCTTTCACCGTGGCGACCCGGCTCACACCCGCAAAGTTGACGGAACCGGACTGGGACTTAGCTTAGCCAGAGAAATTGCCCGCGCTCATGGTGGCGATCTCACGCTTGATCCAGACGCACCGAACCAAACTTCGTTTACATTAAGCTTGGCGATCGCACCGCACGTTACAGAAGTCTCATCCTAACTTTATCCATTCTGAGCTTGAATCTCTTGCAAAAGTGATTGAGTAATAGGATGAGATGATAATTCTTTGGTGCGATCGCTCTCACCCTAAAAGGTCCAGCGTGACTGAAACCAACCCCAAGAAGGTCAAAAAACCGATCGCATCCAGAGTAGTAGTGAGTAACGGGCCACTAATCAAAGCGGGGTCAAGGTTTAACCGCTTGAGTCCCATTGGAAGGAGCGTTCCGGCAGTCGCAGCGACAAATACATTAATCACCATGACAGAGCCTGCGATTGCACCAACCCAGCGCTCTTGGGGGGTAGACCAGATCAGAGATAGACCTGCCAAAGTGAAACCTAAGGCTAAAGCGGTTCCCAGTCCTGCCAATAGTTCTTTGCGAAGAATACGGAGGGTGTCTTTGGGAGTGACTTCGCCAATTCCTAGTCCGCGCACGGTGACGGAAAGCGCTTGAATCGCAACGTTGCCGCTGGTGTTAGAGAGGATGGGCATGATCACCGCTAGCACAGGCACAACGGAGATCACCTGCTGAAAAGGGGCGATCGCACTTGCTGCACCAATGTATAGCCCAATGTTGCCCAAGAGCCAGGGCAAACGTTTGCGAATGGTGACTGCGGGAGGGGAGAGGGCGGCTTCGTCACCACTCACACCTGCGAGTTTTTGGATATCTTCGGTGGCTTCTTCTTCGAGAATGTCGATGACATCGTCGATAGTGATAATGCCCACCAGGCGGTCTTCTCGGTCAACCACAGGTAGCGCTAGCAAGTCATAGCGCTTCATCAGTTGTGCCACTTCCTCTTGAGGCATGGTGGTATAGGCTTTAATGACGCGATCGCTTGCAACATCTCGGATCAGCGCATCGGGAATGGAGAACAAAAGCTGGCGCAGCGATATCACTCGCACCAGCCGCCGCTCATCATCCGTCACGTAGGCGTAGTAGACCGTTTCCTTATCCTGGTCTGACTGGCGAATTTTGCTCAGTGCCTCGCCTACAGTCAAACCCTGCCGCAACCGCACATATTCCGTCGTCATTGCCCGCCCGGCAGTGCCTTCTGGGTAACCGAGAATCGTGGCGGTTGCCTGTCGTTCTCCAGAACTCATTTGAGCCAACAGCCGCCGCACGATTCTAGCGGGCAGTTCGTCAAACAATTCTGCCCGGTCGTCAGGGCGCATTGCTTCGATGATTTGATGCACCTGCGCGTCTTGAAGAGAGCTAATCAGCGATTCCTGCACCTCTGGCGGCAGGTACTCAAACACCTCAGTTGCCTGGATTTTGTTGAGCAGGCGAAAGGCGATCGCTTGTCGCTCTGGGGGAAGTTCTGTAATGTAGTCGCCCACATCAACAGCGGGCAAATAATTTAGCTCTAGCTTGAGCCGATTAAAATCTTGAATATCCAGCAGCGTATCGCGAGCGTCCTGAGTGAGCATGACACAACCTCCTAAGCCTCCCCCGCGCAGGGAGACTTAGCTCACCAGGTTAGGGGAGATGAACAATAGTACTAAGTGATGGACTTCGGTCCATAAAACTGATTAACTCGGCATCAATGCCTAAAGAGGCATTGCTAATTTTTATGTTACTCTCTCGAATACCCAAATTGGTAGCCCTCATCCGGCAGAAGCTGTTTGTCTCTTCCTCTAGTACTTTAAAGTAGTGGTGAATTTTAATTCGATGGAGCAGCCCAAACCGGAGAAAAGCAAACTTTCGACCGTTCAGCAAGTCTCAGCGGGCGGGGTGGCATTTCGTCCTGGAGCAGCGACGGCTGAAATTGTGATTGTCTCTGTGGGAACCAAATTGCGGTGGCAGCTGCCCAAAGGAATTGTAGATTTAGGCGAAACTCCAGAAATAACGGCTTTGCGAGAAGTGCGAGAGGAAGCGGGAATTCAAACCCAGCTGATTCAGCCCATTGATGTCATTGAATACTGGTACATTGGCGATCTGGAGGGGCAGCGAGTGCGCTTTCACAAGTTCGTTCACTTCTTCCTGCTGGCTTACGAAAGTGGTGATGTCCAGGACCACGATCACGAAGTCCATGAAGCACGATGGGTCAGCCTTGAGCAGGCGTTAGAACTTCTGGCGTTCAAAGGTGAAAAGCAAATTGTGCAGCAGGCAAGCTCGATGATTAATTTGAATGCTTGACCTTGAGACTCTCTGTCAACGAGATACTTGCCACACTTTAATCGTGCCGTCGTAGTTTACACCTGCCAAGATTTCACCATTAGGGCTAAAAGTGAGAGAAGTGCTTGTTCCACCCTCTCGCACAGGTTCTTCTGCCAGTGTTTGAATCAACTCACCGGTTGTCGGATTCCACAGTTTGACTGTGCTATCCAAATCGCTAGTGGCTAAAACCTCTCCATTGGGGCTGTATTGCAGGGAGAGAACAGTTGCCGAATGTCCGGTGAGGGTGTGCAAAAGCTCACCTTCCTGACTCCACAGTTTAACGGTATTATCAGAACTGCCGCTTACCAGCGTCTCACCATCGGGACTGAAAGTGAGTGCATGAATCGGATACTCATGATCAGTTGGAAATGCGAGAATGAGTTCCCCTGTTTCCAGATTCCAGAGCTTGATAATTTTGTCTAATCCTGTAGTAGCGAGTGTTTTACCATCATCACTTAGAGCAATTCTGGAAAGCCTACCGGGAACTTCTACAGAGCGATCGCTTCCCTCAATCACAATTGCCTCATGAGCCGCGTTAAAACTTCGTTTAACTTGCTGGCTTTCTACATCCCACACCTGCACCGTCTGATCGTCTGGATTGGCAGTAATTAACGTTTTCCCATCCTGACTCAAAATGAGTAGTTCAGTCAGATAGCCAATGTTGGGTAGGGTCTGAAGCTTGTCTCCCGTCTCCAGGTTCCAAAGCTGAATGTTGTAAGAGCGATCGCCTACCACCAAGGTTTGGCGATCAGCCCCCACCGTCACAACAGACATTTCATCAAACAGCCCAGGTATTGTAGAAGTAAGTTCACCCGACTCCAAATTCCATATTCTCACTTCGCCGTCATACGATCCCTCCTCGTTCGGTTCGCTGCCACTCATGCCAACGCTGATCAGCGATGAACCATCTGCACTGATCGTCATAGAGCGAACATCAATCAAACGGCTATTAGAATGTCCGGGTAAGGTGTGCAGCAATTGTGCCTCTTGCCAATCCGCCACCATTACGGTAGCCACTGTGCTTTGACCACCATTTTCTCGTGCAGTTGGAATGGCAGTGCAGCTTGCGGTGGCGATCGCCATCAGACCTACTAAACCTGTGAAGAGGAGGGGCGATCGCTTAAAAATTTGTCCTATCATCATTTCAAAGCCGGAACTCGTACTACCTTTAAAGAATCAAAGCCGAGTGTCCAGGTTTCGTGAAACAGTTTAGTGTTGTAAAACTTTTCACACTATTCTCATCTTCCCATCGCCTTTTCTTCCCGCAAAGTCATAACACTAGACCTCCTGCATGAATCACTGTTTGAAGCGTGAATGGTAGCGCGGCGGAGCCGTGCTACCATTCACGCAGGAAGTCTACTGTTGAGCACTATTTGCTGTTAAACGTTCAGCAGTCCCCTGCCACTCACTAATGCGAAGTGCGTCCTGCCACGAAACCCCAATCCCTTGCGGAGGGGGTTTGGGGGACGAGCACGTCCCCTGCTGGGGGGTTGGGGGAACCCCCCAAGGCCGTCCCTCCAACATGGAAGAAACTTCGGCTTAAGAACCAAGTAAAAACAAAAAAAGGGAGGCAGGGCTTTACCCTGCCTCCCTTTTTTTACCCCGCATGGCTAACGGCGCGAAGAAAGTGACATCACAATTTGCAGGATGTACCAGAACAACAACGCAACAGACGCAAACAGTTCTAACGACGCAGCAACATATTGATGAGTGGCATAGTGATGCATTACTTTAGACGTGTCATACAAAATCGCAGCCGACGCAAAAACTACCATCACCACTGAAAAGAACAGCCCCAAGTTAAAGCCAAAAATCACGCTACACACAATTAGCCCGATCGCCACCAGTCCACCAATCTTGAGAATGCCGCCCAGAAAAGTAAAGTCGGTGCGCGTCGTAAAGGCAATCAGCGTCAAACCTGCAAACAGGAACAGTGTCAAAATTGCAGCCGTTGGCAAAACAGTCGGATCAGCAAAGAAGGCAGCAAGGTAGAGAATTGGCGCAAAGATTAGGGCTTCTGCTACGACATAGATTCCCAAACCTGTGTACTGCGTGCTAATGGAATCAGCTTTGGCTGCCAGACTGCGCGAAAACCAGCCCAACAGCGCAAACCCACCCAAAATCAGCAGCCAGCTAAAGCGACTAGATGCAACCAGATTGGTAATGGCTCCAGCAATTCCAAGCTGAAATAGCAAGAACTCTACGAGAATGAACGCTCCGACTGCTCCCGCAAGATGCAGATAAGTTTGCTGAATAAATTTGGCTCTTTCATTAGGTCGTGCCTGAGCAACAGTCAGCATGACAAGTCTCCTGTGCGAGGAAAGATACTGAAAATTTACTCTGAGTTTAGCAAAACAGAACTGGACTACTGGCTGATTTTGAACTGAGCCACACCTTCCTGCAACGCCTGAGCAACTTAGCGGAGCTGGTCAAAAACTGACAGTAATACCATACTTTTAGGTTAAAAAGAACAGCAGCGTCGATAATCATTACACATCTGTCAGTTCTACCAAGCTGAACCTGAATTCTGGGCAGCTTTTCCCCGATACTAGTACTTGTTGCAATCCGGCATCCCTTTGGGCATGGAATTGTTTGACCAACAGCGCCAGCAGCTGATCGAAACCGAAGCCCCTCTAGCCGCCCGGATGCGTCCCCGGACGCTAGATCAGTTTGTCGGGCAGGATCACATCATCGGGCAGGGGCGACTGCTGCGACGGGCAATTCAGGCAGACCAGCTTTCCTCACTCATCTTTTATGGTCCGCCAGGAACGGGAAAGACTACTTTGGCGCGGATTATTGCCAACACGACTCAGGCTCACTTCATCTCAATCAATGCAGTGCTGGCAGGCGTGAAGGAGATTCGAGAGGCGATCGCCACAGCCCAAGAGAAACGCGGCATGTATGCCCAGAAAACAATTCTGTTTGTGGACGAAGTGCATCGGTTTAACAAGTCGCAGCAGGATGCCCTGTTGCCGTGGGTGGAAAACGGCACAGTGATTTTGATTGGCGCAACCACAGAAAATCCTTACTTTGAGGTAAACAAGGCACTGGTGAGCCGATCGCGCATCTTTCAGCTTAAGCCGCTGGATGAGAATGACTTGAGGCAAGTTGTGATGCAAGCGTTACAGGATGGCGATCGCGGCTACGGCAAACTCACGATTCAGCTTCACCCCGATGCGATTGATCACTTGGTTAACGTAGCTAACGGCGATGCCCGTGCCCTGCTGAATGCACTGGAACTGGCAGTTGAAACCACGCCTGCCGATGAAAATGGCGTGATTCCCATTAGCCTATCGGTAGCCGAGGAGTCGATTCAGCAGCGGGCAGTCCTCTACGACAAAGAAGGGGATGCTCACTTTGATACGATCAGCGCCTTCATCAAAAGCCTGCGCGGTTCTGACCCAGATGCAGCACTGTATTGGTTAGCACGCATGGTTTACGCCGGAGAAGATCCGCGTTTTATCTTTCGGCGGATGCTAATTCTTGCTAGCGAAGATGTCGGACTGGCAGCTCCTGACGCAGTGGCGATCGTGAATGCCTGTGCCCAAGCGTTTGATCGGGTGGGAATGCCCGAGGGACGCTATCCGTTAGCGCAGGCGACACTGTATCTAGCAACGGTACCCAAATCCAACAGTGTCATGGGATTTTTTGATGCCCTTGCTGCGGTTGAGCGAGAGCGGGAAGAGGATGTGCCGCTGCATCTGCGAGACGCAAACCGGGATAAGCACAGCTTTGGGCACGGGTCTGGGTACCTCTATCCTCACTCCTATCGAGAACATTGGGTAGCGCAGCAATATTTGCCCAACAGCCTCCAAGGACAGGTGTTTTACCAGCCCTCTAACCAGGGCTATGAGGAGGACATTCAGCAGCAGGTAGCCCGACGACGAGAAGAACAGCTTGCCTCACTGGTAGAAGGAATTGGCGTAGCGTTACCCGAAGTTCTCACTTTTAGCCCGACAAACTCTACCCAGGATCGTTGGCTACAGCGGACTTTGAGCCAAGTGGGAGAACAGTTAGGATTGGTGCGCGATCGCCTCTTTCATCTCGCTCAACCCCAACGCCATCACCTGATTCTAGACCTAAACGCAGGCAGCGGATTACTCACCTGGGAAGCCCTGCGCCGAGTCCCCGAAGGTGGCGTATACGCTTGCGTTCGCACCATTGACGATGCTGAAGCACTGCAAGAGCAGGCATCTGTTTTACCCGAACTCTCACGCCCGATTGTGCTGCAATCCTCATTAGCTGACCTGCCGCAGGCGTTAGAAAAGTATGCCGATATTCGGTTTGACCATATTCTTGGACGCAATGCTCTTTTGCAAGAGAGCGATCGCCCCTTTATTCTCAACTCACTGGTGAAACAAATTCAACCTGATGGGTCACTCACTTTAGCCGAAACCATTCCCCGTCATACCCAGCGGCTTTACCGCTTGCTAGAGCCTGAACGGTTCACTAAAAAATTGTTGAATCGACTGATTAAAGCAGAAGAAAGTATTTACACTAACCCATCTGATCCAATGGTGAATTGGGATGTGGATGAGTTGCGATCGCTCTTTCACACCGCAAACCTAACTGTTGACATCCAGGTCGAACAGACCAAAACCGATATCCGAATTACCTCTCACTTGTTGGAACGCTGGTTTCGACCGGGAGAATCACGCCCCAGCTATGCAGATCACCTTTCTAATTCTTTAAGTGAGTCCGAAGTGAGAACCGTGCGTGAGTTATTTACAAAATATTTACTCAATCAAGTGGTGAAGTGGGAAGGGGCGATCGCCTTTATTCAAGCTAGCCATTAGTTTTTAAAGCAGTTGGTTTTTCCACCTTAAACCTAAAATCCCCAGACTCTTTGAGAATCTGGGGATTTTAGGTTCTATTTCTAATTGGTACAGCACTGCTAGGTTTAAGCTTTGTGCTTTAGCTTGTCCTGTGCAGCTTCAAGCTGTTTTACTGAAAGGAAACTACCAGCTAGACTTGACCACACCGGGTAACAAACCCTGGTGAGCCATTTCCCGAATCACGTGACGAGAAAGCCCAAAATCACGGTAATAGCCTCTAGGACGGCCTGTGAGCCAGCAGCGATTGCGAAGGCGGTTGGGGGCACTGTTGCGCGGAAGCTGCTGGATTTGACGATGAATTGCGACTCTTTCTTGCTGAGTAGCCGCGCTGTCAAACTGTTCTTTTAGTTCTTGTCTCTTTTGAGCGTATTTTTCGATCAGCTTTTTGCGCTTCTTCTCCCGCTCAATCATGCTCTTTTTAGCCATGAAAAATTCTGTTATCCCCGTTTAAGACAGTATTTCTTATCATATACCAATTTTTTCCAAGACCGCATATTTTTAGGGTGTGCCCCATTCACCCTAAAAATAGCAATTTAGCTACTCGGTATTTGTCCAGTTGAGTAAGGGGCTCAGCTACGAGAATGCACTAGCGCCCGCAGCGCAAATTTAGGCAAAGCCATCATGCGCCGCCAGCGCCAGGGTTCTTGATACAGCCGATAAACCCATTCCAGGTGATTTTCTCGCAGCCATTTTGGGGCGCGGGTTTTGGTGCCTGACCAAATATCAAAACTGCCACCAACGCCAATCCATACCGCTTCAGGGCAAAGATGGCGGTGTTCAGCAATCCACATTTCCTGGCGTGGCACACCTAACCCAACCAAAATGATGTCAGGCTGCAAGTCCTTGAGCGTTTGGCGAAATTGGGGCTGTTCTTCGGGCGTAAGGTAGCCGTGTTGAGTGCCTACGAGCGCTAAACCCGGCACTCGCTGTTGCCAAACTTCAGCAGCAGACTGACACACACCGGGCGCGCCGCCATAGAAGAAGACCTTGAGTGGGCGATCGGGAGAAAATGAATCGGCTGGAGTAGGAAGCGATCGCCGCAACAAAGCCTCTGCCAGCTCAATTCCTGGCTGACGACGCGTCCGCTTACCCCGCAGCAACAGGTAAAACACCACTCCAGCCCCATCGGGAATCACCAAATCAGCCTGTTGAATTACCGTTGCCAGAGCAGCATTTTGCTCTGCTGTCATCGACATTTCTGCGTTTAGCGTCACCACATGTACGCCCTTTCGCTGGTTTAGCCGCTGAATTAGCCAACCTGGATAATCGTCCAACAAATGCACGGGTAGCCCCAGCACCGTTAACTGCTTGGGCATTTGAAACGACTCAGGCATACCCATTCCTTTTCACCTTGCGATCGCCACTACAAATTGCCAATTCGCAGCTTATCACCATTGCCCAGGATTTTAAGGCAGAAAATTCTGCCAAAAAAAGCAGGGCGGTTTACACTGCCCTGGGGAGATAGACACTTTAAAAATCTAAAGCTGCTAGAGGAATAAGCTTGAAAACTGGATGTTGCTTTCTCAGTCGTTCAGATCAAGTCTGGATCAGCTATGCGCTGCGCTGTAGAGTGCCGTCAGCGTATAGCTCTAGCGGAACGAGTTCAACTTTGCCGTTCACTTCAACTTTAGAGTAGACAATTTTGACTAGCGGAGCCTAGTTATCGTTGTAGTGGCGAGACATGGCGATTCACCTGCGTTCTAAAATTCTCAGAAGTCAACTTCTGAAGCTGGGCTAGAGTTGCTCCAGCAGTCTGCTCTGACCGATTGCTCTAAACAAATCTTTTGCCCAGAGATTTACTTTTTCAGCCTATCAACCTTTCCGTAAAGATACAGGCAAATTGGGCAGCCTTAAATAAAGATCTGAAGAATTAATTAAGCTCGGCGTAGCGTTTATCTTTCGCTTCCGTCTTAAGTAGTGAATGAGGCTTAAACGAGGGCTTAAACAAGCCATAATCATGAGGAATGTTTTTGTGGCAACAGAGGGCGATCGCCCCCTTGCCTCCGAGCATTCGCCTACTGACCACTTCATCACACGTAGGACGTGGTTTAACCCTGATTGAGAGAGCTGGTTTTTGTGCGCTTCGCGAACGAAAACTCAACCCTTAAACCAGAGCTTAGACTTCACCTCTAAACATCAGAATATGCAAACTACAACCTCCCAGCCTGCTCAAACCACTCAGCCAGCCGTTTTTGGGTCACTCAAAACCCGCTTAGAAGGGTATTACCAGGAGGTTAAAGCCGTTATTTTGTCTCGCCAAAACCCAGTATCCGGGCTGCTGCCTGCAAGCACAGCAGTCAACATTCACGGGGATTATACGGATGCCTGGGTCCGAGATAACGTCTACAGCATTCTGGCGGTTTGGGGGTTGGCGCTAGCCTACCGCAAAGTGGACGAAGACCAAGGACACACTTACGAGCTAGAACACAGCGTCGTGAAGCTCATGCGTGGCTTGCTGTTTGCAATGATGCGGCAGGCTGACAAAGTAGAGCGATTCAAACAGACTCAGGCAACGCTAGACTCCCTTCACGCCAAATACGACACGGCAACGGGTGACACGGTGGTTGGCGATGACGAATGGGGACATTTGCAACTGGATGCGACCTCGCTATACCTGCTGATGCTGGCGCAAATGACAGCTTCTGGGCTGAAAATTATTTTCACCCTGGATGAGGTCAACTTCATTCAAAACCTGGTCTATTACATCGGTCGCGCCTACCGGACTCCCGACTATGGCATTTGGGAGCGGGGCAACAAAATTAATCATGGCAAGGCTGAACTCAACGCTAGCTCGGTCGGTATGGCAAAAGCCGCACTGGAAGCGATGAACGGGCTGAATCTGTTTGGTGTTCAGGGGAGTCAGGCATCAGTCATCCACGTTTTGCCTGACGAGATCGCCCGCGCCCGGATCACGCTGGAGTCATTGCTGCCCAGAGAGTCCAATTCTAAAGAAGTGGATGCAGCGCTGTTGAGCGTGATTGGGTTTCCGGCTTTTGCAGTTGAGAATGTCGCCTTGGTAGAGCGGACTCGTAATCAAGTTGTCAGCAAGCTTCAGGGCAAGTACGGCTGCAAGCGGTTTTTGCGAGACGGACACCAGACTGTGCTAGAAGATGTCAGTCGTCTGCACTACGAACCCTGGGAACTGAAGCAGTTTGAAAATATTGAGTGTGAGTGGCCGCTATTTTTTACGTACCTGCTGCTGGATGCGCTGTTTCGGGGCGATCGCCAACAGTCCGAAGATTACCAAAAACGGCTAGAAGGATTACTGGTTAACGTGGACGGGATACAGCTATTGCCAGAGCTATATTATGTGCCCGCCGACAACATTGCCGCCGAGCGCGCTATTCCCCATAGCCAACCTCGCCAGCCCAACGAAAACCTGCCGCTGGTCTGGGCCCAGAGCCTGTATCTGCTGGGGCAGTTTTTGCGAGAAGGGTTACTGGCGATCGGTGATATTGACCCGCTAGGACGGCACCTGCGCCTGGAAGAACACCGCGAACCGCTGGTGCAAATTGCGCTGCTCGCTGAGGACGAATCCTTACAACAAGAACTGGCTGCCTATGGCATTGCCACTCAAACCCCCAAGCAGGTAGAGCCAGTTCAGGTGCGTCAAGCGGAAGACTTGTCTATGGTTTACGCCCAAGTAGGGCGCAATGACCCGTTGGGGTTGAGCGGTCGTCCAGTACGCCGTCTTCGCAGCCTGACCACTTCTAGAATTTTTCGCCTCCAGGGCGAGACAGCCGTGTTTTTGCCTGCTTTCCTCGATCAGCAGCAGTTTTACCTGACTCTGGACTACCACTTTCTAGTTGCCCAAATCAAAGGGGAACTGGCTTACATCAAGCGCCACTGGTATCAGTTAGGTCGTCCGGTTGTCACCCTGTTGCTGACCCATGACATGTTTGAGATTGGTCAAGAATCAATCGACGAAGCCCCACTGCTAGAGCTAATCAAGGAGTTGCGTGACGGGGAATGCAACGGCGTTGCAGTCAAACTAGGGCACCTGCGACAGCTTATGCTGACGGCTGGCACAGAACGAGTGGACTACGTCCACAGCTTTGAATTGATGCAATCACCCGTGCAGGATGCCTTGCCTCTCGCTCAGTATCTGATTTTTCATCCAGACCAAAACTGGCTGCTGAACAGCACTCAGGAATTTACGCTGGAGTGTGAAACGAACATTCAGCTTTTGATTAGCAGCCTGCGCCAAGCAACTAATTTGTACGAACAAATCGAACTGCTGGATAGTTTGACACAACTGCGAGGCTTAGAGTTTGATACAGGGTTTGCGGGTCCGGGTCAGCCAGTCACAGTCGCCGATCTGCTTAACGAGGTTTACACCAAAGCTGGACAGGTACAGCTTTGGGCGATCATTCGGCGGGCAGCGGGCTTGCTCAACAAAGTAGATATTGGCTTGTCGGATGCCGTGACGGATATCGTCGTTCGGCAAAAGCAAATTACGGTCGGCAAAGCTTACAGTGAAGCATCGCTGATCGCTCGCCCCATGTCGCACACCGAGGTGATGGACAAGATTCGGGAGTTTTGCGGGAAAGATGTGCGCGATCGCTCAATCACCCAAGAAATCTTGATCTACCTGGGCATCTTGATCAAAACTGATCCCCATCTATTCAATGGGCTGCTGACCCTGCGAGTCGGCTACCTGATTTTGCTGATCACCAGCGAACTGGCGCGAGAGCTAAACATGACTCAGGACGAGGCATACGAGCATCTAATGCAGCTTAGCCCGTTTGAGGTCAAAACCCGTTTACGTCAAGTCCTGGAAGGATACGCCGGGTTAAACCAAACCCTGTTTCAGCGAGAGTCGCTGCACGTCAGGCAGCAAAGCGATATTCAATGGGTCGTTTCTCCAGAAACCAAGGAAGTGGAGCCACCCACCGATAGCTGGTGGCGACAGCGACAGCGTGATGGCGCACTTAACCGCGTTCCCCGAAACTTTTACCCCAAGGTGTGGCAGGTTCTACAACACTCAAAGGGACTCGTCATCGGCGATAAACTCGATCGGCGGAATCGTCTGGATAGCGAACTAATTCTGGCTGAGATGACACCGGGTGAAAAAAACTTTGCCCTACGAATTGAACATCTGCTCAACAAGATGGAGGCTCCCGAATATCGTCACGTCAATATTGAGGCGCTAATGGAACTGGCAGCGATCGCCGACCGCAACCCCGACCTGCAAATTGAGGAGTATGTCGTCCTGGATGTGCTGATTGGACACGCAGTTCGCCTGGCCTGGCTGGACAAAAACCCGGAACAGACCGATCGCTATGACGAAAACAAAGGAAGTGCCTGGCGATCGTTCTATGAAAGCTCGCCTTACCTTTGTGCCAGCTACGTTGCCAAGGCCTTACGGTTCCTGACTGAGTTAGGGCAGAAGCAGTAATACAGCGCCAGTCACTTAAGTTAGGACAGAAGGAAGGGCACCCCGCTTCGCGGGGTGCCCT
>JACJOC010000023.1 GCA_014695345.1 Cyanobacteria bacterium FACHB-471
GCTATTCCAAGTCCGTAGAGATGCTCAAGCATTCGGTTCGATTGCTACTTCACTATCTGAAGTTCCGCGATGTCCCTGTCCCCACATGATTCATACCCTCATCCAGCAACGCCAAAAATAAAGTCCCAAATTCCAAATGCCAGTCCAGATCCAATGGCGCTCACGGTAAACAATATGGAAGCGATGATCATCGCTTTGACTCGACCCAACCGATCTGAAATGTGTCCAGCGTAGAAATGCGCCAACGGCTGATCCTAAAGGTGCTAGAGAGACAGCAAGCCCGATCTGTACGCTGTTTGCACCAAAGGCGGTTTGTATCGCTGCAACCGCACCATTGATCACTGCCGTATCAAAACCAAATAGAAAACCACCCAGCGCAGCAGAACCACAGATCAAGGTAACGAAAGATCGGCTCCGTCGGGCAACAGGTTCTTGTAGAGAAGTCATGGCTATATCTTTAGATAGGTAAATTGCTCAAAAAGATGAGGAATTAGATAGTTTAGAGTTGAAATGTTTGAATTCAAACAAACCGCTGGAAGCTCACTCAGCAAGAACCTTGGGGAACTTGCAAAACGGTATAAGGCTCCAACCATTAGCAGATTAAACTTTTGCAATGACGTTTCTCATCTGTCTTAGCGCAGGATTTCTCGCGGTTTCATGAAGTAAGCTGGGCTTAGCTCAATCTGAGGTGCTGTGATGACTGACATCAAAGAGATGTTGCGCCAGGTGTCACTGTTTGCCCATTTGCCCGATCAACAGTTGCAGTGGCTCGCTGAGCAGGGTACTGAAGTTTGGCTAGAGCCAGGAGAATTGATTGCCGCTCAGGGAAGCCCGGCGGATGGCTTTTATGTGATTTTGCAGGGACAAACCACCTGGACAAAAGAAGTGCAGGGGGAATCGGCTCATGCGGTGACGTTAGGCAAGGGAGACGTTTTTGCAGAACTGATTTTGCTGTTAGATGAAGCCTATCCCACAACAGGGCGAACCGTAACCCGTGTGCATCTCTACAAGTTGGCTCCGGAGGGCTTCTGGGAAATGCTGAGAATCTGTCCGTCGATCTTCCGCAGCATTTTAAAAATTTCGGCGCAGCGATCGCAAATTCACGAGTCGGTCACTCAGCAGCAGGCTAAGCTGATTTCCCTTGGCACCCTCTCTGCGGGGCTAGCCCATGAGCTAAACAACCCGGCAGCAGCGGTTAAACGGAATGTATTTTACCTGGAAGAGGTGTTGCAAAAACTCCCCAACCTGGCGCTCAAGCTACACGAGCAGCCGATGACGGCAGACCGGATTAAGTTTTTGAGCGACCTATATCTTCAGGCGACAGAGTCCGCTAAGCAGGGCTGTCTGTTTGACCCGATCGCCCAGAGTGAAGCAGAAGATGCGATCGCCGATTGGCTAGAAGCCCATGATGTCGAGAATGGCTGGAAACTCGCCCCAATGCTGGTCATGGCTAATCTACACCCAGAGCGGCTAGATGAAATCATGACGCACATCGATCCAGACTGTCTGGGCAGCGTTTTGACCTGGCTAGAAGCAACGCTGACTGGAATCAAGCTTTTAGAAGACATTAAGCTTGGTTCAACCCGCATGTCTGAACTGGTGACAGCGATGAAGAGCTATTCCTACATGGATCAGGCACAGCTTCAAGAGTTGGATATACATGAGGGCATCAACAATACACTCACTATCCTGAAACATAAGTTGAAATATGGAATGACGGTCAAACGTGAGTACGGTGACTTACCTAAAATTTGTGCCTATGGCCCTCAGCTAAACCAGGTGTGGACAAATTTGATTGACAATGCCGTCGATGCAACTCAGGGAAAGGGACATCTGTGGATTCGTACTGCACTAGAGGGCGATCGCGTCCTGATTGAGATTGCTGATGACGGAGGGGGCATTCCTGCTGATATCCAACCCCGCATTTTTGAACAGTTTTTCACCACAAAAGAAGTTGGCAAAGGCACAGGGTTAGGACTAGACATCGTTCGCCGCGTTGTCGTCGGTCAGCACAAGGGTGATGTTCACTTTGAGTCAAAACCTGGGGATACACGCTTTCAGGTGCGCCTGCCCCTTCGTCCACCCAAAAGTGCTGCTCCCAGCAATTAGGACACTGCACTCAATACGTAAATCCTGTTTCTGCAATTGAATCTACTGTATATGTCCAAATGCTTTGGGGTTTAGGCAACTAACTGTACTTTGTCCCAGATGTATGTACACATTAGATAACCAAGGGCTGAAACATGGTAGCGCGGCGCGGCGAAGATCTACGGTTTGATTTGACATTGGATTTTCGTAAGGCAGTTTTGGGTGGAGAAGAAATAATTCGGATTCGCCATCTAGAAAGGTGCCATGCTTGTGAGGGTTCTGGGCAACGACGAAGCATTGGCAGTTGGCTAGGAATGCAGCCAGGTGTCTGCAATACCTGTGGGGGAAGTGGTCGAACTGCGATCGCCAAAAACTTGACGATTACTATTCCAGCAGGGGTTGATCAGGGGACTCGTCTCAGAGTTTCACGAGAAGGAGATGTTGGAGAAAATGGTGGTGAAGCTGGTGATTTGTATGTGTACCTGTTTGTGAGCCCACATCCTGAATTTCAGTGGCAGGGAACCCACTTATCATCAGAAGTGACGATTAGCGCTCAACAAGCGCTCTCTGGATGCGACATACAGGTCAACACCATTGATGGAGTGACAACGTTGACCATTCCTCCACAAACCCAGTCCAACACAGTCTTCACCTTACAGAACCGAGGGGTTCCCACACTAGGTAATCCTGGGCAACGCGGTAACCATGAGGTGACGGTCAAAATTGACCAACAGTCCAACCCCTTGTGTAGTAAACCTGATTTCTCTGACTCAACTGACCTGGATGGAAGATCCTATCTTCCGTCAAAAGTTCCTCCAGAAACTCCAAACAATCTCCTGAATCAAGGAGTTGAGAAGTTTAAGCGTGAGGATTATCGAGGAGCGATCGCTGATCTCCGACAAGCGATTGCATTAGATCCTAATTTTGCATTAGCGTACTCTGCTTGGGGCAACGTTTGTATCGCGATGCAGGACTACCAGAGTGCGATCGCCTGCTTTGACCAGGCTATTCAGCTTACTCCTGATCTGGTTGAAGCTTATGGTAGCCGTGGACTGGCGTATTATCTTTTGGGCGATCGACAACGAGCATTAGAGGAGTTAACTTACAGCATTCAAATTGATTCCTCGTTAGCTAACTCTTACTACACACGAGGGCAAATCAACCTGGAACTCGATCATATTCCCCAAGCTTTAGCGGATTTTGAGAGTGCGATCGATCTGTATCTTTCAACTGAAACTTGTTATCTAGCCGACGATGCGCTACCTCGAATTCAAAATCACTATCGCTCAGGAATTGCCTCCAGGCACTCACCAGTTGAGCCGTTGATTCAACAAGCAGCCGAGGCGCAGAATGCAGAAAACTTCCAGCAAGCGCTCAGTCACCTCACTGAGGCAATTCAGTTAGAACCAGAACTGGCTGATTTATATTACTATCGCAGCGCAGCCTATCAAGGATTGGGGCAGAGGCAATATGCGCTGGCAGATTTATCTCAGGCAATTCAACTCAATCCTAGAGTTTCTGACTATTACTATAACCGGGGCGGAATCTACTTTGATATAAAAAATGACGCCTGCATTGCTGACTTCGACCAGGTGATCAAGCTTGACCCCTACCTAGCTGAGGCACACTTCAACCTTGGCAGTTTTTACGTTAATCAGGGCAGGAAGCAGGATGGGCTGCCTTACATTCAACGAGCGGCAGAGTTATTTCAGCAACGAGGAGACAGGCAGAGCTATGAGCAAGTTGTTCATGTAATAAATCAAGTCACTACTTTGACATGATGACTGCAATTCTGATTACATAGCAGCGATACACGCATACTTTAGAGATACGCCAACCCTTAGCTGCAATTCAGGCAGCTAAGGGTTGCTTCTACTACCTGAAGTTGCTCTGAAGTGCAGTCAAGAATATCCTCCTACTACGCCTTCTCACCCCCGCTGAATCTTGCTATAGATGAGAGTGTGTAACGATCATTGGAGATAAAAGCGAGGGCTATGGTTAGAAGGATTGCGTTTTGGTTGCTGTGGGCGGGTTTTTCTGCCTATGCTTTTTTGCTGGCTCCGCCCAATCAGCCAGATACGTTTGCGTTAATCAAAGATCTCTCTACTGGACAGTGGGATGGCATTAATCCACTGGTGATTGCTTTGTTTAACATCATGGGCGTTTTGCCAATGCTCTACGCTTGTCTAGTGTTTATTGATGGCAGAGGGCAAAAGGTTCCAGCTTGGCTGTTTGCATCGGCTTCATTTGGTGTAGGTGCGTTTGCTCTGTTGCCT
Organism: Cyanobacteria bacterium FACHB-471; assembly: GCA_014695345.1. Taxonomy (GTDB): domain Bacteria; phylum Cyanobacteriota; class Cyanobacteriia; order Elainellales; family Elainellaceae; genus JAAUTN01. Next base: position 4,365 of record JACJOC010000023.1, read on the forward strand.
TATCTGGCTTGGCGGAAACCGAATCCAACTTTTGTCGGTGAGAAGAATGCTTTACTCAAACTGCTCGATTCTCGCTGGACAGCGTTGGTACTGTCAGTGGGGGCGATCGCCCTCCTCACTTACGGTCTAACTGCCGGAGACTGGAGCAATTTCATTCAACAGTGGCAAACCGATCGCTTTATCCACGTCATGAGCCTAGATTTTTGCATGCTCTGTCTGCTATTTCCAGCACTGATTGGTGACGATATGGCACGACGGGGTTTGCAGGATAAGCGAATTTTTTGGGCAGTGGCACTGGTGCCATTGCTGGGGGCGATCGCCTATCTCGTGCTGAGTCCACCATTAGAGACTGCTCCAGAGCGCAAATTGTCGCCTCAAAGTTGAAACACTAGAACAAACTGCATTTGCTTACTCTCTTACAACCTAATTTACGACTACTTTCAAGTGCTTACAGCAATTTTCGGATGGATAATTTATAGCGTAGGAGCAGTTCGCGAACTGCTCCTACAGGAGTTTGTGTTTTATCCAAGTGAAAATTGCTGTAAGTAATTTGTTAGACAGCAGTTATCAGTTCAAGTAGTCCAACCATCAGGAAGATCATTTATTTCTTCCATTAAGAAGTCACCATACACTCGTATTCGAGCATTATCGTAGAGGTCGCTGAAAATAGGTTTTCGAGAACCAGATTTGTCCCAAGGTTGAAGATCAGAATCTAACTCACAAAAACCAACCCAAGAATATCCTTCTGCAATTCTTCAGATTTGACTAGAACAGCCGCAAGAACAGCCAGATCATAGGGTTTAAGGAAGAGATCCATTGCCCCAAGAAATACTTGGCGCTCTAGCATCGATTCTGAAAGAGGAAACACACTGAGTCCAGGATGTTTTCCTAAATCATCCAACCGTTCTGAAACTTTCGTTAGTTCATTTGCAACTAGCCCATCAAATTGATCGAACACCCGAAACGCTGCCTTCGCGTCTTCAACGGTCACTCGACCTTCATCTCTTGCCCACCTAACGAACTTACGTAAATCTTCAGAGCGAGAGCGGGGAGTAAATCGTCGAGGAACCGTTTCACGCGCTTCTGTAAAACATATTGCAGGGACATACAGCTTAAACTCACCTGCTTCTGCTCGTTGAAGTAACTGAGTAGCTTGTGGACTTTGCAGGTGTGCTGGAGCAACAACATCTACGACCCAATTCGTCTCAACTAAAACTGCCTGAGGCTTCACTTTGCAACTTTGCTCCACCTGGGCCCAGCAGCCCTAACTTCGCCCAATCGGAGAAGGCTAATTATGGGTTCACCTAAAAGTCTTCCTAAGTCATTTGGTAAAGTTTTTACACTGGAGACCAGTTTCAGTTTCTCAAGCCATTGCTGAACTCGCGATTCAAATTCAAGATAGCGGTTTCCCTGCCATTGATGGTCAGCAGGTGGCAGTAAAGAATCCGGAAGCACTGCTTCGCCAACTATACTTATTGACTCACCGTTAGATTGCTCGAAGGAATCACGTAGAAGAACAACACGTTCACCACATATAAGAAGTCCGACCGAACAACTCGTAGATGCCATGAGATGTTTAAGCTGATCAATAGCCTCTTGATGACGAGTAAAAGCGTCGTTGAGTTTTACTTCAACGATCATCAAATACTCCCCATCTGGACTTATTACAACAATATCTGGGTGAACTGCTGTCATAACCGCAATTGTAACATCACCCAACGTTGTCATCCCCAATGGCGGTATCTTTGCAAGCGTGATCCTTTGCAGATTAAAGGAGTAGATAGAATCAAAACCTCAATTTTCTAAAAATCAAAATAGATGTAAGGCGCAGCCTCATTTGGAGCCAGTAGCCACGCAGCAAATAGGCAAATCGGCACCAGCAGAATTTTGACTGACCAGTTTAGCTGCACTTTTAGCCCTCGCTGAATCAGATAGGCGATCGCCATTCCCACCACGATCAGTAAGAGTAGAAAAGTGATTTGGAGGCGATCGCTCCCTAATGCTTCTGCGTAAACCTTTTGAGCAAATTGAGCGTCTGCTGGATGTCCCCAGAGCCGCTGTACGACCAGACTCGACTCACGCAGGTCAGGCAAACGGAAGAAAATCCACGAGGTGAACACCATAAATTGTGTGAGTGCCCAGGCCGTTACTGTTCCGGGGAGGCTTTGCCACCAGTTCTTGAGCGCTGGGAATCGTTGAGACTGCGCCTCGGTTAGCCGATGCACAACGAGCGCTAGACCGTGCAGCAATCCCCACACCACAAAACCCCAGGCGGCTCCGTGCCAGATTCCGGCAATCAACATGACGATCGCCAGATTTACACAAGTCCGGATTAGGTTCTTGCGCGAACCGCCCAGTGGAAAGTAAAGATAGTTGCGGAGCCAGTCGCCCAGGGTAATATGCCAGCGTCGCCAAAAGTCAGCAATACTGGTGGAGAAGTAGGGGAAGTTAAAGTTTTGCGGTAGCTCAAATCCCAGCAGAATAGCGCTGCCCCGCGCCACATCCACATAGCCGCTAAAGTCGAGATAAAGCTGTAAGCCATAGGCAAAGGTCGCTAGCCACAGGTCGCCGCTGCCTGCCCGCTGGAGGTTGTTGAAGCTGAGGTCAACCAGAGTGCCGATGTGGTCGGCTAGCAGCAGTTTTTTCACCGCACCGCAAGCAATTAGCCAGAGTCCTTCGACAATTTGGTTGGGCGGCGGAAATTTCAGCGTCTTGATCTGGTCTGCTAGGGGATGGAATCGGGTGATCGGACCGGAAATCAACTTGGGAAAGAATAGCTTGTAGCTGGAAAACAGCAGAAAACTACGGGTTGGTGGCGCACCGCGATAGATGTCTACGAGATACGCGATGCATTCAAAGGTGAAGAAGCTGATTCCTAGTGGGGCGATGAGGCGATCGCCAATCCAGGCGGCATTCTCCTGGGCTACGGGTAGATTTAACACTGCGCCTACCGAAGACACCAGGAACGGCACATACTTAAAGCTCACTAGCAGCAAGACGTTCAGAAAAACGCCTATACACAGAAGCTTTAAGCGGCGATTATTCCAATCTTGCTGGGCAAGCTGCCAGTCCTCGCCTTCGGGGGCGCGCCAGTCGCGTGGGGCAGCGATCGCCCGTCCCAGCCAAAAGTTGAGCAGCGTCATTAATAGCAGCAGCGGCACATACTGAAGCTGCAGCGAACTGTAGAAGACCAGGCTGGCAACCAGCAGAATCAGTAACTTGAGCGATCGCGCCTCTAGTGACCAGTAGATGCCCAGAACGCTCAGCAGAAAAATGCCGTAAAGGATTGAGAGAAAAGTCATAGGTTCAGAGCAAACACCCCTGTAAAGCCAGGTTGTGATGACAACCGTATTCAGGTTGACTGCAATCGCTAATAAAAGTCCTTACAGTCTTGCCAGTATAGTCCCGTCTGTAAATTAAACATCCATTTTATGGCACTGTGTGCCTGAATCGAGCAACTGTGTAGGAAAGCTTCCCTACACAGGATTTCCTTAAAAAATGGCTCTGTAGGACAGACCAACCAAAGTTTTTCTCGCTCCTAATTCACTGCAAATTTGGCCTATGACAGCAACTAAAACCTGGAGAACAGAACTGTTTTGGGGTCTGGGCTATGAGTTTGATCCGCAGTGGCTATTGACTCCGGCACAGCAGGCACTACAGGCAAGGCTGATTGACCTGCACGCGACGGTGCTGCAACCGAATGCGATCGCTTCCCTTCTCTCTCAAGAAAATCCCTAGTCCGTCATCTTGACTAAATACCGTTTGCTCAGATATGCTCTCACGTTAAGGTTGTCAATTTTACGTACAGACGGCCCTACACTACCCAAAGATCTAGCGCTACCCAAGGCTGCGGCAACAGCCCTGAGCAGCTAACCCCCAAACTGTACTAGGCAGTCTGGCGGCTAACGGTGAATTTTAACACTCCCTTAGCCACCCCGACTTGTCGTGTCAAAAAAGCGGGGTGGCTAGGTTTTTGGGGTTTCCTCAAAAACCTTAAGGAGTACAACTCATGTCTCAATGTTTTTTGGAATCTCCCAACGCCCCGACTGTTGGGAGAGAAGTTTCTGCGCTTCAGAATAGTGAGCGCGATTACCCCATAGGGGGAACTGCTTCGCACCGCCTGCGAGTTCTGATCATCGGTTCTCGTGATGGCGTAATCGAAACGATTCACGACCTGCATCGGCGCGGCTTTGCCCAAGTGGGACTGTGGAGTCCGTTGTTACCTGCTCCTAGTTCTGGTGAGGTAATGAGTATTTTGACACGCGATTGAAGAAGGTAAGAAAAGAGGGAGGAGAGGGGGCGATCGCCCTCTCTCCTTTATCCATCCAACGAACTTCTTGCTCCACGTCCACTCCAATTGAGCTTGAGCAGATCGCGGAATCTTGCTGTAAATCCTCCTCAGATCAGGGAGATCCGTAGCAAGGCTGCTGTAGATCGACCCCTTGTTAGCAAATCTACAGCAAAGTAGTCGTTGCTCTATCCAAATTTGGGCAGATCTACAGCAAAGCTCCGTACAATAAGTTGTTAGATAACCTTAACTTGTTACATCTTAACCAAGCCACATTACTTCCAAATCCAATTAGGTAGGATTTGAATGAATACTTTCCTGAAGTGGGAATGCTGAAATTAATGTTGCTTAAGCACTTAATAAAAGGCTTCCAAGTTCATGTTGATATATGTTGGTGACGGTCGAGATGTAATTAAAAGGATTAGAAACAACCATTTGAAGGGTAATGTTGAAGCTTCAAGTTTGCGGAAACATCTCGCAATTGAAATGGGTTATCAAATCTCAGTTTCTAAACGTTCAAGTGGTTCTCAACGAATACGAATAGCTTTGCCAGAACCCGAGAAAGGAGAAAACATTGTTTCTGCATATCTAAGTGGTGGTCTGTGGCAATACATTATTTGTGACTCATATGAGGAAGCAAATGCCTTTCAGTGGTACGTAATAGAAAAGCTAGAACCTTGTCTAAATAAAGATCGTCGGAGTTGGGATACTAGCAGATTGCCTAAATTTGAAATACTACTGCACAACCTACAAAATAGCCAGTTCTATGAGTTTGGTGGGCTTGCTGGTTTAATTTCTGGTGCTGGAGTATATGCTTTTCACCATCATCAATATCCTACGACCAGCTAATAGTTTGGATGCAACGGATTAACCGAAGCCGCTTAGGTTCGGTTCAAAGACCCTGGAACTGCTGACCCGAACCGTTAGCGGTCACAAAGTCATATCGTTTGTTGGAGGTAAGCAGCGACCTGGAAACAAAATAATTGCTCAAACTGATCGTAAAGCCCCTCTAAAGGGAGATCCTTTAGAGGAGCATTAAAGCCACGTTGGTTTGAGTAGCAAGATCAATATTATGAATGTACGAGCATTTTTCCGAGCCGCTACAGTTGAAGATGCTGCCCCTCCTTACAACAACATTCAACTGAAGGTTTTCTACCCCGCCCAGTTGACAGGTAGCGACCAGGAGCAGGACATGGGCATTGTTCCTGCTGATGCTCAACACTCCCCCTTCAAGGTCGTTATTCTTTTCAACGGTATCAATTGCGGTCCTGAACTGTATCAATGGCTGGCTGTTAAGTTGGCAAACCGTGGATTAGTAGTCATTACATTTTCCTGGATTGCCGAAAATCTACCTGGAATGGTAGCGCTTACTCCTGGGGTTGACATTAATATGCTGACTCCAGCTATGTATGGTACAGCTCCGACGGCTTCTGCTTTACCAACTTTGCTGAGGGAGCTAGAGAGGCTCCAGGGTGAAGGGGTGCTGGCGGGTCTACTCGACTTAAATGGTGTCATTCTGGGAGGACATTCGGCTGGGGGTAGGGTTGCAATTGAAAGCGCAGATTCACGATTCTTTCCATCTGTTGTCGCTGCTTTCGCCTATGGTGCTCATACAGCAGCGATTACCCAGTTAGGTTATGCAGCAGGCACGATCCTATCTCTACCAGATTCCTTACCCCTTTTACTAATCGGGGGAACTCGTGATGGAGTCATTGCCAATAGTAGCCATCGCTATGGAGTGAGTTGGGAAAAGGCTACAACACCAGTTAAGCTGACCTTTCAAGAGGCGATCGTAGGTGGCAGAAGTGATAGTTATTTGCTGCTTCTAGAAGGAGCCAACCATTTTTCGATTGCTGATCCATTCGATTTCACAACAGGCAGACCATTTCTAGACTTTCCAGCTACCCAATCAGAAGAACAACTGCGGGATTTAATGGCGGAGGCGATCGCCATGTTCATCGATGCTCATGTTCGTGATGAGGCAACAGCCCTTGAATCTCTCAATCAACTATTAGCGTCTAACAATCCTTTGATTGCATCATTTGAGCGCAAGTAATTTGTAGTTTCAAGTCTGGTAGGTTGAGATTGGGTGGCTTTCGGTTATCAGTAGCGACTGTACCTATCAATCTCGTCGGGTGAGAATAAGATGCTGAAGCCGTACTTCAGCTAACCGTTCAGCTTGGTTAGTTCGGGTACCAACGGTAAACTCTCCAACCAAGGCGTAATAAACCATCCGGGCGCGTACCATTGCTTCAAAGGGTGTAAAACCTAGTTCTAAAAACAAAGTTTTCGTATAGCTCAAACGCCGCTGGTCAACTTGCTCAAGTAGCAACGCAACCTTAGAATCGTTCGCTGCCCAAGCTCGAATTGCGTGTTCGACTTGACCATCATCTTGAATCGCCAGTTCAAACAGGTGGAGCAGTTTCGTTAAAGCATCACCGCCTGCCACTTCAACTTGCTCAATAATGCTATCTGTTTCACAACTGACCCAATCCTGTAAGATCGCCTCCAAAAGCTCTTCCCGATTTTTGAAATGCCAGTAGAAACTACCTTTCGTCACATTCAGCAGTTGAGCCAATGGCTCAACTCGCACTGACTCCACTCCTTTTTCTGCTAAAACCTTTAGACCCAAATCAATCCAGTCTTGCTGTCCAAGCTTAGAACTCTCTTTTTTCTTGACCATACGGTAGCGTATTGACATCTACGTTATGTGGATCCTATTAACCCGGCAACTTAAGAGGGTGCAGAGGGAAGGGGCAATTCGTAGAATTGAAGTATGAATAAACCTGATGCCCGCTTACTTAATCCCACGACTCAAGATTATCTGCGAC
>JACJOC010000024.1 GCA_014695345.1 Cyanobacteria bacterium FACHB-471
GGCTTCTATTTGGGTAGGGTAGGGCTGCATCAATTCACTCGTTACTCACCTATCTCTCTAGCTTACAGATAGAGATAGTAGAATTACACTTTATTTAATCCTCGATCCTTAGCAATCCGATTCTTAGTACTACTGCCTCTCTCGGCGGAGTTGCCAAAACTGGAACAGCGATCGGAAGCCTGCATGGAGCAGCACATACCAGCGCTACAGCCGCTTGGATCGGACTGGGCAGCATGAAGGCTGGAATGTTCATGATGGGGGCTTTTCCCATCATTGGCACTTTACTCATCCTAGATGGCATTAGCGGCAGAGACTATGGAGCACCTCTTATAGATTGGGAGGAGGAGTTTTGGCGAAACTATGAAGTCCAGTGTGAACTGGAAGAGATGAAGAAGAAAATTCAACCAGACAACAGTCCTCAGATTCAGGCAAGAAAAACTCCTGGCTCCATAGCGCAATTAGACAGCCAGTTTCGAGCTTTAGAAGTTGATCACGAACTGTACCTGCTAAAGAAGGACATGGGCTTGGTCTGAGACTTTGCTGCCAAGGAGTTTACTCAAGCTTGAGCGCGATCGCCCTTACTTTGAATGTTGCTGTCGCCAAACCCAAGGGGGAAGCGCTGAGGGATCTGACCATACCCCCTCTTGCTGCTGGCTGGCTTGTCCTTCCGCCTCAGCAATCGTATCGCCGTTATAGCAATCTTCAACGAAGTCTAGATACGTGTAAGCAAGGCTGCTGGCTACCATTTCGGCGTTAATGAACAGCTCTTCTTCTGAATTAGCTGCATTTTGAGCTGAGATGAACACTTCTGCAATCGTTCTGCCCTGCCTGTCCTTGCCATGAGGGATGAAGATAATCTGCCCATTCACTCGATTGGTTAGTTGTTCCAAGTATTGCTTCGATTCTGTTCCAAAGGGTTGCTCTAGCTCAGGGGCATCAATTCCACACAGCCTTAGCCTTTCTGATCGCCACTCCTTTTGAACAGTCAGAACATCACCGCTCTGCACCTCAATCACTTGGGCTAATTGGCGTAAAGGTAGCGAAGCTGCATCTAAGCGCCACGCGATCGCTGAGATGCCTTAGTAGCAATGAGTCCAGCAAAAAAGTCTAGAATTTTGAAACTTGCCTATAAATAATAGCTGAGTTGCTTGGAGATTTAACGGTAGAATCAGCCTTTCACGCCTTTTCTATATAGCAACTTGCCCGTAAATGGTTGTTTCTCGGAATGTTTTAGCTAAATCAAAAAAAACTAGAATCCCTACCCGGCAAGGGTTTCATGCATCGCGTGGCGTTTGGATGCAGCTTCGCTACCTTTAGCCCTGTTACCAGGCAGAACAATATGGCTGAAAGGGTTTCGATCAGTGCGACATATTGGATTTGGGTTGTGTGATACCAGTGTTGTTGCCAGAGAATGCCAGCAATTTTGACCAGCACGATCGCAAAAGACAAGGCAGTGAATAACGATAGGATGCCAACTGCATACAGACCGAATACCAGAGCAGCAGCACCGACATGATAGAGAACTAGCCGTTGAATTGCATGGGGTATATTTGCGGGCATATACACAAACATACCCGGCAAACTTAGAATTCCGTCGTCATGTTATCCATATCAAAATCTTTTGGTTTACGCTTTTTTGTAGCTTAATCTTCTTTGAGAAAATCCAGCAGCACAGGGTTGACCTGATCAGCATGAGTCCAGTTAATAGCGTGCGGTCCATCAGGGATAATGACAAGACGGCTTTCCTTAATAAGCTGCGGCAGCCTCGCTGCGGTAGATGCAAGCGGCAACATGCGATCAACATCGCCATGAATAATCAGCGTTGGTACATCTATGCGGGGCAAATCGTCGTGGAAATCAGTCAGACAGGACGGCACACAATCTAAAGTCCCTTTAGCAGAAGCCCCTGCTGCCACATTCCAACTTGCCTGAATTGCTTCATTGCTGATGCGACCCCGCTTTGCGGGCACTGCTTCGCTATCGCCCAGCAGCACATCCACATTGAAGAATTCTCTGAAAAATGCAGAAAAGTAGGCTGGACGGTCTTTAACAATTGCTTTCATAATGCCATCAAAAATGCTTTGGTCAACACCCTCAGGATTATCATCGGTCTTCAGTAGGAAGGGGGGTACTGGAGCCACGGCTTTCTGCACCCGCTCTGAGCCATATCTGCTGAGATAGCACGTGACTTCACCTGTTCCCATTGAGAAACCGACTAATACAGCGTCATGCAAGCCAAGTTTGGTCATCAGCGTGTTCAAATCCGCCGCAAAGGTATCGTAGTCATAGCCAAACGAAGGCTGACTGGAGTCACCAAATCCACGGCGATCGTAAGTGATGACTCGGTAGCCTTCTTTTAGCAACACTCCAACCTGTTTTTCCCAAGAATGACCACTGAGCGGAAACCCATGAATCAACACCACAGGTTGACCCACTCCGAAATCTGGCGTTGCTGAATGCGGGTATGATTCACGGATTTCAATCCCCTCTGTAGGGGCATGGCAATGCCATGCCCTTACGGAATTCATACATTAAATCAGCAACGCCCGAAATCTTCGTAGTAAATATCAATGCTGGCAGAATTTTCTTGACCGACAGTAACGTAAGGCATGAGAGTCTCCTTTTTTATGAATTGGTTTATTGTTTGATTTCGATCAGCACAAGAACAATCTCAGTCTTTATAAAAATTGGTTCCATTGCCGGTTTCGACATCCCGTAGGAAACGTTCGAGTACCAGAGTAAATTCTTCCTGCGCTTCCCAGAAAGGGGCGTGCCCCAGCCCGCTCAGGCGATGACAGCGTCCTTCCCACAAATTGGCATACGCGATGGTATCGAAGTAATCAAGATTGACTAAGCGATCCGCGCCGCCATTCACCACTGCGAGCGGAACAGGACTGCTTTCCACGATCAGACGCTGGTTCACGCCTTCTCCGGCACGCGCGGACTCAAACAGCCTCTTGCGAAAACGGCCATCTGCACGCGCGACAGCATCCCAGAGGAATGGCTCAGCCGATTTACCGATGGTGCCTTCGACGAAGGCGTTGATCTCTGCTTCAGATAACTCCTGCTTGCTTGCGACACCCAGATGCGGTGACGGGTTGAACCCTTGCAACATCTGATTGTGACTCACAGGTGGGGCACCGCAAATCATCAGCCCTCGCATCCCCGGAAAACGCGGGATCATCTCTACCCCGATATGTCCGCCGAGCGACCAACCAAACACGATCGCCTCGGCTATACCCAATTCGTCGAGCAACTCGATGGCGGCGTCTGCAAGTCCGGGTAGCGTGTAGCTAAGTTTCGGATCGGCTGCGTTGCTGGACTGCCCGTGACCTGGCAAATCGAACGCGATGAACCAATGTTTCTTCGCGATCTGTCCTTGCATCTGATTGCGAAAAACGCCACGGCAAAACGAATTGCCATGAATCAGCAGCACTGGTATACCGCCTGATCCAATCTCCTCGACTGCGAGGGAGCCGTGGGACGTAGCGATCATCTGCTGCTGGGTTGAGATACTCATGCGGTTGTTCCTCCATGACACTTTTCATCTCCGTATAGTGGGCGGCTCAGCCAGCCACTTCCACCACCTGGCAGGATGTTATTCGGTGCGCCTTCTTGAGGATGTCTGCTGCTCGTTCGCCGATGACAACGCAGGGAGCCATCGTATTTCCACTTGTGATCTCAGGCATGATGGAAGCATCTGCCACGCGCAGCTTATTGATGCCATAGACCTTCAGATTGCCATCGACTACAGACATGGAATCTTGCCCCATCTTGGCAGTACACGACTGATGCCAGTATGTAACTGCTGCGTTGCGGGCGAAGTTCTCCATTTCGCTTCGACCTAGTTTGCCTGGCAGCGCTTCACGTTTCACCAGCTTCTCGAAGACGGTACTATTGCCGAGGTCACGGCAAAGTTCGATGTTGGTGAATGCGGCTTTCAGGTCATCGGGGTGCAACAGAGTGTTTGCATCAATTAGCACCGGATCGTTTACGTCAGGGCCGGAAAGCCTCACCGTGCCCCGGCTTTTAGGGTGCGCCAGACCCGCAAACATCGTCCAACCGTGCGCTGGAACCCCAAAGTAAGCTGTATCCGAGCTGGGCACCGGAAACTCAACCTGGCAGTGAAACATATCGGGCTGCTTTAGGTTGGGATCACTCGTCCAGTACAGAGTGGCTTCCGAACCGCCATTGCTAATCTTCTGAGGCTCATGGTATTCAAAGATGCAGCCAAACGAAACGTGATCCTGATGATTCTGTCCAACCCCAGGAAGGTGCTGAACAACTGGTATTCCGTGCCTGCGAAGTTCCTCTTCTGGTCCGATTCCGGATTGGAGGAGAACCTTCGGCGTATTGATTGCGCCGAGAGAGAGTATGATTTCCTCCGAAGCGTAGTACTGATTGCGCCTGCCATCCTGGATCACCTCAACTCCGATAACAGACCTGCCATCAAAGATAAGCTTGCTGACAATAGTGTGAGTTAAGACCGATAAGTTCGGCTGATTCAGGAGAGGATAGACATACGACCGAAAGATGGAGGAGCGACGTCCGTTCCGGATAATTAGATCGTTTATAGCAGCGCCTCCGTGCCCTTCCATCATTTCGCCGTTGGGACTCTCAAAACGCGGAATACCCATACTGTTTGCGGACTCAACCATGGCCTGTGCAATGAGCTGGGGATTTGCTGCGGATTCCACATAAACAGGGCCGCCTGTTCCCCGACGCACAGGGTCACTCGCTCCCTGCTAGTTTTCGATACGGCGATAGATCTCCAGGATGGATTCATACCCCCACGCCGGATCGCCGGAAGCCTCAGCGAAGTAGTTCCAATCATTCTTGTGACCTCGTGCCCACACCATGACATTGATACTTGAGCCGCCTCCAAGGACCTTGCCCATATTCAGTGGGATTGAGCGTCCGTTCAGATGGGGGTTGGGCTGTGCAACGAAGGACCAGTCACGTTCTGATCCAAGATTTAACGGCCATTGTGCCGGAGTCATCACCTCTGGCACTTCATCAGTTCCACCCGCTTCGATTAGCAGAACATTAACTTGTTTGTCTTCGGCGAGCCTTGCCGCTATTACTGAACCTGCAGGGCCTGCACCGCAGATGATGAAGTCGTAGTGTTTGTTCACCATGAGAGAAGTAACTCCAAATTTTGTAATGTTGATTGGTTCTCGCTTGTGCGTCAGATGGTCGGGATCGTTCCGCCGTCAATGACGTATTCAACGCCTGTGATGTAAGAGGCGCGATCTGACACTAGAAAAGCGACAAGTTCCGCGACCTCTTCGGGGCGGCCCGGTCGTCCCATCGGGATTCCTCCGAGTGAGTCCATCAGCCCTTGACGTGCAGCATCAAGATCAGTACCGGACTGCTGAGCTAACCTCTCGATGAGTCTCTCAGCCGCCTTCGTTTCGATGAAGCCGGGCGCAACGGCATTGACACGCACCCCCTGCGGCGCAACTTCGTTTGACAGCCCTTTGCTGTAGGTTGCCAGCGCCGCTTTTGCCGCCGCATACGCTAATGTCGCGTCGTAAAGCGGGAGCCGACTCTGAATCGACGAGATATGGATGATGACGCCTGACTTCTGTTCAAGCATCCGGGGCAGAAACGCCCGATCCAGACGGACGGCGGCGAATGAATTGTCATTGAATGCTTGCTGCCAATCCCCATCTGTTAAGGCAAGCGCGCCGCCGCTTGGCGCAGAGGAGCCACCGACATTGTTAATTAAGATGTCTACACTGCCGAAACGAGCGAATACTTCCTGCACAACTTTGTTCACCCCATCAGGCGTGCTGAGGTCAGTCCCTATAAACATGTCAGGCGATTGAAGGTTTTCGGGAATTGAACGAGCGGTAGTTATGACCGTTGCACCGGCTTGCCTTAGTCGTGTAGCAATAGCTTCACCGATGCCTTTTGTTCCGCCTGTTACCAAAACTCTTTTGTCGAGTAGTTCGGTGGGATCAATTTGTATGTTTGTAGTTGTAGTTGTGTTCATGTTGCTTGTAGTTGTAGTTGTGTTCATGTTGAAATCATCAAGCAGTGGTAACAGTCCGAAAATACTGATAATGAAGTCCAAAAGAGATAAAATTATCTCTGTGACAATTCGATTCAATAAATTTTGTTAGAGGATGGTTGAGAAGCATCAAATACCACTCATGCGTTAGTACCTTAGGCAACCCCCCAGCAGATTTTGGGGACTCCCTCAGTACGGAGCTGAACCAGAAAAGTAGTTAGAGGCTAGTAAGTGCCCATTCTCAACACGTAGCCAACACTTCGCACTGTACGAATAAAGTGTTTTGCACCTTGTGCCTCTAGCCAATTCTCCTCAGGAAAAACAGAAGTGAAATGCTGTTGAATGACCTGAATTAATCGATGCAGTTCTCCGCATTGAGAACATTCGTAGTTCCCATATTCCACAAGTACAACTGGGGCGTTGAGCATTCCCTGGTAGTAGTCACGCTGGGAAGGTAGAACAAGGAGTTGGTTAGAATATTTATCTTGGTTCATCGGACATTCTGACAAAAGAGTTTCTCATGACAGGAGTGACTGCCATGACTGATATTTATGATTCCTCCTACAATCGTTGAACCTTCCAATACATCCTGATCAAGGAGAAAAGAGGAAAAAGGATGAAAAGCAATTTGTTTTATTTTTACTCTTGACCCTTTGTTCTTCCCAAAATATTGGAACTTTGCTCCTTCATTTCGATAGCTTTAGCTTACAGAGTTGACAATACTTTGTCGCCAACTCAGCGTTGAGTCTTGGAAGAAACGAAGGGATGGGCACTATCTATCTCTGCCGCTAATCAGCAACCGAACTTAAGTTCAGTCACAACTTAGCAAGCCCCCGTTTCAATGCTGTAACCACCGCCTGAGTGCGATCGCTCACGCCCAATTTGCTCAAAATGCGATTGATGTGGAATTTGACCGTACTTTCAGTAATATTCAAAGCCACACCAATGTCATGATTGCTTAAACCATTGACCATGAGATGAATGACTTCTCGCTCGCGATCGCTCAACTCTGGGTTGTTCATGCGTTGCACCAGCTTGGCAGCAACTTCGGAAGGGATATATGGTTGCCCGCTATGAACGATACGGATGGCATTGAGGAGCGCTTCGGGTTCAGCATCCTTGAGCAGATAGCCTTTAGCGCCAGCACGCAATCCACGATAAATATCTTCGTCGCCATTATAAGTGGTTAGCACAATGATACGGGCATGGGCAAATTCAGCGCAGATGGCGATGGTCGCATCTACACCGCTCATGTGGGGCATGCGTAAGTCCATTAAGGTAATATCGGGCTGTAGCTGTCGATGTTGGTTGATCGCCTCCTGCCCGTTGCCCGCTTGTCCTACCACGGTCATATCTGGCTCATTCTCAATCATGGCGGCGAGTCCCTGGCGGACGATCGCGTGATCATCAACAATCAAAATGCGGACTGCTGCGGCCTGACTCATATCGCTGCCTCCCGATTCACCGTGACAAGCACTTCTGTTCCCTGCCCTAGTTGACTCTCGATCGAAAGCTGTGCCCCAATATGCTCGGCTCGTTCAGTCATTCCCAGTAGTCCAAATCCCTGGCTGAGTGTGGTGGTGGTAACTTCAAATCCTTGGCCATTGTCTTTAACTCGTAAAAAGCATGAGGTTGGTTCATAAACCAACTCCACTCGAATTTCGCCCGCATGAGCGTACTTGATTGCATTCGTAAAGGCTTCCTGCCCAATTCTCAGGAGATGATTCTCAGTTTCGGGCGGTAGCACATAGGGTGTGCCAATAATATCGTAAACCAGGCGGGTTTCGGTTAAGGATGACATAGTGGATATAAATCGCTCCAGTGCCGTCCACAGGTCGCCATCTTCTAGTAATTGAGGACGCAGTGCTGCAACCGATCGTCGAGCCTCTATTAGCCCACTACGAGCTAAATCTCGAACCGTATCAATATGCGTCTGCACAGCATCTGAGTTGGTCGCGACTAAGCGAGAGACAGTTCCCATATGAACCAGCATCCCTGTGAATGCTTGCGCCAGCGTGTCATGAATTTCTCGTGCCATGCGGTTTGCGTTCCTCTAAAATGGAGGCTGCTTCGGCACGTTTGCGTTCTCGCAGTGCAGCGTTTCGCTGTTCGCTAATGTCGAAAGATACACCCAACATTTGTACAGGCTGTCCGGCTTCGTTATAGATACCTCGACCTCTACTGACGAGCCAGTGAATACTACCATCTGGGTAAATTATTCGATGTTCACCTTCGTAATCAGTATGAGTTGCCAGAGCGGTTGTAAGCGCTTGCTCAACCCGATCGACATCTTCTGGATGAACCCGATCGCGCCACGCCTGATAGCTAACCTCAACTTCACCAGGCGCTACCCCCAGCAATCGGGTGTTGTTATCGTCCCAATGCACTGTATTCTCTAAGATGTTCCAATTCCAACTGCCGAGTAGGAGAAATCCATTGTCAGCCTACGTTGCTCTTCACTTTGGCGCAGGGCGTTTTCAACTTGCTGACGCTGTTCAATCTCTTGTGAGAGCAGCAATGTTCGCTCAGTGACTTGTTGTTCTAACGTTTGGTTGTAGTCGGATAGCAGTTTCTCTGATTGCTTACGCTCGGTAATGTCTTGAAAGGCTATGATTGCATAGGCAACATTGCCTTGTTCATCAAAGATAGGAGTTCCCCACCCTTCAACGGGAATAATTGCGTTGTTTTGGTGAATTCTACATCGTCAATCCTGGTGCGTTCACCGCTCAACGCTCGGATGATTGGCAGTTTCTCAAATGGATAGATTTGATCCGTCCCCGTTACATAAAATTGATAAACCTCTGAAAGTTGCTCCGGGGTGGCGGCAGGATCAACGCCTTTACCCATCAGCTCAATGCCCCGCTGATTAACATAGTAAGGGCGACCCATCGCGTCAATAATGCCAATGCCTACGGGAACCGCTTCGAGAAATTGAGCCATCTGACTTTCGCTAGCGCGGAGCTTTGAGTAGAGTTTGGCATTTTCGATCGCGATCGCTGCCTGGGTGGAGAGTAGATTCAGAACTTGGGTTCGATCGGGTGTAAAAGCTCCAGTCGCCAATTGATTTTCTAGATACAACACGCCGACAAGCTTACCCTGATTCAGCAGCGGTAAACAGAGCAGCGATTGCGTTTGGTTCCTTTGAATGTAGGGATCGTTGATAAAATTCCCCTCACGAGTTGCATCACTTAAAATCACAGACTCATGAGTTCGGATTACATATTGAATGATTGATTCAGGTAAGCGATTCGTGATTGGAGTCGATTGCAGCACTCGGGTCGTGCAAACACTTTTACCTTCATCCAGTTCACAAGCAGCGTCAATTCTCCATTCGCCTGCGTTCTCCAAAAGCAAACATCCGGTTTGTGCCCCAGCGTTCTTGATCAGCATGTGCATTAACGAACTGAGCAACTGCTCCAGGTCAATCTCGCTTGAAATTGCCTGAGCTGCTTTCATCACTGTTGCTAAATCGAAAGCAACCTGCGAGGTATTAGAGGTGGTTCCAGTTGTGGTGAGGATTAAAGGAGCGTTCACACCCGGCGACTGAGCAAAGAATTGGGGATAGCGCGTTTCTAAATCCTTGACTTTTGCGGTTGCCCCCCAGCGTTCGTAGCAATAATAAGCTTCTTTCATGTAGAGTTGAGCAATCTTTTCTCGCCCTCGCCCTAGATAGAACTTGGCAGCCAATTCATAGGCTAACGCTTCTTCTTGAAGATATGCATTTTCTCTAGCCCCTTGAATCGCTTGTTCGTAGAACTCCTCTGCCTCAAGCAACTGACCTAAGACTCGTGCTTTTTCTGCTTCAACCAAATGATATTTATGCAAATAATTCATGCGTGCATAATGGCATTGAGCCGAGATACGTGCAATTTTGTATCATGACTAGCTTAAAACATTTGCCGTATAAGTTTTCCAGCTTATAAAAGTTTCTTTGAGAGCAAGTTGCAAAATGCTTTACGTTGATCATTTCTTCAAAAGTAAACAGGGCAAAGCTCCGGTAGTATACACTGGACTAATTTCGGACTTTTGAGTAGTCGGAATTGAGTAGTACATTGAGGGATTCATGCCTTTTTCCTAGCTTGAAGCCCTGATTCTTTCGTTAAATAGTTGCATGCTAAGCCAATAATTGACAGAAGTATCGCTACACAAACCTTTCAACTCCATCGTGATACAAAATTGCACGAATCGTTGTCATACCCCTATCAAAACCGCCGACCATGCTTTATCAGGTCGGCATACAGGAAAATAAAGCCCTGACCGTTAGGTTAGGGCTTATTGTTTTGGTCAACGTTGAGTCGCGTAAAAGGATGTTAGTTTGACGGTTTAGGTGGCGTGCAGATATTGGAAGGATGCCCACCTGCATCTCTGGTAGATATAACCTTCCGCTTGAAATCCGAACTATGGAGTATTTAATGCAGGCTCCTCTGCCGACGAATGAACTGGATAGATTTCTTTTTCGCGACTTACATTGCCGGGTTAATAACTCTCCCAAAGCTTCAAGCGTAGAGTTCGCAGGAACAACCTCTGCTCCATACTCCTTCAGATAATGTAAAAAGTTCAGCAATAGTTAGGTTCATCCTCAACTTTATAGCCAGGACTTACACCAGATTACCGCGTTGCAATAACAGCAATTGGACCGCCTCCCGGTGGTCCTTGATGTTCGCTGCCACCAGACACATAAACCATCGGATCTTGAACAACAGACGCAATCACTGAGCCAACAACTGCCCGCGCCATGCGAGTATGACTGATATCAGAGTCATCTAGCATGGTGTGTCGTCTTCCCAAGACCAAACCGCTGGGGTCAGCTTCGGCTTTGGCAAATACATTCACTACTTGATCTACAAGTTGCCCTGTAGAGGCGATCGCCCGATTAACAGCTTCACTATCCAGAGCATGCTGCATCACATCATGACCCACAATCAAATCACTAGTGGAGTGGGCAGCATTCCCTAAAACAAAAATTTCGCAGGTTTGAAGCTCAACCCCAGCAGAAGTCGAAGCAACCTTGGAATAGAGACTAAAATCACGGCAGATAGACTCTAGCTGGAGTTGACTAGGCTGAATTTCTCCCAAGGCTAAAGCAACTCCGAGAGCCGATGCCCCTCGCGAATCAGCCATCGACTGATAGCTACTGTGAGTACTACCTATCTGGTTTTTTTGACTAGACTGTACCAAAGGACACTTAATTTGTACAAAGTGAACATGCTCAGGAGTGAGCCCAGCCTCTTGAATGGCTGCCCTAACGGATTGGGCAACCGTTTCGACCATCACCATTGAACCAATCTCTTTAGCAGAAAAGGCTCGCGTGCGCTGCGTGCCCATCACTAACCCCCAGCGCTTGGGAGCATTAGGGAGATCGTCTCGACGAGTAAAGACATTAATGTGAGGGCTAAGTACGCCTTCCGTGCCCCCAGACATGATGTAAATAATCTGCTGGGCAGCTTCTGCCTCCAGGTGGCGACCTAGATACAGCTTCAAGCTTTGGGTTGCAAACCCACGAGTGAAATCATTGACGCAACCATTTCCCTCAGTTTTGCCAAGAATGGCAATGATCTCAGCAGGCTTAAGCTTTCCTGCAGTGATTATGGCATCTAGACCAGATATATCATCAGGACTGGCTTGAGGGATTTTGTGAAGGTCAATGTGCATGACGACTTAAGTTGAAACCGGACTGAATTGAACAGGATTATAGGATTAAAAAAACAAGTAAAAGAAGTTCGGCTAAGAAGGAGATTGTGTTGTTGTGCTCACAGTGCGGATTGGGTGCGATCGCTCACTCCTAATTCACTTAAAATTCGGCTGATGTAATCTCTAATTGTCCCTTCAACAATATGCAGGGTTCTGGCAATCTCACGATTTGTTTTTCCCTGATCCAGTAGCCGTAGAACCTCTCGCTCTCGCTCGCTTAGGTTCAAACGTGGCTGAGCAGTAAAACTGGTACTGTCGCAAAAACTTTTGGGAGCACTACGAGTAAAGTTAAGATACACGTACTACAACACTTTAGATAGCGTTTTGAAAAGTTTTGCGACAGTACCGAACAAAGCGCATACAGGGTTACAGACTTTCCTCTGCCTAGAGTGATAGAAGAGCATTATATCCAAGTTGGGTTAAGTGCCCCTAGTTAAGTAACCCTAATATACACAAAGAAGAGAACACCGAAACGCCCAGCAAAGATTATTGTGCAAAGATGCATGTCATGTACATTGAAGGCGACATGATATCAGGTCAAACAGTGGAAAGACGATCGCCTCTAAGGTTCTGGCTGAGCAGCATTTGCTAACAGTGCTGGTCCAAGAGAAGCCAGCTAGCGAGGAGTTGAGCCTGATGCTGCCTTAGCTAGCTGCACGGCGGAATAAAAGCCCCGGAGAAGTTAACCATCTTGCAGAAATGAAGCTTTCCTGGGCTTTGTGTTGTTTAATGTTCACTTCCTTGCTTTAGGAGTATTGCCCATGACTGCATCCATTCAAACAAACGCTGTTGACCGCATTGACTTTGCCACAGATCAACCTGTATTGGGCAATCTCAATGTTCGTTGGATTCATGGTTCCATCTCAGCCAAGCACAACAGCGAACCTGATATTCAAGTTCATGCCTATAACGAACATACTTACATCCTGCGTCAAAACATGGCAGTGCATTACGAAGCACCGTTTATGTTTCTGCTGTTTGGCAATGATCGTGCCATTCTACTCGACACGGGAGCAACTCGATCGCCTGAGTTCTTTCCATTGCGTCAAACGGTAGATGAATTGATAGAGCAATGGTTAGCCAAGTATCCGCGTGAATCTTACTCGCTAGTCGTTGCCCACACCCATCTCCATCGAGATCACTTTGAGGGTGACCCTCAGTTCTTCGATCGCCCCAACACCCAGATGGTAGGACGCACCTTAGCTGAGACGATTGAGTTTTATAGCTTTCAGGACTGGGCAAATGAAGTCGTACCCTTTGACTTGGGGGGGCGAGTGCTGCAAGTGATGGGAACCCCCGGACATGAGGATGCAGAGGTTTCTATCTACGACCCCTATACTCAAATTTTCTTCACAGGAGATTTGCTTTACCCCGGTCGCCTCTACATCCGTGACTGGGATGCTTTCAGTAACAGTATTGACCGGATGATTGCCTTCACCGATATTCATCCGGTAACACACCTGCTCGGGTGTCATGTGGAGATGTCAATCTATCCTCGTTTGGACTACTTGATTCGCACCAACTACCAACCCCACGAACGTCCCTTACAAATGACGGTGGCACAGTTGCATTCGGTTAAAGCAGCGATCGCCCAAGTGGATAACAAGCCAGGAATTCACATATTTGACGACTACATCATCTATAACGGCGTTCCCGATCGCTACTTCAGCTACGAAAATATGGACCCGAATGCAGCCCCTGGAGACCTCCGCCCCGATTGAGTGCATCTGACGATCATGTCGCAAGAATTTCTTGAAGCGCTATCTGTAGCGTTGTAGTCGGGGTACCTCAATCCTACGCATAGTGCTTTTGAAGTTTTTTGCGGCACAAACAATAATAACGGGGTTACTGGCTTAGTTTTAGCAGAGGAAAAATTTTGGTTATTACAGGACTTACGCAGCGGCACTAGGGATAGGGGGTGGTTAAGTTGAGCTATGCTCGCTACAGTTCCAGTATGAGTGCATCAAACAGCGATTGCGATGACATTTACTAAGCTG
>JACJOC010000025.1 GCA_014695345.1 Cyanobacteria bacterium FACHB-471
TTCTCTGGGGACTCAGTGAAGAGCAGTTGAAAGAATTTGTGGCGAGCCAAGCGAACAATATTCCATTGGGACGAGCGGGCACACCCGACGAGGTTGCCAAAGCCGTTGTCTTTTTGGCTTCAGATGACAGCAGCTTTGTAAACGGCATTGAGCTATTCGTCGATGGTGGCATGGCACAAATCTAAGATCGCTTCCTTGTTAAAAAGCACTACCCGATCGCGTGTAAAAGTCCACCTATAAACTTCCCATCGAACAGAGTCGAAGGAGAAACACACATGCCACAGGAAAAAATGATGAACCAAAACAAAGAGATTTACGAGTGCGTCATCGTCGGTGGCGGTTCCGCTGGACTCAGTGCGGCACTGGTTTTAGGCAGAAGTCGCCGTCGCGTGTTAGTCTGCGACAAAGGGAATCCGCGTAACGCTTCCGCACACGAGTCGCACAGCTTTTTCACCCGTGATGGCATCAGTCCGCATGAACTTTTGAGCATCGGGCGCGACCAACTCAAACCATATAAAAGCGTCGAATTTCAAGCGATCGGGGTCAAGGAAATCAACCCATCCGGCAATCAGTTTGAAGTTGTGTTTGAGGATGACACGATAAAAAAATCGCGCAAAATTTTGCTGGCTTTTGGGGTAATGGATGAAGTTCCAGCTCTCGAAAACTTCGGTGATTTCTGGGGCAAAAGCGTGTTTCATTGTCCCTATTGCCATGCCTGGGAAGTGCGCGACGAGCCGCTTGCCATTGTTGGAAATGGCGAAACGGGCATCGAAATGGCGGCATTGCTGAAAAATTGGAGTGCTGATTTAGTCCTCTGCACCAACGGCAAAGCCGATCTAACCGCTGATCAAAGGACACTGTTGGAAAACCACAAAATCCTTGTTCGCGAAGAGAAAATCATCCGACTCGAAGGCGATAACGGACAATTAGAAAACATCGTTTTTGAGACAAACGAGAAAATTGCGCGTCGCGGAATACTGATCCGACCAAAGCAAACACTCCGTTCAAACCTAGCTGAAAAGTTAGGCTGTGAGTTGAATGAATTCAATTTAATCGAGACTACCACTGTTTTTTACGAAACTAGCGTCAAAGGTGTTTATGCGGCAGGTGACATCACTTCACCCATGCAAGTGATCGCCGCTGCTGTTTTTCAGGGTAGCGTTGCTGCTAGCGGCTTAAATCACTCTCTGATTATGGAAGATTTTGTCTAAATCAAGGTAATTCAATCTTCATCAGAACAAGTATCGTGGCTGGTCTAGTTTAGCAGACGGTCTCAATCCGCTAGTGCTGTGTTTGAGTTTCTTTGCCGCCGCTGATTTGAGCCGTTGGGCGTTTTGGGTAATGTGAGGTGTAGAACGAATGACGGATAAACTTGAGCAGAACAAACAGACGGTCACGGCATTTTATGACCTGATGTTCAATCAGTGTCAGCCCGCAGAAGCCATCGAGAAATATGTCGGCGATGTGTACATCCAGCACAACCCAGCGCTGGCCGACGGGAAGCAGGCTTTCATCGAATATTTCGAGAGGATGGCGAAAGAATATCCGGGCAAGTGCGTCCAGTTTAAGCGCGTCTTCGCTGAAGGCAATTATGTAGTCTTGCATTGCTACCAGCAATGGCCGGGCGACAACGACTGGGCGGGCATCGACATCTTCCGCCTGGATGATAAAGGCAAGATAGTCGAGCATTGGGACGTGCTTCAGATCGTCTCGGAAGCGTCAGCTAACAATAACACGATGTTCTGAACGGTTGAGTGCTGGTAGTGTGAAGGCCGGTTTGTACAACGGCACGCTCAACGCGGTGTTAGGTTACGTTTTAACTCACGTATCAAAATCCCTACCTCAAGGATTCAGCGCCGATTTTGACGATATTCCTCCAAGTTGTCGATAACATCCAGAATTTCAACGAAGCGAGAGCCAAAGTCTGTCAATTTATACTCTACACGCGGTAGTTAGGGAGAACTTACCTCCGCTGAATGGTATTGAAATCCGTCACTGTTTATTCTAAATCAAGGAGAGTTGGCACAGATGAAATCTATGAAGGCAGCCGTGTTAACTGCGTTTGGTGATGCTGAGAAGTTTGAGATTCAAACTGTTCCGATACCAACACTGAAA
This sequence comes from Cyanobacteria bacterium FACHB-471, assembly GCA_014695345.1. Taxonomy (GTDB): domain Bacteria; phylum Cyanobacteriota; class Cyanobacteriia; order Elainellales; family Elainellaceae; genus JAAUTN01. The sequence continues at coordinate 2,116 of JACJOC010000025.1, forward strand.
GCGAATCAGGTGTTAGTCAGAGTTTGTGCAACCTCGATTAACCCGGTCGATTACCAAACTCGTCGTGGCGATTACAAGGAACTGGTTCGATTACCCGCCATCATTGGAGTCGATGTTTCAGGGGTGATTGAGGCAATTGGCGAAGCTGTGACTGATTTCAAGGTGGGAGACAACGTGTATTACTCGCCGAAAATTTTTGGAGAATTTGGTAGCTACGCTCAGTATCATGTGGCTGATGCAGCGATTGTTGCATTGAAACCTGCAAATCTATCGCACATTGAAGCAGCTTCTTTTCCGCTTGCAGGCGGAACGGCTTGGGATTGTCTAGTAACTAGGGGCAATCTACAAGTTGGTGAAACAGTTCTCATCCATGCGGGCGCGGGTGGAGTGGGTTCGATCGCAGTTCAACTCGCCAAAGCGATAGGGGCATACGTTTTTGCAACGTGTAGTGCTAGAAACCGAGATTTCGTGACAGAACTGGGCGCAGATCGGGTGATTGATTACACAAATGAAGATTACGTAGAAGTCATTCGTCAAGAAACAAATGGACTGGGTGTGGATTTAGTTCTAGATACAATCGGCGGAGAAACAATTCAGCGTAGTCTAGAAATCATTCGTCCCTTTGGTAGGCTTACAAGCATTGTAGACATTGCAATACCGCAATCGCTTCTTGAAGCATGGGGTAAGAATCTAACGATTCATTTTGTTTTCTCCCCCCAGTACCGAGCAAAATTAGAGGCTTTGACAAAACTAATCGAGCGTCATCAGCTTCGCCCCGTGATCGATTCAGTATGGTCTTGGGATCAGGTCGTTCTGGCGCATCAGCGTCTAGAGCAGGGAGGAACACGGGGAAAAATTGTGCTGAAGTTCACAGAAAATTAGACCAGCTTTACGGCGTTGGTAATTGCTAAACGGATCGGAGTTTGATTTTGTGCTGAAGGTCAATATTGATTGAAATAGGAGAAGCACAATGATACTGCAAGATAAAGTGGCGTTAGTTACGGGAGGCGCACCAGGAATTGGTCGAGCGTAGAAGGTGAAGAAACTGCGGCTCTAGGTTCGCAAGACTGGGGCAGAATGCTTGTTTGTGAAATCAGATGTATCGAGTGAAGCAGACGTGCAAGCCCTAGTGCAGAAAACGACCCTTGCGGTATCTGCGAAGCAGCGCGCCACCTACGGCAGACTCGATTGTGCCTTTAACAATGCTGGGATTGAGTCTCCTCTCAAACCACTGCACGAACAATCGATTGAGGATTTTGACAAGCTGATGTTGATTAATGTGCGGGGGCTGTTCTTGTGTATGAAATATGAAATCCAACAGATGCTGAGCCAAGGATCAGGTGTGATTATCAATAACTACAGAAGACACTGCTTTACCTCAAGGCGAGTAGGGATGGCATCCCAGGATGTCTAACCGCTTAGGGCAATTTCGGTTCGTGCAAATGCCCGGTAGCCATGAGGTGATGTTTTCTAACCCGGTTGGTTTAGCAGAAAAGATTATTGTGGCAGGACGGGACTAGCAACAGGATAGTTTCATAACAAATGTACACTGACTTTTTATTTGACGTGGAGACACATTAGTGTGGTTGAAGAAGCAAAGCTAGATCCGGCTTGCTTTTTGCCTCAGGTTAGATTGGCAATGCTGATGGACAGATCCTAGTCCACCGAGCAAATTCTCCCTGTAATCCTGCAACAGAGGAGATTTTGCTCGACGACACGAGTTTGTCTCGATGTCATTTAGTTTGGCACTGTACAAAAACTATTAGTTAAAGGTCTAGAGGCTACGGAAACTGAAAATACAAGAAAAAAGTAGCGATCGCAGAATTGCTGATGTAATCTGAAGCGATCAAGACCTGGCGGAACTGCAAGCAATGGATACAGATAAGGTCATTTTTAGCACCCAGTGGATTGTAGTTAAGGAATCTCCGAGAGGATTTCAATATTTGGAGCGTAAGGGTAAGGATTCTGTTGCAGTGTTCCTATTAAGGAAACCTGGCGAACAACCGAAACAGTATGAGGTTTTAATTCGCCAGCAGCATCTTTGTATTGATAACCGAGAAGTGGATGGCAAGTTCAGGTTGTTTCCTTGCCCGGTCACGGGGGCGCTAGATGAAGGGGAATCGGCGGAAGCTGCTGCTCAACGAGAGGTCTATGAGGAAACGGGCTATAAGGTTCAGGTTTCGCCGTTAGGTCAATATATTGTTGGCACTCAGGTAAATGAGATTTGCTATTTGTACTATGCTGATGTCACTGGAATGGAACCGGAGGTGGCCCAACAGGATGGAACTTACATGGAGTCAATCGGCAAGAACGAATGGCATCCGTTTGAATATTTGGAATCTTGTGATTATTCAGCTTGCCAAATTGGATATTTGAAGCTGCAAAAGGTGCTCTTCAAAAGCAACGACTAAAACTTCAAAGTTATGTCAACTAACGGTCTAGATTGGGTCGAAAAGAATCAGGAATATTTAATTAAACAAGCCGAGATGTTGCAGAATGCGATCGCTCGGATGGCAAACAACTCATTAGAAATCAAGAAGGTTGGTTTAACAGTGTGGGCAGCGATCGCAGGGTTTGGATTTACCAATCGCAGTGCGGCTCTGTTTGTGTTGGCGTTTGTCGCTTTTACGCTATTTGGTGTTCTGGATGTTTACTACTTATATCTGGAGCGAAAGTTTCGAGATAACTTCAATCGGCTAGCCCGAATTTTGAGCGGGTATATCATTCCTGAGGATCAAGAATGGATCGAGAAAGTGAAAGGAAATTTCCTCAAGCCGGATAATTCAACTAAATTCCTCGAACAGATTCCTAACACTCTCAAGTCCTGGGCAAATCTGCCTTATTTAATTACGTTCTTAATCACAATTTTGCTTCTGGTTGTACCCCTGCCAGCCTCGCCATAGGAAGCATATTAATTACCGACCCGCAGCCCTCGCTGCGTCTTCAACCCACTTACTAAAGTTATTGTATCCATCGTTATAAACCCAGTCATAGGTTGGGAAGAGCTGAGACATACTAACGTGCGTCTTCGACATATAGGCATACGGACTGTGCTGCTCGACTGTGAAGCTGTCAAAAGGATTGCGACCTTTCAAATCAGTTGTTCCGTTTGTGTTCTTAACGTTGTGAACGTATATCCCCAGCATTCCATTGCCGCGTCTATGACTTTCCTCAATTTCATATTTGACCCACTTGCGCTCGGATGTCTCTGATCCAATCAGCACAACGGTAACAGATGTATTTTGCAACCCTGAGTTAATCAGTCGCTTGAGTGCAATTTCACCTGTTCTCTTCGCTGATTCCCAAAGGGAGCAATCCCAGTAACCCGCTTCTTGATATCCGCTTTTCACCTTGGCATGGTTGCGTACAACGTTGACGCGCCAAATATCTCGCTGGTAATGAAAGCTAAAGAAAACTCTTCTATTTATAACGGTATCTACTACTGGTGGTTTTTCTTGAGAGGGAGGGGAAAAGAATGGTGGTTCAGAAGGTAACTCCAAATTTATTTCTCTAACTGCTGGTTTTATTAGGATAGGTTGCTTTCTAAGACGGTAGCAAAGCTGTTTATAGCTTTCATTACTTTCAAGAGTATATGTATCCTTAGAACTTAATACTAAAGGAATATAGGCTAAATCAGAGGGAGAAAACACAACTGGAATAAACTTAGTGCTCTTCAATTGAGTGTTATAAAGTTGCTGTCTAATAATCGCCCCTTCCCATGAAACACCCATACCTTCTCCAGTTTCTTCCTTCCCCTCAAATCGTCGCTTGTAGGACTCAGTACAGACTATAAGCACAAATTCAGCCCATTCAAGCTTCTCCTGCATCCATAGATCCCATCCTTGCTCCGGAGTATATGGAGGCTCAGCTCGAACATATTGGTCTATATCTGCATCCACACCCCAATTCACTCGTAGCTCATTTGCTAAAGCTAACACATCTGCTTTTTGCTTTTCTGAGTCCCAACTGTAACTGATAAAGACTCTTGGTGCTTGCTCTACCACCTATCTCTCCGGCAAGATTTGAGTTAACTTGCATAGAATATAGCATTAGGTAGAGTGTGTAATATCAGCCCTATTTACTCGTTGGTTCTTGCTAGCAACCCACAGAGCATTAAGGTAGGCAATACCCAAGGTCAGGATAGATGATGAGCCGGATGAGTCTTCGGCGAACCTACCAAACCATCCGACTCGGTTTTATTTTTGGATGGGCTTTCCCCATCGCCGGAGCAGACTGGACTCCCTTTGTACACCCGATCGAAATCCCTTCGACCAGCTCTGACGGTAGAGAGTACTCACGCTAAACCGCAAACCACCCGAAAACCGATATTGTTGTTGCGGTTGTCGGGGTTGTTGTAGTTGCGATATGCAGACCGACAGTTCGAGGGATTGTTGTTCCAAGAACCGCCCCGCATCAGCTACGAGACTTGCCCCGTTCAGCCTGCCCGTACAAATAGGCATCTAAACCCTCAAGTTATATCATGGAAACCCCTCTGGTGACATTGAAGCTTCAATTTGAAAAAATTTTGATCGCGCTTTGCGCGAAAACAGGCAAGAGGGAAGAAATGTAAAGAGCAAAAGGGTAAGAGGGTAAAGGGAAAGGCAGTCCTCACGTCAAACCGCAAACCACCCGAAAACCGATATCGTCGTAGCGGTCGTCGGGGAAGCTGTAGTAGCGACAGGCAGACCGACAGTTCGAGGGAGTGTTGAACCAAGAACCGCCCCGCATCAGCCTTATAACGTTTTCATCATCTGTTAACCAGGCACTTCCATCAATCGGGGCACCGTTATAACTGTCATGCCAGCGATCGGCACACCATTCCCAAACATTGCCATGCATCTCATACAATCCAAACGCATTAGCGACTTGAAAACTACCAACAGGAGTGGTCTGTTCCCGAAAAATTCCCTTTGGACCCTGACGGTAGTTACCTGGATAGGTTTTGCCTGCAAATTCTAAGTCTGTACCGCGATAATTTGCTAGATCAGTGGTGATCGTTTCTCCAAAGTGAAATGGAGTGGTCGTTCCAGCCCGACAGGCATATTCCCATTCTGCTTCGCTGGGCAACCGATAGGTGCGGTTGGTTTTGTTAGAGAGCCGATCGCAAAACTCCACTGCCTCCCACCAAGAAACCTGTTCGACTGGGCGATCGCTTCCCTGAAACTCAGAAGGATCAGGCTCAAGGTCAATCTTGACCTTAGGTAAACCTGCGACCACTCGCCACTGCGCCTGCGTGATCGGGTATCTGCCCATAAAAAATGGAGCAACCTGCACCTCATGGACAGGCTGTTCATCATCGCTCTCAGTCGAACCCATGCGAAAGCTATTACCCGGAATAGCCACCATGTCCAGAAAAATATTGTTGCCCAAATCTTCTATGTAACATTTGGCGCGCTTGCGAGTTCGAGTGACTTCTGGCTTTTTAGATAACCCTCCTTCTGTGATAGTCGCCACCTCAAACTCAAAGGTTTCGGTGGGGCGTTGCTCGCTTTCTGCCTCCTGGTCAAGCTGCGCTTGACGTTGTTCCTGCTGCTCTCGCTGAATTTGCTTCTGCTTTACCTGCTGCTGGCTACGCCGCTTTTTAACCTCCGTTGCAGCTAAATAGACCCCATCTACCACGTTTGTGTAAGCTTCATCGATATCGCTCCAGCTTTTGATAGGCTTAGCCTTTTCAGGATATGCTTGAATACTTGCCAAAGGAGTGTACTTCCAGCCACACTGCCGTAAAATGACAGGCATCACTATCGCCTCGTCTGCTGTATGTCGTCGCAATGCCTCTGGTATCTCAACTTCTTTGCAGTAGTCAGTATTTAAGAAGTCAGCGCTGATTAACAACAGAATGATGTCAGCAGCATTCAGACGGGCTTTAATTTCCTCGTCCCAACGAGTTCCGGGCAAAATTTGGCGATCATGCCAGGTGATAATCCCTTCTCCCTCAAGAATACGCAGGTGGGCTAGCAGCCCGTCCCGCAACTCTTTGTCTTGCTTAGAGTATGAGATAAAGACTTCAATTTTATCGTTCGACATCGGGGAAGGGCGAGAAGACAGCTTGCCTAAATTATATCCGCAAGCTTTTTCAAGCTTGCGATCGCCCACACTCCAATTCCCACTACTGGGCTAAACTAGCTTTGTAGAAATGTAAGATTGAGCAGTGAAAAAGGATTTAACTGTTTATGAGTTTGCGATCGCCTATTCTCATCTGAACTCAGGGATTTAACTTAGCAGTCACCGATACAAGTTTGTCGCCGAGTTGTCTAATAGCAATCCGCTGGGACTCATCTTTTAAGTTGTCGCTCTCATCAAATGCTTCAAAGGCATTGGCGATCGCCTTCTGATCCGGCAGCACCAGTACGCCAATGCTGCTGAGAATAGAGCGAACATGAAAGAGACACCGCAAACCTCCTAACCCTCCAGGGGAGGTACTCATCAATACGGCAACCTTGTCCTTAAAGCACTCTAGGGAGGATTCGTTAGGAGCAGGACGGGAAGCCCAGTCGATCGCATTCTTGAGCAGCGGGGTAATAGAACTGTTGTATTCCGGACAGGAAATAAGAAACCCTTGATGAGATTTCATCAGCGCCTTGAGTTGAAGGACATTTGCTGGCAAGCCCTCAGCCGACTCTAAATCCTCATCATAGAGAGGTAGAGGCAGATCCCGAAAATCTAGATAGGTCACTTCTGCACCCGCAGCCCTGGCTCCTTCCGCAGCAATTTTTACCAGTTTTTTGTTGAAAGAAGCTTGACGAGCACTTCCAGCAAAAGCAAGAATTTGGGTGGTAGACATAGATTTCTCCTAAACTTTGAACGAGTTGGGAAACGATTGAACCCAGTACAACAAGAGGACGCAAACACAGTGTAACCCTCTCCCTTGAATCAGAAAGCATTTGCATTGATAAATTCAAGCAATCTGCACAGAACCAGGAGCAGACTCATGATAGTGAATCACCTTCCACATCTCGTCCTTGCGGTGCAGAACAAAGGTGTTTCGTCCATCAGCAATACGAAGTGAATTTCCCTCAACTTCACCCTCAAAGTGAAACGTACAAAAGGCATAGGCAACATCCTCAAAAACATCAATCGACAAATCGCTAATCGTCATCGTCTTAACCTGTTTTAAGGACTCAGCCACGCTTTCATAATACTGACTGACCTTTGCCCAGCCCCGCATCGGTAGAGCTGCTTCCTGAGCAATATAAAGGATATTCTCATAGTCTTGATCCCAAATGGCTTTGAGCTGTTCTACATTCAACACGGCAAAGCCAAAGCGATACTGCTCAAGTACTGCTGCAATCTGTTGCCTGTCCTGCTCAATTGCTGCCATAGGGTCTGCTTGTATCTATACTTTGTCAAACTTGTTGCTATTCATTAAATGACTCATGATATGAAACAAACCCACTGGGTATTCGTCCATCAAAAGAAATAGCTTGGAAGTATTCAGGTGGAACTTCTGAGAGGACAAGACTTGGTTCTGCCTTGAAACCAAAGCGACTGTAGTACTCAGGGCTGCCCAGCAAGACACATCCAGATGCACCCCGATCGCGCAGACTGGCTAATGCCTGACTCATAAGCTGTGACCCAATGCCAATACCTTGATATTTAGGAATCACAGAGATCGGCCCAAGCCCATACCAATTTTGGCTGCCGTCAGAAACGGAAACTGGAGATATCGCAACATGTCCGACGATTTGTCCATCAACCTCAGCAACAAGAGAAATAGTTAAATTCCCTGAGTTACGTAAAGCATCAACAATAAGTTGCTCTGTGTGGCTAGTATGAAAGGCACCGAGAAATGCAGCAACTATCAAGGCCCTGATGTCTGCCACATCAGAAGCAACTTCTTCTCGAATGTTTATATTCATGGATCATGGATTAACGTTTACATCCTTTAAATCGATTCGGTATCTGCAATGAGTTCTGTGTTCTTCACTAACCATCGCTGTAGTATCACCATTAGAACAGCCAGTGGCAACATCACCATTGGAACAATCTCCAGGCTACCTTTATCAGCTATCCAGCCAATTCCCGTGGGAATGCTTACTGCACCAACACTACCCATACTAGTCAAAAAACCGATTGCCGCTGGCACGATCGCCCCTGACACTCGGCGTGGCATCAGCCAAATAGTAGTGGGAAAAATTGCTGACAGGGCAAACCCAAGCAAGGGCAAACTCCAAAGCTGATGGGGAAACAACCACCAAATCAATAAACCTGCAATCAGTAAGATGAGTGAATAGTCAATCAACCGAGTTGCCCCGATTGGTTTCATCAGTTGCCCCATGCTCAAGCGTCCGATGGTTAGCCCTAACCAGTAGGCAGTGACGCTGTAGCCTGCGATCGCCACCGGTGTATCTCGCCCAATAGTTTGCACCGAATATGCCCAAATGCCGATCGCTGCTTCTGTGCCCACGTAAATCAACAGAAATAGACCTGCAGCCAGTACAACAGGTGTTTTCAGGGCCTGACGAAGATTGCCTCCAGCACTTTGGTGAGGAGAAGTCGGTAAGTCCATGAGTAGATGACGTTGTGAAACCGCCCAGAGCATTCCTGCAACTAACAACGCTACGACTCCAGCAAAAAACCAATAAGCCGATCGCCAATTTACCCCAAAGGTGAGCAGAGTGGTAGCGATCGCTGGCCCCGCAAGTGCGCCAATGCCATAAAAGGCATGAAGTAGTCCCATCAAATTGGCACTGCCCTGCTTGTGAGACATAAAGGTGTTAATGCCTGCATCAATCAGTCCAACTCCCAGTCCCAGCAGCGTTCCCGTGATCACCATGACAATCCAATGAGGGGTTGAAGCATAGATACAGAGCGCACTAGTTACACAGATGGCTGCCAGTAAAACCATCCGAGTTAGACCCATGCGATCGCTCAACAAACTACTGGTGAGTGCTGCGACAAAATAGCCACTAATTTGGCTAAAAAACAGAATTGTTACCGTTGCCGGAGTCAGGTTGTAGGCAGCTAGGATAGAGGGCAGCAGCACCCCTAAACCGCTCTCTGCAATGGCGATCGCAATAAAAGCATAAAACGCCAGAGCAATACCAACCCAGGCGGGAAAAGATTTGGATTTCATAAACGACTCTCGATCATCCACACATTAACGTAGAGGTTTCAGCTCTGCGACCTCATTAAAGAAATCACAGATCTAAGCGCTCTAAAGATTAATCAAAATCAGTTGCCCAATCCGGATGGCGCAAATGCTCAAACAACCGAGCAATCTGGGTTGGCATAACGCGGGTGAGGGATAGTTCTGGAATTTGGTGTTCTGCAAAAAAGGCAACTGCCTCTGTTTCGTGATTTTCACTTTCATGGTTCTCACTTTCGTGACTCTCTTGCGGTGCACTATCCAAGATTTCACTGTCTAAGATTCCACTATCCAAGATTTCACAGTGAAAGAAGAGTTTATAAACATGATGATGAAATGGCGGGTGCCCATGACGAGCGTGGTTGCGGTCAAACAGGGCTAACAATTTGGTCGCCTTTGTCTGATAGCCCGATTCCTCATACACTTCTCTCTCAACTGCCTGACTCGGTGATTCGCCCACATCAACCCAGCCACCCGGAAGCGTCCAGCGGCCATCTTCCCGCTCCTTTACCAGCAAAATTTTGTCTTCTCGAAATACGGCACCCCGCACGTCAACTTTAGGCGTTGCATATCCTTCCTCCTGTTCGAAGAGGGAATATACAAAGCTTGGCTCTACCCCGGTATGCGCTGCCATAATTTCAGCGGCAAGTTGACGCACTTGCTCATACCGCTCAAGGTCAAAGGGATTTTGGCAATAAGCAAATCCGTTCTGGGCGATCGCCTGAAGCTGTTGGCTCCATTCCAACCACTTTGAACTCATGATTCTCTCCAAAGTACCCGCACATCAACCCACCGCATTCCTGCCCGTCGTGCCGCTTCTAGCCCCGTATCGCTGTCTTCATAAACAATGCATTCACCAGGTTCAACACCCATCCTTTCAGCTGCCAGTAGAAACAGGTCTGGAGCAGGTTTTCCAATTAAGACATCATCGAGTGTGACAATCGTGTGGAAGAGCGATCGCAGCCCAATCGCTTCAACCGTAGGCTCCACAATCGACTTTTGCCCATTAGAAGCCACTGCCATTGGCACTTTGCCAGAGTTTGCCCGTGCGATCGCTGCTACTGCATCGACCTCTTGCACCTGGTGAATCAACTCAGCAAAGTGTTTCTGCCGCTCTGCACCAAGCATGTTCTCGTCAATCGTGTAGCCAAAGCTCTGGTTAAACGCTGCAATTAACTCTCCAGCAGGAAGTCCTGTCCGTTCGTAATACCACGCCTCTGGCACCTCTGCACCAAACTTGCGAAAGGCAGCCATCCAGATTTGACAATGCACTGGCAGCGTATTGGCGAGAGTGCCATCACAGTCAAAAATCAAAGCGGCATAAGGTGGAGAAGGCGCAATTAACTGATTGAGGGCTTGCCCGTCTAAGTTTTGTGTCTCCGAACTCGAAATGCACTGCATCACTTCACCCTGCTAAACGTCAGATATAGCAGTCCCAAACCATGCAGAAGATAAGTGAGTTTCAATAAGTTCACTTATCGAACTGCCCTCACAACTGATTTAAGATCGCTATAAAAGCTATGCTAATTTGTTTGTTAGAAAAACAAGCTGGATCAAAATAAATTTTGGTATGGCGATCGCTTCTCCCCAATTTGCCCCGACCAATCCCGGTTTACTCAAGCAAATCAACATAGCCCGATTACTGGAACTGTTGCGCTGCCATGCTCCCATTTCACGGGCTGAACTGGCGCGATTAACAGGACTAACCCGCTCCACCGTCACTGTTATCACCGCTGAACTGATTGCCCAGAAATTAGTTCGAGAGAGCGGTGAGTTCTCGGTGAGCCGAGGAGGAGGTCGCCCTGGTAGAGGCTTGATGCTCAATCCAGAAGGGGCATTTTTTATCGGAGCGGCGATCGAAGTGGAACATTTGACCGTCGTAATGCTAAATCTGGCGGCTCAAATTGTGGCGAAAGTGCAGCAACCGCTCGTCGAAACGGCACCAGAGCTGGTGCTACCACAATTAATGCAGTTGATCGATCAGGTCCGTCAGGCGAATCCATCGCGTGATTCTCGCTTGAGAGGAATTGGACTCTCGATTCAAGGAGTATTAAACCTGGATGGTGTAGTGATTCGTGCTCCGTTTTTCAACTGGTCTGGGGTAGATTTACGCCGCTATCTGCAACCCCATCTCGATTTACCTTTATTTGTCGATAACGATGCCAATGCCGCTGCACTAGCCGAAGTCTATCTGGGTAGCGCGATGCAAAGCTCTAGCTTGCTCTATATTTTGATTAACCGAGGTATTGGTAGCGGCATTATCCTCAATAACCGTGTGTTTCGCGGGGCGTATGGTACGGCTGGAGAAATTAGTGCCCTGATGAGTGATCCACCAGGGCAAGACAACGCAAGTGAGTGCGGTCACCGGGTAGGCAAAGAAGACTTGCTAGACCGCTATTGGAAACAGGGCGGCAAAGCCACTAACCTATCAGAACTGGTGGAACAGTTGGAACAGGGAGAGGCGATCGCCCATACCGTAGTCCAAGACTGGGCAGAAAACCTGGGACGAGGATTAATCAGTGTCGTCAGCCTGCTCAATCCAGAACAAATTGTGTTGGGTGGTCCACTCACCGTTCTGTTTCCTTATGTCAAAGATTCACTAATGACCCGACTACGAGACGAGATGCCTCGCCAAGGTGAGCAAGGTTTCTTCAGCAATCCTAAAGCTAAGTTTGAGATCTCCTCATTCGGTGAAGATGCCTCTGCGGTAGGGGGTGCAGTGCTAGCTTATCAATCATTGTTTCGGGTTCCCGATCTGGTGTTACGCCCTATGCAGCAATTAGCTCACTGATTTTGGTGCAAGCTGCCGCGATCGATTCTGCTAACTTTTGACCGCCATATTCATCATTTTCTACATGAATAAAACTGATATCTGTGATGCCCATAAACCCAAAAACGGTGACGAGATAAGGATCATGGTGATTCATCTTTTCGTAAATTCCGCCGGGCTGAAAGCCCGAATCTCCTCGCGCTTCAACCACAAACATTTTCTTGCCTAACACCAGTGGCTTATAAGCATTGGCAGAACCATTGGGTTCAAACGCAACGGTTCGCCCTATTCGCACAATCTGGTCAATGTAGGACTTGAACGCACCAGGAACGCTGAAGTTATACATGGGAACGCCAATCACATAAATATCTGCCGCTAAGAACTCATCTACCAGTTGATCGCTGAGGCGGATAGCTTCCCACTGCTCGGGTGTGCGCTGTTCGGGTGATGTGAAAGCAGCAGCAATCCAGAGTTCATCTATATAGGGAACAGGATGATGTCCAATGTCTCGATAGGTAACTGTATCCTTCGGGTGAGCTTGTTTCCACTGCTCAACAAATTCGCGGGTCATCCGACGAGAGTGAGAGCGTTCGCTGCGTGGACTAGAATCCAGATGCAATACATGTGCCATATTGATGATTCTCCTGACTTGCAAAGCTTCGCTGCTGCGTTACTCTTTCAACTTAGAGAAATGCTGCTGCGTTTAACTATCTAATTCCTGTGACACTATCAAAATCTTGCGGTTAGCTTTCAGGTTGCTCAGCAGCAGGTATTCTAGGAGTAGAGAGTCAAAATACAGAATATTGCGCCTTTCCCATGAGTATTCCAACCGTGCAGCAGACTGAAGCAATCTACGCACCCATCTTGTCCAGTCAAAATCGGGGTTGGGAAAACATTCTAGTGAAGCAGCATCAACATCCGGCAGGTGAGGCACTGTGCCTGTTTGATGACGAACATACGATTTGTATGTCGCTCGCCCCCCGTCCAGTTCGCTTTATGCATATCAAAGGGGGCAAAACTTATACCAGCCTATATGGGAAGGGCGATATTTCTATCACACCTGCTAAGATACCGCTCTTTGCTCGTTGGGATAGTGAAGATCTGTTTTTAGAGATTCGCCTCGCGTCCAGTTTTATTCAAACTATTGCTCAAGAAACTTTGAATATTAATCCTGATCACCTGGAGTTGATTCCCAAGTTTCGGGCGCGCGATCCGCAGATTGAGGCGATCGCCCTGATGTTACTGGGAGAACTCCAGCAAGAAAGTTTAGGCGGAAAACTCTACATTGATTCACTCACCAATGTGTTAGCAGTGCATTTACTCAGGCAATATGCCGTGACTCGCCCTCACCTCACCATCTATGAAGGTGGATTAACCCAGCATCAACTGCTGCGAGTCCTGGACTACATCAACGACCATTTGGACCAAGACATCAAGCTTGCCGACTTAGCAACATTATTAGGAATGAGTCAATTCCACTTTAGCCACCAGTTTAAGCAATCTATCGGCATTGCACCTTATCAATACTTGCTTCAGCAACGAATAGAGCGAGCCAAACAACTGTTGAAGCAAACGGATCAATCCATTATGGATATTGCCTTTTCATGTGGGTTTAACAGCCACAGTCACCTGAGCAAACAGTTTCGCCAGTTCACAGGCATGACTCCGAAAGCCTATAGAACTCATTAAATACTTCTTCTTTGTACCACCGACCTATTTTAGCAGCGGCATGATTTCATCACACCAGGATAGCCAACCTGTTTCGTGGTGAATTCCGCGCAGCAACGTCATGTATTGAAACTTTAGAGCCTCCGATAGCACTTGCGGCTCCTGAAAGTACTGGTGCTTTATTTGCTGGTAAATCGCCAATCGCTGCTGATGCTGCTGTCGATGGTTCTCCAGTTTTGACAACAGGGTTTGGCGAGGCACCAAATGCCCCACAAAAAGCTTCACCAATAACTCATCTTTAATCGGTGTCATTTCTTCCAGCTCAGAAATCCACTGACACAACTGTTGCTCACCCACGGGTGTGATGCTGTAGATGCGTTTATCAGGGCGATTTTCCTGCTGCACTGATTTGGCTTGCAGCCACTCTTTCTCTTCCAGGCGGTTTAGCTCCCGGTAAATCTGCTGAAAGCTGGCATTCCAGAAAAATCCTACCGATCCCTCCACTGAGGGATTGAACCGTTTGGCAAGGTCATAGCCGCTGCTGGGGGCACCAACCAGGGCAGACAAGATGGCATAGGTAAGAGACATGAAGGAGTTGACATATTCAATTTAGTGAGTATATCATGTATTTTATATTCAATTTAGTGAATATTCTCAGAATGAATATATCTTTAATGGGTCTTGCCAAGGAGCCTAAATATGATGAGTGCTAAGGGATACTCCATCTATCAGGTTGATTTGCCAGAACATCCTCAAGCAGTTGTCTTTGTGAATGGAATGTTGACACGCGATCGCCCCGGGTTCTTCTGGATGTGGAAAAACTTGACCTGGATCAAAAGTTCCACTGTCAAGGCTGAAGGGTGTGTCCAGGTAAAAGCTGGGATTTGTAGCCCGAATGAAGTGATTGTGGTCAGCTATTGGCGTTCGGAACAAGATCTGAAACAATTTTTCCGAGGTGAAGCTCACCGACATATGATGCAGTTTGTGATGAAGAATCCTGATAGCCTTTGTTTGTACAATGAGACTTATCGTCCAGAACACAGTGGCAAATACAGCCACGAACCCCAAGGGATGGCTACCCTTTACGCAAGTTTGACTTCGCTATAGACTGGGAGGCGATCGCAACTGTTGAAGATGCAGTGAGTTAACCGCTAATCGTAGCGTGGCGAGGAGTTATGACTAGACAAGACTATGTTCACGGATATTCAGTCCGAGAGAACGAGCGTTTGCTTGACCAGGCTAATACCCTTGCTGAATTACTGCATCACGATACGCTCTATCCCAAAGGTGCTCTAGTGCTGGAAGCGGGATGTGGCGTAGGAGCGCAAACTGTTATCCTGGCGCAGAATAATCCCAAAACACAGTTTATCTCAGTAGACATTTCTCCTGCATCAGTTGAGGCAGCACAGGCTGCTGTGGCTCATCAAGGAATATCCAATGTTAGTTTTCGCACAGATGATATTCTCAACCTGTCGTTTGAAGCAAACTACTTTGATCACATCTTCGTTTGCTTTGTGTTGGAACATCTGCAACAGCCATTAGCAGCTCTACAACAAGTGAAGCGAGTTTTGAAACCTGGTGGAACACTTACCGTAATTGAGGGCGATCATGCATCTGCCTATTTTTATCCAGACAGCGAATATGCTCAGCAGGCGATCGCCTGCCTAATAGAACTTCAGGCTAGTATGGGCGGCAATTCTCTCATTGGCAGACAGTTGTACCCATTACTCAAGCAAGCCGGATTTCAAAACATCCGAGTTACACCTCGCCAAGTTTATGTCGATTCGAGTAGACCAGAATGGGTAGAAAGATTTACTAAAAATACCTTCACTGCAATGGTGGCAGGAGCAAAAGAACAAGCTTTACAGCAGAAATTAATCGATCTCAAGACCTGGGAGCAAGGCATTACTGATTTGTACGCTACAGCAGAGGAAAACGGCACCTTCAACTACACCTTCTTTAAAGCAATTGCTGTAAAGTAAGCTGGCGTTGAACAGCAGTCCTTTTCTCAACCAGCAGCGATCGCCCCGGTAAGTTAATTACAGTTCTAAAAGCTCACTTCATTCGATTGGGTGAATCGATTGGGTGAAGCAAAGAAAAGGGGCGATCGCTACTCTTAGAGGGCTATAGCTAGCCACAGAAAACAATGCATGGGTAGAGAATGAAGACGAGGGCTTTTTGAGCCTTACATCATTACCTGCAAATATTTTATGACAAAACTGTTTTACGCTATTCTGGCAAACTCACTGGTGGCATCGCTGACCAACACATTTGTTTGGTTTGCGGTCACCTTTTGGGTGTATCTGCAAACCAAATCTGTGCTAGCTACATCAACGATGGCAGGCATCTATGTAGGAACCGTAGCCATCTCTGGATTCTTCCTGGGGTCGCTGGTCGATCGATATAAGAAGAAAACAGTGATGATGCTTTCAAGCATTTGTTCTCTCTTTTTATATATCCTTGCCTACCTCATTTTTATTTTTACTCCGACCTCTACTTTTACTGATCCTGCCAGTGTTGTTCTATGGGGATTCATCATTCTTGCGTTAGTGGGAGCGATCGCCGGAAACCTTCGCACCATTGCTTTGCCAACACTGGTGACAATCCTAATTTCTGAAGCAGAACGGGACAAGGCAAATGGTCTAGTAGGTACTGCTAATGGAGTTGCATTTCTAGTTGCTTCTATCTTCAGTGGAATGGTGATCGGATTTCTCGGCGTATCTTGGATGCTGATTTTTGCGATTGGACTGACGCTTCTTACCATTCTGCATTTAGGGACAATGTCTATTCCCGAACAGAAAGTCATCCATACTGAAACTCACGCAAATCAGATTGATATTCGTGGCACAATTCGCGTCATTCGTCTAATTCCCGGACTGTTTGCATTAATTTTCTTCAATTGCTTTAACAACTTCTTAGGCGGAGTCTTCATGTCGCTGATGGATGCCTATGGTCTATCACTCGTTTCAGTGCAGGCTTGGGGCGTTTTATGGGGATTCTTGAGCTTAGGCTTCATCGTAGGCGGGTTATGGGTTGCCAGAAATGGACTAGGGAAAAGCCCTCTGCGAACATTATTTCTAACTAACATTGTGATGTGGGTTATTGCCATTTTCTTCACGATTCAGGCATCTATTATTCTGCTGGCCGTCGGTATGTTTGGGTATCTTTGCCTAATTCCAGTCGTTGAAGCTGCGGAACAAACCATCCTTCAAACTGTAATCCCACTCGAACGGCAGGGACGAGTATTTGGCTTTGCCCAAAGCATCGAGCAAGCCGCCTCACCACTCACCGCCTTTATGATTGGTCCGATCGCCCAATTCATTTTCATTCCGTTTATGACAACAGGTGCAGGTGTAGATCTCTTAGGCGGTTGGTTTGGCACAGGAACCGATCGAGGAATTGCGCTTTTATTTACCCTCACTGGATTGATCGGTTTAACGGTGACGCTCATGGCAATCCGATCGCATTCTTATCAAAAACTATCCGTAAACTACCAAAAACATTTGATGTTAAACCATTATGGTTAGGAGAAAATTATGGCTACAGGCATGATGGTCGCAGGCAAGTGGACAGCCCATAGGAATCAATCTGATTCCGACGGTAAGTTCGAGGAAATACCGACGACGTTTCGCGATCGCGTCACTGCTGATGGGTCAAGCGGGTTTAAAGCCGAAGCAGAGCGCTATCACCTCTACATTGCTTTAGGTTGTCCGTGGGCACATCGCACCCTCATTATGCGAGAAATCAAAGGGTTGAATGCTGCTATTTCAGTCTCGATCGTTGATCCGATCATGGGCGAGAACGGCTGGGCATTTTCTGAAGCAGCGGGAGCTGTTCCTGACTCGGTGAATCATGCTCAATACCTGCAAGAAATCTATGTGAAAGCAAATCCAAAATACACCGGGCGAGTTACCGTTCCAGTGTTGTGGGATAAGCAAACTCAAACCATCGTAAACAACGAATCTCGCCAAATCATCCGAATGTTTGACGTAGAGTTTGCAGCATTGGCAACACAGAAAATTGATTTGTACCCACGCGACCTACAGCAGAAAATTGATGAAACAATCGACGCGCTTTATTTGCCAGTCAATGTTGGAGTATATCGTGCTGGTTTTGCCACTTCACAAGCAGCCTATGAAGAGGCCGTAGTTGAACTCTTCGAGCATTTAGATCACTGGGAAACTGTTCTGAGCCAGCAGCGGTATTTGTGCGGCGATCGCCTCACAGAAGCCGATATTTGCATGTTTGCAACCCTATATCGCTTTGACTCTGTGTATTACAGTCATTTTAAGTGCAACCTGCGGCGGATCCTCGACTATCCAAAGCTGTGGAATTATCTCAAGGATCTCTATCAGCGTCCTGAGTTTAAAGCAACCTGTAACTTAGATCATGTAAAGCGCGGATATTACAAGAGCATGACTGATATCAATCCAAATCAAATTGTACCCAAGGGACCAATTATCGATTTTGACGAACCGCACGATCGCGATTCGTTTCACAAAGTTTCGTAGGCTTACCTTTGACAGAGGATAGCTGCTTTAGAAGTACCTATTGCCTGCTGCCCTACACAGGCAAGTCTGATTAAGTAGAGCTACCTGACTTGCGGTGAAAAATAGCAGTGATGCCTTTAGGTTCCAGAACTTGCCCGCTATCGACAGTGGCATAAATCAGCCAGCGATCGCCACAGCTCATCCGCTGCTGCACGGTGCATTCCACAAAAGCTAGAGCATCATTGAGAATCAGACAACCGTTGCTGGCAATCTGAGTGTCAAGTGTGGCAAACGGATTCATCCCGGGTTGGCTATGGCTGGAAAAGTGCCGTCTCAGGTTGCGCCCTTCTTTAAGAATATTAAGCACAAAGCGATCGCCCGGAGACGTGAGCTGCTCAGCGTTTTGGTCGGCAGCAACAGACAGCATCAATCCTGGTGGATTAAAAGATGCCTGTGACACCCAGGAGGTAAGGATGCCGCTGTGGTCATCACCTGATCGGGTCGTCACGACGCAGAGCGAACCGACGACGCGCCCGATGGCTTGAGCGGTGCGATCGGTTTGGGTTGGGGCAATGACTTGGCGGGGCGATCGCAGTTTCCGGGTCGTCTTTAGAGCCTGGGCAAACTCAGCCCCCGCTGCTTCACAAGTTTGCAAACTGGTCGCATCAGGACTAAAGCGAACCCGGATTGGCTCAAATCCAAAGCGATAGTTTGCATCCTGCAACTTTGTTTCAATTAAGTCGATCGCCTCGCCGCTCCAGCCATAGGAACCAAACACGCCTGCCAACTTCGTTTTCGCTGCTGCTGATAGCACCAATCCCAGAGCAGTTTGAATTTGGGTTGGCGCGTGACCGCCCAAAGTCGGAGAACCAATGATGAAACCATCGCACATTTCAACCAATCGCGTGATCTCAGTAGGTTCTGCTTGTTCACAGTTGATTGCCTCGACCGCTACACCTGAGCGAATCAGGCCCTGGGCGATCGCTTGTGCCAAGATTGCCGTATTGCCATAGGCAGAAGCATACAGCAGCGCGACTCTCAGCTCCTGCGTTTTTTGCTGCTGGCACCACTGGCGATAGTCATGGCTGAGGCGGCTCAGACTGTAGCGCACGATCGCCCCATGTCCAGGCGCATACGCTTTAGCAGAAAAAGGAGCAATCTTGTCGAGCGCAGCTTCAACCTGTTTGGCTTGGGCAGCGTACAGGCAGTCAAAGTAGTAGCGGCGATCGCCATCAAGCTGCTTCCAGTTTTCATCAACTATTTCATCGGCACACAGATGCACGCCAAATAGCTTGTCGGTATAAAGCATTTGCGTCTGCGGGTCATAAGTGCAGAGCCCATCGGCCCAGCGTGGTGTCGGAACAGGAATAAATTGCAGGTGATGCCCCTGCCCTAGATCCAGCGTGTCATCCGATCGCACCACTTGAATCTTCCAGTGAGAATGGGTCGCTTTTAAGGCGATCGCAGCGGGCTTAGAGCAAACAATTGTGACTTGGGGTGCTTTTTCGAGCAAAGCGGTCAGCGTTGCGATTCGATTGGGATTCACATGACCCAAAATGATGTAGTCAAGTTTCGACAAATCTATTTGATCCTCTAGTTCCTGTACAAAAATTTGAGTGAATGATTCTCCTGGCGGATCGATCAGGGCAGCGCGATCGCCCCAAATCAGGTAGGAATTGGCGGTTGTGCCTCGCTGACGGGCATATTCCACCTCAAACTTAAGACGGTCCCAAGTGCGCGATCGCAGAATTGTAGTGTGCAAACCAATTTCGGCAACTTGAACATCGCGCTGACCTTGGGCAAGCGTGTTATGAAGCATGGTCTTCTCCTTACAATTCAGAGCGATCGAGGATAGTAGCAATGGGCGTAGTCATAGCTGCGCACAGTCCAGATTCTGCCGTTTCATCGGCATGGCGGGCACGATGGCGACGCGAAACTTGTTCTTCGGGATCAACGCCTTCAAACGTAGGTGGTAGCCAAACGCGCACAATCAGCAGAACCGCCAGCGCCAGCAGAAAAGAGCAGGTTGCTAGTACTTGCGTCCAGGGAGTTTCGAGAATGCCGCGCACAATTACCTCGCGCAAAACGGATACGATCGACACTTCAACCGCAACTCCAATCGACACCCGATGTTCCTGTAAATAAATGATCAACAGGCGAAACAGCTCTACCAAAATTAACAGAAACAAAATATCGGACGTGACATTTTGCAGATCCGCTGGCGGCAATAGTGACAACACCATTTCCCGAAGCTGCATCACCATAAAGCTAAACAGCCCGATGCAAAGTGAAATCACAATCAGATCTTGAATGGCTTCAAGAATGCGAATGACTCCGCCGCTATAAAGTAAATCTGACCAGTGACCTGTTGTATTTCTAAAGGGTTTTTGCATTGAAGAACTCCAAGATGAGGTAGTGCAAGCAATTTGAGGTTCAATAGTGATTGCCAACTTTGCGATGATGCACAGCAGTGAGTGCATCTAACTGGGCAACGCGTCCCGTCTGAACAATGCTGTAGATGATCCAGTGATCGTTATTTTCCAGGCGGCTGGTCACCTCACATTCGAGATAGGCGAGAGCATCCGCTAGAATTGGTGAACCATTTGCAGCGGCATAAGTTTTTACACCTGCAAAGCGATCGCTCCCTGGTGCAAAGCGCTTCAGAAAGTGCTTCATCAAAGGCTGAGACTTACCTTCCTGCAACACATTCAGGACGAAGCAATCGCCCGGATGCAATAGCGCCTCAATGGCCCGATCTTTGGCAACTGCGATCGCTACACCCAGCGGCTCCAGGCTAGCCTGCGTTACCCACGTCGCAACCATAGCGCTGGAAACATCACCTTTCTGGGTGGTGAGTAAATACAGTCCGTTGCTGAGTCTTCCGAGCGCCCGCTCAAGCTGCGAATCAATGGATTTCATCTGCTTGATCGTGCGATTGCGAGTCACCCACTGACCCAGGTCAACCCCTGCTTCATCGCAGATTTGTTCGATTGCCTGTGTTGGCGCTGCTTTCAGCAAAATTGGCGGAAACGCTTCCATTAATCCAATTTCTTGAAACTGGTTGCGTAAAGGATAAATTGGCTCATCCTCACCCCCACCCGACTCAAACAATCCGATCGCCTGCTTGGAGTGTGCAGCCGCCAAAATAGTACTCAAAGCAGCATGAGCGCTAACATTTGACTGAGGTGGCATTCCAATCACCAGTCCGGCGGCACTGTTGACTAGCTCACGAACTTCTTGCAGTTCTGCACTCATTAAATCAACCAGTTCAACAGTGGCTTCGGTTTTGATGATGCTATGAGCGATCGCCCGTGCCAACTCCTCTGCGTAGCCGTACTCTTCTGCATAAAACACTGCAATGAACACATCTGCCTTAGTCTGCTCCTGGCTCCACGTCCGATAGGAATCGACCCAATTAGATAGGTGGTGACGCAGTAATGGTCCATGCCCTGTCGCGATCGTTTGAATCTCTAACTTCTCAATTCGTTTGAGCGCAGCCAACACCGATCGGGCATTGGGAGCCATCAAGCAGTCGTAATAGTATTTGTAATCGGCAGCAATTAGCTCTGGATATTGATCAAAGGTGTGATCATCGCAGTAATGCATTCCAAATGCATCACAGGTGAAAAGAACACCAGTTTTGTGATCAAAGGTGAAAATGGTATCGGACCAGTGCAGATTTGGAGCTGAAACAAATTCCAATTCGTGACCCTGGCCCAAATCGAGACGATCGCCATTCTTCACCAGCAGGTGCTGAAATGGCTGATGCACCATATTTTCCAGAAACTGAATTGCCACTTTTGCACCAACAACGGTGATTTGTGGGGCAAGTTGCAGTACTTCTTTCACCAGCCCACTATGGTCGGGTTCGGTATGGCTGATGATCAAGTAATCGATCGACTGTGGATCAATTAGACCTGTCAACAGATCTAAATAAAGTGAGCGAAACTTTTGATGACTTGTATCGACTAAGGCAACCTTATCGCCGCGAATCAAAAAGGAGTTGTAGGTCGTGCCGTTGTTGAGGACAAATTCAATGTCGAAACGCTCTCGATCCCAGTCAAGCGATCGCATTGCAGTTGTTTCGGGTGCAATCTCGATTGTCTGTATCGTCAGACGGGCTGGCGGCTGAACAGCAAGCGGTTGGAGCGTAACTGCAACCATGAAGATTCTCCTCGTAACTTGAGTGTTTCTGCTTCGTTACACTCATCGTGACTTGAGAACATAGTTTTGTAAAATGTCAATATTCAGAGTTCGCTATAAGCGATTTTTATATTTTTATTAGCAATAGTTAAGCAAAACTATAGTCTATGTAGCTCGGAATCGGTATCTCTATCACTCCACCCGCCGAATTGTCTTATCACAACATGGAGTAGTAGCAATCTCTCATCCCTAAGCTTCTAAGGGAGCCACAGAGGCGGCAGAAATTGGCTAGTCCAATCCCGCAAGGCGCGGTTTGTTGAGCGAGCGAATTCGATGTGAGGTTCATCTGGTTCAACTTCAATAATTAGGGCAGATGTCCCCACTCCAAACTGCTCAATCACTCGATTGGCTGCTTCTAACCCGGTGACATACGCCTTCTCCTGGGACCAAGAACCATGACGAGTAATAATCCAATCCCCACTCATGAATAGGTTAGACAAACTTGTTTTTCCCGGCAGCATCGATTGGTAGCTTCCAGGAGAGAAGTGCGTGACCGCTTTAGGCAACCGCACAACACTGCTATCAATCACTTTGGCATGGTGAAATTGAGGAACACAAGTTGCCAAATCCTGATGCACTTTGGCAATGATTTGTTCGTCATCAAGCGGCAACAGTTGATTGGCATGGTAAAAGTCTGCTTCAATCACACTACCGGGTTCATCTTTCCATTCGTCGTGCAGCATATTCAGATCAAAAAATGTCCAGCCGGTAGTGTTATCAAATCCGAAGCAGGCATTAGAGGGCAAGGGCACCGGAACTTTGCGGTCAAACCAAAGCCGGGTTGCTAGCACATCGATCGCACCCAAATTCATCAAATTGCAAAATTCAGGCAATTTCCGAAGCACTGAACTGCTACTCACAATTTTCTGCATTCCAGTCACTCCGACAGCAAAAATCACGGCATCTGCTTCAAACACTTCATCCCCGCAGACCACACCAGTCACTTGAGGGCTTGTATCTCCTCCTTCCTGTGCCTTGATTATCAAATCAGTGACTCGTTGCTGAGTCAGTACGCGTCCGCCCCTCTGCTCAATTTGCTCAACCCAGGGGCGAAAAATTAAGTCTCCCACGGTACCGCGACACCAGACCACGTCAAAATCTGCCTGGTGAGCCAAGATGAAGTAATACAGCATTCCTAACGCTGCCGCCGCTGAACATTGTTCTCCCGGTGCAAACAATCCCACCAATAACATCGGCTCAAACGACTCTTTGTAGAGACGGGCAGAGACTCCAAACTGCTTGAAGAGTTCACGAGCAGTAACCGGGTCATACCGTTGCCAAGCTGCATCTGAGTTGTCAAAATCGACCAGCGCATAGAGTAAGGGTAGGGCAGAGAGGCGATCGCTCAGGGGGAGCCGCTTAAATCGTGTATACAAGAACGTGCCCAGTGGCGTGGGTAGCCGAGGTTCCTGTTGAAAGATAGGTGACTCCACTTCCAGACCTGCTGGGGAATACTGGGAAGAGCGAGTCCAATCGGTAAAAGGGGTTAGACCGAGTTGCTTAACCAGGGAAAAAATGTTGCGGTAGGGATACCAGAAGCCATGAATGCCAGCTTCAATCGATCGCCCCTGGGCTGTCTTCCATCCTGCCACCAGCCCACCTGGGTACCTTCCTGCCTCCAGTAAGGTAACATCATACCCCTGTTGAGCAAGATGGTAGGCTGCTCCTAAACCAGCCCACCCTGCTCCAACGATGACTACTTTGGGACGCTCTTGAGTTTGATGCATCGGTTGAGATCTCTGTTTCACCTGCTTCACAGCATAAGGCTTTCTTGCCAAGGCAGTGTTGACCAAACCCTCATGCTCTGGAATCAGGAGAATCGCTCAGCAAACTCTCTCCTCTGCACCAGCAAAGCGGGTCGGCTTTCCTACCTTCTTCCAGCAAATTCTAATCCTTCTACAAAAACCGAGTAGTCCCTAAGTTAGATGAAGTTTTGCAGGTTTCAGCCCAGCATGAAAAGCATTGTTTTTCATATTAATACCAATGAGAACTGAAGAACCAACTAATCCTAACAACCCTGCTAATGTAACCGGCGAGTCAATTAAGAACAACAAACAAGATCCAGATCCAAAATCCTCTCAAGTGCTGGTCATCAGCACGGCGATAGGCGTTCTCACAATTCTGGTTCTGGCAATCAGCTATTACTACGGTATCGTTCGTTTCTAACTGTCTAATCAACCTTCGTTTGTCCAACAAGGACAAACAAATCATCCAGTGATCCTGTTTAAGGTGATGAAAAGATAGCTTTAGAAATGAGGGCTACAGGTAAAAGGGCACCCTCCTTCGAAGGTGTCCCCTTTACCTGTAGCCTGTTTTGTAGGAACGGTATTGGAAGTTTGGCAAGTAGCAAATACTCGCTCATAGGGAGTATTCGCTACACGCAGTATCTACTGGTTTTCTGCCAGTGCTGAATTTGGCAGTACGGCTGGATCGTCATCAATCGACAGCAAAAATTGAATCAGAGCAGTTTGCTCTTCGGTTGAAAATCCTGCTTTTGAGTCAACCCAATATTCATGTCCACTGCCGTCTACGTTAGTTGCCTGGAGGTCAGAGTTGACCTGGTTATTGGCGATCGCCAACTCTCTCAAATCTCGATCCAACAACACTCGCAAACTTGCCTCTGGATCAGGCGGAATATTGCTAATTGAAGTGCCACCCAGCCCCAGTTGCTCAGAGTTAGCAACAACAGAATTTTGCCACCTTTAATTTTGGCAGGACTTACGCAGATGTACTAAATGTGGTGGTCAGCTTAGCCCAACTTCATAGCAAGAGTGGGTGATTTGAGTTGCCCAATCAAATAGTGGGATAACAGTCTGCTCTTGAGTTGATAGATGCTGGTTGCCGTA
>JACJOC010000026.1 GCA_014695345.1 Cyanobacteria bacterium FACHB-471
TCTCATCTGCGTAAATTGCAGAAGTTGCCATCGCGCATTCAGAAGTATTTTGAGCATCCATTTATTGCTTATGCTTCGAACAAGATGCAATCTCAATGATTGCCGGGTTAATAGCTGGCTGGTACTATAGCGAATGCTTGAGTATGAAACTACGAGACAAAAATTACAAGTTTGCCGCTCAGTTTTTGTAAGTGGTATTGCAAAAAGGATGGGCTAACTGACCGTTGTTGTCTCTTCCTTTCCCTCCATCTTGTTTTCTTTCCACGTGATCAAAAGTCATAGAATTTAAATGAATCAGCCCATTGCATATTCTGCACCTAATTGGATTTGTAAGGGCATCTTTTATAAAAATTGCAGATTTTACGTTAGTAGAGAAATCTTTATTTTCTGTCTCAGTAAACTGTTCTTCGAATCCCAGAAAAGCAAGTTTAGAATTCTTAGCGAAAGCAGATGGTAAATCTGCTTCTGTAGTGCCATTACTAAGCTGTTCGTACAAGAACTGATACATCTCAGTTAACCGCTTTGATCCACCTTTATTTGTACTGCCCAATTTAACTGTTATCTGATTAGGTATAGTTTTATATTTTAAACAAAACTTCTCAAATTCTTCTCTGATCTTGGCAAATTCAATAAGTTTGTTTTTAAGCTCTAACCACTTCACAAATGAAACCATTGCTAGGAAGGCAGTTGGCTGATATCGTCCAGCAGCACTATAAAAGTAGACAACTGGGTGCAACCCCAAAGATGACGGATGTGTACCAGTAATTCTGGTTAAGACTTTCTTTGCATTTTTTAGAAATCTAACCGTTGAACTGCCATCTAAATCATTCTCCAACTTAGTTTCTGTAGAAACAGTGACATCATTAGCCAAATTAATAAAATCAAGTAAGAGCGGTAAAGCATTAGATGAATAACCTTTCCCAGCAATAGGAAGGTCAAGAGTTTTTATTGGGGTCTTTAACTTAGGTAAAAATAATAGGTCATTTATCTCTGATGCAATTCTTTCGATTTCATTCTGAGTTTCCGCATCAAACTTGGACCAATATTTGTGACCAGTGCCAGCTCTAACAATAGCTCTTGATGCAATTGCATTTGGCTTCTTTCTGGCTTTCAACACACGTAATTCAGTAGGGTCAATTGGTGCAGCATGCTGATTTATTTTGAAGAATGATTCTTCAGCTTTATCGGCATCTCCTTTAACCCACTGCAATTGTAATGCTAGAAAACCGAGCCGCTTGGCACGTTCAACATGTTTCTCATCCGGCTTGTCTGGATATTGAATAGCATGTTGAAAATCTCTATATGAGCCAACAGTGCTTTTCACAAGGGATCTGGTTTGATCTGCAATCTTAGTTTGCTCTTCAGATATCTTCTGTTCAAAAAATCTACGAGATATATCACCATCTCCATAATCGTCATGAACTCAAGCGATAAGGGCGCTTAGCCGATGTCCGCCATCAATTACAAAAATATTTGTTCCTGATTGCCATAAAATAATTGCCGGAATCAAGTCACCGTCTAAAAAACTTTCAATGAAGTTAGAAATTCTCTCAGGTGACCAATCAGCAGTTTCTCTTTGAAAGTCAGGTTTTCTAACAATTGGGTAGAAAAAGGAACCCTTTTCTAAATCCCGAATTTGCAAAGTTTGACCAAATTGGGATGTGCTTCCCCCTGCATTTACTTCAAAGTCTTCTCTTGGAATCAAGGCATCAAGATTAACTTTCACCATAAAACTATCATTTTCCCCTGCAAGGTTAGCGTAATTATCAATTATATCTGGACTCTGAAAGCCAGGTTAGACTGTAGGAAAGAACCTTGTAGTTTCAGGATAGTCGTCTATCCAACCAGCTATAGCGTAGATAGCCTTTACATGTGAGTGCAAAAATCGAAGCTTAAAGCTAGCTAACCATGAAGCTCAGCCGCTGCTGGAAGCGTAGGGAGGAACAACCGAAACTGTAAACGGTCGGTTGCAGCGCCTTTGTTGCTGTTGAAGTGTTGTAGTCCCTGTCCGCTACGATGCAGTTGAGGGCATCCCTTACCTGAAGAAATTCTCTGGACAGAGAAACTCTGGAAGGTGCTGTCGAATCAGTCTCGCTTGAGCGTGATAACCCCTTGCTTCAAGTTCTCTGAGAAATACGGGCCAGGACGGAATATTGCTTCTATAAACATTGGATGAAGAAGTTGACATCCCACCACCTTCTAAAGTTGATAACCCACCATATTGAGACGTGGAGAGTCCACCGTATTGTGAGGTAGACATACCACCATATTGTGAGGTAGACATACCACCGTATTGTGAGGTAGACATACCGCCGTATTGTGAGGTAGACATACCGCCGCCCTGTGAAGTGGAGAGTCCTCCCCCCTGTGACGTACTTAAGTTGCGCGGCCACGTTCTAAGATTTGGAATAACTGGTCTGGTCATGGAATATCACTCCTGCTTTAACTGTGAGACTTGTTTAGTATCATGAACGTAATGCATTTAATCAAATTCGCACTTGTGCTGTATAGCGAGTAGGCGCAGCGACAGAATAATACTATTAGAGTGATTTTTTAAACCTAATATCCCTGTAGAACTCAAATAGAGTGCAAAAATCACGCTATCTGAGAAATTGGGAGGTTAGGTTAACAAGGTTGTTCGTATCTTAACTATTTCTGAGCACATCGAGTAGATTATTCAGCATTCCTATTGGTTTTCAATCTGGTTTTGAATACTAATGCACCAATTTCTTAATTAGATGGATTACGATTCGTGCTGAAGGAACTTTGCTCAAAAAGTTACTAGACCAAGTAAGCGTTATGATTTGGTTCAAGCAGTACTCTTACCGTGTGGAGAGCAGCTACGTGGATTAGCTTTATCAATTTATTCCGTTTCGAAATAAGCGTTATCCTCATGGTATGGAGTATTCAGGATTGAAGCATTTCTCACCTACCTCGGAGTCTATGTAAAGTTTAGGAGAGAGGAGGCGATCGCCCCTCCCCCTCTTCTCTTACTCTCCTTTTCTCCGATCGCGCGTCAAAATACTCATCACCTCACCAGAACTAGGTGCAGGTAAAAGCAGACTCCATGCATTGGGTTCAGCAAAGCCACGTCGATACAGATCATGAATGGTTTCAATCACGCCATCACGAGAGCCGATGACCAGAATTCGCAAGCGATCGCGATCAGCATTTTGAAGCGCAGAAACTTCTCTCTCAACAGTGGGCGTGTTGGGAGATTCTAAAAAGCATTGAGACATGAGTTGTGACTCCTTGAGGTTTACGAGGAAACCCCAAAAACCTAGCCACCCTGCACTAATTCACACGTTGCATAAACCCAGTGAAAGAACTAAAAGTGAGTTTATTTTCACTTTCGTGTCTTAAAGGATTCGCAACGCTTTTTTGACATGACAAGTCGGGGTGGCTAAGGGAGTGTTAAAATCCACCATTAGCCGCCAGACTGGTACCTCAGTTTGGGGGTTAGCTGCTCAGGGCTGCTGCCAACAGCCTTGGGTAGCGCTAGATCTTTGGGTGTGGTCGGGTTGTCTTTAGTAAAATTGACAACCTTAACGTGAGAGCATATCTGGGATAGTGACGCTTCGTCAAGATGTTAGGCTACGGAAATTTTTGAGAGAATGAGGAACAGGCGATCGCATCTTGGAAGGTGTTATGAAATTAACCAAACAGAATCTTTCGGAACGTATCGATCATGTTTATGACGTGATTGTGGTTGGGGGTGGCGCAGGGGGCTTATCGGCTGGCGTTTATCTGCAACGCTACCTGCTTTCCAGTTTGATCATCGACAAAGGCAAAGCCCGCTCCTTTTGGATGCAAGAACTGCACAACTATCTCGGACTGCCATCAGACACATCAGGGCGATCGCTGCTGCGGCAAGGCAAAGAGCAATACCTCTCCGTGGGCGGTGACATGCTCGATGGTTTTGTAGAAGACATTGAAGATGAAGGCGAAACTTTTGCCGTCAAAGTCAAAATTGGACGGCAGGACAGCCTCTATCAGACCTTTCGCACCAAGTACCTGATTGCTGCGAGCGGCATCATTGATTACTTGCCTAACCTAGATACCATGCGAAACGTGTATGACTACGCCGGATACAATCTGCACGTCTGCCTCATTTGTGATGGCTATGAAATGGTAGACAAAACAGTGGGCGTATTGGCCAACAGTGCCAGCAATGCAGAAGTTGCGTTTCCCTTGGGCTGGTTTACTCCACACATCACCGTGTTTACGCAAGGACTGTTTGAAGTGAGAGAGGAGTTGCGACAGAAACTGCAGGAGCATGGCTATCAACTGGTCGAAACTCCAATTAAGCAATTCCTGGGTGAAGACCATCAGATGAATGGGGTTGAACTGGAAGACGGCAGGACCATTCCACTAGAGGCTGGACTGATTTCAATGGGGTCAAAGTACCATGCTGACTATCTAGAGAAGTTTAATCTGGAAAAGCAGGGTGAGAATCTAGTCACGGATAAAATGGCGCGTACTTCCCATCCTCGAATCTTTGCGATCGGTGATCTCAAAGTCGGGTTAAATCAAGTGGTCGTTGCGGCAGCAGATGGAGCGTTGGCTGCTACCCAAATCTGGCGAGACTTGCGGCGAATTCCCGGTGCCAAACGTCAGGTAAAGCTGTCTTAAGCTGCTTCCACCATAATGTCTACAGAGCCAACTAAGAAGATGAGTGACTTGGAAATTCGCGAAGATGACCTGACCGGTCAACAGATCGCTGACCTTCTCCGGGAACATCTCGAAAATATGCATGAGATTACCCCACCCGAAAGTGTTCATGCACTCGATTTAGAGGCATTGCGATCGCCCAATATTACATTCTGGTCGGCTTGGAAAGGTGATGAACTGCTTGGATGCGGCGCACTAAAAGAACTAGATCCAAAAACTGGTGAAGTCAAATCAATGCGTACCGCTAATGCTCACCGACGCAAAGGAGTTGCCGCAAAAATTCTAGAACACATGATCAAAGAAGCTGAACGACGCGGTTATGATTGCCTCAATTTAGAAACAGGATCTTTCGCAGAATTCGCCCCAGCACGAGCCTTATACACACGGTATGGGTTCGAGTACCGAGGGCCCTTTGCTGAATATATCGATGATCCCAATAGCGTGTTTATGACGAAAAAACTCTAAGCTCTGCATCTCAAACAGAAATCAGTGTCTCAAACAGGAATCAGTATGAAAAAAGTAGCAGTATTTGGCAATGCTGGAGGTGGTAAATCAACTCTAAGCAGAAAGCTGTCAGAGATCACTGGACTGCCACTCTACATCCTGGACAAGGTTAAATATCAACCGGGGGGCATTGAGGTTCCAGATGAGGAATACAAATCCATCCATCAGAAAATTTTGACCAGCGATCAGTGGATCATTGACGGATTTGGTTCTCTGGAAACTCTTTGGCCACGACTTGATGAGGCAGATAGTCTGATTTTTGTAGATCTGCCCCTCTACGTACATTGCTGGTGGGTGACTAAACGATTCATCACAGGTTACTCTAATCCGCCCGCAGGCTGGCCTGATAAGAGCCCCATCTTAAAGAGCTCGATGAACAGTTACCGTGCGCTCTGGTTATGCCACAAATATTTGACTCCCAAATATCGTCAGTATATTGAGCAAGCAAAGAACACTAAAAGTGTTTATCACATTCAATCTACTGAGCAGATTGCTCAATTCTTCCAATCTATTGAGAATGGGGCTAATATTTAACCCTGCTAGATAACCACACTAGATAATCCCAATATTGTAGGGGTGGGTTTTGCTGTTGAACCTCAGCTACTATCAGGGTTTGTCTACTAAACCCACCCCTACGAAGACTTACAGCAATTTCCATTTGCATAAATAACAAATCCCTGTAGGGGCGGTTCGCGAACCGCCCCTACTCTAAGGCTTACCCACTGGAATATTGCTGTATGCTTTACGCAAAGAACTAAAAAGTGATAACTGTGCGAATTCCTTCTCCTTTGTGCATGATGTCAAATGCTTCGTTGATTTGCTCAAGGGGCATCACCTGAGTAATCAGATCGTCAATGTTAATCTTGCCATCCATGTACCAGTCCACAATTTTAGGGACATCAGTACGCCCTCTTGCACCGCCAAATGCGCTGCCTTTCCATACTCGTCCGGTTACCAGTTGAAAAGGGCGAGTGCTAATTTCCTGTCCGGCTCCTGCAACGCCAATGATCACACTCACGCCCCAACCTTTGTGGCAGCACTCTAACGCCTGACGCATCACATTCACATTGCCAATACATTCAAAGCTGTAGTCTGCTCCACCTTTGGTCAAATCCACCAGATAGGGAACTAAATCTCCTTCTACCTCTTTGGGATTAACAAAGTGAGTCATACCCAGCTTTTCTGCCAGGGCACGTTTGCTGGGGTTGATGTCAACACCCACAATCATATTTGCCCCAACCAAACGCGCTCCTTGAATCACATTTAGACCAATGCCACCCAGTCCAAATACGACGACATTGGCTCCGGGTTCAACCTTAGCAGTATTGATTACGGCTCCAACTCCAGTGGTTACGCCACAGCCGATGTAGCACACTTTATCAAAAGGCGCATCTTCGCGAATTTTGGCAACGGCAATTTCAGGTAGCACAGTATAGTTGGCAAATGTGGACGTGCCCATGTAGTGATGGAGCATCATGCCATCTTTAGAAAAGCGACTGGTGCCATCGGGCATTAGACCACGCCCTTGGGTGCTACGAATAGCTTGGCACAGGTTTGTTTTTTGGCTCAGGCAGTACTCGCAGTTACGACACTCTGGCGTGTAAAGCGGAATGACATGATCGCCAGGTTTTAAAGATTTTACTCCGGCTCCCACTTCGACAACGACTCCAGCGCCCTCGTGCCCCAAGATAGCGGGAAAGAGTCCTTCTGGGTCAGAGCCAGAGAGGGTATAAGCGTCGGTGTGGCAAACTCCGGTCGCTTTGATTTCTACCATCACCTCCCCGTCTTGTGGCCCTTCAAGCTGAACTGTCTCAATGCTCAGTGGCTCTCCTGCGGCGAGGGCAACTGCGGCTTTGACATCCATAACGCGCTCCTATGATCAGCAATTCCGATTTCTATTTCTACAGCTTAATGACTATCCCACGTTCGCTGCCGGGTTGCCCCAGTTTTCAGCTTGGCTACTTTCTGGAGGTGCGATCGTATTTACCAAAACTTTACAAAGCTATTCCCAAAATCCAGCCGATCTCGACTGAGGAAATAATAGGAACGCAATCAGTGATGGTCATTTAATCATCAGGCATCAATTACGGGCTGCTCACAAGAGGCAAATAGCGAATGACCCCTTCCAAACTGGAGCCACAATCTTACCTCTTCACCATGAAAAAACTAGTTCACTTCTCTTATAGTTCCATCTTTTGGCTGTGGAACTGTACATTTTTGCTTCTGGCTTATGGAGTCGTTCTACCGCAAATCGGCTTTCCCTTTTCTAGAGACGTTGGGGCAGGCGTGGCAATTCCTGCAACGCTAGTTGCTAGCTTGATGGGTTTACTCCTGGTGCCGACGGTCTGCACCCTGGTGGGTTGGTTCCGGCTACGCAAACAGCCTGTTTTGCTGATGCGTTTGTTTTATGGGGTCGAAGCGCCACTGGTGGCGCTGTGTTTGCTGCGCTTATTCCTGATCCGAGAACTCACTCCGGCAAGCTCACAGATTTTGAGTACAGCGCTGTTTTGCATTGGGGCATTTGCGGTTGAGTTGCTGTGTGGGTTCGCGGCGCGCAAACGCACTCTGGCATGGCTACAGCTAGCAAGCCACAGCTTGATGCTGATTGTTGGAGTGTACACCGGAGTGCTGCTGACATTTTATGCGGTGCCTGCTTTGTGTGTATCTCTATTTGCAGTCTTCACATGGATTATCCAATTCTTCCAGCTTGAGTGGATACCCGTCCTGCGGGATACACTCACTCACAGTCCGTTACGCACAATCTGGTGGGTACCCGTTTTCCTCTTCCTATTCGGGTTTAGCTGTTCGCTGTTTTTTGCCATGCCGTTTGTGATGACAAATTTCTACTTGCGCTCTTGGTGGCGAGTGGCAGCAGCGTTTGGCGATCGCTACGGACAACTCAAAGCCGTAGCAGGGACGGCAGGGGTCGCCGTTGCCTGGTTACTCATCTTCACGTCTTTACAACAACAGCCCCAGATTGAAGCATTTAAGTTACTTTCACAGCCTGCTCCAACAGAGGGCGATCGCCAAGAACTCTTAGCCAAATCAGATCTGATTCGGACAGGGCTGGTCAACGCTTATCTCAACTCTTACCGCTACATTAGCCCCTGGGAAGAAAGCAACAGCCTGAGCGAAACTTACCGCAACGTATTTAATCTGACTCCAGAAAAAGCCCAGTTTTGGCAGGATTTACACAACCATATTCTTTCCCCATTCTTATATAACGGTTCGCGTGCTGATGCAGATAGAGCCGCCAACCTGTATGCAGAATTTTTTGATGCCCCGATTCAAAAGGCAGAACGGGAGGCAATTCAAAACGCGCTGCAATCTACCTCAAACCGGGATGAAACCCAGGCAGGATTGCTCAACATCAACCAGCAGATTGTCTGGCTAGCCCAGCAACGAGTTAATGTGCATGAACATGGAGACTGGGCAGAGATTGAGCTGTATGAGCGTTATCAGAACCCCACCTGGCAGGATCAGGAGATCTTTTACTCTTTCTCACTGCCCGAAAGCGCTGTTCTTACGGGGGTATGGCTGGGCGACAGTATGAGTCGAGCCACTCGCTTTCCGTTTGTTGTGTCGCCGCGTGGAGCCGCTCAACAGGTCTACACCGGAGAGGTTGCCCGCAGCACTAACTTTGTGGCAGAAGATCCGGCATTGCTAGAGCAAGTTGGGCCACGGCAATATCGTCTGCGCGTATTTCCCATTCCAATGCAGCAGCAGAATGGTGAACCGGGAGAACTGCATCTGTGGATGACCTATCAGGCAATGCGACAGGAGCAAGGCTGGCTGATGCCTCATCTGGCGGAGAAACGCAATATCTTTTGGACAGAAGACACGGTACGTCGTCGTAATGGTAGAGCCGCTCAACTGCCAGCAGAAGAATGGCTAGAAACAGCGCTACCGGCTCGACGACATGCGCCCCAAACTCATCAGGTAACGCTGCCAGGAGGTTATCAGGTTGTGGCAGAACCCTTGAGCCACAGCTCATCTGCTTTGACCCAGTCCAAACGGTTTGCACTGGTGCTAGACCGCTCTCGCAGTATGGCAACTCATTCTAATAAGTTAACCGAAACCTTCCGCTGGCTGGCTCAACACAGTGCCAACAACGACCTGGATCTGTATCTCACCGCATCTGCTGGAGCCGAGCCAGACCGCCTAGATGATATTCGTGAGTTTGACTCTAACAAAACTACTTTCTACGGCAACCTACCGATTTACACCATGCTGCAACAGTTTGGGCAGTTGCGCGGTGAGACAGCTTACGATGCAGTGTTGGTAATCACTGATGAGGGAAATTATGAGCTAACGGTTGATGAGGCTGAGCTTCCAGCGATCGCCTCCCCACTTTGGGCCGTCCATTTGGGTGAATTACCTCCTGCTTACGATGATGCCACCCTAGAAACCATTCAAAAAACCAGAGGCGGAGTTGCAACCAATGTGGCAGAAGTAATGCAGCGCATCGCAACTGAGGAAAAACTGGGACACTCCGTTGCCAGCGTTACAGACGGCTATATCTGGAGAGTAGAATCACCTCAAGCCAATACTTCAGAAGTTGAACCTATAGTCAGTGCATCGACAGAAGCCGACTTCACGCCGCTCGCGGCTCGACAACTCATTCTCAAATTGAGTCGCGAAAAAGACATGACTCAGCTAGCCGAACTGGATGCAATTCATACCCTGGCAAAAGGTACTGAGATTGTCACTCCTTACTCTTCCATGCTGGTACTGGTCAACGATCGCCAGCGAGAACTTTTGGCTCAAG
Source organism: Cyanobacteria bacterium FACHB-471 (assembly GCA_014695345.1). Classification (GTDB taxonomy): domain Bacteria; phylum Cyanobacteriota; class Cyanobacteriia; order Elainellales; family Elainellaceae; genus JAAUTN01. The sequence goes on from JACJOC010000026.1 coordinate 9,944, forward strand.
CCGAAGTGAGTGGCGATCGCTTTGAACGCGAAGTCGAAGACGGGTTAGACGAACTGACTCAACCCAATAACCCACTCAATGTAGCAACTGTTCCTGAGCCTGGAAACATCGTTGGAATGGGAGGGGTGGCGATCGCCCTACTTCTATCTGCGAAAAAAAGACCTCGCTCCCACAGACAACCCCGCTCCTACAAATCACCATAATGATTTATTAACCTGGCGACAAAGGAACATTGCACAAACCTGTAGTGGCAAGACAAATCTAAAATAGCGCAATAGACCTGCCATTCAATCGTCTCAAGAACAGGGTTAAAGGCATCTCAACTTAACCCTGTTATCTTGAGCCGAAAACTTCCAAATCACTTGCGAGTGTAAGCAGGACTACCCTCTCCTCACTACCCTCCTGATGTCTACTCAGATTCCGTTTAAGTAGCGGCACTTTTTGCCCGAGATCATCCTGTCCAACGTTCGCTGGTATTGCCGTTACTCTCTCAGCTACCGAGATTTAGAGGAGATGATCGTGCATTACGACCTTGCTCAAGCAAGCAGGACGGTAACTGGGGATGGCCATATCGGAGTGATGAACTCGCACCGGAGATTCGCGATCGCCACTGGCCTGTTTTTGCGACACAACTTTTTGCGACACAACCAACAGCTTTCGAGCAAAAACGATTTCAGCATGACAGATGTCACGCTAAGGAAGTGACATTTATTCGATGTGAGTGGGGTTGTTCACCCATTAACTTAGAAACATCACAAGAGAGCGCAATTGCTCAGCAGCTTCTCGAAGAGAAGATCAATGATTTGCGATGAGGCGATCGCCAATCGTTTTCACTTCAAGGTTGTCAAATTGGCGATTGAACCAAATCAGTTTTGACTACTTCAGTCGAGTAGCAAAGCTCGCTGCTGCATGACGTGATTTCTCTTGCTTAATCTAATTTATCTGGGAACACTCAAATGGCAATTATCACGGGTACACAATTCAATGATAACGGTAGCCAAAAAAACAAACTCAACGGCACCAACTTCGACGATTCAATCTTCGGATTTGCGGGTAATGATTGGCTGAATGGATTTGGCGGTAACGACCTGCTTAATGGTGGTTTAGGCGCTGACAAAATGATAGGTGGTCAAGGCAACGACACCTACATTGTTGATATCTCCACCGACCAAGTTTTTGAAGCAGCCAATGAAGGCATTGATACAGTTAAATCCTCAGTTTCTTTCTCCCTCTCCTCAGGCGGCAAAACAAATGTTGAGAATCTAACACTGCTTGGCAATGCTGCTAATGGTCTAGGCAATGCTTTAAACAACTATATTTTGGGCAACGGCAACAACAACAGACTGCTTGGAGGGAGGGGCGATGACTCACTCAGTGGTGCTGGTGGCGTTGACACTTTGTTTGGTGGCACAGGCAACGACAGACTCTTTGGTGGCATCGGTGCTGATGCGATGTTTGGCAGCAACGGCAGTGATACATATTACGTTGACAATGCAGCAGATATAGTTAATGAGTTGGACACTGACAATGGCTACGACAAGGTAATCTCTACCGTTAGCTTCGGTCTCAGCAGTGGTGTTGAACAATTATTTCTTGACAGCGCGGGTAACGTTAACGGCTTAGGCAATGACCTTAACAACCAGATCTACAGCGGTGTGGGCCACAACAAGCTGAGCGGTTCAGGAGGAAATGATTACCTTAGTGCCGGAGATGGCAACGACAGACTGTTAGGAGGAACAGGAAATGACACCTTGGTTGGAACTTGGCTCGATAACGCGGGTAAGGGCGAAACTGACAGGCTTACGGGTGGAACTGGAGTTGATTACTTCGCACTAGGTGCAGCAAAGAGTGGCGAATTTCCTTACATGGTGCGCTTCTATGACGACGGACAACGCAACACCTCTGGACAGACAGATTACGCGCTAATTACTGATTTCAAGGCGGCAGAGGACAAGATTCAGTTAGTAGGCTCTAAGTCTGACTATCTACTCGCTAATGTTTCACTCAATAATATTTCTGGCACTGGAATCTACATTAAGAGCAACAGCCAGTTTGTCACAAATGAGTTGATTGGCGTGGTGCAAAATGTTGCCGCTAATACTCTCAGCTTAGACAGCAATTCCTTCAGTTTTGTCTTCGGTTAATTGATGATTTGTAGGGTGTGAATTAGCCTTAATCATGGAGCTAACACTTCTATGAAAGTTAAACACACCCTACACAAAAATTTTTCCTATTAACCCGGCAATCATTGAGATTGCATCTTGTTCGAAGCATAAGCAATAAATGGATGCTCAAAATACTTCTGAATGCGCGATGGCAACTTCTGCAATTTACGCAGATGAGA
>JACJOC010000027.1 GCA_014695345.1 Cyanobacteria bacterium FACHB-471
TACGGCAACCAGCATCTATCAACTCAAGAGCAGACTGTTATCCCACTATTTGATTGGGCAACTCAAATCACCCACTCTTGCTATGAAGTTGGGCTAAGCTGACCACCACATTTAGTACATCTGCGTAAGTCCTGAGTTAGAGAGTTTATCTAATTACTGACTTACACTTTTCTCTATACAGGTACGATAACCCCAGATACTACCTAAAGATTGTCCAACTCAATTGTTTCTATAAACTGATCACTTAATACAAGGATTGATAGTTACAGACTCCATTAGAGTCCCATTGCAGTTCTGCTAGAGCAATTACACATCCTGAAATCACAATTCCCGTCAGCAAAATTTGCCAAGGTCCTACAAAAGGGAGCAACCCGATTGCTAAAAGGTGAATTGCACCACAGATAAGAATTAGGCGTGAACGCATTCCCAGTCCTGTGATTAGGTACCCAATTCCACACAACCCCAACCACAGAGGACACAACTTCATCAGTATCACCCCCCAACCGTACCACACGCTTAGGTCTGTCACGATTGTTCCAATTAGCATCAACGTTAACCACGTATATAAAATCCAGGCTAGTTGCTCTACATTAATATAGCGCCAAGCTAGACATGCCATTCCGAAACTACCCAGTCCCGTTAGGACTGAAGTAATCATAGCTTGGGTTATCCAACTTAAGGGTAGAAATTGCGCGACTGCGAAAATACTGACAGTAAGCACTCCCCAGCTTAAGCAGGCTAGATCATGGCGCGTGTAGAATGACGACCACAATACGGTGTAGCCTAAATTCCATTGAACGCGCCAGGCATTTGGAGATACAGGTACATTTGCAACAGGTTGTTTACGGCATACGAGTGGAACTTCAGAGTTGAAGAAAGCCATTATTTTTATCAATGTAAACTTGCTGATGTTTAGTTTGTTCAGAAATAGCTCTGCTCAACTCTATCGGCAGCGTCACTTAGTGACCTTCAAAAGATAGAAATTGCAAGTTTTATCTGTTAAAACTCCTCCATCTGTTCTAAGCCTTTGGAATTATGAAGGTGAGGAATTATTTGCTAAAAATAATGTTACTGAGTAACATTATGCTGAAGCTATTATGTTCTCAGAGAGGTTCTGTCGTAAGAATTTTTAATGATGACTGAGCGGCGTCATTCATATTGCTTTGTGCAGCAATTTCAAAGATCGATTCAACAATTCTTGCTTGATGTACGCTGTCCCCTCGATGGACTCCATTCACCTGTCCTTTTCTAGTCATGTTCAGCGCTTCAATTCTGCTCACGGTTCTGCTTGCGCTATCGAAGACTTGAACTTCATCATCGGTCTTGGGGTAGAAAGTGACGCCACTTGAACAGAGCAGAAGTAGACATCGGAGGGCAAGGAGGGAAGTTTGAGCCTGCTTACTTTACCATTGACTGGTTTTTGCGACACAACATGAGAGACCCTGCCACTCGCAGCATTTCATCCCAGTAGTCAATGATGAGTTGACAGTTAATCCATCCCTTGAACAAGGGTTTGAGATCAGCGTCAGGTAATTGTCGTTTGATGCGATAGAGTTGCTGGATGCCGACATCGCGAATGCGAGGAGAGAAGGATAACCCTAATAGATCAAAGAAGGCAAAGATGAGTTCGGTGTAGCCTGGAGTATCGGTGGTATGTTCCAGAATGGTCAACTCCGTCTCATTCCCGAGAATGCTATCAAGGAAATAGGTGGCATCGCGCATCGTCGAAGGAATCACCTTACTCAGAAACCGCGATCGCATTAATCAGACTCGCAGTCGCAGTCGCAAGGAGGGTGAGCTAGAACAAATTCCCGTCGAGTTTGAACCGCTGAGTCAACTGGTGTTTAGTGTGCTGGTGGTGTACCGTAAAGCTGAAGCCGATACGCCCCTTCATGCGATCGCTGCAGACATTTGGCAGGGGCAAGAAAGGGTGGCGATCGTGCCTCCAGTCCGTTAGAGTTGTCGGGAAATAGAACGAAACCCCTTGAAAACCTTACCCAGCAAGCTTTACCGCTATTTTTACCAGAAATCGCTACACCCTCTGCAGAACATAGCTTTCAGCCGCTTTTCTCGCTATTACCCAACAAGTCTATTGGAAGTATTCAATGAACTAATTGCGTTCTGTCGCTTTAAGAGAGAACGTGTGATTGGTCACCATTGCAATATTTCTGTACCCTATCGATGTGAATTCTTTAAGTAGTTGCTTCATATTGGCTGGATGAGCGACCGCCCACATGTTCAGACTGAGGCAAACGCAAGCTAAGGCTAATAAAATGTAGGTAGGAGGCATGACCACTCCAATACTGAACCAGGTAAAATCGTGCAACAGCAAAACCAACGCAAACAGGCTCGCCGCAAAGGCTGACCAATAAACCTGGGCTGAGGATTGAAACCTGACTACCAGGTATAGGGTGCATAGGGTTAACAAAAGATTAGCGGGCACCAAAAAGGCGCAGATTGTAATGCAATAATTTCGTGAAAAATCAAACAAAAAAGTCATCTTTTTTTATCCCTTAAAAGCTAAAAAATGAGAGTGAGCGGTTGATAGGCTGTTGCCTTACTTCTGTCTTTTGTGCGCTTTGAGACAAAAGGAATTCATCTATTTTTGAGACGAAGTTGGGTTGATAGTTAACAGAGTTAAACGAAGCTCAGATACTTCAAATCCTGCAATCTGAAACCTCGTTCTTGATCTACAAAGTGTCTTAAAACTGTATTGGCACCAGGCTGGTCGCCTCGCGACATGTAGCGTGATCGCTGTTTATCTCTCCATTCTAATTCAGAACGATTGTCTCTAACCATTTACGGGTTCGTCTGCCTGAACCCAGACGTTCATTTCAGGCAGGGTTAAAAGTCCAGATTGAGTGGCTAATGCGACATCCGCTGCATCTCAACCATAGGCGATCGCAATCCGATTTCCCCCTAGTTCTGATTGGGTCGCATCAAAGGCTGTACAGTGCCAAATTAAATGGCACCGAGACAAATTCATGTCGCTGAGTAAAGACCTCTCTATTAGGGGATCACAAAGAGAGTTCGCTTAGCGACCTAGCAGCAGGTCATTAGGATTGCCAAGCCGGCTTTAGGCAGAAAAGTAAGTCAGGTTTAGCTTTGCTTCTTGAACGACACCAATGTGTCTCCACGACAAATAAAAAGTCACTGTACAACCGCTAGTATCTAGCTACGCAAGGAAAGAATAAAGCGATCGCCGCTGCTCAAATTCAGGGTGATGCCAGGTAGCTTCGACCTATCGCTGAGTTTGAGGTGTTATGCTGCAATTGTGCCTACCGGTTTCCATGAGAAATCTTGGGCGGAAGCCTTCAGCCTAATAATAGTTGAACCGCCGAAAGGACTGGGAACTCTAGATTATGCATACTTCTGCATCACTAGCAAAGGCTGTATGACGAAGCAGAGTTTAGGACAAAAGTTATCTAGCCTTAAAGTTGGACAAAAGATTGGCTTAGGATATGCCCTTGCTTTAAGCGTTGCTGTATCTGGCACTATTGCTGGTTTTGGCATTGGAAATCATTATCAACAATAGGCTGAAGAGCGAGAAGAGCATGTACGCAACGAAGTAGAACTTTTACAACGTCTGCAATCTCGTGTTCTCCAAACCCGGACTCACCAGCAGAAATTAATCCCTCTAGCGCAATACCCAGACAAATTTCAGGACGAATATGCTCACCTGTTGGAACATGGAGCTGAAGTCCAAGCAATTTGGGTTGAACTCAGGGCATTTGTAGCAAAGCATTCAGCTATGCACGACCGTGTACATCAAGCAGCGATTTCGAACCTCTTGCAAACCTATGGTTTTGTGTCACAAGACTACTTTCAGGAAGTAGAACGCCGGGTTGAACAAATTCGTCAGCTGAATCTCGCCTCACCTAGCGATGTTAGGAGGGCTCAAGCGCTGATGTTGGAATTTACCAATAGCGATTTAGCACTTGAATTCGATAGCATCTCAGA
>JACJOC010000028.1 GCA_014695345.1 Cyanobacteria bacterium FACHB-471
CCGATAGCTGAGCGGAAAGGTGTAATAGAGCCAGACGCAATAGCTGATGATTTCGGCAGGAAAGCGGTGACGAGAATACATAGACAGAACAGACAGGCAAGACGGAATTCTGTATTTTATCTCTTATCCAAAGTTAAGTTGACAGTACCTTTTCTCATTACTACAGCCAGTTGCCTACAAAAACATAAGTAGACCAATATCGCGGATGTTTATATTGTGGGTTAGAGAGCAAAGCTAATTGAGCGCGACGAAGTGCTTCTGCCTTGGTAATTTCAGATTGGGCTAAGTTTTGATAGAACTGTTTCGCAAGCTCTACGCTAGAAGTGTCATCAAGAGTCCAAAGGGAGGCAATTACACTTCTAGCACCTGCTCGAAAAGCGGTTCCTGCAATTCCTAATGCTGCCAGTTGATCTCCGGCAGCCGTTTCACAGGCGTTTAGAATCAGTAAATCGATTGTATCGGTTCTAATCTCACTTCTTGTGCGAAACAGGTTACTTAAATCATCAACTTCAATTGCTCCATCTGAAGTAAGCAAAAATGTACTTTCTGGATCAGAACTAAACTGTCCATGAGTTGCCATGTGAACAATTGGAAAAGGTGCTTCGTTGATTGTCCTATTGAAAGAGGTTTCTGTGAACTGTTGATCTCGAATAGGCGTAACAGAAATTCCTGATGCCGAGATTGCGTCTAGTTCAGCATTTACGTTGGTCAGTTTGGCAAAGTTAGCGCTCAGGTCTTGGGAATTAATAACGAGATTCTCAGGCGGATCAGTTAACCCAACAGCCAATACCTCTAACTCGTCTCGTCTAAGGGGGCTGGGAGTCGGTAGGTCCAATCCAAGGGTAATTGCTGTCGCATAGGTTTCAACCAGATACTTCTCGCCGTTATATAGGACAGACATAGGTATATTTCGCAGGATTCCATCTAGGGCAAATACCAGGGTGTCAACCTGCTTTTCCTCTAAATGTTTCTGGATGGGTTGAACGATCCAGTTATAAAGACGCTGAGAATTTTCTCTGACTGCTTCAAACGTGTATTCCTGTTCCAAGTCCAGTTGAAGAATTTGAATGGTGTCCCGTAACTCAGGAAATGAAACGATGCTGCGGAAATGCTGCAAATCCTGTTCTTGAGGTAGTTTAACAACTACTTCTAAACGATCGCCCAAAACAATGGGATAGAGCACCGCAGTTTTTGCAGCTAATCGATCTACCGTACTATCTACCAACTCTGGCGTGGCATCAGCGCAAGGTTCTCTTAAAAAATTCTCTAGTTCTGCTACCTGAAGTGAAGTTGCGACTTCTCGCGATCGCCTTAACTTATCCTGTTCAGGTTTCTCGTCTAACAGCAGCAGGCTAATCAGTTCTCGATAGATCGGTTCTTCTGCACTTTCGCGAAAGGCAAATTGATAACCGAGATTTGTGGTAACAATGTCTCGACGGAGCAGTTGAAGCGTGGCAAATGCAGACTCGTATGCTGCGATCGCATCGCTTGTATTTGCTTGAGACTTAAGAACTCGCCCCAACTGCCACTGCCAGCGATAAGAAATGTCAGCAGCGTTTACAGCTTGAGATAACCCTAACGCCTGCTGAGTAAACGTTTTTGCCTCTGTCCATTGCCCTGTTTTTTCGTAGAATTCTCCTAAGGTTCCCAGTGCATAGGATTGGGCACGTTGATCGCCAAGCTCAACAGCTTGTTGATGGATCGTATTAAGAAGCTGGGGAATAGCTTGGGAGAGCGCAGAGCGCTGCGTAGGGTTTGACTCTGAATTGGTGTGTTCTGTTATTAAACTTTGAGCAAATTCAATCTGGCTGAAGAGATTAGTGTGACTCAGAGGTTGAGTTTGAAGTTGAGCTTGCAACTCAGGATAAAGGGACTGTGCCAATTCCCATCTTTGCGTTTCTACCAGTAGATTAAATTGATGAAGCCGTGCTTGAGCCTGGATCAAATTATCATCTGTTTGGGCGATCGCTTGTTCATACAGATCTAAAGCTGATTCTGTCTGCTGGTAAAACGCTTCGGCTGCTGCTCGGTTACGCTGCTGCAAGGCAGATCTGGTGGTAGTGCCTGGAGTTGAAGAAGTATCGAGACGATCAAGCGCCTCTGTAGGAGTGAGTCCTATGGAAGTAAGCTGGGTGAGTGCTTCTGCATGAGTCAGGTTGCCAAGACCAATATAGGTTGAAGCGATCGCCTCATTTGATACCTCTATGGGAAGTTGTTGAGCCATCCCCAAACTTTGTTCTAGTCTTTGACGGGCTTGAGCTAGATCTCCCGAAACTAAAAGCACTTCACCTAAGCTACGAAGCGCGATCGCTTGAGTGAGTGAAGGCTGTTGCTGCTCGAAAGTTGGCAACAGACTAGTTAAAAGTTGTGTTGCTCGTTGGTACAGTCCTAATGATTGAAGCGCTTGAGCCTGGTAAAGCTGGCTCTCAAGTCTACTTATGGGATCATCGATCTGCTCATAGACGGAGGCTGCTTGCTCCCAGGTTGTTAAGGCTTCGGCTGCTTGACCTTGTTCCAGTTGTAAGCTCCCTTGAATGTCGAGAGTTTGTGCTAAAACTCTGAGCCTACTTTCACTGTTATGGTTTCTTCTATTTGTCTCTTGATCTCCAAGAATGACTAGACTCTGTGCGATCGCCTCTCTTGCTTCTACCCACTGCCCTAACTGTTGATAGGTTTGTGATAAGTTGCTGAATGCTAAGGCTTGGCGGAGCAAGTTTCCCTGTAAGTGATAGGTTTGAGCGGCTTGCCGCAACAGAGGAACAGCTTCACTGTAACGCCCAGCTTCATACAGGCTTCTACTCTGTTCGACCAAGTTTTCTGGATTAGCATGGCGGTTGGGTGCAGTTTGGGCGACTGAGATAGAGGAAGGGATAGACAGGATAGGAGGGATAAGGAGGCATCCTACCATTGTGGCGATCGCCAACAACAAGTAAAGCCCAGTTAAACGAACCGATGGCGATCGCTTACTTCGCCTTAGAGCTGGCTTCACTTTTCTCTTCATGCTTATCTTCAGTTTCCTAACGCCGTGTTACAGTTCAGGTTTGTGGTAGAAACTTGAGGGCTAGCAGGAGCTTCTGCTACAAGAATGATTTCTCCTTGCTCCCCTACCATCCAGCCTTGAGCCTCTACAATTTCATTCTCATAATTCCAAAGCTCCTCTGCCCTTGCAGGGTTCTGAACTAAAGTTTCAAGTTCTAATGTCGATTGCTCGATCTGTGATTCCTCTTCCAAAGTTGCCCACTCTGTGGGAGGTAAGCCTGTACCGCGAGGAGCAGTAGGGCTAGGCGGCAAGCCGCTTCGTCCAGTAATGGTAAACTCACCTCGTTCTCTTGCGACTGCACTTCCGGTTGAGCAGGGTTGAGCAACTAGATTAGAAGCATCAACAAGGTCGCTAGGCAACTCTGACAAACCTCTACTGGGGTCAACGTCAGGTTGATTAATAGTTACAGAACCGGGTGCGCCAAACTCAGAGCTGGCATCAATGTCGTTGGTGTTGTTTGCCGGAGTGTCTCTTCGTTCCTCCAGTCCAATAATGCTTTGAGCATTAATAGATATATTGCCTCCCTGTCCCTCAGAGGCACTAGCAATGATGTCGTTGTTCTCGTCAACTAAGGCGACGACAAAACCGTCTGGAGCAGAGATAGAGATATTACCACCACTAGCATCATTGAACGCACGTGCTGAGATCTGGCTCTGGTTTTGCATTACTAGTCCATCTAAGCCTTGTAACCGAATATTGGCATTCGGTCTTTCTCCGGAGCGCGTCTCAGCTGTAAGTTGTCCCCCGTTGAGAACAATAAAGCTAGTTGAAAGGCTTAGATCACCTGCCAAACCTTCTCCAAACGAGGTTGCTCTGATATCTCCTCCGCTGCGGACAATCAATCGATCGGACTCAATTGTAATAGTGCCACCAAGATCAGGTCCAAAGTTGTTGGCAGAAATTTCACCATTATCTTCAACAATCAGATCCCTGGTCGTAATATTTAATTGCCCTGCTGGTTCAGTCGCACTCTCTTCTGCAGAGACAAAAATACCGCTTCTGCCTACCGTTGATGTTGCATTAGGTGACTGACCACTTAGACGAATAGAATCTGTTGCATTAACATTAACGCTTCCTCCTCTACCACCTTGTCGTGCCGCCGAAGAAATTTGTGCTCCACCTAGCAGCGTTAATTCTCTGGTTCGAATCCGAATTTGACCTGCATCTCCAGAATCCTCAATCGCTCCAATTGCCACTTGAGCAAAAATTCCACTTAGAATTTGATCTCTTACCCCTGATCCAAAAACATTCGCTCCCGACAGCTCAATTGAATCTGAAGCAGTAATTTGAATGTTTCCTGCATTTCCTGTAGCGAAGGTAGAAGCTTCAATGCCTCCGCCGTTTCGTGCAATTAGGCGGGAAGTTTCGATAGTGACATTGCCGCCTTGTCCTGCAATATCCTCTTGCGGGTTCTGTGGGAGAACGACTTGAGAGCCAATACCACTTGCAGAAGGTCTGTTATTAGCAGCACCGGGTTGAGCAGGAGCAGTTCCAAGGATCTGAACCGAGTTGCGCGCTCTGACAAAAACATCTCCAGCCTTACCATCACCAGATGCGAAAGTTGCAATTTGTGCCCCATCTCTCAGAATAACGGAGTCACTTGCATAGATCGATATGCCTCCACCTTCAGTATTTCCTGAAGTTTCTGAAATGACGGCAGATGCATTTGCGAGACTAATAGTTCTGCCGTGAATCTCTATACTGTTGCCACTTCCATTAGAAGCAGAAATGTTTGCTAGCTCAGAAAAACGAATGTCTTGAAAATTTTGGACATTCTCATAGTGAAAATCTAAACCATTATCTGTGAAGGACAGTCCAACTTGAGTTGGTGTACTAGAACCAATTGCTCCTAGCTCAACTCTACCTCCTGTAGAGAAGATGTTTCCACCTTGAAAATCAATCCGTCCTCCAATCAATGCTAAGGTTTCACCCTGTGAAACTGCGAGACCACTAGACTGATTAATAATTGGTTGCGGATTAGAGCCAAATTGAATTCCAACTGGCACCCTAACGCTTAGCAGTGCTGATGGTTGAGGTGTAAGCGCACTGAACTGTAAACCACCATCAAAGTCAATTTGGTTAGCAGTCGTTGCAACAAAAGAACCACCAACATCGAGAGTAGCGTTAGGTCCAAAGAGAATGCCACGGGGATTAAGTAGAAACAGATTCGCTTCGCCATTGGCCCGGATCAACCCGTTAATTTCAGAGCGGTCACTACCCGTAACACGGGCAAAAACGTTCTCAATTCCTGCATGATTATTGAAGTAAGCAGTTCCACCTGCTGGAATTGAGAAATCTTGAAAACTATGAAATAGGTTGCGGTTTCGTTGTGTACCACCCTCAATTCTTAGAATATCTCCCTGCTGATCAATCCTAGAGTTTTCAGGTAGTGTTGTATCAGGAACTATGTCTGCATGAGCTATGACAGGAAAAATCAAGGGGATTGTAATCCCTGCAATCGTTAATATTTTTGGAAAGAGAAGTCGCAGCATTCTTAAGATACTAGAAGGGCATTACTAAAAAAAGAAATAAGAACCTTCCAAAATTAGCTTAATTTGACAGCTCTTAATATTCAGCACCAATACGTATTTCCGAAATTTGCCTACAAATACTGAAAATCGATACACGTTCGCAGTACTCTTGCGAGATCTCACACAGGCTCTTCTCACATTCAACGTCATTCAATCATACCTTTATGCTACAAACTCTCCGACTGCAGTAAGCTATGAACATCTGGTTCAGAATATTCGAAAGTAGCAAATTCATAGGTTCCATGATTGCCAAGGACATCTTTTACTTGCCCATCTTCCAGATACAATTCATAGTTACCCTCGTCAGAGACATCCCAAATGCCTCCCGGTGCCGTAATTCTATAAGTTGCTTTGCGGGGCGAACCGTCAGCATTGTTGTCAACGGAAATCAACTTTGGAAATTGCTTAAAGTCGTTTGGTCCTTCAACTCTGATGTCGTTGTCATCTAAGCTGGAAACATCAATAGTAGAGTTATCGTTGTAAGTGACTGAGAAATCGTAGGTACTACTACCGCTAATAGGTGAATTCAGAAAGTCAAAAGTTGCTGTAGGACCTGCCGTAAGTTCAAGATCATTTGACATGTAATCGTTGGTGAAGAGTACAGAAACAGATATGTTTGGATCTTCACCATCTAAAGCTTCACTAAGCAGAGACAAAGGATTTGCATAGTCTGACCTAGAAGTTTTAACGGCAAATATCAAAGTATTATACGAATATGTCATGCTACCAGTAAAGTTATTGAATCTGGAGGAGAAGACCCATTGAGCATCGTCAAGGAAGTCGGCATAGTCTCCATATCGGCTTCTTTCGTAGTAATCTGTTCCCGGTAGAAAATTGCTTATAAAGCCATTGATATCGTTGCTGAACCTTATTTGTGCGGGAGCTAACGTCAACCTATCAGCTCCTGGGTTACCACTGCCATCTGGCAATATAGTCAATCCAAATTGACTCACTAGTCCAGTAGAAAAATCTATATCAAACGTGTAGTCTTTGCTTTGAGGGCTATTTGAGCTTCCAGAAAAGTCCAATCTTCTTATAGGTGCGGCTACTTGAAAAGTGCCTAAAGTTGAAGCGCGCGCAAAATTCCCGTATACATCGCTAACTTCATTTGGTTGAAGCTTGACCTCATAAGTTCCATTCTCACTCAAACTCCAGGTTCCAGTCGGTGCTGTGACTCTATATGTCACGCTTCGGGTACTTGTGCCGTTACTTGAACCTACATAGGTTGCAGATTGATTAAATCCTCTTGGACCTGTCACTACAATGTTCGCGCTGTTAATAGTACTGATGGCAATATCATTAGCATCTCTATAAGTGACAGTAAAATCATATGTGGATCTACCCTCCTGATTGAGCCTAGTTGCATTTAAGCTAGCTGTGGGAGGATTTCTATCTGTTGAGGGCAAGTCAACAATATTTGTTTGAAAGCTACCTAGCAGTCCTGATGCAGCGAAGTTGCTGCTAGTGTCCTTTACCTGATTGCTCCGAAGAAAGATATTATAGATGCCATTATCTGTACTGTCCCATGCTTCACCCGGTGCCCGAAGCTGATATGTTGCAGAACGAGTCGCACCATTGCTGCTGCTATTAACAGCAATTCGTCTTGCTGACTGTCTAAAACCATCTGGTCCTGTCACTAAGATGTCACGGTTATCCAAGCTAGAAACATCGACTGCAACATTGTCTCTATAAGTCACAGTAAAGTTGTGGGTACTGCTGCCTCTTGTAGGAGCAGTTGCTCTCAGCCTAGCAGTAGGTGCTGATGTATCAACGGGTGCATCAGCTAAGCTTAACAAATACGGAGTGTCCCCCGTCTGCCTTAACACTCGAACGAAGTAAACACCAGGATTAAGACTTGCAATTGTCAACGCTTCATCTTGATTGCCACTCTGCCTTGAAGCAGCCACTAATTGCAAGTTGTCATTTCGTTCTGTGGCACTCAGTCTTCTAAAGTCCTTGCCTCCAATCGAGCCGAGTACTTGGTTAAGAGGAGGCTTGGCAGCATACACTTCAACATCTACATTTGCCCCTCTCGTGATTCTAGAGAGAGACAAATTCAAGCTGCGACGCTCACCCAATCGGAAACGGCGAAGGTCATCTAGATCCGTTCGTCCAACTCTGTCGCTTCGTCTTATAGAAGAAGCATTCAGAATACCTAAATTCCTAGCTGCTCCTAGTTTGTTATCGATGTCTGCCATAAGGGTTTTGTTGAACCAGTAATACTAGTTGATTTTTGTGAGCACAGTTCTACTACACACCTCAACAGAAGTCTAAGTAATCTCCCGGTATTCTAATCTAACGGATCCCCATACGGAAAAGGCAAGTTCTTCCAGAAGCCTACGTATTTCTTAAAATGCACCTCTGTAAAAACATCCTCATTTATGATTGCCAATGCTTCCCAAGCCCTCACCCAACCCAACACTTCTTGGACAAGGCTTAAGCGAAGTCAGAAATCGCAAGAAGCAGCTGCGGTCGCTAAATCTCTTGATTGAGATGATGGCGCTTCTTGGCAGGAAGCTTTAACCTAGGCTGTTGACTACTTTGTGATTGACTTCACGTTGCCGTAGAGGAAGTTGAGCATCGAGGATAAAAATTAGACACGCATTAACGCAACGATCGCAGCACAACTTCTCTGTACCTCATCTTGCTAAAGAAGTTTTGAAGAAGTATGGATTTCCAGAACTACTCGCGACGATAGGAGGAGAGATTTCAGCATTTGAAAACCAATTTCCATTTGGATTCCTGACCGTGTCACTGGAAATAGTAGCTCCATTGGTCAGTACAATGGCATATGCGGGTGTCTCAAAAGTCCTACCTGCAAGATCTATAGATACACTGTCTCTCTTAAACTCCTCAAGAGGGCTGAGTGAATTGACAAAGTTATCGTCTTGTGAAAGAGGACCAACAAGGAAGGTTAATGTATTGACAAAAAACTCTCCAGTGCTCAAGCTTATGTTTATAGATGGAAAGATAGCTTGATACACCGTTCTTCGAAAAGGAATATCTATCGATGTCTCAATAGGAAGAACATCAGCTTCAAAACTTCTGACACTTGCAGAACCAAAATTAAACACCGTTGGCGGTACATTATACGAACTGACTTCAAAACTTTGGATCGCATTCGGGAAGAAACCTTGTGTTGGATCACTATCAGTATCCTGTACAGAAGTATCTAGATTTAGTCTTAGAAAATAAGGTCCATTTGAACCTCCAGAGAACCGGAGGCTACGACGAGGTAAATCTACCAAAAAATCTCCTAAAGTTGATGTAGCTACAACTTTACCGCTAGTGTCACTTACTTGATCTGGCTGTAAAACAATCCGGTAACTACCATTATCCCCACTATCCCAAGTTCCACCTGGCGCTGTAACTCGGTAGGTAACAGTGCAAGAACTTCTATCATCGTTGGTATTGATAGCTACACGATTTGCTAGTTGATTATAGCCGTATTGTCCCACTACTTGAACATCAGTACTGTCAATGCTATTGATATTGATTGCAACATCATCGCTGTAAGTAATGGTGAAGTCATAGGTATTGCTGTCTCTATCAATTAAATTATTTGCACTTAAGCTAGCTGTGGGAGGATTTCTATCTGTTGAGGGCAAATCAACAATATTTGTTTGAAAGCTACCTAGCAACCCTGATGCAGCGAAGTTGCTGCTAGTGTCCTTTACCTGATTGCTCCGAAGAAAGATATTATAGATGCCATTATCTGTACTGTCCCATGCTTCACCCGGTGCCCGAAGCTGATATGTTGCAGAACGAGTCGCACCATTGCTGCTGCTATTAACAGCAATTCGTCTTGCTGACTGTCTAAAACCATCTGGTCCTGTCACTAAGATGTCACGGTTATCCAAGCTAGAAACATCGACTGCAACATTGTCTCTATAAGTCACAGTAAAGTTGTGGGTACTGCTGCCTCTTGTAGGAGCAGTTGCTCTCAGCCTAGCAGTAGGTGCTGATGTATCAACGGGTGCATCAGCTAAGCTTAACAAATACGGAGTGTCCCCCGTCCGCCTCAACACTCGAACGAAGTAAACACCAGGATTAAGACTTGCAATTGTCAACGCTTCATCTTGATTGCCACTCTGCCTTGAAGCAGCCACTAATTGCAAGTTGTCATTTCGCTCTGTGGCACTCAGTCTTCTAAAGTCCTTGCCTCCAATCGAGCCGAGTACTTGGTTAAGAGGAGGCTTGGCAGCATACACTTCAACATCTACATTTGCCCCTCTCGTGATTCTAGAGAGAGACAAATTCAAGCTGCGACGCTCACCCAATCGGAAACGGCGAAGGTCATCTAGATCCGTTCGTCCAACTCTGTC
The DNA here is from genome assembly GCA_014695345.1 of Cyanobacteria bacterium FACHB-471. Taxonomy (GTDB): domain Bacteria; phylum Cyanobacteriota; class Cyanobacteriia; order Elainellales; family Elainellaceae; genus JAAUTN01. The sequence continues at coordinate 9,897 of JACJOC010000028.1, forward strand.
GCTTCGTCTTATAGAAGAAGCATTCAGAATACCTAAATTCCTAGCTGCTCCTAGTTTGTTATCTACGTCTGCCATAGTTTTTTTTGTTAAGTCAGTAATATTAGTTGATTTTTGTGAGCACAGTTCTACTACACACCTCAACAGAAGTCTAAGTAATCTCCCGGGATTCTAATCTAACGGATCTCCACACGGAAAGGGCGAGTTCTCCCAGAAGCCTACGTATTTCTTAAAATGAACCTCTGCAAAATTTTCCCTCGCTCAAATTTTTCGATACCATACCTAGCTTTATTCTGAGCGGGTTGAATATTTCAGTTTGTGTAGAAGATAGGTCACTAGTGAGGCCGAAGAGGATAACCGTTGTAGAACTACACTAAAGAGGACGGCGATCGCAGGAGGCAATCGCGTAGAACTTAGTAAGCTTAGTCACACTGAGCAGACTAGTGGCTGTTCCTTGACATTTATAGCGGTTCCTAAACGTGTGGGTTACACCTTGACTGAGGGAAGCCCTGTGACTCATGGACTTGGGTGATTGACCCATACCTCATCCGAACAAGAACCGCTATAGAACCCATTTGATATCTCAAGCAGGAGCCGTCAGGCTCTTGCAGCGCTCCATCCAAGCATTGGAACGCTCAATCACCCAACGAGCAATGGCTGGAACAAATCCTGACTTTCCAGGCTCAGCTTTGTCCGCTTTGGCGGGTTTCGTTGAGCGTTCAAACCGGATCTTCGTCATGATCTGGGGATAAATCTGCTTCAACTCCTGGCTCAGATAATCGGGGTAATAACCGTGATCTAACAGGATGGTGATTTTAGGAATATTGACAGGCTTCGCCTTGAAATAGTCGATATTTAGCTTCAGCATCTGGAGCAATCCCTCATCATCAGAAACATTGGCTCTCGTGCAATGAGTGAAGAAGGGAAACCCTAGCGTATCCACCGCAAGATGTCGGGCAACAGAAATTACGTAATCTCATCGGCACGTGAAACAAAATTTAACGTATCTCAATTCCAATACTGAGAATCAAGCTTTTTCCTTTTTAGACAAACGTATTTCTAAGAATCTTTAGAAAACCTTTACTTTACTCGATTCTAACTAATTCTTCTATCAAACTGACTTTTATCAGACCTTTACCAGACCTTCCCTAGATGTCAAATTAGATACTATGCAGCTAATCTAAATTCATCAAAACAATAATGGTTATTTAACAGAGGTGTTAGTTGCTTAACGAGGCACTTGACTACAAAGTAAGGATTTGGATTTGCTGAAATCAAAACAGTCAGCATTGCCCAGCATGGGTAATGGTTGTCAACTAAGTGTATGAGGTAACGCTAATCAACTGTGATATCGCTAAAGCCACACTGGACTTGCTCTGATTCCAATCAAGAAGTTGGACACCAAGCCGAGTTAAAGCTGACAGAGTTTTAGAAATCAATCCTTTTGCTCTAAAGTACGCGATGTCAGAGTTAGAGAAGCAGTTGTAAGCGCCAGCGTAACGCAAAGATACGAGTCAACACCAACCTTGATTTTGGTTATGGAAGGCTCATTGGTGTTCACGGCAATTCTCAAGGATCAGGGCGAACTATCAATAGCAGTACCAGTCGGGAAATGGCAGTGAGCAACTATCAGTCAAGAAATTGCAACACTTTGTTGCAAACTGCTGGTCAGGTCACAGTTGCTTAATTGATGCCAATGCTAGAACTGCGATCGCTCAAATCCATGCTGATAGATATCCACGTTTATTCAGCATAAGTCTAGATATCAAACTATTTCAAGATTAATTAAACACATGGAAAATATCAGCTCATCCACTGATGTTGTCATATCTCATGACTCTGTAACTCTTTCTTTTCCTTTACAAGAATGGCTTAACAGCGTACATTCTCAGGTTCGAGAACACTTGAAATCTTTTGCTTACAGTTTGGACTTTGACCAAAGAATGGTGCTAGTTTTTGGCGATCGTCCAAAAATTCAAGAATTAAAAGCAAATTGGCAAACTGGCAACTTAAGTGATATACCTTCGATTGAAATTGTTCCAGCCAGTTCACTCAATGGAGCTAATGGGGCATATGCGATCGCCACGAACTGCATTTACCTATCTGCTGAATATCTACAGATCCATCAGAACAAGTCTAACGCAGTGGTAGATTTGCTTTTGGAAGAAATTGGGCATGGAGTGGATGCTCTTCTGAATGAGCAGGACAGTGCAGGAGATGAGGGAGCAATCTTCTCGGTACTTGTTCAAGAGAGGGAACTAACGCCAAGAATGTTAGCGCAATTGCGAGCAGAAGACGATGCAGGCGTGGCTCATTTAAATGGGCAAGTTATTGTAGTTGAGCAACAGAATTTTGTAGGAGATGACGGAAACAACACAATAGTAGGAACTGCTGAAAATGACACCATCAATACGGGCTTAGGCAGTGACTCTGTCGATGGAGGAGACGGGGATGACCTGCTGATTGTTGACTACTCCAGTAATCCTTACACTGGTGCTAGCCCTGCGGCTGGCATGAACGGTGGTGCATACTCCAATGGAGCAGGAAGCTTCTCTGGTTCCTTCCTTGCCTATCGCGATGTCAACAGCAATACTGACAGCGTTAGCTTCAGCAACATCGAGCGTTTCCAGATTACAGGAACCGTTGCTAACGACACCATCACCACTGGCGATGGCAACGACACCATCAACGGCGGTGGGGGAGATGATGTTATCTCAGCAGGAGCAGGTATCAACATCGTTGATGGAGGAGCCGGAATCGACACTCTTGTTGATGGTAACTTCAGCTCAGCGACTAATGCTTTAACTATTAAGGACGGGTTCCCTAGTACGACTATCGCCCTTGCTGACGGAACTAGCATCACGAACATCGAGTCCTTCACCAACCTGACAACAGGCAGTGGCAACGATGTCATTACCTTCAGCCGACAAGAGAACAACACCCTCAATACGGGCAGTGGCAACGACACCATCAATACGGGCTTAGGCAGTGACTCTGTCGATGGAGGAGACGGGGATGACCTGCTGATTGTTGACTACTCCAGTAATCCTTACACTGGTGCTAGCCCTGCGGCTGGCATGAACGGTGGTGCATACTCCAATGGAGCAGGAAGCTTCTCTGGTTCCTTCCTTGCCTATCGCGATGTCAACAGCAATACTGACAGCGTTAGCTTCAGCAACATCGAGCGTTTCCAGATTACAGGAACCGTTGCTAACGACACCATCACCACTGGCGATGGCAACGACACCATCAACGGCGGTGGGGGAGATGACACCCTCCAGGGGGCAGGAGGTAATGATACTATCAACGGCGGCGTAGGGGATGACGTTATCTCAGCAGGAGCAGGTATCAACATCGTTGATGGAGGAGCTGGAATCGACACCCTTGTTGATGGTGACTTCAGCTCCTCCGTTAATGCTCTCACGATTGATGATGCCCCAACTAGCAAAACTATCGCCCTTGCTGACGGAACTAGCATCACCAACATCGAGTTCTTCACCAACCTGACAACAGGCAGTGGCAACGATGTCATTACCTTCAGCCGACAAGAGAACAACTCCCTCACCTTCCTCAACACTGGTGGTGGCAACGACACCATCAATGCGGGCTTAGGCTATGACTCTGTCGATGGAGGTGATGGGGATGACCTGCTGATTGTTGACTACTCCAGTAATCCTTACACTGGTGCTAGCCCTGCGGCTGGCATGAGCGGTGGTGCATACTCCAATGGAGCAGGCTTTTCTGGTTCCTTCTCTGCCTATCGCGATGTCAACAGTAATACTGATAGCGTTAGCTTCAGCAACACCGAGCGCTTCCAGATTACAGGAACTGTTGCCAACGACACCATCACCACTGGCGATGGCAACGACACCATCAACGGCGGTGGGGGAGATGACACCCTCCAGGGGGCAGGAGGTAATGATACTATCAACGGCGGCGTAGGGGATGACGTTATCTCAGCAGGAGCAGGTATCAACATCGTTGATGGAGGAGCTGGAATCGACACCCTTGTTGATGGTGACTTCAGCTCCTCCGTTAATGCTCTCACGATTGATGATGCCCCAACTAGCAAAACTATCGCCCTTGCTGACGGAACTAGCATCACCAACATCGAGTTCTTCACCAACCTGACAACAGGCAGTGGCAACGATGTCATTACCTTCAGCCGACAAGAGAACAACTCCCTCACCTTCCTCAACACTGGTGGTGGCAACGACACCATCAATGCGGGCTTAGGCTATGACTCTGTCGATGGAGGTGATGGGGATGACCTGCTGATTGTTGACTACTCCAGTAATCCTTACACTGGTGCTAGCCCTGCGGCTGGCATGAGCGGTGGTGCATACTCCAGTGGAGCAGGCTTTTCTGGTTCCTTCTCTGCCTATCGCGATGTCAACAGTAATACTGATAGCGTTAGCTTCAGCAACATCGAGCGGTTTCAGATCACGGGAACCGTTGCCAACGACACCATCATCACTGGAGATGGCAACGATACCATCAACGGGGGTGGGGGAGATGACACCCTCCAGGGGGCAGGGGGCAATGACAATTATACTTTGGACGCTGTAAATGCTGCGGGAAGCTCAATTCAAGACTCTGCTGGAACAGATGCTCTCATCTTGAACAATGCTCAGATTGCTTTATCAAAAGCACAATCTGGCAGGATGGGATTAGGTCGATTAGGTACGACGTTAATTATTGACCTGAATCAGGACGGAATTCTAGACGCAAATACTGACCTAAGTATTTTCAACTTCTATAGCGAACGCTTCTCTAATTCTCCCGGCTCTGGCTTTGTTGAGACAATTGATGGCATTTCCGGCACAGCTATCCAAGGGTTAAAGTTACGAGATAGTGACATTGTTGATATGGGAATTCTCGGAAGTCCCAAAACCTTCAGTGATACTCTAGGTAGCACTGATTCTGAAGATTTTTTTATCTTCAATCTTGCCCAAGATGGGCAGGTAGATTTGTCTTTAGACAATAGTGATCTGTCGATGACGTTGCTGTATGCAACGGCTGGAAACCAGAACGTAATTGCCGGAGGGCAGACAATTCAGAGAAATTTGTTTGCTGGCAATTACATTATTTCAATCAATTCCTCACAGGATAGTAACTATACCTTACAAGCGTCAGCTAATTCGCTGGTAGATTTAGCAGGAAATACTCTAGGTTCTGCGCGTGATCTTGGGTTTTTGGTAGGAAGCCAAACCTTCAACGATTTTGTAGGCGATGTTGATCCAACCGATCTTTACCGCTTTGAACTAAGTCAAGCTAGCACCCTCAATGCCTCTAGCTCAAATGATGTTGCTGTTACGTTATTGGATCACCAGGGCAACTCCATAGCTAATGCGTCTTCTAACGAATTAGAAGCAGGAATCTACTACGTTAGGGTTGACAATGTCAGCAGCAATACCAACTATAATTTGTCGCTAGAGGCGACCCCTTCCACAACTCCTACTCCTCTGCAAATTCGACAAATTACTCCCACCATTGGAAGCAATCAAGGTCAAGCTACCATCAGCGTTGAAGGCACCCAATTTACCCCAGGGGCAAAGCTTACCCTGATTGCCCCTAATGGCATCGAGCGTGAAGCATCCTCCGTTACTTGGTACAACAGTACAACCCTGACAGGCACTTTTGATTTAGAAGGGCTGACAACAGGGCAATATGATATTCGTCTCGTAGACGCAGGAGAAACAGCAACCTCTAACGATGTGTTTACAGTCAATAATCAATTCGTTAACAACAACGCCCTATTTAACAACGACAATCTAGAGATATCCCTAACTGTGCCTGGGGGTGTGCGTCCCTGGTGGATTGGGGAAACTACCGTCACCTATCGCAATGCAGGGACCAGTGATATGGTCGCACCTATTCTGACTCTGGCAGCTGATCTTGCAAAAATGCGGATCGGTGGAAATGGAGAATTTACAGCGAATTCACTCCAATTTCTAGCGGGTGGGTCTGATGCTAATACTGGAATTCTATCCCCTGGAGAAACAGGTAGTTTCACAGCCTTTTTCCTGCCAGACCCGACTAGCACCAATGTTGATATCAATTTTTCCGTTGATACCGCTAAGCTCTATTACCAGATCTCATCAGGCGGTGGTGGCGGCGGTGGCGGCAGTGCTGTTGCGCCACGACCTATCTATCGTCCTGCTACCTTTGACTGGTCAAGCATCAAATCAACGCTCAAACCTGAGTCAATATCCGATGATGCCTGGAATATTATTTGGGCTAACTTCATTCAATCTGTTGGAACGGATGTTTTGCAATACCAATCGGTTATGGCTGAAAATGCCAGCTATCTTAGCCAGATTGGCGAATCAACCAATGATGTATCCAGACTGCTAGCCTTTGAACTTCTACAGTCCAATGGTTTTGGTAGCATTACCCAACGACATACCGATAGTGTTTTTGGAAAAGGACAAACCTTCCCCTGGGATCTGCGTATCACGACGGAGACGGATGGACAGGTTACGTTCAACCAGGCTGGAACAGCACGTGACTTTACCCTACAACAAGACGGTAGTTACCAAGCCGATACTGGTGATGAAGGAATTCTCACATTTGTTGAAGGGGTGTATCGCCTTCAGGAAACAGATGGTTCAGTAACTGTCTTTCGTTCAGATGGCAACTTTGATTACATCGAAGATGTTAATGGTAATCGTACTCAAGCAACTTACACTGATAATCGTTTAACTCAGCTTCTTTCCACGAACGGCGATCGCATCACCTTTACTTACAATGCCCAGGGACACATCACTCAGGCTACAGATCAAGCAGGACGCATCACAAACTATGGTTACGATGCTACAGGAGAGCTTCTGACTAGCATTACCACAACAGATGGGACAACAAGCTACAGCTATGTCACAACTCCTGGAGCCGCACAATACGCGATCCAGTCCGTCACTAACCCTGATGGCTCTCAAACCCGCTTTGAATACGATAGCCAAGGGCGTTTAAGTCGTCAGACTTCCAACGGCGGAACAGAAGCCATAGCCTACAGCTACGACTCCACAGGGGGGATCAGCATTACTGATACCAATGGTGCGGTGACTCGCCAGTTTTTGAACGATCGTGGGCAGATTGCCAAAATCATCGATCCCCTTAACCGCACAACTCGATATCGCTACGATGACAGCGGTAACGTAACACAAGTTATCGCTCCCAATAGCACGGTCAGCAGCTTCACCTATGATACAGACGGAAATCTGCTCAGTTCTATTGATTCACAAGGGCAGCGTGTTGACTTTACCTATGAGCCAAATTTTGATCAATTAGCTTCGGTACGAGATCAAAACGGTAATGTCACCCGCTATGGCTATGACCTCAAAGGAAATTTAACGCAGATTACCTATGCTGATGGTTCTCAAGAAACTTTAGGGTATAACAGTCAAGGCAATCTTACTGTTTCAGCTAATCGTCGCGGTCAAACGATTCAATATACCTACGATGCCAACTTCCAGTTAATTCAGAAAGATTACGGAAATGGCTCCAGTGCAACATTCACCTATGATAGCCGGGGCAATCTACTAACGGCGATCGATGGAGATAGCAGTACCAGCTTTAGTTACGACAGTAACGATCGCCTGACGCGCATTACAGATGGTGATGGGCGCTTCCTGAACTATACCTACGACACCGTAGGACAACGAACTCAAATGGCTGATCATTTGGGCAACGCCGTCAACTACAGCTACGATACTTTGGGTAGGCTTAGTGCGCTCCGAGATGGAAGCAATAATTTGATTGCGTCTTATACCTATGATGCAACCGGGCGCATTAGCCAGAGCAACAATGGTAATGGCACGTACACAACCTACAGCTATGATGCAGCAGGGCAGCTCCTTAGCTTAATCAACTACAAAGCAGACAACACAATTAACTCCCAGTTTGTCTATACCTACGATGCTCTGGGTCGTCGCACCAGCATGACAACGGGAGAAGGAACAACGTCCTACAGTTATGATGCTCTGGGGCAACTTACGTCTGTTGCCTTACCTAATAGTCGAACCATTCAATATCAGTATGATGCCGCGGGTAATCGCATTGCTGTCACTGATAGTGGTATAACCACGAACTACAACACAAACAACCTGAACCAGTACACCAATGTTGGCGGGACAACCTATACCTATGATACGGATGGTAATTTAATCTCTAAAACAGAGGGAGGCGTTACCAGCAACTATGCTTATGATGCTGAGAATCGCCTTATTCAAGTTGCCAACCCTCAAGGTACTTGGACCTACGAGTATGATGCCCTTGGCAACCGTATTGCTAGCACCCAGAATGGACAACGCACAGAATATCTTTTAGATACAACTGGGCTAGGTAACGTTGTTGGTGAGTTTGATGGTAGTGGGAATGTTATCGCCAGCTATGTTCATGGTCTGGGTTTAGAAAGCCGTATCGGTGGAGGAGCACAGGCTTTTTACGACTTTGATGCGATCGGCTCTGTTGCTGGCTTAACTGAAGGGTCAGGTAGCTACCTTAATCGCTACAGCTATCTCCCCTTTGGTGAAAGCCTAAGTAATACAGAATCTGTGGCAAACCCGTTCGAGTACGTTGGGCAATGGGGAGTCATGCGTGAAGGAAGCGGGCTTGACTTCATGCGAGCAAGATTCTACGAGGCATCAACAGGTCACTTTATTAGTGCTGATCCGTTTAAGATACCATTATTCGGATGGTACACTTACGCCAGCAACAATCCCCTTAGCTTGATAGATCCATTAGGTGACAAACCGTCAGGAGCCGAGCAATTTTCGCAAGGGCTTAGAAATCGCAGGGAAGCTTTAGAAAACCTCGCTACCTCTAATCCAGATAATTTTGATGAAGCTTTGGAACGAGTTGATCAAGCTAACAGGCAGGTTGCGAATGGCGCAGGAGCATTTAACAAAGACTTAAGTGGTTTGCTCTTTAAAAAGCCAGGTTTAGGTACCATACGCAAAGCAGGACGTATTGTAAAGGATTTACTCACTGGTGGCGGTCTTTTAGGGAATGACAGAGGTGGCTCACCTACTCCACCATCCATACCCAATAACCCTGGACCCAATCGTCCTGTGCCTGTTGTTGTCTCTCGTGATCCTAATGATGTTGTTGGTCCAAAGGGCTTCGGACAGCAAGGTTGGCTGATTCCTAACCAGACACTTCCTTACATGATCCGGTTTGAGAATGCGGAGGATGCAGGTGCTGCTGCTGTATTTGTCACCGTTACTCATCAATTAGATTCTGATCTTGACTGGAATACGTTCGAATTAGGTGATTTCGGTTTTGGTAGCTTTTACGTTGACGTACCTGAAGGATTTCAAACCTACAACACTCGCGTTGATGCACGAGATAGCATTGGTTATTTTGTCGATTTTGAGGCGAAACTAAATCGCAACACTGGAAAAGTTACCTGGACGCTCGCAACGATCGACCCAAGCACTGGACAATTACCCACAGATGTTTTTGCTGGTTTTCTGCCTCCTAACGATCCTCAAACTCATTCGGGTGAGGGATTTGTGAACTATCGCATCCAGGCGAAACCAAATTTGTCTACAGGTACCCAACTCAACGCTGAAGCCAGTATTGTCTTTGATACGAATGAACCTATCACTACTCCGGTCTGGCTCAATACACTTGATGTTACAGCTCCAACTAGTAGAGTTTCGGCCTTGGCAAGAAGCACTACTGACAGAAAATTCAGGGTTTCTTGGGCAGGCAGTGATGATGGCAGTGGAATCGGTTCTTATGACATTTTTGTGTCAGAGAATAGTGGTGAATTTCAGCCTTGGCTAAATGACACTAGAGCTAGATCAGCGACCTACACAGGCAGGGCAGGTCGTACTTATGCCTTCTACAGCACGGCAACAGATAATGTTGGGCATGTTGAGTCAATTTCGATTACACCTGATACTCGAACTAGAATCTCGCCACATCTGACCTTAACTGGAACTAATAGGAAGGATACTCTGGTTGGTGAGCGTGGCAATGATACTTTAGTTGGCAAAGCTGGCAATGACCGCCTTGTTGGCGATTTCGGCAATGATAAGCTAACAGGTGGTTTGGGTAGAGATTCACTTACCGGGGGTCAAGGTTCTGATGGCTTCTATTTCTACAGCAGGAGAGACGGTATGGACAGGATTACTGATTTCTCAACTCGCTTTGACACTATCTTTGTCTCTGCTAAAGGTTTCGGAAGTGGTCTCAGGAAAGGAACAATTGACAGAGACAAATTCCAGATAGGTCAAGGAGCAAGGGACAGAAGCGATCGATTCATCTACAACAGAAATACTGGAGCTTTATTCTTTGATGCTGACGGCATTGGAGCAGCCAATCAGATTCAAATTACCCAACTTTCTAGAGGACTAGCTATGACAAACAGAGACATTTTGGTTGTCACCTGATCTATTCCCAATAAGTTAGTGTATTTACCTTAAATGCCCATTCATTCGTTGACATAGATTCTCAAATTGAGAGAACTTACAGCGCTTTTCAGATTAGTAAGCCGCAGGAAGGCATACGGGTACTGTCAACTTAACTTTGGATAAGAGATAAAATACAGAATTCCGTCTTGCCTGTCTGTTCTGTCTATGTATTCTCGTCACCGCTTTCCTGCCGAAATCATCAGCTATTGCGTCTGGCTCTATTACACCTTCCCGCTCAGCTATCGG
>JACJOC010000029.1 GCA_014695345.1 Cyanobacteria bacterium FACHB-471
TGAAACTGCAGGAAACGTTGAAGAACCAGAGCATTCGAGATCCACTTACGGGGCTATTCAACCGTCGCTATATGGAAGAATCCCTGGAACAAGAACTACGGCGGGCAGAACGGAGTGAGCAACCCTTGGGCATCATTATATTCGATGTGGATCACTTCAAGTGCTTCAACGACACTTTTGGACATGAGGCGGGGGATATTGTGCTGCGAGATATTAGACTTGTTGGGTAATAAGCTCAGAAATCCTTGAACCCTACTTCTGGTAAACGTTTCAGCGATTCCCGCTCAAAATCCTTTTAACCCGCTCTGTGTAGGCGTTTCGGTGATTTTTCTCGTTATTTCACAACAAGTCTATCAAATGTCAAGTCCTTAACCATGTTGCGACAGCAGTGCTCGGATCTCAAATGGAACCTTTGTAGGGCTTTCAGCGCCTGGTGCGTGTAAACGACACGATGCGATCGCTTTTTCTCAAGCAGGGGTGATTGAAGCGAAGCTGTCATGAAGTGCAACTAGGCTGAAACCATTGCACGGCAAGGGATTGAGAGTAGTTATCCTGTACTATAAAATTCTCTTGTATCTCTCATTTGCCGCTACTGTCCAACGAATTTACGCTGTTTCAAGCTTCGAGTTAGGGCTAATTGCATCTTATGACAGCTTCGCTTCAATCACCCCATTAAACCAACTGTTGTAAAACTACTGGTGGCTCAATCAGGGAAATGCCAATCGTGTGGATTGTATTTTCAGTCAGAAGATCTGATGGAAGTTCACCATGTGGACGGCAACTCTGCCAATTATCAACAGAATAATCTGGCTTTACTGCATCGACATTGCCATGACCAATTGCACCGACGTCTGCGTGACAAGCACCGAACGGTTGAGGAGCCGTGTGAGGCGACAAGTCTCATGCACGGTTCTGAAGACCAGCGGAGTGGGTGACTGCTCCGCTGAGTTTAACTCCTCTGCTAATATCAAGCCTTATTGGAAAACGTCAGCGCCATTGCTGCATCGGCCTTGACGCGAGATTGGGATCGAATCCACGCGATCACAAACGAACTGAACACGCCCGAAACAAACGCGCCAAAAACTAACTCGATTTTGAGGAAGTTGGCGATCGCTAGCCCTGGCAAAACGCCATGCGCGATCACATCGCCCAGCAGTGCCATCCGCTGCACGATCAGGTAGCTGCCAACGATCGGACAGAGAATCCCAACCAGCAGCCCGACGGCCAGCGCATTTCGCATAAATTCAAAGTTCAGCGGTTCAGTCAGCCAGTCGAGCATGGAGTTAGGAGGAGTTGAGCAAAGTTGAAGGATTGGGGGCAGATCCCTAAATCCCTTGATAGTGCGGGATTTGCGAACCGGAGAGGTTAGCTGGTTTCTAAAGTTTGTCAGCTTGCGATCGCTTCCCGCAAGCTTCAAAGTTTCTCATACCTATTTCCGGAATGCTCCTGTTTCGCTGTGATTCATTTTATCTGGCAGCGCCGTAAGAGCTTACTCCACCTCTGGAACATCACTAAAAGGCTCACGTCATTTCCAAAATTGAGTCACCTGATTAAACTACAACGGGAGCGTTAATTTAATGGTGTCAAGTTCACATGATCCAATGATGTCACGACCCCGCGATTCAGCGGTGTCAAGACCTCGTACTCCGCTCTTCATTGGAATCAGCATTTTGGGTATTGCAGCCGTAATTACAGCTCTAGCTACCACTCGTTCACATACCGTTCAAGGAAAATTGACAGCGGCGAACGCTGCTGGTGCATCTGTGGCATGTGACCAAATCAAAGTGAAGGCAGAATTATGGATTAACACTGCCACGAAAACGGGGCCGATGCCGCAGGTAGGACTGGGTTCTACAACCGCCCAAGGAACTACGCTGGGTAATGGCTGCTCCTACACGTTAACGTTCAATGACATACCTTTCCCCCCTCTGCCTGTGGCATCTATGTACCGCGTTTCAGCAGAACGTCCAATGACGATTGAGGAAGGACCTGGCAGTGCTGGATACGCTCACAGCATGAGCCATCCCTTTCCAGAAGAGTATGATATGAGTTTATAACGAATCATCCTATGGGGGTAATTGAAGCGAGGCTGTCATAAGGGGCAATTAGGAGCAATCCAAAGTCTAAAAAGGCGTAAATTCGTTGGTTGGTAGAGTCAAATTTTAGCGAAAGTGAAATTTATTAGTACAAGCTAACTAACGTGAAATCTTTGCTAGACAAGGGTTTCAGCCTAATTGCCCCTCATAGCACGTTCGCTTCAATTACCCCTTTAAGCTACCTCAAACCCCGCATCAGCCCGCTTCAACTTCTCGTCTACCACTGCCTGATCCACACCTAAATAAGCTTGAAGCTGCGACAGAGATTTATGACCGCTTACCCGCTTCAGTTCGTGCAGTCCCCAGCCTTGCTCATGCAGGTGAGTCAGTCGAGATCGCCTGAAGCTGTGCAGACTCACCCCTTCAAAACCCAGCAGTTCAGCCGCTAACTTGACGTGCTTCTCCACTGCCCTGGCGGTGATGTATCCAGTCTTAGAGCCAGAGGGAAAGAGATACCCTGCTGCTGGCTTAATTCGCTCCAACACCTTTTGCAACGGCTCCGACATGACCACCTTGCGCGTTTCGTTAGTCTTCGTGTTAGGAACTGGGAAAACGACATAGCCATTCCTCAGATGCTCAACCCGCAGGCTCACCACTTCACCAATTCTGCCAGCGGTCAAGTAGCAGATTTGGGGAATTGCCCGGTAGGGGTCATCTAGTTCGCCAAATAAGTTTTGCAGTTCATCCGGTTCTAAAATTGCAGCGCTGCCGGATCGATTCGTCTTCCCATCACGCGGCATGGACTCACCTCAAAAAGCTTTTCCCCCCATCTTATTCGTATTCCGCTCCGAATACGAACGGCTTTATTGAGTTTTATAGCAGCTTAGTTCAATGCCAACAGAGAATAAAGGCTTATTGCTCAAAATGCCCTCTTATTGAGAATGCAAAGCTATCTATGATTACAGGTTGAGACAGGCTAGACTTATGGCGAGAGTTGTCAATGATTACAATGGGCAAGCAACCAAACCCGATGATCGGAACACGAGTTCCGCCAGACTGGAAAGAGCAACTTGAATCAATCGCTGTTAGAACAGGTCGCCATACCTCGCAGGTAGTTTATGAAGCAATCGCCCTTTATCCGGGAGAGAATGATGCTTCGACGGTTGGGGTAACACTTCAGGACATTCTGAATCGACTTGAGGCAGTGGAACAGCAGCAGGCAGCGGTTAAGGTGCTGCTGGGGAGGTAGGAGCAATCGCCAAAAACTCCAAATCAATTCACAGTACAGTAGACTCTCGAACGCATAAAAAAACCCTGGGAAGTTAGGTTTTCCAGGGAGTTAGCGCGGATATTAACACCAACACTAAGGAGAAGGAGCAGTCACGCTTAAAATCTAAGAAGCCGGCTGTAATGCCGGCTGTCTAGTTAATGTGTGATGCATCTAAGTTTTACCAAACTGCGAATTGGAATAAGTAACTGCCTTAGATAGACTTCTTTATTTCGAGCGCTAGTATCCAGCCACACAAAGAATAAAACGATCGCCCTGCTGCTATAGACTTTTGCGCCCTTTAGCGGAAAAATATCGATCCTATAAAGGTAGAAAGGTATTAGACCTTTATACAGTAGGATGATGGAGCTTCAATTTAGGCTTCACCATGCTGAAAGTAGCTGTTTTCAACTTTAAGGGCGGCACGGGCAAGTCAACTTCTACGCTGAATCTGGGAGCTGCACTCGCTAGCAGTAAGTGTAAAGTGCTGCTCATCGACTTGGACGGACAGCGCACCCTTTCCTTTGGACTGGGACTAGATGGACAATCTCCTACAGCTTTGGACTGGCTGACAGGTGACGATGCGATCGCACCCCTTGCAACTCAAATTAAGAACCTGTCGCTTATTCCTGGCGACATCGGCATGTTTCGGCTGACGGCTGACTCAGACCTATTCACCCCATCCCTTAAAGGTCTAATACCTTTAGAATTTGACTTAATCTTAATGGATTGCCCTCCTAGCTTGAGCGTTGCATCAGTGCAGGCAATTCTAAACAGCGATCGAGTACTAGTTCCAACACTGTGCGAACCTGCCGCTCTGAAAGGGTTAAGCGAAGCTGTAGCGCTAATCCGGGATGAAAAGCCAGAGATACCTATTGAAGTGCTGAGAACTCGGTACAAGTCGCGTCTAGTGCTGACCAGGGAAGCTGACGACTTACTGATAGAGTCTGCTGAAGACCTGAACTATCGGCTGCTGCATACCGTTATTCCAGAGAACATCAACGTGGCAGAGTCGATCGCACAGCAAAGCCCGGTTCTGGACTACGCACCAAAATCAATTGGGGCACTTGCCTATAAATCTCTTGCTAAAGAAGTTAATAAGCTCTGGAAGGTGAAGTGATGGCAGAGCGCAAACGAATGGGAGCGATGGGCAAGCTCAGTGATTTTGGCAAGACTAACGCGCCAGGTCCACCAACAAAACAAACACCAGTCCAGCAACCTGCGGTTGAGGAGCAACTATCTGAAGTTGAGGAGCAACTATCTGAACTTCCTAAAACAATCGAGGCACCCGCACAAAAGCCGAAGCCAGAAGACAGGCTGACAACTGTGAATATTAAAATCTATCGCTCTCAGCACGAATGGCTGAATGATACAGCTCGTCAAGTCAGGGATAACAATGAATCGCCAGTCCCAGCAGCCGATCGTGTCTATCCTCAGCACTTGATTCAAACGGCAGTTGAACTGCTTCGGTCCAGCAATGTGGATTGGGAACAGATCAAGAACATTGAAGATCTGAAGCAGTTTCTAAACCTCTAAAAAAATAAAGAAATAAAGAGCTTAGATAATTAACTGATAATGGTATTAGATCTTTAACGGTTATTCTGGAGTTTAGGCTTAGCTGCTTCTGGGGTAGTTTTATAAATAGATGTTGTTGGCGAAAGTGTTACAAATGCTTCTACATGCGTGTTACAAGCTTTATGAGCAATGAAATAGCAAGCATTTCAGGGCTTGTCGTGTTTATGTAATCTTGCTTGTAGTACATTCGCCAACGGCATCCATTCATAAAACTACCCCTGATAGCGCTGTCGCTACTGGCTTTTGCCCAAAACTGGAGCCAGCAGCAAGACACAAGCTACTTGCCCCTACAGGTCGAGCCTTCTACTACAGCCGAGGCGATCGCTGGTCTGCATTACCAGACTAGGAAACCGAATTTCCATCAGGTGAAAGGTCGAGGCTGAGCCATCCCTTTAGCTATCAACAAGACGATGAATACCAGAAAGAACAGTTCGCTTTCAATGCTGAGACACTTGAGCTGGAAACGCTATCGAGCTTGTTTGAAGAGGTGATTGATGAGCCTGAATCAGATGCTCAACCCGCAACTGAAACCGACGCACTTGACGCTGATCAGATCTACGACTTCCTTGAAGAATTCATCCCAAACGTAGGGAATGAAGTCAAAGTTAGAGACGTATCGAGAAATCGCAAATCGGCTGCTTTAGGGCTTGATAGCAATGAGCTAATCGAGTCCTGGATGGAGAGCCTAGCTTGCGAATCTCCCCAGTACTTTGAGTATGTGGAGAGACAAAACTCTAACGGTACTGTTTTAAAAGTTCTCAAGCGCTTGAAGACTTACAACTAACATCAACTAGGGCTTGCTGTCGCACTGTCGCACTGTCACAGGCGTTTTGAAAAGGCGACAGTGTGACAGTAGTTGTGACAGTGCGACAGTAAACCCAAAAATTACCCCTGCTATAAATGCAGGGGGTTTCTATTAGGAAATAGTTTAATGTCCAATCAACAAATTATTCGCAATTATATGATACCGATTAGCTATAACATGATGGTCAACTGCTAATACAAAGGCTTCTACTGAATCCTTTGGGGACTTGTATGCAGCATCTACTGCATCAAGCATTCCCTGTGCAGACTGCTGCATCAGTTCAACGCAGAGCTCTACCTGCTCTCTCTGCGCCTCACTAATGCGTCCAGCTTGCCTGAGGGTATTTGCCGTATTTCGTACTTTTTCTCCATGTTGTTGTACCTGCAAAGCATGTTTCCTCGCAACTTGAAGCGTTTCATTTGAGATTTCACGCATCAGACTAATCTTGCTGGTTCAACCGATCCTTCTCTAAGGTTAACGAAAACAATCACCACACCCACAAGAACGATCATCGCGTCTGACATAACACCCTGTAGTGCCTAACTTTCTCCAGGGGGGGGGGTGAATTGCTGGAGAGGGCTATAAAAGAAAAAAACAATGTGAAGCATAGTTGTGTATAGAAAGCAACAAGCTAAAGTAACACCAACTCTATCCCTTAGACGTAAGTCTCACCCACTGGACCTTGCTTGAATTAATGAAATTGCACTTGTATTGCAGAATATTGCATTAGTGCAAGATTTCTTTACCTACTTATCGGCTGTCGGCTTTGAGTCTTTATACCCTTGTAACCATGAAAGATACCTTCTTCAAATTGGCTTGCCGAATCAGGTCTACGGATACCATAGCCAGAAGCGCTGATTTTCATGATTTAGGAACCCTTGAGCAGCAGGTTGCAGCGCTTAATGCAGAACGAGGTCAGACTCATGAATATTTTGTTGAGAGCGTAAAACTAAACGCTCTACTGCCTTGGGAAGTAACTGCACTAGCAGAAAGAGGAATGATTAGCTTAGAGCAGCTAGAACGGTATTCAAAGACGGATGCTTACCGCGAGCACACTCCCTGCCTCAGAGAATTGATTCAAAGAGTATAAGTCAAAGGATGCTAAGCCATAATAAGGCTGGAATCCCATAGTCCGCCATAAATACTTAGTGCAATGCCAGCTCCGAGTTGATAGGGGCTGGTATTGTGCTATCAAATCTTGCTAGCGGACATCTCCAACACAGCTTGTAGCAATTCATCGGGGTCAACAGGTTTAGCCAAATACTGCTGAAAACCTGCTGCAAGTGCTTGTTGCTGGTCTATTTCCCTAGCATTAGCAGTTAGGGCGATCGCTGGCGCTTGCCCTCCTTGCTCAACCGTCAACCCTCTGATTTGACGGATCAACATGTACCCGTCTTGGTTGGGCATTCTGATATCACTGATTAAGATGTCAGGTTGCTGTTCCAGGAAGGCTTGAAATGCGTCATTCGCTGAGCTAACTGTGGTTACGCTTGCACCATAAGTCTCAAGTAGAAATGCGAAAAGTTGAAGGTTGTCATTATCGTCATCGACAACTAGCACCTTCAATCCATCCAGCCTAAAATCAACATCGAGAGACATAGACCAGGAACCTTGACGGATTTTGTGGAGAAACTTCGATATTCCCACAAAATCCGTCATTGTCGCCCAGTAAGCTTAAGTACCTCTTGAACCAACTCATCTGGGTCTAGCGGCTTGGACAAAAAGTGATGAAATCCGGCTCTCAACGCTCCTTGGGCATCAACTTCTCCAAGGTAGGAAGTTACACCAATAGCTGGGAGTTCGCGACATGCTCCCTCTACCTGCCTAATTCGCTCAATCAACCAGCTTCCGTCCTCATCAGGTAGCCTAACGTTGCTGACCAAAACGTCTGGTTGCCGCCGCTTTAACTGATTTAGTGCTTCAGTAGCAGAACCGGCTGGGATGATTCTGGCTCCGTTCCCCTCAAGAATGAACGTGAGCAGTTCTGCCAGTCCAGGCTCATTCTCGACCAAAAGCACTGTCAGTCCTGCCAACAAGGACTTTTGAAAAGAAGGCTTGTCTTCTATATTTTGCATAGTCGTAGCAGCGAACACAATTACTTTCATCAACGCTGATAAAGCATTCTCCTTATCTCTCTCATTTGACGGAGATAAGGAGAATGCTGAGTTAGAGATTGTGTTTAGACGCAGGAGAGCTGGGTTTTTAATTTTGCCTCTACTCCGGCTGCGCTGCTTCTGAAGAACTGCAAGCCTTAGAGCCATACAGTACTTTCAGTCCACCGTCTGGGACTGACTGGGCGCACCACACGCCACCAGCCACCCAAACTCTGAAAGGATGCAGCATGGGGAGGCAGACGATTAGAGCAGCAATTAGGGCAACAGTAATTTCTATAGGAATCGTGATTTTCCGCCACCGAGGTTTCATAGCGGGCACCAAATGACTAGGGACAGAATGCCCAGTCTGAATGTCAGAATAGCGATCGCCCCTACTCCTTGAATCCAGATATCCGCGTGTGGATTCCCCTCGCTGTCATACCAGATGCCCTGGCTCTTAAAGTACTGAATGCCAGCGTAAGGGATGCCCAGCATTAGGACAGCGGCGATCGCCCGTTACTTCCTCCCCAACAAGGGAACGCCAGGACCACATCAATGCTTCCGCCCTAGCACGGATTGTAGCGGTCGCTCCCGTCAAATGGCTGTCATTTGGTAGTATCAGCACTGACCCTACAAGCAGGCTACTCTAAATGGCTCCCATTCGCGTTGCTCTCATTGAAGATCATGACCTGACCCGGATGGGACTTCGAACGACGCTCAATCAGCAGATTGACCTTGAGGTAATCGGAGAAGCTGCAAGTGGTCCTGAAGGTCTGAAATTGCTGCTGAGCGCTAAACCAGATGTTGCCATCGTAGACATTGGTTTGCCCGATATCGATGGAGTTGAATTGGTACGCCAGTTCAGGGAGTCGCTGACCGATGAGCTACCTGATACTGCTCAAACAAAAGTGTTGATGTTGACGATGCAAGACAATGAAACAGATGTCCTTGCTGCCTTTGCCGCTGGAGCAGATTCCTACTGCATGAAGAATGTGGATGCAAACCATCTGCTTGAAGCGATTCAAAGCACTCACGAGGGCAATAATTGGATTGACCCGGCGATCGCCCGAGTTGTATTAGAACACAACAGCCAAGTTCAGGCAAAGATTGCAAGTACCGCTGCTCAACCCAACACCATCGAGATTACAGCGGATGACGAACACAGTAATGTTTTGGCAGTTGCTCCTCTTTCAGTCCGAGAGTTGGAGGTCCTCCAACTGATTGTGGAAGGATGTAGCAATGCCGAAATTGGGCAACGGTGCTACATCACGGTTGGAACAGTTAAAACCCACGTCCGTAATATCTTGAATAAACTCAGTGTTGATGATCGAACTCAAGCAGCCGTGCGAGCGTTGCGGGGTGGGTTAGTAACTTGAAGAAAAACATTTAAGCAGATTGTTGATGATCAAAGCCTTTTACGAAGAGATGAGTAAGGCTCAGTATGGCAGGACAGCGATCGCCCGCTGCTTATCCCCTTCAGACACTTCTAGATAACGTGCCAGTTCATTCAAGCTGGCGTTGCACAATAGAAGTATGATGCAATGTTTACACTGTAACTCCAACCAAACTGTCAAGAATGGGCGACGCAACGGTATTCAGAACTACTTGTGCCGCAGTTGTGGTCGT
>JACJOC010000003.1 GCA_014695345.1 Cyanobacteria bacterium FACHB-471
AAGAGGCATTACAACGCAGTGAAGCCAAGTTCCGAGCTATCTTTGAAAACTCGCAGGTCGGCATCTACCGAACCCGCCTCTCGGATGGATTAATTCTCGATGCCAATCAACGCCTTGCCAATCTGTTGGGCTTTGATTCACCAGAGGAGATCATTGGGGTGGAACACTGCATCGGCTATTTTGTAAGTTCCAGCGATCGCCAACAATTCCTTGAGTTGCTGAAGCGGGATGGGGAAATGCGAAGCTATGAAGTACAGATGCGAAAACGAGATGGAACATTGTTCTGGGGACTTTCCTCTTCTTATTTGAATGCAGACGATGACTACATCGAAGGGGTGATTGCGGACATTAGCGATCGCAAACAGGCAGAAGCCGCGCTGCAAGCCTCTGAAGCAGAACTGCGAGCGCTCTTTTTAGCCATTCCCGATCCGCTGTGTGTTTACAATGCTGAAGGGCAAGTGATCGACGCAATCCCAATATTCCTCGGAAATCCATCCTATGGAGAGGAGTATAGGGAGGAATATATTGGTAAAACACTGCATCAACTCTATGCCAAGGAACAAGCTGATGAATTCCTGAATTATATTCAGCAGGTGGTGAAAACCCAACAAGTACTGACCGTTGAATACACTGAATGCCAGTGGATAGCTGGACGAGAAGTCTGGTTTTCGGCTCGCATTGCCCCGATTCGGCACGAACAGGTGATTTGGCTGGCGCGAGACATTACGCTGCAAAAGCAAGCAGAAGCAGCCTCGATTCTAGAAGAGCGCAACCACATGGCACGGGAAATCCACGACACTTTAGCACAGGCATTCACAGGCATTATCATTCATGCTCGATCTGCCTCCGATGAGGTAACGGCGGATCCAGAAAAAGCGCAAACTCTCCTCACTCAGATCCTCGACTTAGCCCGTTCTGGACTTGCAGAGGCACGTCGTTCAGTAGAGGCACTACGCCGCCCATACCTTTTGGAGAACGGTAACTTACAGGATGCTTTAAGGCGTCTTGCGGCTCAATTGGACTCCTCGATCGCAACCCAAGTCGTCTACGAAGTCATTGGTACACCCTATTCCCTATCCTACGATTTGGAAAATAATCTGTTTCGGATTGGGCAGGAAGCTCTGACCAATGCAATCAAACATGCCAAGGCAGATGAAATTCGCATTGAACTGATCTACGAACCGACCCAATGTAGCTTGCGAATTCAAGACGATGGGCAGGGATTTGAGGTAGAAAACCAGGCGATGCGGAATGGCTTTGGTCTAATCGGAATGGCAGAACGGGCTGAGCGCATTAGAGCTGAATTAACAATTCAAAGTAATTTAGGGCAAGGGACAAAGATCGTGGTATCTATTGATCGGGAGTAAGTCAGCATGAGTCAGCCCAGTCACATTCGCGTTCTTGTTGTGGACGATCATCCTGTTGTCCGTCAGGGTTTGATCGGGATGTTAGAGAAGGCTCCAGATATCGTCATTGTGGGTCAGGGGCGAAATGGGCATGAGGCGATCGCAGTGTTTCAGCAACAACAGCCTGATGTGACTTTGATGGATTTACGGATGCCTGAGATGGAAGGTGTTCCGGCGATTACAGTTATTTGCAGTGAGTTTTCTAACGCCCGGATTATTGTGCTGACCACGTATGACACTGATGAAGAGATTTATCGAGGATTGCGAGCCGGGGCAAAGGGGTATTTACTAAAGGACTCTGAGCCAGAGGAACTATTGACAGCCATTCGTACCGTGAACAGGGGGCAACAGTATATTCCCTCCAACGTGGCTGCCAAGCTAGTACAGCGGATGACTGGTCCAGAATTGAGCGATCGTGAGCTAGAAGTTCTCCAGTTAATTGGACAGGGCATGAGCAACCAGGAAATTAGCACGGCTCTAACGATTAGTGAAAGTACAGTAAAGACTCACGTCAACCGAATTTTAAGCAAGCTAGATGTCAAAGATCGCACCCAGGCAGCCATTATGGCGTTGAAACGAGGAATTGCTAATTTGTGAAAGCAAAGACGGTACTTCTGACTAGCAACTGGTTGCGGGTTTTCCCACTTGGGTGAATTTGTCTAGAAGCCTCTATCTGCTTCAATTTCCATCGGCTCAAGCTAAAGTGACACAAGCCTTTTGAGTTGAACGAGCATTGGAGAAGTGATGGCTGAATCTA